>OMWV01000062.1 GCA_900314845.1 uncultured Eubacteriales bacterium
AGACGGGATTTGTCCGTATGCACCCCGGAAACCGTCAGCTAACAGTTGATAAGTAAATTAGTTCCTTATCACTGTTAAGCCAAGGGATCAGGGGCTTTATTGAGAAAAATTTTCAATATGACCTGTCCAGAAGCTGTGACCAGATCAGGCCCTTCTATCAGAACGCGGTCAGCTGCCAGGAGACCGTGCCGGAAGCCATCACTGCCTTCCTGGAAGGGGAGGACTTTGAGGATGTGGTCAGGACGGCTGTGTCCCTGGGGGGAGACTGCGATACCATCACCTGCATGGCAGCCTCTATAGCCGAGGCATACTATGGGATGCCCGGAGACCTTATAGAAGAGTGCAGAAAACGCCTGCCGCAGAGCTGGCTTCCTCTCATCCGCGCTTTTGAAGTCTCCTGCGCGGCAGACTAAATGATATCGTCCATCAGGCTTCTGCCGTCATAATTTTTATAAAAATCAAAGTACTGGCTGACGGTTTCTGTCAGCCAGAAGACGCTTTTTCTTGTGTGGATGCCTATATTCTCCAAAAGGCGGCGCTGGGCCTGTATATTTTCCAGGCTGGGCTCTGTTTCTTCCAGCTTGCGGACATTGTCAAGGATATTCTGGAAGACGGCAAGATTGCCGCGGACGACTTCCGACAGCCGGTCTCTGCCAAAATGTCCCTCGTGGGCGGCTATGAAGGCAGGGCAGTCCAGGCGGGCGATTTCTTTTTTCGACCTGATGTCATCCACAAGGTTAAATGTGTAGGGAGCCTTGGCCTTTTCCAGGGTCTTGCCGTACATGAGGGCGTCCCCCACATAGCAGACATCATCCGGTGTTATGATGGCCCGGTGGTACTTTGAGTGGCCGGGCATCTCAAGGACCCGGAATATCTGTCCGCCGATCTCAACCCTGCCGTCATCCCCTGTATCTGACAAGCAGCTTCTGAACCGATCGAGGAGCTTTAGAAAATCTGCCGGATCAAAAACGCGGGTAGCCATCTGGTCGGAAGGCTTGCTGTGCTCCTCATAGGATTCCTGAATGGCATCCCGGCAGCCATATATGGGGATGCTCCCGTCCAGAGGGAAGGCGTCGTCTCCGCTCACATGGTCTATGTGGATGTGGGAGTGGATGATCCCCAGAAGAGTGAGCCCATTTTCCTTCAGATAATCGCGGATCCGCTCACCCATATAGTGGTAGCCGCTGTCAAGAAGAACGATCCCGTCTCCCATCCGGTAAAAGGGAATGCTGATGCCGGCAAAATCAAAATAAGAAGTCTTTTCTGTTACCTGTATGATCTGGATATCCATCTAATTCTCCTGCCTTCTTTTCCTTACCTTGTCTATTGTCTTGTAGCGGGCCGCGGCGTAAAAATTCGGATAGGTTTCGCGCAGATATTCGGCGTTGCTTACCCAGTTGATCAGCAGCATGCGAAGGACCTTCTCAAAGTCACTGCCCAGATGATAGATGTCATCCTCTGTCAGCTGATCATAAGATCCCCTGAGCCGCTGTTCGTCCATGATGTGCAGGATGCCCCAGAGCATGTCAGTGAAAAGCTCGTGCTCCAGAACGACAGGGTTTGAGGCCAGGATCAGCATGCCGGTGCGGTTTTCACTGATCAGCTCTGCTGTCTGAGTGTATGTCTCCTCCTGCAGCTCGTAGCGGATAGGAACATCCTTTATCACGCTCTGAAGCTTCTGTACGTCTATGACACTCTCGATATGCCCGCCCACCATGTCCTCCAGCTCCTCCCGGTTAAGGGCGGATGACAGCATGATCTCCATGAGGGGCGCGCCCAGCTCCGTGAAGAATGAGCTGGTCAGCATGCGGGTCCTGTGGATCTTCTCCTTCCTCTCCCGCTCATTCATCAGCTCGCCCACCGCGAGCGTGGCGATAGCGATGGTGATGGGCATAAAAGCCATATCCTGCAAAAAGTAAAAGGCTGTCGTCCCCGGATCTTTGAATATTATGAACTGCAGACCGTAGATCACCGCGGAAACGGCGAAGAGAATGCCGGCTGTCCTGCCAAGGCTTTTCATTGCAAATCCTCCGTAAAAAAAATATAAGACTAGAATATCACCACATTTTTAATTTGTCATCTGCAGGATGGCAAAAATGTGATAAGCTTATTTGTACGGAAGTTAAACTAGAGGAAGGTGAATTTTATGAGTGGAAATAAAAAGGAAAATCCGGCTCCTGTAATAGAAAGGGACTGCGTGGAGCCTCTCTTTGATTCAAAGTTCCTTCATGTCTATGATCTGAAATATGCTCCCGGCAGACACTATTATGATGCCAGCCGGAGGCAGGCGGATGAACTGGCAGCTGTCAAGAACCCGGAAGAGTTCAGGAATATGATCCCCGACGCTGTCAGCTGCTTTGTCATCCTCCTGACAGAGGGGATGGAGCCCAGGATTCTTCTTTCCAGGGAATACCGCTATCCGGCAGGAAGATTTCTTCTGAGCGTGCCGGCCGGCCTGATCGATCCCGCGGACATGGATGAGGAAAGCCCTGCCCTTACGGCGGCGGCCAGGGAGATCCATGAGGAGACGGGACTTACTCTGGGGGAAAATGACAGGATAAAACTTGTGAATCCTTTTGTCTTCAGTACGCCCGGCATGACGGATGAGAGCAATGCTCTGGTCTGCGCTCTGATCCACGTTCCCGATGAGCAGACTCTTGTCTCTGCCCTGACCCAGGAAGGAGCTGTCGGGTCGGAGAAGTTCGACGGTTTTGTCCTCATGGACCGGGAGCAGGCCCTCAGAACGCTGGCGGATGGCAGGGACGGGGAGGGAAATTTCTATCCGGTCTATACCTGGATGGCCCTTATGTACTTCCTGTCCGGCATGTGGAGAGAAGAATAAGAAGGGAAATAATAAGCTGCCGCGGGATATGCGGCAGCCTGAAAAAAGCGGAGAGGATGGGATTCGAACCCACGTGAGATTGCTCTCAAACTGATTTCGAGTCAGCCCCGTTATGACCACTTCGATACCTCTCCAGTGCCTTTCCATGATACTATATAAAATCATAAAGTTCAAATACTTTTTACAATTTACTCAGCACACTTTCTCCTTGTTTCCTATAAAAATATCAGATAAGCGGGATTAAGATATGATGAACAATACAGTAATAGGAATATTAGCCCATGTCGACGCCGGCAAGACCACCCTTTCAGAGAGCCTTCTCTATGAGAGCGGCCAGATCTCAAAGCCTGGCAGAGTCGACAATCAGGACGCTTTTCTGGATACATACGATCTGGAGAAGAAAAGGGGCATTACCATATTTTCAAAGCAGGCAAGACTCAGCCTGTCCGGCCGGCCGGTCACCCTTGTGGATACACCCGGCCATGCCGATTTTTCAGCCGAGATGGAGAGGACTCTGCAGATCCTTGATTACGCCATCCTTGTGATCAGCGGAGCAGACGGAGTCCAGGGCCATACAAGGACCCTGTGGAAGCTGCTTAGCCAGTATCAGGTGCCGGCCTTTCTCTTTATCAACAAGATGGATCAGCCGGGCACGGATAAAGAGAGCCTCATGGAGGATATCCGCAGGTCTCTGGGCGATGACTGCATCGATTTTACCTCTTACAGCCAGGGAGGCGACTGCCGGGAACTTTTCGACAGGCTCGCCATGTGCGATGAGCAGGCCATGGAATATTTTCTGGAAAATGATTTTATCGATGACAGCCAGATCAGGGATCTGATCGCCGGCCGCAAGGCCTTTCCCTGCTTCTTTGGGTCAGCCCTTAAGATGACAGGGGTTCATGAATTTGCCTCTGCTCTGGCAGCTCTTATGAAGGAGCCGGAGAATAAGGCAGAGTTCGGAGCCAGAGTTTATAAGATAGCAAGAGATGAGGCGGGCAAAAGACTGACATTTCTCAAGGTCACCGGCGGGAGCCTGAAGGTAAGAGGCCTGCTGGGAGAGGAGAAGGTCAGTGAGATCCGCCTCTACAGCGGAGACAGGTATGAGACGGTCCAGGAGGCGGCCCAGGGTCAGATCGCCGCGGTCCTGGGACCGGCAGGGACAAGAGCCGGCCAGGGATTTGGCTGCGAGGGGTCCGGACTTCTCCCCCTGCTTGAATCTGTCCTGACCTACAACATAGAGCTGCCCCCGGGAACGGACATACATAAGGCTCTGATCCAGCTCCGACAGCTGGAGGAGGAGGATCCTCAGCTTCATATTGTCTGGGATGAGAATGCGGGCCAGATCCATGTGCAGCTGATGGGAGAGATCCAGACCCAGGTCCTTGCCCAGCTGATCGCCGACAGATTCGGGCTGGAAGTCCATTTTGGCGAGGGAAAGATCCTCTATAAGGAGACCATCCGGGACAGCGTTGAGGGCGTGGGGCATTTTGAACCTCTCAGGCACTATGCCGAGGTTCATCTGCGGCTGGAACCGGCAGAACCGGGAAGCGGACTGACATTTTCTACAGAGTGCAGCCTGAACATGCTCGACCGGAACTGGCAGAATCTGATCCTGACCCATCTGCGCGAGAAAATGCACAGAGGCGTTTTGACCGGATCCCCCATCACGGACATGAATATCGTTCTCATCGCCGGCCGGGCCCATGAAAAACACACAGGCGGCGGTGACTTTCGGGAGGCGACATACCGGGCTGTCCGCCAGGGACTTATGAAGGCCAGGTCTGTTATTCTGGAGCCCTGGTATAATTTTACCCTTCAGCTGCCCAATGCCCAGATCGGCAGGGCTATGGCTGATATCGAGCGTTTTTCCGGCAAGTTCAGCCTGGAAGAAAGCGGGGATGAGTTTTCAGTCCTGACTGGGCAGGCCCCTGTGTCAGAGATGAGGGGCTACCAGACAGATGTCGCCTCCTACACGGGCGGAAGAGGCAGGCTCTCCTGCAGCCTGGCAGGATATTTTCCCTGCCATGACCCGCAGACAGTCTGGGAGCAGGCAGATTACGATCCGGAGAGCGATCTGGCGAATACGCCGGATTCTGTTTTCTGTTCCCATGGAGCGGGTTTTGTGGTGCCCTGGTATGCAGTAGAGCACTATATGCATCTTCCGGGGGCGGGACTTCCCGATTACTCCGGCATGACAGGGCAGGACCTGAGCTGGTACGATTCGGTCCCGGAGGCGGACGGCGGCCAGGGAGAGCTTGAGGAGGGGAATCTATACTCCGACAGGCTGGCCAAAGGCCGAAATAAGAAGACAGACGGCCAGATGCCTGCCGGCGAGGATGAGCTGAAGGCGATATTTGAGAGGACATACGGGCCGGTAAAGAGCAGGCTCCACGACACATCCACCGTCATCCGGGCTGCCGCGCCAAAGGAATATGTGTGGAAGGAGAAGACGAACAAGAAGAAAAAAGAAGGAAACTTTCTCCTTGTGGACGGCTATAATATCATTTTCTCCTGGGAGGATCTGGCGGACCTGGCCCGGCACGATATGGGAGCGGCCAGAGACAAGCTGAAGGACATCCTGTCCGATTATCAGGGAACGACCGGTCTTCACATCATTCTGGTCTTTGACGCCTATCGGGTCCAGGGATTCCCGGGCCAGTCCGGCCGCTGGCACAATATAGACGTCGTATTTACCAGGGAGGCGGAGACGGCGGACCAGTATATTGAAAAGACTGCCAATGTCATGGGCCGCAGGTACAATGTGACCGTGGCCACATCCGACGGCACGGAACAGGTCATCATAAGGAGCGAAGGCTGTGCCCTGCTCTCGGCCAGGGATCTGAAGGCGGATATTGAACATGCGTCCAGGTGGCTTCACGAGGAGCACCTGGACAGGGAAAGCCGGACCGGGAATTATCTGGGCGATTACATGCCCAAAATAGATCCCTGACAGGGCAGGGACGGGCAAGATGATATTGCAGGCAGGGCCTGCCTGTGATAAGATAAGCCTTGTTAGCATTTTAGGCGCGGTGTCTTTATGGATGCCGCGCCTGAAGAATAAAGAGAATAGGATCAGCCGCTCATTTTGCGGCGGCGGAATGGAGAATATTATGAATATCGTAGTACTTGCAGGCGGGATCAGCACGGAGCGTGATGTCTCATTTGTATCCGGCATGGGCATATACAAGGCGCTCAGATCCAAGGGACACAGGGCAGTGCTTCTGGATGTTTTCATGGGCTATGATCACGATGACTGGGAGGGTGTCTTTGAGAGCGATACAGACTGGACGGCCGCAATAGAATCCATAAAGGACAGCGCCCCGGATCTTGACAGGGTCAAGGCTATGAGACCCGGCTGGGAGAAGAGCTTTTTCGGCCCTCACGTTCTCGATATCTGCCGGGCAGCGGATATGGTATTTCTTGCCCTCCACGGGGCAAATGGCGAGGACGGCAAGATCCAGGCCTGCTTTGAGCTTTTCGGCATCCGTTATACGGGTACGGATTATGTAAGCTCTGCTATCTGCATGGATAAGGGCATCACAAAGGATCTTTTTGTGGCGGGCGGCGTGCCCACCCCGGCAGGAATCCGCTTCAAAAAGGGCGGGGAGCCTGAGAATAAGGTCCCCTATCCCTGTATCGTCAAGGCCTGCTGCGGGGGTTCCAGCGTAGGCGTTGTCATTGCCCGGAATGACCAGGAGTATGCGGCAGCTTTAAAGGAAGCCTTCCGCTATGACAATGAGGTCGTCGTTGAGCAGTATATCACGGGCAGGGAGTTCGCGATAAGCGTCATTGACGGCAAGGCCTATCCGATCATTGAGATCGCTCCCAAGAGCGGTTTTTACGATTATAAGAGCAAGTATCAGCCGGGCGCTGCTGTGGAGACCTGCCCCGCGGATCTTCCCAAAGACAAGGCAGAAGAGATAGCCCGGGCGGCGGAAAAGGCTTTTCAGGTCCTGCGCCTGAAGAATTACGCCCGCTTTGATTTTATGCTGGACGCCCAGGGGGATTTCTATTTTCTGGAGGCCAATACACTTCCCGGCATGACAGCTACGTCTCTTATGCCTCAGGAAGCCCAGGCCGCGGGCATGAACTATGCGGACCTGTGTCAGTATATCGTAGATATCACCATGAGACAGTAAGGCAGAAGATGCCGGGGGATGAGAATGATGAGAAATATGACTCTTGAGAATATGGCAGCTGCCTGCGGGGGAAAGCTTGTTATGCCCGAGGGCAGTGTCCGGGCAGACAGCCTCTCCTGTGCCCAGGGCCTTGTGATAGATTCCAGACTCGTGAAGCCGGGTTATGTTTTTGCCGCGACAAAGGGAGAGAGGGTAGACGGCCACAGTTTTATCGGGGCTGCTTTTGAGAAGGGCGCCATGGCTGTCATCTGCGAAAAGCTGCCAGAGAAAGCGGCCGGGCCCTGCATAAAAGTGAAAGACAGCTTTGAGGCCCTTAAGGACCTGGCGGCATATTACAGAGACCAGTTTGATATCCCCTTCATCGGGATAACGGGCAGTGTCGGCAAGACAAGCACAAAGGAATTTATAGCAGGAGTGCTGTCCCAGCATTTTAAAGTGCACAAGACAGAGGGGAATTTCAACAATGAAGTAGGAGTGCCTCTTACTCTCTTTGGCCTGACAGATGAGGATCAGGCAGCGGTTGTGGAGATGGGCATCAATACATTCGGGGAGATGCACAGATTAAGCCGCATGGTCAGACCGGATATCGTGGTCATGACGAATATAGGCGAGTGCCATCTGGAATTTCTGGGAGACAGGGACGGCGTGCTGAGGGCAAAGTCTGAGATCTTTGATTTTATGGCCTCTGACGGCACAGTATTTGTCAACGGAGATGACGATAAGCTGGCCACGATCAAGGAAGTGCACGGGATCCGGCCTGTTACATTCGGTTTCAGCCCGGACAGGGATATCTGGGCAGAGCAGGTGGCAAGCCAGGGCCTGAAGGGCAGCAGCGCTCTGATCCATACTCCTGCCGGTGATATCAGGGCCAGTGTTCCTCTTCCGGGAACCCATATGATAGGCAATGCCATGGCAGCTGCCGCAGTCGGGTTAAAGCTGGGTCTGTCCCTGGATGAGATAAGCCGGGGGATAGCAAGTGTGCAGCCGGTGGACGGCAGAAGCCACCTGATAGATACCGGGACCATCATGATCGTCGATGACTGTTACAATGCCAATCCGGCTTCCGTCAGGGCAGCTGTGGATACCCTTGTCAGCGCCGGTACGAGGACTGCTGCCATCTTGGGCGATATGTTCGAGCTGGGCTCTGATGAGAAGGCTCTCCACAGACAGGTGGGGGAGTATGCCGCCGGAAAGGGAGTTGACGTTCTCCTCTTTGCCGGAGAGCTTTCCCGTTCCGCCTGGGAAGGCGCGGCAGAGGCAGGGAGCAGCAGCCAGATCATCCGCTGGTATGAGACAAGAGACCAGCTCATGGAAGCTCTTCCCGGCTATATCAGGAAGGGAGACACCATTCTGGTCAAGGCGTCTCACGGCATGGAATTTGGCGCTGTCGTGGAAAAACTTAAAGAATTTACCGCGTAAGACAGAGATAGAAAGGCCCCTGCAGGCAGATTGCAGGGGCTTTTTCCAAAAATTCCTTGTTAAAAAATTAATTAGTATTCAAACCATTGAAATTGGTTTAAAAAGTGTTACATTATAATAAATTAGTTATGCGCTGTCACGGGACAGCGCAGATTTATGCGGAGGGGTATAGATCAGTCTCTGCTTTGAAAATATTGTTTTAGGAGGAACCACATAATGATAGGAAATCTTCAGCCTTTTAGTGAACTGATAAACAAGATGAAGACTTCACCCAAAAAGATCATATTTACAGGATGCACAGATATCAGGATCCTTGAAACCGCGTCCAGACTTCTTGCTTCCAATTTTCTTAAGCCTATCCTTGTCGGCAATGAGGATGAGATCGTTTCATTAGCTGAGACAAACGGCTATAATATCAGAGGCGCAGAAATCGTAGATCCCGCCAAGTATGATAAGAAGGATGAGATGCTGGGGCTCTTCATGGATATCAGGAAGGACAAGGGCATTACGGAGGAAGAGGCTAAGGAGCTCCTCTCCGGAGAGAACTATTTCGGCGTTATGCTCCTTAAGATGGGCGTAGGCGACGGCCTTCTCGGAAGCCAGAAGTTCTCCATGGCTGAGACCATTCGTCCGGCATTCCAGATCGTGAAGACTAAGCCCGGCCACAATCTTGCAACAAGCGCATCTGTTCTCGTTCGTCCTTTCGCCAGCGGCGGCAATCAGATCGTTCTCATGGGCGACTGTACCATCCACATCCTGCCTGATTCAGAGCAGCTGGCAGAGATCGGCACAGATATGGCAGAGTTCGGAGAGAAGCTCGGTGTAGTGCCTCATGTAGCATTTCTCAGCTATTCCACACACGGTTCAGGCAAGGGCGAAGATGTAGACAGAGTACGCGAGGCGGTAGCTATCGCCAAGAAGCAGGATCCTCAGTACGCGATAGACGGCGAGCTTCAGTTTGATGCTGCTGTTTCTCCTGTTGTCGCAAGGACAAAGTGCCCTGACAGCGACGTAGCAGGACAGGCTAATATGTTTGTATTCCCTGATCTGAACGCAGGCAACATCGGATACAAGGTAGCTAACAGACTCGGTAATTTCAGCACATACGGCCCGGTTATCCTCGGCCTCAATCAGCCTGTAAACTTTATGACACGTGGTGCTAACGCAGATCAGACCTATGTTCTTTCTCTGATCACAGCAGCACAGTCTGAGTGGCTGTAACAGAAAGTATGTTACTTAAGCGGCAGCAGGCCGCAGGCTAATTTGATAAGGAGGATTAATAATGGCTAAAGAATTTGCTGTATTTAAAGATTTAAAGAAAAAACTTAAGGCTGAACCCAAGAAGATAATTTTTACAGAGGGTACAGATGAGCGTATCCTCGAGGCAGCTTCCCGTCTGCTCGCTTCCAGTTTCCTTACACCTGTCCTCGTAGGCAACCCCGATGAAGTGTATGAGGCCGCTGAGGAGGCAGGCTTCAATATCAGAGGTGCCAAGATCATCGATCCCGCCAACTATGAGAGACTGGATGAGATGATCGATATGTTCCTTGATCTTCGTAAGGGCAAGGGACTTACAAGAGAAGACGCGCAGAAGATGCTCTCCAAGAGCAACTACTTCGGAACCATGCTTGTCAAGATGGGATATGCAGACTGCCTGCTGGGCGGTGCTACCTATACAACAGCTGATACCGTGCGCCCTGCTCTTCAGCTGATCAAGACAAAGCCCGGCGCTAAGTCCGTTACATCCTGCTTCATCCTTGTTCGCCCTACAGCTACAGGTTCCGATGAAGTCCTTGCAATGGGCGACTGCGCGATCAATATCCATCCCGACATCGATACGCTTGTTGAGACAGCTGTTGAGACAGCCAAGTGCGGCAAGCAGTTCGGCATCGATCCCAGGGTATCCTTCCTCAGCTACTCCACATATGGCTCAGCAAAGGGAGAGGCTGTAGACAAGATGAGAACAGCAGCAAAGCTTACTTCTGAGCAGGATCCCGAGCTTCCCGTTGAGGGCGAGGTTCAGTTTGATACAGCTGTTTCTCCTGACGTTGCGAATGTGAAGTGCCCCGGCCAGGGTCTTGGCGGCACAGCCAACATCTTCATTTTCCCTGATATCAACTCAGGAAACACCTGCTATAAGATCGCTCAGCGTTTTGGCAATTTCCAGGCATACGGACCGATCCTTCTCGGCCTGAATGCTCCGATCAACGATCTGTCCAGAGGCTGCAACGCTGATGAGGTCTACTCTATGGCTATCATCACTGCGTCGCAGGCAGTTGCTGACTGATCGGCAGAGAAAAAACATTTGACCCCAGGGCATTCCCGGATATCCGGGGATGCCTTTCTATTGAAGGGAGTTATTCCAATGACAGGAGATCAGACTGTATCGACATCCAAGGACGCGGGTCTGAAGACGGTATTTCTTCAGGATGAGATCGATGTGCAGAATCTCGATGCATTTAAGGATTTTTCTCAGAAATTTGAGGAACTCATGATGATGTACCGCAGTGCCATCCGGGAAGTCAGGACAAAACTTGAAGTGCTCAACGACGAATTTCAGGTGCGCAGGAAACACAATCCGATCGAATATATCAAGTACAGGGTCAAAAAGCCGCTGAGCATCTATGAGAAGCTCCAGAGGCGAGGATTTCCTGTCACGCTGGAATCTATCATAGACAATCTGCACGATGTCGCCGGTGTGCGTGTTGTGTGCGGCTATGTTCAGGATATTTACCAGGTGGCGGATCTTTTGACGTCGCAGAGCGATATCACCCTTCTGCAGGTTAAGGATTATATTAAGAATCCCAAGCCCAACGGATACAGAAGCCTTCATTTAGTCATACAGGTGCCGGTATTTTTTTCCGATGAATGCCGTCCTATGAAAGTGGAAGTGCAGATCCGGACGATTGCCATGGATTTCTGGGCGTCCCTTGAGCATCAGATAAAATATAAGAACGCCGGGGAAACGCCGGAGGAGATAGATGTTGAGCTCAGGTCCTGCTCGGATGTGATCGCGGACACAGACATGCGGATGGAGAGGCTCTACAACACGATGAAGGAGACAGAGATACCAAAAGGTTAAGCACAGACCGGCCGGCTTTGAATCTGCGGATTTTGCAGGATATGCATTGACAAGCCGGCCTCTGGGTGATACAATATTAACCGATGTGCTGATAAGCATATATAAGACAAGCAGAGTGCTCACTCTCACCTCAGCATCCAGATGATGACTCGGGTACATATATATGCAGTGCCAGGAGCGCACTGTATTTTTGATGGTGAGTATTTTGTCTGCTCATCTTTTTTTTGTTTTGAAGGATAGAAAACTTTATCCTCTCAGAACAGCGTATGTGGAGATCGACAGCCGTATCTTCACCACATTCTTATACAGATATGGAGGTGTCAGTCATTAGCGACTACATGATTAATGAGCAGATCAGAGACAGGGAAGTCCGTCTGATCGGGGAAGATGGTCAGCAGCTTGGGATCATGTCTTCCAGAGAGGCGATGAGAATGGCCAGAGAGGCCAATCTTGATCTTGTCAAGATCGCACCCGGAGCGAGACCGCCTGTGTGCAAGATTATTGATTACGGAAAGTTCCGTTATGAACAGGCACGCAAGGATAAAGAGGCCAAGAAGAAGCAGAGGATCATCGATGTGAAGGAGATCAGGCTTTCTCCCAACATTGATGAGAATGATCTGAACACAAAGGCTAACCACGCCCGCAAGTTCCTGGCGGCAGGCAATAAGGTCAAGGTCGCTGTCCGCTTCCGCGGCCGTGAGATGACACGTACGTCCATCGGCAGGACCATACTCGAGGAGTTTGCTCAGAACATGTCGGATGTCGCAGTGATAGACAAACAGCCCAAGATGGAAGGCAGGAGCATGGTGATGTTTCTCATGCCGGTTTCCGCAAAGGGCTCGGGCTCCAAGGGACAGAAAAAGAAGAATCCGGATTCAGCGCCCAAGGCTAAGGCGCCTGACAAGGATCAGGCAGAATAAAAGGCCTGAGCAGCCGGAGTTTCTGCATACAGCTTAAATTAAGGAGGAATACAAGATGCCCAAGGTAAAAACTAAGAAAGCAGCTGCCAAGCGTTTCAAAAAGACAGGTAACGGCGAGCTCAAGAGAATGAAAGCTTATAAGAGCCATATCCTCACAAAGAAGTCTGCAAAGAGGAAGAGGAACCTCAGAAAGGCAGCCATTACTGATCCCACGAACTCAAAGGTTATGAAGAAGATTTTACCTTACCTGTAGGATTTAGGAAACGGAGGAATATATCATGGCAAGAATTAAAGGCGGCTTAAATGCCAAGAAGAAGCATAACAGAGTATTAAAACTGGCCAAGGGTTACAGAGGTGCCAGGTCAAAACAGTATAGAGTAGCAAAGCAGTCAGTCATGAGAGCTCTTGCATCTTCCTACACAGGCAGGAAGCAGAAGAAGCGTCAGTTCAGACAGCTCTGGATCGCAAGGATCAACGCTGCCGCAAGACAGAACGACCTCTCTTACAGCAAGCTCATGCATGGCCTTAAGCTTGCCAACGTAGATGTCAACAGAAAGATGCTCTCCGAGATCGCAGTTACAGATCCCGCAGCATTTACAGCACTCTGCGAGACAGCAAAGGCAAAGCTTGCATAAGCTGTATTTTATGATCATCATGTCCCGCCTTCGGAGGAAGATCTTCCGGGTGCGGGGCATTTTCATTTTATCTTATCTGAAATTATTTTCAAAAAAATGAAAAAAGATGTTGACATTAACCCGTACCGGTGGTATTATATCTCTTGTCGGGTCACCGACAGACGAACGCAGTTGTGGCGGAATTGGCATACGCGCTAGACTAAGGATCTAGTCCGGGATAACTGGGTGCGGGTTCAAGTCCCGCCAAC
>OMWV01000060.1 GCA_900314845.1 uncultured Eubacteriales bacterium
AGTGAGGTGGCTCACTTTCAGGTTAGCGCTGGGTGGCTCAAAATCAAACCAGCGCGTGGCTCACTTTCTGGTTGACGAACATACTTCAGCCCATCCTGCAGGAGCCTTGCTGATGCCTGAGCATTTTTTAATCCCTGGGAAAACTCTTGTTCATTGTCCAGCGCCAGGAAAACACCAATCTTTGCTGCCATTACTTTCCTCCATCAGGGCATAATAAAAGCGCCAGCCATTGTGACTGACGCATATATTATATAATTAGAAAGTATTAATCATGTTTGTGAAACTTATCCTGAACAATTTCAACAACTGAAAGCACTAACCCAACTACTAAAAATGTAACGCCAATAAATAATATTGGATTTCCGACACAGGAGAGCCCAACTTTATAAAGTTCATTTGACTGTGTGGACAAATTGCTAACAATAATAGCTGCGCACAAATACCGTGTGCAAAGAAACGCTGCCCCAATACTCGCAATAACATACCCAAGCGTTTTCATAACAATATTATATCCCCCTTGTTTATTAATAATACCATAAAAGATTAAAATGTAGAAGCCCCATATGAACTAACCGTATGGGGCTTGATAGTTATCTACTCTTACTTGCAATTTTAATTTGCGGAGTTTTGGTTGTTACAGTAGAATATGTGGTTCGCACTTTGCCTATGTTTCGCCATTTACCAGGACGATATGGATCTTCTTCTTGACATTGTATTACATGTTTATACTTTGTAGTTACTGTTTTAGTACGCACATATGCGTGTCCAACTTTTTTGGCTGGAACTCGTGTAGAACCAGATAGAGTTTCTGCTTTAGACCAAGATAAACCTCCTCCTATGGAAACACTAACATTCTTTTTTAATATACTTTTAGGAATATTTGCTCCTAATGTAAAGGAACGGCTATTACTTTCAGAATATGAATATGTAAATGTTTTTGTCCTTTTTCCATGTCTATTATCAAAGCTTCCTCTCTCTACATATTTTGAATATTTTGTTGTTGACGAAGCCATTTTCGTATCAACTTTATCCCTTTTGTGATGTGGGATCAAAGTGTTTCCTATGCCCCTATCAATATATGTAGTTTGAGCACTAGCAGGAAAAGATAAACAAGCAGCCAAGGCCATGGCAATCAACAGTATCAAGACATGATTAATTTTCCCTTTCATATATTATTTGAGCCTCCCTCATACAAAACTTATATGTTATAGGAAAATTATATATATATATCTCACTTGTCAAGAATTTTCATAATTTTATAAAAATTCTATATACGAAAGGTCATCAATACTGATGTCCCGCTTTTTAACTCTGTTCATGTACAGATACTCATCGTAGAGACAAAAGAAATTTGTGGCTTCGTCCTCCTCATCTGGAAGGCTGTAACCGTATGCTCTCAACGACCTGGCAACAGCCTTTATTTTTGAGATTGGAGATTCTCTTGGTTGTTGCCTGTATCCGTGATTGCTTCATAAGTGTCGGCGGCATGAACTTCGCGTGAATTCCACCTACATCATCTGGACATCCGTCTATCCCCGTCCAACAGATACGAGGATTCTGATCCCGCTGTTAAAAGAGAGGGAACAGGAGCCCCCATTCCAATATCATGATATCGTTGCCGATGCCGGATACGAAAGTGAAGAGAATAATCTTTTCATCAAAGAGGACAGACTGGATGCCAACATCAAACCGAACAACTATGAGATCTCAAAAAAGCGGAGATATCGGAAGAATTCCGGCATCTGTCAAAAAAAATCAAGATGGGTATATGGGCGAATACGTCCATTTTGGGAGGAAGAGCCAGGTAGTACGTAATACCTCTTTTCGGCAGCCCTAGGGGTTACGTCCAAAATGTGCTAAAACCCGGGATGTGGACGTTCCGCCACAAGAAATCAGGTTTGTAGCGCCAGCCAGAAACTAACGGGCCAGGACAGGGATCCTGACATCCGCCAGAAGAAATCAAGTTTGTGGGGGTCGCCGGATCAAAGGGTAGAAAGTCAGATTAGCGGCGCCTGCCGCGAAAAAAGGGCTGCCGCATTTTTCAAATGCAGCAGCCCCAACGACTGTAATCGTCTATTTAATTCTCTATGTGTTCCGTGTAGGATGTCAGACCGTTCTCATCCGCGTCTATGTGGATGATATCCTCCGGCGACAGTCCATTTTCCAGGATCATGCGGGCGACCATGGTCTCCACATTCTTCTGGATGTACCTCTTCAGCGGGCGGGCGCCGTATACGGGATCGTAGCCGTGGTCGGCAATGTAATCCCTGGCAGCCTGGCTGAGCTCAAGCCTGAGTTCCTTGTCCGCCAGTCTCTTGTTGAGCCGCTTCATCAGGATATCTATGATACCGCTGATGTTGTCCTTTGTCAGAGGACGGAACATGATAATCTCATCCAGCCTGTTGAGAAATTCCGGTCTGAAGTGGGCCTTCAGGTCGTTCATGGTGCTTGTCCTGGCCTCTTCGCTAATATTCCCGGCCTGGTCAATGCCTTCCAGCAGGTAGGTGGAGCCAATGTTGGACGTCATGATCAGGATCGTGTTCTTGAAATCCACTGTCCTGCCCTGCGAGTCCGTTACCCTGCCGTCGTCCAGAACCTGCAGCAGTATGTTGAAGACGTCCGGATGGGCTTTTTCTATCTCATCAAAGAGGATGACCGAGTAGGGCTTTCTCCTGACAGCTTCTGTCAGCTGGCCGCCCTCCTCATAGCCTACATAGCCCGGAGGCGCTCCGATCAGCCTGGACACGGAGAACTTCTCCATGTACTCGCTCATATCGATGCGGACCATATTGTTTTCATCATCGAAAAGGCTCTCCGCCAGCGCCTTGGCCAGCTCCGTCTTGCCTACGCCTGTAGGTCCAAGGAAGAGGAAGGAGCCTATAGGCCTGTTCTCATCCTGGATGCCTGCCTTTGAACGGATAATGGCGTCTGTAACCTTCTGCACAGCCTCGTCCTGGCCAATAACTCTCTTGTGCAGCTGCTCGTCCAGATGCAGGGTCTTGTTCCTCTCGCTCTCCGTCAGCTTTGACACGGGGATCCCAGTCCAGCGGGACACGATCATGGAGATCTCCTCGTCTGTCACACGCTCACGCAGGAGG
This sequence comes from uncultured Eubacteriales bacterium, assembly GCA_900314845.1. GTDB lineage: Bacteria > Bacillota > Clostridia > Lachnospirales > Lachnospiraceae > UBA2912. The sequence goes on from OMWV01000060.1 coordinate 3,099, forward strand.
GAATTCTCTCTGCCGTGGATCCGGCTCTCTTCCTCCTCCAGCTGCTTCTTGAGCTGGGGCAGCCTGCCGTACTGCAGCTCTGCCGCCTTATTGAGATCGTAATTTCTCTGAGCCGCCTCTATCTGCTTGTTGAGATCTTCTATCTGGGAGCGGAGATTTCTTACATTCTCAACTTCCTTCTTCTCGTCTTCCCATTTTGCCTTCTTCTCGTTAAATTCTTCCTGCAGGTCGGCGATCTCTTTCGTGATGTTCTCAAGCCTTTCCTGGCTGAGCCTGTCGTCCTCTTTCTTGAGGGCGGCCTCCTCTATCTGCAGCTGCATGATCTTTCTGGAAACTTCATCCAGCTCTGTGGGCATGGAATCCAGCTCCGTCTTTATCATGGCGCAGGCCTCGTCCACCAGGTCTATGGCCTTATCCGGCAGGAACCTGTCTGTGATATATCTGTTGGAAAGCGTTGCCGCTGCCACAAGGGCTCCGTCTGTGATCTTTACGCCGTGAAATACTTCGTATCTTTCCTTGAGGCCTCTCAAAATAGCTATCGTGTCTTCCACCGTCGGCTCATCTATCATGACCGGCTGGAAACGTCTTTCAAGGGCCTTATCCTTTTCAATGTACTCTCTGTACTCATCCAGCGTCGTTGCGCCTATGCAGTGCAGCTCGCCCCTTGCCAGCATGGGCTTGAGCATATTGCCGGCGTCCATGGCGCCTTCTGTCTTGCCCGCGCCCACGATCAGGTGGAGCTCATCGATGAAGAGGAGGATCTGGCCTTCGCTCTTCTTTACCTCGGAGAGCACAGCCTTGAGCCTTTCCTCAAATTCCCCTCTGTACTTGGCGCCTGCCACCAGGGCGCCCATATCCAGTGAGAATATGGACTTGTCTTTGAGGGAATCCGGGACATCGCCCTTGACGATTCTCTGGGCCAGCCCCTCAACGACTGCCGATTTGCCGACACCGGGCTCGCCGATGAGCACCGGATTGTTCTTCGTCTTCCGGGAAAGGATCCTGACGATGTTCCTGATCTCGGTATCCCTGCCGATGACCGGATCCATCTTCTGCTCCCTTGCCTTGGCCACCAGGTCCTCGCCGTATTTTGAAAGGACATCGTATGTGTCCTCCGGGTTGTCGCTCGTCACTCTCTGGTTGCCCCTCACTTCCTGGAGCACCTTGAGGAACCCGTTCCTGCTTACTTCAAAATTCTGCAGGAGCTGTCTGATATCGCTGTCCGCCGTGTCCATCAGGGCCAGGAACAAATGCTCGACGGATACATATTCGTCGTTCATCTGCTTTGCGACGTCTTCTGACTTCATGAGCGTCTTGTTCAGCCCGTCGCCCAGATAGACCTGGCCGCCGGATACCTTTACCTGCTTCTCAACAAGCTTCTGCGCCTGGTTCCTGAAGCCTTCGGCATTTATTCCCATCTTGCCCAGCAGCCTGTAAACCAGGCTGTCATCCTGCCTGAGCAGGGCCAGCAGAAGATGCTCCTGTTCTATCCTCTGGTTGCCGTACTCATAGGCGAGCTTCTGGCAATCCTGTATCGCCTGCAGCGACTTCTGCGTAAACTTATTCATATCCATAACAAAACCTCCCCTCCATGGGAAAATATAATATCAATATCTTAATCTTAATGGTTGGTGATGCAAAACATGCGGTGACCGGCCTTTCCAGGCGCCTTCATCACCGCCAACATCTGTTCTATATCTAGTATAACAACTCCAACTGTCTATACTATATCACGCGCTGTTAGCACTGTCAAGCAAAGAGTGCTAATTTTTTCATTTTTTCTGGCGGAGGACAGGATCATCCCGGGCTGATTCTGTCTGGCAGGCGCCACAAACTTGATTTCCTCTGGCGAGAGCCCGCGCGCCGGCTTTCTGCCCTTTATCCTGGCAGATCCCACAAACATGTTTTCTTGTGGGCGGGATTACGTACGCATAGTTAATTTCCCCGTTTCAGGACGTATCTCTTGAGCTTTTGAAAAGGGAATTGCGTCTGTTTCGAGGCTATTTGCCGATCCAGTACGTAAGCCGGCAGAGCGTCTCCCTGCTAACCTTACGTACGTATTCCCTCTTTGCTGCGATACAGACGTAATCCACCATAAATTCAGGCTGGTCATTACGTACTATCTGGCATTTTCCTCTACATTGGACGTAGTCGCCCGGATACCTGCCTTGATTTCTTCTGGCGGAAGCCGGGCACCCGCTTTTCTCCCCTATATCCTGGCCGCCGCCACAAACTTGATTTCTTCTGGCGGGCGCTAGGATTCCAGCGAGATCGTTATTGTCTGATATATGCCACATGCCTTATTCCTCCCGGCGAGTGCTGCGTCCACCTGGCTGATTTCACCGATTCTGTACGTATCTTTCAAGCTCGTGAAAAGAGGATTGCGTCTGTTTCGAGGCTATTAGCCGATTCAGTACGTAGGCCGGCAAAGCGTCTCACTGCTAGCCTTACGTGCGCATTCCCTCTTTGCTACGATACAGACGTAATCCACCATAAATTCAGATTGGTCATTACGTACTATCTAGCATTTTCCTCAACATTGGACGTAGTCGCCCGGATACCTGCCTTGATTTCTTCTGGCGGGAGCCAGCGCGCCGGCTTTTTACCTTGTCAACCTCGATAAACGCAGCATTTCAATCTTTGCAGTTCATTTTCCACGTAGGAGATTTTCAACGGCTGCCGCGCCGTCTCAAATGTAATGATCAGCTGGTCTCCCAGGAAGTAACCATTATTCTGGTAGGTCGTAATCTTTGACAGAGCATTTTCCCGGTAATATCTGTCGTCAAAAAGACCAAAGTGCTCCCAGTAGATCTCTCGCTGGTGTTCAAAGTCATAGAGAGTGAAGTCCGGATACACGATTCCCAGGCCCTTCAGCATAAGCGGCTTTTCGTAAATATAAGGGATATTGTGCCGCAGCATCATATCAGCAATAATGACCTCCGTTTTTGACCGCATCTTCTCCCGATTCGCGGAAAGGAAAATATTTTCATCGTCAAAGAAGGGTTTCTTCTCAAACTTCTGCCCCATCCAGCGGGCATAAATCTGTTCGTCCGTCTGCCGGACAGGAGTCACGATCTGCCGTAAAGACGCCGGAAGAGCGGCGTATGCCTGGTCCACCGGGCGCTCCAGGTACAGCTTTTCCAGACGAGCTAGTGCCTTAAGTTCCAACCGGGAAAGCTCCACTACCTTTTCATCGTATATCCTCTGCGCTATTTTACCGGCAAATCCCATGTCTTTCTTGCGAATGTAATGCCAACCGGCATTGCCCGGGCCTTCCTTATAACAATACTGCCATTTTCTGCCGTGAGACGTGCCCTTCAGCCTTCCGGTGGGCGCCCTCCTGATTGACAATTCCTTCTGTTTGATAACTTTCGTCAGGAAATCACGGCGGGCTCTGATATAGTCAAGACCCGCTTCGCTGCTGTCTTTTAAACTCATTTGCTTCTCCTTCCTAAAATAAAAAGCCCGGTATCGGATCAGATGTTTTTTCTCTCTGATACGATACCGGGCCTGCATGGCCCCGAGCCAAGCCGCATGGGAATGCAGCCGGCTCAGATATTTTTTCAGCCTTCTCTTCGAAAACGGTCAAAAAAATATTACCGTCTCATGCTGTAAACTGTATTTAATTTTAAATGTAGTATATTTCAGATATTTTTTTATGACAAGCTTCATCTATTCCGGATCTTCAGTCTGGGCCTGCGTGGGTTCCTCCTGACCATCCTCTGCTTTAACTGTATCTTCCTGCTCCGCCGCCTGCACAGTTTCCTCAGCCTTGGCAGCCCCGTTCTCGTCTGCTTCAGCCTGAGATGTGCTCTCTTCCGATGCAGCCTTAGCCGTTTCCGTCTGAGCAGTCTCAGCCTTCTCGGCCGCTTCCTTGTCCACCGCGGCCTGGGCGGCTTCTTTTCTCACGCGCTCGTCGAGATTTCTCTTGTACTCGCGGCTGCGCTTTACTGTCTCATAGCCGATGTAGCCCAGGGTCACGGCAGCCGCTGCGACTGAAATTGCCAGTTCCAGCGGGTTCCTTGCAACTTTTCTGTGATTAAAAATGCCTTTCATATAGAAACACTCCTTTCGGTCCGAGGCAGATGAACTGCAGCTCTGCTTTAATAAACTGCGCCCCTTGCCCCTTACTCTTCTTTTTTCTTCAACAGGCCCGCGAGAACCGGATTCTTCGCCAGAGCATAAATAAAATCATCGACATCGGGGCGTTCCGAAAAGCCGAGGAACTTAAGGGCCTCCCTGCCCTTATCTCCGTCCGCGCAGAATTTGTCAAGGATCGCCTCAAAAGACTTCTTGATCTCGTCCTCCGTCTTGCCCTTCATAGAGGCATAATTCTTTATGAACCTGTCTATCTTTTCCTTATCAGCTCCAGCCATCTGCTTACCCTGCCGCGCCCGGCGCGGCTTCCTTTCCTAAAATATATGTAATTGTACCACTTTCCGCCGGCGCATGCCAGCCTGTCAGGCCTTTTGCAGTCTGGTCTGAACCCAGTACTCGGCCATGCTCTGGCCGGGCAGGTCTGTCACATCCTCGCCCAGATAGGCGGCAAGGTCAGCATTTGCCGGATCCCAGCCCCGGGCCTCCTCCTCGGACGGGTACTCGACCTCCGCGTACCAGAACTCCGAGGGCAGGCCCGCATCGACATGGTTCACCTCCAGGTGCATGCCGTCCCGCGTCAGATAGGTCCGCCTTTCCTTCTCGATCAGGGGCAGGCCGATCATCTGCTCCAGCTCCTCGAACTGATCCGCTCCGATCAGGGTCTCCACCTCGTGGCGGACAAGCCTGCCGCCCGACTTGATGCAAAGGACAAACCGCGCGTCCCCACCGACTTTCTCCTCCCGGCGGATCCTCACGACAGGGGCATCTGCATGCAGATAGCCCTGCCTCATATTCTCCACAGCCAGCAAGGGCATATCCAGCTCCGGCCAGCCCTTCACCATCCATTTCCTTTCTATTTCCATAGTCTTCCTGCCTTTCCTCTCCGTCCGGAGTGCATCCCACGCCCGGACTGTCGTCTCACGCCCGACATGCTCCTGTCATCTCACGTCCGACATGCTTCTATCAGATCACGTCCGATAATCTTCTGTTCTCTCACACCCGGAAATCTACTGCCATCCCGAAACTCTGTATATCTCAAAATCACCCAGAGACCCGGAGGGGGTCAGCGTATTTTTAAACTCCTCCACCGCCTCCCGGGGATACTGGGTATTTGACCTGCCCCTGCGAGGGATCAGGTAGACGGCCCCCGGACGGCGCGACCTCTCCAGGCACTGGCCCGGCTCCACTGTACCCAGGTTCCCGTTCAAAAACATATCCAGATATTTATGGTAAATGCCCAACGGAGCCAGGTAAAATTCGGCTTTGTTGTCCAGCACAAAGACCTCATGACCCTGGGCCCGCTCCGCCTCGACAAAACGGTCGACCTCATCTATCTCCCCGGCCAGGGCATTTCCCATAAATGTCCCCTCGAAACAGGCGATATCCGTGTGAAATTCCAGATTTCTGCTGATATCGTATGTATTGTAGATCAGGATGTAAAAGAGGATGGCAGCATTTGCCATAAAAGCAGCGATAGAGACGATCCTCCTGAAAAAAGCCCGGATCTTCCGTGCCCGAACCCCCCGGCCTGCCGCCAGGGCCTGCACATAGAGCAGGATCGCCGCCAGCATGACGGGCACAGAACAGATCTCAAAGTGAAATTTATTTGCCAGGGGCACCATATTGATCATGCCGAAGCAGGAATAGACCAGGATGATCAGCATCAGAATGCCGGACCGGGATCTGGCCCTTGACCTGGCAAGCCGCCATATGGCAAATACAGCTCCCAGGGCCAGGCAGGCGGGCATGAGGGCGGCAGCGGCCGCGAAGGCCGGACCTTCCTCAAAGAGCCCCCGGTAATGGTAGTAGGCGGTAAAATTGCTGATGCCATAAAGGCACATATCCAGGAAATCATCAAAAGTCCCGCTGGCCAGCAGATAGATCAGGAAGGCCAGGCAGGGAATCAGAAGGCCGGCCAGCCGGAAAAAGGCAGCTCTGAAGGCTTCCCTGACTCCTTTGCCCAGGAAAAGGCAGAGGATAAAAAGGCTGACCAGGCTGGCAGCGGCAGTAAAAAGGCCGTAGGTCTGCTTGCTTAAGACCGCCATGCCGCCCAGGATCCCGCTGGCAAAAAGGGCAGTCGGCTGGCTGATCCTCCCCCTTGCCGCGGCCGCCAGGTCTATCCCCATGAGGGTCAGCAGGAGGAAAAGGATAAAATCCGAGTATTCAAAAAATATGTTCGTGGAGAACATCATGATGACGCCAAAGCCCGGCAGGGCCGCCAGGATCCGGTCTGCCCCCAGCAGCCGGCCGCTCTTGTAGAGGAGGGCCCCGATGGCCGCAAAAAGAGCCGCCCCGGCCAGCCTCATGACCAGGATATGCCTGCCGAATATGCAAAAAAGAATGCCGTTTATCAGCGCCGGCAGAGGCGTCTGCAGATAATTAAAATCCCTGTAAGGCAAAAGGCCCTTCGAAATATTCAGGGCAAATGTAAAATTCCAGACCTCATCTGTATTGATCAGCTCCCTGAAAAATGCGGCGAAAACCGCCGCCGCCAGGTAGAGCAGACAGATGACAGCATCCCATTTAATAATTTTTCTTTCTCTATTCATGTGTGTATTGTAGCACGAAATGACGACGTCTGATGTAAAGATTATGTGAACTCTGAAAGGCGGCCCGAAAATATTGACACGATCTACCCGGCGGGGTAAATTGAACTTAGATTTGAACTCATTAACGCAAATCAGATCAAGGGAGAGATTTATTATGAAGAAAAAGGCATGTAAAACGCTTGCGGCCGCCAGTGCATTTGCCATGGTCCTGACCCTGCTGCCGGCAGGCTCGGCCCAGGCAGCGGCCATCTATCTGCCCACGAGATCCGTAACCTACAAAAAGTTAAACGGCAAATGGGTAAAGAACCAGTCGGAAAAGATCAGCTGCAACAAGAAGGGGCTGAGGAAACTTGTGACTGGCACATCCTATGCGCCTGACGGAAGCAAGTCCGGATCCGACACGAAGTCTGTCTACACCTATTCCGGGAGAAAGCTGCGCTCTTTCCTCTTCTACAACGGAAGCAGTTATTCTTCAGAAACCTACAAATATGACAAGAAAGGCAGGCTGGTGAAGGCAGGGACAGCCGACCCAGCGAACTATACCACATATAAGTATAAGGGCAAAAGCAAAAAGCCCGTCAGCTCCACCTCCTATTACGGGGAAATGAAGCTGAATTCCATAAAGTACTCCTATAAGAAGAACACGGAGATCCGCTCCATCACCTATGGAGGAGGAAAGGCAAAAGAGACCTTCTATTTTAACAAGAACAGAAAACTGATAAAGTGGATCAGCTCATTTCCGGATGACAAATCAACAACCATTTACAAGTATGACAAGAAGGGCAATGTCATAAAACAGACAAAAAAATCCACATATGGAACCGTTATCACCAAAACTTCCTATAAATATTATAAAAAGAAGTTTATCAGGCAGAAGATCACAAAGCAGACAAGCTATGATCAGAAGGGCCAGGTGATAGACACGTGGGCCTACAAGACTGTCTACTCAGGCTTTAAGAAGTATAAAGTGAAGGCTGCCCGCGTCAGCTGGTCGCCGGATCCGGCAGGTGAAAATTGACACTACCTACCCGAAAGGGTAAATTTATATTAGATTTCCTTTTGTTATGCAGATCAGATCATAAGATCAAGGGAGAGATTTATTATGAAGAAAAAGACACTAAGAACCATCGCGGCCGCCGGTGCATTTGCCATGGCCCTGACCCTGCTGCCGGCAGGCTCTGCCCAGGCGGCATCCACCTATCTGCCCACGAAGCAGGTCGTCTACACACAAAAAGACGGCAAGTGGGTCAAAAATAACAGCATAAAAACCAGTTACAACAAAAAGGGCGCCGCCATTAAAACTGTCAGTACCTTCTATCAGGATAACACCGTATACACGACAAAGAGAAGCTACAAGGGCAGCAATTGGACCGGCGAAAAATGCTACTCGGGCAATATTCTCACTTATAAGACGAGCATCAGCTATAAAAAGGGCCTTCCCCGCGTAATGAAGACAGCATATTATAATGGTCTTTCTAATCCCGGCAAGACCGTCTTCAAGTATAAGGGAAAGCTTCCGGTCACTATATCCCTCTATATGAAGGGCAAGAAATTCGGATACTGGAAAAACACATTTAAAAAGGGCAGGCTGATCAGCCACGCCTATTACTCAGCAGACGGGGAGATAAACCAAACAGAAACATACAGCTACAAAAACGGAGATCTTGTCAAATCTTCCACCTATACTTACATCGGTGGCAAAAAAGAGCTCTCCGGTGCGAGCAAATACACCTATAAAAAACACAGGCTTGTCAAGTCCGTAAAGAAGGCCGGCAGCGAAGTTACCAACACAACCTATAACAAAAAAGGCCTGCCCGTGAAAGAAACCTATAAGTCCTCTGCTTCCTCCCGCCAGACCACTTACAGCTATAAATACTACAAAAACAAAGCCGTAAAGGAGATCCTCTGCCAGACGAAGTATGACTTTGGCGATGAGACCAGAAGCTATAAGTCCAAAAATGTCTACTCCGGCTTTAAAAAGTTTAAGTCCACACCAACGCCCGGTATTATTGAAAAATATCTTACGGATGTCGGGCAGTAGAAAGTACCTTTGCCAGACAGCGACCAAAGCATAGAAGCCGCTGCCTGGCATTCTTTCTTTCATAAAGATTGCGAAAATTCTAGCATAGAGCTATGAAAATATTGACATTAACCCCCCCCAAGGCTATACTTTTCTTAGATTTGTCGTTTTTTAACACGGATCAGATCATAGTTTGAAGGGAGAAAAATATTTATGAAGAAAAACACACTGCGAACCATCGCTGCCGCAGGCGCATTTGCCATGGCTCTGACCCTGCTGCCGGCAGGCTCTGCCCAGGCGGCATCCGTAAGCTATCTGCCCACGAAATCCGTAAGCTACGATATGGACAACGGCAAATGGGTAAAAAGCGCAGTAGGTAAGATCAGCTATAACAAGAAAGGTCTCACAAAACTTTCGACGAGTACATCTTATCTGCCCGACGGAAGCAAGTCCGGCCCTGCCAGCAAGATTGTCTATACCTATTCCGGAAGCAAACTGCGCACTCTCAAGGAATACTCTGGAAAAGATCTTCTGCATTCGGAGACAAACAAATATGACAAGAAGGGCAGACTGGTAAAGGTGAAGAGCATTCTGAGCATGGACATGCCCGCCGAAACTACCTATAAGTATAAGGGTAAAGGCAAAAAGCCCGTCAGTTCCGTCTACTACTTCCAGGGACGGAAGTCTTCTTCAACCAAATATTCTTATAGGGGCCGCACGGAGACTCAGAAAACAACTTATACGGATGGCACAAAGGAAACAGCAACTTACCGGTATAACAAGAGCGGAAGACTGATAAAAATGACAACCTCTTCTCCGGACTACAAGTCAACCACCACGTACAAGTATGACAAGTGGGGCAATGTAACAAAATTAACGTCGAAAAACTCTTATGGATCATATGTTACAAAATATTCCTATCAGTATTATAAGAAAAAGTTTGTAAAGCAGGAAATTGCAACAACCACTGAATATGATACGGATGGCAAATTAACCTCCACATCTGCAGCCAAGACTGTTTACTCCGGTTTTAAGAAGTTTAAGTAAAGGCTGCCGCCAGCGGCTGGGAGCTGTATCCTTAATACGGTGAAGTATACCCAGAAACGAGTTGTCAAGGAACTTATTAATCAAATTCAAAAAATCCACAATTTTGCGTACTGTGCTGGCTTTGAAAAAATAATTTCAACGGCTCCCGTTGATTTTTGCTCTTTCTGCGTATAATTGAAGTAGGAAAATCCCTACTTTCCATATTTTCAGAAAGGTGGTGCAAAACCATGTTAGCAAAAGCGTTTGTGGACAACGCAAAAGTCATGGCGAAAGGACAGGTCACAATCCCGAAAGATGTTCGTGACGTTCTCGGTGTAGCAAGCGGCGATAGGGTTACTTTCGTGGTGGAAGGAAACACTGTCCGTATCGTTAATTCTGCTGTCTATGCCATGCAAATGCTCCAACGGGAAATGGCAGAAGAAGCTGAACGCACCGGCCTGACTTCGGAAGATGATGTGATGACGCTCGTCAAGGAATTGAGAAATGAGGACGAGAAGGCTTGAGAGTTTTGATAGATACCAACGTCCTCCTTACCGGCGATAAAGATTTTTTGGAATCTGGCGTAAAAAAGCCGGCGATTATGACGCCGGCAGAATTTTTAAATATTGACTGATTGCAAAAGACAGAGACTGTTGCATTAATGAACATTTTCATTGATGCAGCAGCCTCTTTTTCTCTGTCAGGAGCCCCTTATTGCAGCCCCATATAATTTAATAATTAATCCGTGCGTTCCGGCTTCGAGCATGGCCCATGGACGGTACCGCTGCAGCCAGCTCGGTCCAGGCTGCCTCACGGCACACAGAAGCTCCGGCTTAGTGCTGCTTCATTCCTGACCTGACACGGTTCACCGGTTTCTGTTGCGCGAGACCCAAACGTCAACGCCGCTTACAACGGGCAGCTCCACAGACCAAAACCCTCGGTCGGAACATGACCCCTGCTGGAGCGGATTGCAGGTACAGGGCACCGCTATCTCCCCGGCTGCACGGAAGTTTTAAGTCTGTAAAAAATCTAACCAAGTTAGTATAACTGAAAGCCCGGTTTCTGTCAAGCTCGGGCTTTCTGCCTGCCTTCTCTCTTTCGGCAGATCTTTACTTTCTCTCCAGATGGCCCGGAAGCTTAAAATAGTCCTCATAGGCACGCGGATTGCCTGCAAGAACAGAGCCGCCCTTGTCGAATGTCAGAGGGCTGCCGTCCATGCGGGAGACTTTTCCCCCGGCTTCCGTCACGATCAGAGATCCTGCCGCGTAATCCCAGGGGGAAAGCTGCAGTTCAAAGAAGAGACCGCAGCGGCCTTCCGCGATATCGCACAGATCCAGGGCCGCAGCACCGCTTCTGCGGATGTCATAGCTTGCGCGGTGAAGGGTCTTGGCCAGATCAAATGTATCGTCTATCAGTTCCTCATTGTAAGGAGACGTTCCCACAGCCACAAGCTCCTCGGAAAGAGGATGGGAGGATACGTGGATCTGCTTTCCGTTCAGGAAAGCGCCGCCCCCCTTCTGGGCTGAGTACATCTCTCCCGTGAAAGGATTGTAGACAACTGCCAGCACCATCTGGCCGTCTCTGGCAAGGCCGGCGGAGACGCAGCTCTTCTTGTAATTCTTTATGAAGTTCGTAGTCCCGTCTATGGGATCCACGATGAAGGCATAGCCCTGGCCGGCGCCCTTGCTGCAATCGCCCTCCTCGGCTACGAACTGAGCCTGGGGCAGGATCTTCTCGAATTCATCCTTTAAGGCTTCCTGAATAGCCATATCATACTTTGTCACAAAATTGGCCTTGCCCGCCTTCGTGACCATACTGCGCTCTGCGTCATTTACGAATAAGATGATATCCCCGCACTTCTTGACAGCGGCTATGATATCATCCAGCCTGACTGCCGTCTCATCTAACATGTCCTGATGATTCTCTCCACTGCTTCCTTTGTATTCTCCGTATCGCCGAAGGCTGTCAGCCTGAAATAGCCCTCTCCGTGAGGTCCGAAGCCGGATCCGGGAGTGCCGACGACTCCTGCCTTCTGAAGGAGATAATCGAAGAAATCCCATGAACTCATGCCGTGAGGAGTCTTCATCCAGATATAGGGAGCATTCACGCCGCCGTAAGTATCATAGCCGGCAGATTTAAGACCCTCGCGGATGATCTTCGCATTGTTCATATAGTAAGCGATCTGTTCCTTTATCTGCCTCTGACCCTCGGGTGTATAGACAGCAGCTCCCGCCGCCTGAACGATGTAGGGAGCGCCGTTGAACTTTGTCCCGTGTCTTCTGGCCCAGAGGCTGTTGAGGGTTACATCCCCGCACTTCAGCTCCTTGGGGATCACTGTAAAGCCCAGTCTTGTGCCTGTGAAGCCGGCGTTCTTGGAAAAACTCCTCAGCTCCATGGCGCAGGCCTTGGCTCCCTCGCACTCGAAAATGCTGTGAGCCACGTCATCCTCCGTGATATATGCCTCGTAGGCAGCATCGTAGATGATGACAGCGCCCACCTTGAGTGCGTAATCTACCCACTTCTGAAGCTCTGCCTTGGGGATGGTCGTTCCGGTCGGGTTGTTGGGGAAGCAAAGATAGATGATATCCGGCGTCTCTTTAGGAAGCTCGGGGATAAAATTATTCTCTGCCGTGCAGGGCATGTAGATCACATCCCTGAATACGCCCTTATCCTTGTCAAATTCGCCTGTCCGGCCCGCCATAACGTTCGTGTCTACATAGACAGGATAAACGGGATCGCACACAGCTATCTTGTTGTCCACGGAGAATATGTCTCCTATATTGCCGGAATCGCTCTTGGCGCCGTCGCTGACAAATATCTCATCGATATCTATATCAACGCCTCTCTCCTTGTAGTCGTGATCGGCTATGGCCTTCCTGAGAAATTCATAGCCAAGGTCGGGGGAGTAGCCCTTGAACGTCTCCTTGACAGCCATCTCATCGACAGCGCTGTGCAGTCTGTCGATAACTGCCGGGCAGAGGGGCAGCGTTACGTCCCCGATCCCCAGCCTGATGATCTTCTTGTCCGGATTCGCCTCTGTGTAGGCGCTGACCTTGCTGGCAATGGTCGAAAAAAGGTATGAGCCCTGAAGCTTTAAAAAATTCTCATTTATGCGGAACATTTACTGATGACATCCTTTCTTCTTGCAATACTTGCGTGCTGTAGGATCTGTCGGATCCCATGTATGCCACTTGGGAAGCTTCTTGAGCGCGGGCTTGCCAAGAGGATCTTTTGTCTTGTCTCCCTTGAAAATGACGATCTTGGCATTGCTGCCGCAATTGTCATATATCCACTTTGCTGCTTCTGCCGGCATGCGGACACAGCCGTGAGATGCGCCGCGGCCCAGCTTGTTGTAGCCCTTTGTCCTCATGCTCTTGTTGCTTCTGTAATTATAGATCTCGGAATGGATCAGGTAATCCCCTGTGATCTGGGTCAGCCACTGACAGTACACGCCGCCCATCATGACATTCCAGCGGTACTTGCCGCCGACATTGAATGTGCCTCTGGGTGTAGCGTGAGACTGGTTCTTGCCCGTCGAGCAGCGCCATGCCTTTATGGGCAGGGTATACTTTCCGTCGTGGAAGCGGGCAACGATCGTAACGACATTCGTCCTGGAGTTTATGCGGACCCTGTACTTCTTTGAGTTCAGAACGGTCTTCCTCAGATCCCTCTGGCGCACATTCTTCATATTGTAGACCCGCCAGTAGCCTCTGACCTTCTTAAACTTATATATTACCTTGCCGTTAGCCTTGGCATAATACTGCTTGACAGAGCTGTCTTTTATGTAGCCGCCCTTAACAGCCTTGCCTGTCTTCTTTGAAAAGTAGTAATAAACGGTCTTTTTGTCCATTACTGCCTTCTGAAGGCCGGTCTTCATGTAACCGGATCTTGTGCCGAAGTAATACTTGTTCCCGTCTATGGTCTTAAGGCCCAGGACCATGCGGCCCTTTGAGCTGCCGCCCTCTGTAAAGTAGCGCTTCTGGGTCTTCCCGTCGCTGTCCTTAAATGAAACCCAGCCTGTGCGAAGCCTGCCCTTGCTGCTGAAGCAGTAGGTATATCCGCCGATCTCCTTAAATCCTGTGACAGGCTTCCCGTTCTCATAGTACATGGTCTTTGAGGAATCCCAGCCGTTCTCGACAGGTTTTTCTGTCTCAGGCTGCTTTGTCTCAGGTTCTGTCTCAGGAGCTTTGGTCTCAGGAGCTTTTGTCTCTGTTTCCGGAGCCTTTGTCTCAGGAGCCGCAGCTGCCTTCTTTACAGCCTTGCGGGGCTTTGCCGCAGCAGCTTTCGTCTCTTCCTGAGTCTCGGGAGCCTTTGTCTCTTCCTTTGTCTCAGGGGCTTTCGTCTCCTCCTGAGTCTCGGGAGCCTTCGTCTCCTGGACCTGCTTTGTCTCATTAGTGTCCTGGGCCGGAGCAGAAGCGGTCTCTGCCGCTGCCGCGCTGAAACTTCCTGTAACGATCATTGCCGCTGCGAGCAGAGCCGCAGTGCCTCTCTTCATAGATTTCATAATGCAACGTCTCCCTGATGATATGTATCAAAATAAGATTTTCAGACAACTGTTAGCTTATAGTTTAGCTCATTAGGTGTTATCTTTCAATGCATAATTTGAAACATTTGTCAGATTGTCACCTTTTAATAAATTTATGGTTGACAATTTATTCTCAGGGGCATATAATCGAGGGCACTATGAAAGATTCTAAGATAAAAAGTTTAGCGGTCACGGCCGTTATGTCAGCTCTTATGTGTGTGCTGGGTCCCATCTCGCTTCCGATCGGGCCTGTGCCGATATCACTCACGAACTTTGTGATCCTGCTCAGCGTTTATATCCTGGGAGCCCGCAGGGGGAGTCTGAGCGTTCTCATCTACCTTTTGATCGGAATGACCGGAGTCCCTGTTTTCTCCGGCTTTCAGGGGGGATTTTTCAAACTGGCGGGCCCGACAGGAGGATACCTGATCGGCTTCCTGCCCATGGCCCTTTTAGCAGGGATCATGATAGAGAAAGGAAGAAGAAGGCCGCTGCCGGCCCTGGCCGGCATGATCGCGGCCATCTGGCTTGATTATCTGATGGGGACACTCTGGCTGGCGGCGTCCCAGCATATAGATGCCAGAGCTGCCTTTGCCGCCGGAGTCCTGCCCTTTATCGCCTGGGATCTGGTCAAGGCCTTTTTGGCCCTGCAGGCGGGAAGAGCCGTCCGCTCAGCTCTGTCCCGGGCCGGCCTGCTTCTCCGGGATGATACTGATCTCGCCGGCGCTCAGAAGGCACACTGAACCGTCTTCTTTTTCCACGATCAGATTGCCCTCGTCATTCACATCCAGAGCCCGGGCTCTGAACAGCTCTGCCCCGGATACCGTGACGGCCTTTCCCAGCATGCCAAGGCGGTCTTTATACTGAGCGATCAGGTCTTTCCCCCAGGCGGCGCGCTGTTCCTGGTTCCGAAAAGCGGGATAAGACATGATCCTGTTTATGAGGGCAGCGGCCAGGGCATTGCGGTTTAATTTCCTGCCCCCGGTCTCCTCAGCCAGGGAGGCCGCTATGGGGACCAGATCCCCGGGGAAGTCCTCGGGTCTTGTATTGACATTGATGCCGACCCCGATGACGACCCAGCTGAACATGCCGCTTTCCATGTCAAAGCCCGACTCCGTCAGGATGCCGGCCAGCTTTCTGCCGTGCAGGGTGATATCGTTCACCCACTTTATCCGCGGGCGGACGCCTGTCGTCTCCTCTATGGCCTGACAGGCGCAGACTGCCGCGAAGACGGTATAAAGGGCCCGGTCCGTGACGAATGTATCCCGGGGTCTGAGGACAAAGGAGATATAAAGGCCGCCTGTGGGGGAGAAGAAACTGCGTTCCCTCCTGCCGCGTCCCCTTGTCTGCCTGTCCGCTATGATCACAGTCCCGTCCGGGGCCTGGCCGGATACGGCAAGCTTCTTTGCCGTATCATTTGTAGACTCCAGTTCCGGATAGACATGGATATGGGAAGGATCCACTCTCCCGTCCAGAAAGGGACTGATCCCCTGGACAGAGAGCAGATCTGACTCTCCGGCAAGCCTGTATCCCTTGTTGGAGACTGCCTCTATCATGTATCCGTAGCTGCGAAGGGCATTCACAGCCTTCCAGACGGAATTCCTTGAGAGGCCGATCTCCACGGCGATCTTCTCGCCTGAGATGTATGTATCACGGTTTTGCTCCAGCAGAAAGAGCACTTTGTCTTTTGAGTTCACGGGCAGAGCCCCCTTTTATCGCTTTAAACAAGTTCCTTCAGGATAACCTCAAGAGTGTGCTTAAAGTTGGCCCACTCCTGGACAGACATTCTCTTCTCGACCCGGTCCATGACCTCGTCGACGTAAGAAGTGCTGACATTATAGTAGTTCATGTATTTTTCAGTAACCTCGAGATAATATTCCCGCCTGTCCACCTCGGAATTCACCTTGCGCAGGTAGCCTTTTTTTACAAGATTGTTGACCTTATAGGCAGCGTTGGGAGAGGACATTCCCAGAAAGTCCGCAAACTCCTTGACCGTAGGACGGCCCAGGGCGCAGATGACTTCCATGCAGAATGTTTCCACCGTTGTCAGAGTCGCCTCTCTTGACTCGAAGTTCTTAAATATTGCCTGATAAAAATGCATCTTAAACTGTGTGTACACTTCCTGAAACAAGTCCTTTGTGTCCATGTTTTCAACTGTCTGTTCCATTGTTTCCCCTTAAATCAATCCTGAGGGTCTCCTATGGCGAATGTAAGCTCTGCCTGGGCTGCCTTTTTCCCGTTAACTGTGGCGACGGCCCTGCCTATGCCTGCGGGTCCAAGGCGTTTTACGATCTCACAGTGAAGCATGAGCACATCGCCGGGGCGCACCTGAGCGCGGAATCTCGCGTTCTTGACGCCGCCAAAGAAGACCAGCTTTCCTTCATTGCCCTCTTCCTTGAGAAGAGCAACTGCCCCGGTCTGAGCCAGCGCCTCAAGGATGAGGACTCCGGGCATCACGTGATAACCCGGAAAATGTCCTAAAAACTGCATCTCGTTCGCGGATACGCATTTTATGCCGTCCGCGAACTTTCCCGGCTCGAAGTCGGTTATCTTGTCTACCATCAAGAAGGGATACCTGTGAGGCAGGATCTCCTGAATCTGATTTGAATCCAGAACCATTGTTATCTCCTTTATCTATCTCAGGCGTGTTTAAAGACCAGGCTGCCGTTGTGGCCGCCGAAGCCGAAGGAATTGGAAAGGGCATACTGAATGTGAGTGCTGCGGCCCTGACCCATAACATAGTCCAGGTCACACCCTTCTCCGGGCTCTTTCAGGCCGATCGTAGGAGGCAGAAAGCCTTCTTCTATGGCCTTTATGGTTATGACAGCTTCCACTGCCGCGCTGGCGCCCAGCAGGTGGCCCGTCATGGACTTTGTCGAACTTACGGCAAGTTCAGAGGCATGAGGTCCGAAGCAGGCATGGATGGCCTTTGTCTCTCCCACATCGTTCATCTTTGTGGATGTCCCGTGAGCGTTGATATAGTCGACCTGGTCCGGGCTGATGCCGGCGTCCTCTATGGCCATGGCCATACACTTTGCCGCGTATGTCCCCTCCGGATCCGGAGCTGTGATGTGGTGGGCATCGCAGTTGGCCCCGTAGCCGACGATCTCAGCGTAGATATGGGCTCCCCTGGCCCGGGCGTGTTCATACTCTTCCAGGACAAGAACGCCGGACCCCTCTCCCATGACAAATCCGCTCCTGTCCTTGTCGAAGGGGATGCTGGCCCGGTCCTTGTCCGCTGCCTTTGTCAGGGCCTTCATGGAGGTAAACCCGCCCATGGACAGCTCTGTTATGGCTGCTTCGGCCCCGCCTGCCAGCATAACGTCGCCGTAGCCGTCACGGATATGGCGGAAGGCGTCCCCTATGCCGTTTGCCGCGGATGCGCAGGCTGTTACGCAGCAGCCCGTCATCCCGTGCAGGCCGTACTTTATGGCGATATTGCCTGCCGCGATATTCGATATGGTCTTGGGAATGAAAAAGGGCGATACCTTGTCAAATCCCATCTTCTGGCCCCGGCTGTGCTCCTGCTCTATGGTATGGATGCCGCCTATGCCGCTTGAGAGGATGACTCCCCAGCGGTCATGGGACTCGTCAAGGGCTTCAAGACCCGCGTCCTCGTAGGCCTGTGTGGACGCGACCATGGCAAATGCCGAGAAATCGTCCAGCTTCCTCAGCTCCCTGGGGTCAATATATTTTTCGATATCAAGGTTCTTAACTTCTCCGGCAAGGGTGACCTTGCGCCCCGTGATGTCATACTTTGTGATCTTGTCTATCCCGCAGCGTCCTTCCTTGACGCTTTCCCAGACATCGGCAAGATCATTTCCTATGGGGCACACGATGCCCATACCGGTAACTGCTACTCTTCTCTTCATTGTAATAGACCTCTTCATTATAACATATACCGCCGTTTTTGCGTGCAGCGGCCGCAGCCATACTGCCGGCAGAAAATAAGATCATCCGCAAAAATATGCTCAGACGGCCATGCCGCCGTCCACGGCCAGGACCTGACCCGTGATATAGCCCGACTCCGGTGAGGCGAAAAAGGCAATGGCATGGGCCACTTCCTCCGGGTCAGCCGCCCTGCCCGCGGGGATCTGAGCTATCATGGCCTGGCGGGTCTTCTCCGGAAGGACAGACGTCATATCCGTCCGGACCATGCCGGGCGCCACGGCATTTACCGTGATATTTCTGGAAGCCAGTTCCTTGGCCAGAGACTTTGTAAGACCGATCAGGCCCGCCTTGGCAGACGCGTAGTTGACCTGGCCCGCATTTCCCCGAAGACCCACGACGCTTGCCACATTTATGATGCGGCCGTATTTTGCCCGCAGCATCATGCGGGACGCCTTCTTGCAGCAGAGGAAGGCTCCCTTAAGATTTACATCCAGCACCCGGTCAAAATCCTCCGGCTTCATGCGCAGAACCAGGCCGTCCCTTGTGATCCCGGCATTGTTGACCAGGATCTGAAGGCCGCCGAACCTTTCCGCTATGGCATCAAACATCCCATCGACCTCATCTTCCCGGGAGACGTCAGTCTGGATGCAGAGAGTGTCCGCGCCCAGAGCCTGGCACTGGCTCTCAAGCCTTTTGGCCGCCTCCTCGTCATGGGCATAATTAATGACAACATTGGCGCCGGCGCCGGCAAGTGCAAGAGCCGCCGCCCGGCCTATCCCTTTCGCGCTGCCTGTGACAAGCGCTGTCTGACCTTTCAGTTCCATACCGTCTCCCTACCTAAATGTTTTCCTTCAGGCTGTCAAGGATCTTTTCCAGTGAAGCCGCGTCTGTGACGGACTGGCACTTCATCCCCTTAGCCGTTCTCTTTATAAATCCCGCGATCGTCTTTCCCGGCCCGGCTTCTATGACATCTGTCACGCCGGCGCTCTCCATGTACCGGATAGACTGAGCCAGCCTTACCGGGCACAGGATCTGCTGCTCCAGCATATGAGGAATGTCCTCATCCTGCGCCATGGGCAGGCCGGTCAGGTTGCAGACGACAGGGATCGAAGGCTTTTTAAATTCTATCGTCTGAAAATATTCATGCAGGGCCTTGCTGGCCGGCTCCATGAAGGGGGTGTGGAAGGATGTCGAAACCTTGAGGGGAACGCATCTTCTGGCGCCTGCGGCCTTGGCAAGAGCTGCCGCCTCCAAAGCCGCGTCCGTCAGGCCGGATATGACATTCTGCCCCTCGGCGTTATAATTTGACACAGCGACAAAATGGCCGGTCTTCTCCCTGGCCTGCCTGCAGGCTTCCTCTGTCTGCTCGGCTCCCAGGCCCATGACGGCGATCATCTTTGTATCAAGACCCTTGGCCGCGTCTGCCATGGCCTTGCCGCGAAAGGCAGTCAGGCGGATCAGCTCCTGGGGGGTAAAAACCCCTGCCTGAGTCAGTGCGCAGTACTCGCCCAGGCTGAGGCCTGCCGTGTAGTCGGGCTGATAGCCATGCTCTGCCAGGACAGCCATGACTCCCAGGGCAAATGCCGCCAGGACCGGCTGGGCATACTGGGTCTGGCTTAAGGTCTCCTGGTCTCCCTCGAACATGAGAGCTTTCAGGTCGAAATCAACATTTTCCCCCGCCATATCTATCATTTTCGCGAAGGCCGGATAGGCTTCATAAAGATCCCTGCCCATGCCCGGCACCTGGCTGCCCTGACCTGTAAAAAACAGTGCAGTTTTCATAAATTCCTCCTTATCTGCCGGCTTCAGATCCTGCCGGCCTCACTGCCCATGCTCTTCATGCGGGCAAGGGCGTCCTCATACAGATCTTTTATGATGTCCGCCGCGGGCCTGATCTCCTTCAGCTGGCCGCAGACCTGGCCGGCCATAAGAGAACCTTCATGCACGTCTCCTTCAAATACCGCCTTGCGCAGGGATCCCAGGGTGAAGCGCTCTAAGGTCTCCTTGTCGGCACCCGCCATTTCCTGTTTTATGTACTCCCGGGACATCCTGTTCTTGAGGATGCGGACCGGAGCCTGGACAGAACGGCCGGTGACAACGGTAGAATTATCCTTTGCCTTTAGGAGAGCTTGCTTATAATTCTCGTGGATGGGGCACTCTTTACTTACCAGCAGGCAGGTTCCCACCTGGACGCCGCAGGCTCCCAGGGCAAATGCTGCCGCCATCTGTCTGCCGCCTGCTATGCCGCCGGCCGCTATGACCGGCACATCTACCCCGTCCACCATCTGGGGCGTCAGGGCCATGGTCGTCATATCTCCCACGTGGCCGCCGCTCTCACAGCCCTCGGCTATAATGGCGTCCGCCCCTTCCCGGACAAGGCGCCTTGCCAGGGTCACGGAGGATGAGACAGGGATGACCTTTATCCCCGCTTCCTTCCACAGGTCCATGTATTTACCGGGATTGCCCGCGCCCGTCGTAAGGACAGGAACCTTCTCCCTGGCCACAAGCTGGGCCAGCTCGGGCGTGTGCTCGTTCATCAGCATCAGGTTGACCCCGAAGGGCTTGTCTGTCAGGGACCGGCAGATCCTGATCTCCCTTTCCATGCTCTCGGCGTCCATGGCTCCCGAAGCAATAATGCCCAGGGCCCCGGCATTGGAGCAGGCCGCCGCGAACTCACCGGTCGCTATGTTGGCCATGCCCCCCTGGATAATGGGATATTTTATCCCCAGTATTTCATTCAGATATTTCATACGTCCTCCTTGCAGGATATTTTCTAAAATTCAAGATAGACTCCGCCCCAGCTCATGCCGGCGCCAAAGCCCACGGCAAATATCCTCTTCCCCGGGCTCAGAAGGCCTCTTTCCTTCATCTCGGCCAGGGCCAGCGGTATGCTGCCGGCGCTCATGTTGCCGTAATACTGGAGATTCTGAAAGACCTTCTCCTCGGGCAGCTTCAGCTTCCTGCGGATATAATCCAGGATGCGGGAATTTGCCTGATGGCAGACAAGATAGTCTATCTCCTGCACGCTGACCCCGCTTAGATTCTCCAGGATCCCGATCTCCTGCTGGGCGGCCCGGACCGCGAAGCGAAAGACGGCCTGCCCGTCCATCTGCACCTTACACGGAACATTTATGGTATGGCTGTTCCCATCCGCCGCCAGGTGGGCGAAAAACCTGCTGCCCTCGTCCAGCCGGCAGACAGCGGCTCCCCCGCCGTCCCCGAAGAGGATGCAGGTCGACCGGTCCGTAAAGTCCAGTATGCTGCTCATCTCATCCACGCCGATGACCAGAGCGTAAGGCCGCTCCCCTGTCAGGCAGTCAGCCAGGCCTTCTGTCACCTTAAGGGCGTAGATAAAGCCCGTGCAGGCCGCGGCTATGTCAAAGGCCGGTATGCCGCCCGGTATCTGCAGCTTCTCCATGACCCGGCAGGCAGCCGACGGGATCTGCTGGCTTGCCGTCGTCGTCGCCTCTATGACAAGGCCGATCTGATCTGCGCTCACGCCCGCGTCCGCCAGGGCATTTTCCGCCGCCATGACGCTCAGGCTCAGGTGATCTTCGCCCTCCCCCGTAAAGCGCCTCTGCCGGATGCCGGTCCTCTTTGCTATCCACTCATCGTTTGTGTCCACGATCCTTCCCATGTCGTCATTTGTCACGATCCGCGACGGCAGAGCCTTGCCAAGTCCTGTGATCTTAAGTCCCATAAAGATAGACCTCCCCCTGAAAAATGCTTTTTGATCAGCGCCAGCCTTTTGATCCTTCAAAATGGCGCCATCTCTCGTATCTCTCCCGGACAAGCTGGCTGGGATCAATGGCCAGCAGCCTGCCGGTTTCTGCCTCTAGCCTTATCTTAATATCTTTACAGAGCTTGTCAAATCCTTTCGCGATCCCTTCCCCGGGCTCCGGGATCAGCTGGTCGATCAGCCCGTCCGCGAGAAGCTCGGGGGCGGTCAGGCGCATGATATCGCAGGCCTGCCTGGCCCTGGAGGAGTCCTTCCAGAGGATACTGGAAAATCCTTCCGGGGAGAGAACGGAATAGACTGCATTTTCCAGCATCCACAGGCTGTCGCACACTCCGATGGCCAGGGCTCCCCCGCTGTTGCCCTCACCGGTCACTATGCTGATGACGGGAACGCTCAGGCTGCTCATCCGGGCCAGATTCTCGGCTATAGCGGCGCTCTGGCCGTTTTCCTCCGCCTCCCTGCCCGGGTAGGCTCCCGGCGTGTCGATCAGGGTGATGACCGGCCGGCCGAACTTCTCGGCCTGCTCCATGAGCCGCAGGGCCTTGCGGTAGCCCTCCGGCCCCGGCATGCCGAAATTGCAGCTGATATTTTCGGCGGCGCTCCTGCCCTTTTTGTGGGCGATGACCGTCACCGGCCTGCCTCCCAGCAGGGCGATCCCGCCCACGATGGCCGGATCGTCGGCCCCCAGGCGGTCTCCGTGCAGTTCGGTAAAGCTGTCAAATATCTTCTCTATAAAGGCGCTGTTCCTGGGCCTGTCCATGGACCGGGCCGCCATGACCCTGTCCCAGGCGTTCACGCCCGCCTTCGCCTGTACCCCTGCCGGCCTTTCCCCACCGGCATTTTCCGCAGACGCCTGCTGATCCCCATAGCCGTGCAGCCTCAGGAGCCGCGCGATAGTCTTTTTCATCTGATCTCTGGGGACGATCCGGTCCACAAAACCGTGCTTTAGCTGAAACTCAGCCCTCTGAAATCCCTTTGGCAGCTTTTCCCCTATGGTCTGCTCTATGACCCTGGGCCCGGCAAAGCCGATCAGGGCTCCGGGCTCGGCCAGGATGATATCTCCCAGGGAGGCGAAGCTGGCGCTCACGCCTCCTGTCGTCGGGTGGGTGAGAACGGAGATAAAAAGCCCTCCGCTCCTTTTAAAGCGGTCGATGGCCGCGGCTGTCTTTGCCATCTGAAAGAGGGAGAAGAGTCCTTCCTGCATCCTGGCGCCGCCGCTGGCCGAAAATATGATAAGGGGCAGGCGGTCATCCTGCGCCGCCTGGGCTGCCCTTGCTATCTTCTCGCCCGCGACGATTCCCATGCTTCCCATCAGAAAGCTCTTGTTCAGCTGGGCACAGACGACAGGGATTCCTTCCACCCTGGCCCGGCCGCTCAGGAGGGAGTCGGCGGCCTTGTTGACGGCCCGTTCCTTCACAAGCTTGTCCTCATAGTCCGGAAAACTTATAGGGTCGCTGGTGGCAAGGTCCGCGTCCATCTCCTCAAAGCTGCCCGCGTCGGCCAGGTCCCGGATCCTGTCCCCGTAGAAGTGGTCTGTCACAGACCGTTCCCTGTGGGCCTCGTACTCCAGAAGCATTTTCCTTTTGTCGGCAAATGCTTTTTCTGCCTGGGCGGCGTCTGCCGAAATCTTTTTAATCTCCACGCTTTACCTTCTTCCTGCTGTCCCTGTCCCATTTGAGCACGGCCTCGGAATACTTGGCCAGATAGGATGTGTCGTAGCGGCCGGTGACAAAACCGGGGCTGAACATCATGAGATAGAGGAAATTGAGATTTGTCTTGATCCCGTCCACCGTCGTCTCCTCCAGGGCGGCCCTCATCTTGCGCAGGGCCCTGAGCCGGGTGGGGGCGTGCACGATGACCTTGGCGATCAGGGAGTCGTAGTAGGGGCTGACGAAGGCGCCGCTGTACATGGCGCTTTCGCAGCGGACTCCCATCCCGCCGGGCATATGGATAAAGTCCACGTTACCGGGGCAGGGGGCAAATGCTCTTTCGGGGTCTTCCGCGTTTATTCTGCATTCTATGGCGTGCCCGTTTACTTTTACATCGCTCTGCTTAAAGGAGAGGGCCCGCCCGTCGGCCACCTGGATCTGTTCCTGCATGAGGTCTATGCCTGTCGTCATCTCTGTCACGCAGTGCTCCACCTGCATCCGGGTGTTCATCTCTATGAAGTAGAACTTCCCGTTCTGATCCATGACAAATTCTACAGTCCCTGCGCTGTAGTAGCCGGCTGCCTTCGCCGCCTTGAGGGCTGCCGCCTGGATGGCGCCGCGCTGGGACCGGGTCAGGCCCGGAGCCGGGGCTTCCTCCAAAAGCTTCTGGTTGCGCCTCTGCATGGAGCAGTCCCTCTCGCCCAGCTGGACGATATGTCCGTACTCGTCGCCTATGATCTGCACCTCTATGTGCCTGGGGTCGTGGATCAGCTTCTCCAGATACATGGAGCCGTCCCCGAAGGCCGCCTTTGCCTCCGCCGAGGCTTCCGAAAATGCTTTCTCCACCTCGGCCTCGTTCCTGGCTATCCTCATGCCCCTGCCGCCGCCGCCGGCGCTGGCCTTTAAAAGGACCGGATAGCCGATCTTCCTGGCGATCTTCCTGGCCTGGGCCGCGGATTCCAGGATCCCGTCCGAGCCGGGCACAACGGGCACTCCCTTTTTCTGCATGAGTGCCCGGGCGGACTGCTTGTCCCCCATCAGGCTGATCAGGCGGGAGGAAGGGCCTATGAATTTTACCCCCGCCTCCTCGCAGAGCCTGGCAAATTCAGCATTTTCCGACAAAAATCCATATCCGGGGTGGATGGCTTCGCAGCCGTAGGACCTGGCCGCCTGCACGAGCGCGTTCTGGTTGAGGTAGCTCTGACCCGCCGGAGCAGGCCCGATGCAGACGATCTCATTGGCAAACTGGGCCGGCATGGCATTCAGGTCCTCCTGGGAGCAGGCGAGCACGGACCGGATGCCCATCTCCCTGCAGCAGCGGATGATGCGCATGGCGATCTCGCCCCTGTTGGCTATCAATATCTTCTTAAACACTATGCTTCCTCTTTTATATTCATAACAGGCGCGCCGTACTGGACGAAACTGCCGTTGCCGGCGCATACCTTCGTCACGGTCCCGCTGCAGGGCGCGCTGATCTCATTCATCATCTTCATGGCTTCTATCAGGCCGACCGTATCGCCCTTCTTCACCTTCTGCCCTTCCTTGACATAAGGCGGCTCATCCGGCTTGCTGCTCCTGTAAAATACTCCTGCCAGCGGGGCCTTGAGCTGAACCTGACCGGCTGCTTCCGGCTCCCGGCCGGCATCATTTTCTGCTTCCGTCCCCTGAGCAGCTTTCTCTGATGCCACTTTCCCATTCACTGGCGCAGAGGCAGAAGCCCCGGCAGCCGGGGCGCCGGGATCTGAACCGGTCTGATCTGCAAAGAGGGGCGGCAGCTGCACCGTCCCCCTCTCAAAATCCAGACTTTCCTTTTCATTTGAATAATGGAATTTCGACATGGAAGATTTATCAAAACTTTCCATGAGATCTAATATATCCTGCTTTGTTAAATCCATGTTCTCTCTCCGATCCTGTGAAAAAGACTGACACTTATGCCTTATATTTACTACTCTGCGTGGTCGTTGACGTACTTCAGCACATCGCCGACTGTGTGGAGCTTCTCCATATCCTCGTCCTCAACACTAACGCCTGTTGCCTCCTCTATGGCAACGATCAGCTCGACAACGTCCAGGGAATCGATGCCCAGATCCTCTGTCAGGTTCGTCTCCTCTGTAATGTTCGCGTCATCCACCTTGAGCGTGTCCTTGATAATTCCCTTGATCATCTCTAAATCTGCCATTTTTTATTCTCCTTACCTAATTTGATCCAAAATACTGCAAGATATTTAGTTAAATTAATTTAGTTAAATATCTTGCATTATATTAGCCCACTTCGCCCCCTTTGTCAAGGGCAGGGAGGATAAAATAAGAAGGCATTATAACGTACATATTTGACACAGGGAATATTTTAATAAGATGATATAAAAATATCCCCCTGCCGCGGGCAGCATCAAAAGCTGCCTGTGACAGGGGGAGTTTTTCGCCCGGCTGGTTCAGGATATCTTCACAAAGTCTGCTTTCCTCTTTTCGAAGGTTGTGATATAGCGAAAGCCTGCTTCCAGGAGCATGTCCTGGGCTTCTTGCTGATAGCCGCCTATGTGGGCCAGCTCGTGGGCGTCGCTGCCGACCGTGATGATCTCGCCGTGACATTCCCGGTAGAGCTTTAAGATGGGAAGCGGCGGCATGGTGCTGCCAATCCCCCGGCAGAGGCCGGACACGTTCAGTTCTATGCCCCGGCCTGCGTATTCAAGGATCCCAAAGAGATCGCGGAACCTGTCCGTGAAGGGAGTCAGGTCAAGCTGGCGGCCGATCCCTTTCTCCATGTAGCGGACCGGGTATGTGATGTGGCCCAGCACATCGAAATCGCCCTCCCGGGCCAGCTCAAGGAGCCTGTCCAGGTAAGCCGAATAGACCCTTGCCGGGTCAAGCTTTGTAAAGTCATAGTAATAGACGTCAAGGTCGTGGTCCATATTGTGGATGGAACCGATGACAAAATCAAGAGGCCAGTCTGCCAGGAACTTATCGGCGGCGGCCTTATTTCTCATGGGCTGGCCCAGCTCAGAGCCGACCCGGACCTTGAGCCGGCCCGCCCAGCGGGCAGTCAGGGCGTAAAGCTGAGTGTAAAGGCCGGATACATCCATTTTGCAGAGGACGCCGCCGGGCATGACCATGCTGCCGCCGGGGATCTCAACCAGCTGACCGCCCGGGAAATCATAGGAGGGCCTGCCGTCCGGACCGAAAGGGGGCAGATCCTGGTCTACATCAAAATTTTTCATCTGCCCGTAGTCCAGACCCTCATAGATATCCATGTGGTCTGTGACGGCAATCTCGTTCAAGCCTTTTTTCACCGCCTCCCGGCACATGGCCTCCAGCTCCTCGGCTCCGTCAAATGAGTATTTGGAATGCATATGATAATCTGCAAAATACATGGTCAATTTTCCCCCTCATCCTGGCTTTGTGTCTGGGCCTGTGCCAGTTTTCTGGCCTTTTTTTCTTCCTTGAGGCGCTCTCTCAGCTCCCTGAAAAAGCTGCTGAGCATGTCAGAGCACTCCTCCTGCAGGACTCCCCTTGTCAGATCGACCTGGTGATTAAAGCGCTTTTCCTGGAGGATATTCAGGATAGAGCCCGCGCAGCCCGCCTTTGGATTCTCCGCCGCCTGGACGACCCGGTCTATCCGGGCCTGGACGATGGCCCCGGCACACATGGGGCAGGGCTCCAGGGTAACATAGAGAGTACAGCCCTCCAGCCGCCAGTCGCCCAGTTTTTTGCAGGCTTTGCGGATGGCGCTGATCTCAGCGTGGGCCAGGGTGCTGTGATCATTTTTCCGCCTGTTGTAGCCCCGGGCTATGATCTTCCCCTCATAGACGATCACGCAGCCTATGGGAACCTCGCCGATCGCCGCCCCCTTGCGGGCCTGGGCCATGGCAGCCCGCATAAATTTCACGTCCGCCTTTTTCTGCTCCTCGTCAGGGAGCCGGCAGCCGTCTGCCCGGCGGATCTCTTCCTTCTCTGTCATCGGTTCACTCCTGTTCTATCCCTGCGCGGCGCCTTCATTCCCGGGCTGACTGCCAAGATCCGGCAGATTGCTCCACTTTATGATCTGGTGCATGACGCGGGCGCTAGCCTGTCCGTCGCAGCCGGCCATATAGAAGTCATAGAAGGCCCTGTACCTGCGGCTTTCTGTCATGGCCAGGGTTCTGGGGGACTTTATTGCCTCCCTCAGCTCTTCTTTATTTTCAGCCCGGACTGCCGGGATGCTGTCAAAATTGAGGTAAAAGCCGCGGCCGTCCAGATAAGTGTCCAGGTCTGGGGCGTAGAGTATGACAGGCAGGTCATAGGCCATAGCGTCGAACAGGACAGAGGAGTAATCCGTGATCACAAGGTCCGCGCTTGCCAGCAGCTCCTCCGTGGGCATGGTGGTCGTCGAGGCATGCAGGTGGGCCTCAGAATGGGGATGAAGCTTTATCACAAAATAATACTGATCCTCCAGCTCCTTCATGAGCTGCTGAATGACCTGAAGGCCCTCGACATCCGCCCGGGAAGCATTTCCCCGGAATGTGGGCGCCCAGAGGATGACCTTCTTGCCCGCGGCACCGGGATTGCCCGCGTAAAAACGGCGCCGGCACATATCGTTAAAATCCCTGTCGAAATATTCGTCTGTCCGGCTCACTCCTATGGGCCGGATCCTCCTGGTCGGCAGACCCAGAGCATGGGCGAAGGGGCGGACGCAGACAGAAGAGCTGACCGTCACCATGTTCCAGTTTTTTGTCACACTCCCCCTGTAAAATGACGGGATATCCTCCCGGGAGTCTCTGCCGAACTTTTTGAAGGCTCCGCAGGCGTGCCAAAGCTGGATGACCTTTGTACCCCTGCGCTTTGAACAGGCGGCAGCCGGCAGGAAGTCATCGCAGAGGATGACGGTCTGTGCCTGGGCATACTCCCTCATGAAATCAAGCATAAAAAGAACATTTGACACCAGGCCGTGCCTGTTGTTGTCGTGGAACATTTCCCTGACATCGAACTGGGGATGCTCATAGAACTCCCTCCTGAGAGCGGACATGGAAAAGGGCAGAGACTCGTGGTGAGCGTCCGCCATGATGACATAGCCCTTTTTCACGGGCTTGAGCCTGTATACATTGTAGACAGCGGGCAGAAGCACATGCTGACAAAACATTTTTACATATTGTTTGACGATAAATTTAGGATCTGTTTTCAAATCAAGCCCTCCCCTGTGAAGAAAAAATCCCCGCCTTGGGCAGTATTCTGCCGAAAGGCGGGGCAGGTCTTAACTCCTATCTGCAGCTGATCCGATCAGCCCTGGCCCTTGACAGCCTTAAACCTGCTGATCATCTCCGGTACGACCTTGTGAAGATCCGCAACGATCCCATAGTGTGCATACTTGAAAATACCTGCGTTCGGGTCATTGTTCACGGCCACGATCACATCTGAGTTCTTCATGCCGTTTACATGGGGAAGAGCGCCCGAGATGCCGATTGCTACATAGAGCTTGGGCGTCACGGTCTTGCCGGTGATGCCGACCTGTCTGTCCTTGGATACCCAGCCTTCCTCAACGGCTGCTCTGCTCGCTCCCACGCTGCCGCCCACAAGGGCTGCCAGCTCGTAGAGCTTGTCAAATTCCTCCTGGCTGCCGCATCCGCGTCCGCCTGATATGACGATGTCAGCGTCCTCTATATTTGCCTGAGCCAGCTCGTCATCCGGCCTGTATCCCAGGAAATTCGTCAGCATAACGGAATCGGGAACCTCTACGCTCTCCTCCAGGACTTCCCCTGTCTCAGCGAAGGATGCCTCATCCAGCTTAAAAATGCCTGTCTTGAATGTTCCGATCTGAGGATAGGTCTCTATCGTGATGGTCGCGTAGAGCTGTCCGTCATAGGAGGGCCTGATCCAGTTCACGCCGCTGTCCGTGAAGGCAACGTCCGTGCAGTCGCAGGCTATGCCTATGCTGTTCCTCGCGGCGATCTGGGCCGCCGTATCCCCGCCTGTCGATGTAGCCCCGACAAAAAGAGCGAGGGGGCTGTACTTTTCTACAAGCTTCGATGTAATATAAGCCGCGTTCTCAAATCCTGCCTTCTGCTTTACCTGAATGACAGTCTGCGCGCCATTCTGAAACGCGGCAGCTGCCGCCTGGGCCGGATCCTCGTCTATGATAAGAGCGACAGCCTTCTGGCCCTTCTCATCGGCCAGGGCGCGTGCCTTCTGCATCAGCTCAAGGCTGACTCTGACCGGCCTGTGATCAGACAGTTCAAATAATACCCAAAAATTCTGATTGCTCATTCCGGTCCTCCTTATACAAGATGTTTTGAGATAAGAGTCTGGACAAGATTGCCGGCCGACTCTATATCATCAGCGCCTGTAAGCATGCATCCCACCTCAGCGGCCGGAGGAGGCACAAGTCCTGTGACCTTGGAATGGCTGACGAGCTCCTGGCCGGAAAGGCCGAGCTCTTCATTCGTCAGGACCTCTATCTTTGCTCTCTTCATGGCAGTACGGCCCTTGAGACCGATATTCCTGGGCGTGTTCGCGTCCTCTGTCACAGAGCACACAAGGGGGAAGGAAGCACTGAGCTTCTCATAGCCGCCGCCTGCCTTTCTCTCTATGGTTATTCCCTCAGCGCTCGTCTCCACACTGCAGGCACGGGTCAGCAGCCCGAAGCCGAACATGGCAGCCAGCTTGCCCGGGATCTGTCCGGTCTCGCCGTCTATAGAGGACGATCCGCAGAATATGCAGTCAAAGGGACCAATCTTATCCGCAGCCGCCTTTATGACCTGAGCCGTTACAAGGGTATCAGCGCCCGCGAAAGCGTTGTCCGTTATCCTGACAGCTGTCTTGCAGCCCATTCCGATCGCTTCCTTGAGCAGGCTCTCACTGCTCTCCCTGCCCATAGTCATGGCAGCAACCTCGCCGCCAGCCGCTTCCGCAGCAGCCACAGCAGCCTCGATCGCATGTCTGTCCGCCGGGTTCATCATATTGCCGGCACCGCTTCTGTCAACGGTAAGCGTTGTCCGGTCGATATGAATATCATTTACAACAGGAACCTCTTTTAACAATACAAGGATCTTCATACAAACCTCCTTTGCTGTCCAGTCATTCTATCTGTAATTATAGTATACTCCTATACTAAAATCAAACAATTCTGCACATAAAGAGTCCATATTCACGCGGGAAGAAATCAAGTTTGCGCGATCTGTCAGACACAAGCGGGCCTGAGAGAGATTCTGGAGTCCGCCGGATCATTTCCCGGAATAAGAGTAGGCATTGGATACCTTGGCATTGTTGGACTTGAGTTTTACCTTGTCCCGGTAGTAGGCGACAACGGGCGTACCGATATCCACTGTGGAAAATATCTTCTTTGCCGTGTCAAAGGGCAGGTTCACACAGCCGTGCGAGCCGGAGCTCTTGTAGATCTGACCGCCGAAGGATGATCTCCAGTCCGCGTCGTGCAGGCCGACATTGTAGGCAAAAGGCATGAAGTATTTTACATCGGATTCATAGTCCTCGCCCACAAGAGTCGCCGGGCTCTTCAGGGTGATGATCTTGAAAATGCCATCCGGCGAGCCGTTGCCGATGGATGTGTTGCCGGACACAAATTCCGAGTCTGTCACCAGTTTGCCTTTTTTGTAATAGTAGAGGTGCTGGTTTGTGTAGTCAAGCTCTATATAAGTGCTTCCTATATCATCTTCCCCCTGGGCATAGGCTCTCTGCATATAGCAGGGCTCCCGCTCTGTGCTCTGACCCGCCTTGATATCCTTGACAAGCTGCGCGGTCTCAGCGTCCTTATCCAGGATCCAGCCGTAATCGCCGCCGCCTATCGTCACTGTGCCGCCGGCGCTCGTCTTGAACTTGCGCTCCTTTGCGTAGGTATTACAGCGGGAAGCCAGCTGCTGCACGTAGGCGGAGACAAGCTTCTTGTCCACGGTCACCTTCATCTTGTCATCTATGGAGATCCAGCCCGTGATGGTATCCCCGTCAAGCTTCAGCTTCTGGCCGGAATCCTTGCCCTCTATGTCGTAGGTGATGACCATGTCCTTATACTTCTGCGCTTCCTCCAGCTTCCTGGCAAGGTTGGGATCGTCGGATGTCACGGCCGGCTTCTGGTAATCGTCATCATCCAGGGTGACGACTGTCTGCCCCTTTTCCACAGCCTCCTCTATGTCAGCTATCACCTGCTCCTTTATAGGCTTGTTTCCCTGAACCTCGGGAACGATCTCAAACTGGCCGCCCTCATTTTTCAGATAAGCATCCTGGGGCTCTGTGATATTTTCCTTTTTAAAGCAGTCCAGACCGTCTATCAGCCCAAGCAGCTTGTCCTTGTCATAGGAAGCCGGAAGCTTTACATCATATTTATGCTCCGAAAATGCCAGCGCGGCCCACTTGAGGCTGTCCTGGCCCTGAGCCAGCTTTGCCACGCTGCCGTCCGAAGTGTAGGCATAGTCTATCTGGTCTGCCTTTATGTAGGTGACCCTCTCATCCCTGTCGTGCACGGCAAGAATATAGCTGCCCGCCGAATCCGCCAGGCTCTTCTCCACTTCTTCCACGCTTTTTAAAGAGACATCATCGCCGTTTATCGTCGTTCTCGGATAAAAATGAGACTGAAAATAATGGGCGGCAAACAGATAACCGCAGGCAAGCGCCGCCAGTATGATCAATACGATGACCAGCGCTATGACCGGGCCTTTTCGCCTTTTGGAACTCCTGGTCTTTGCCATAATATCATCTCTCCTTCAACAAGGAGGCAGACCTCAGCCTGCCTCCCGAAAATATTCATGTCAGTCTGTATCCTGCTTACTTTCTGTGGACATGGGAATAGATCACCATGCAGATCACCAGGATGGCCACAGCGATCGCTATGACGATAAATCTGGGAACCATCTCGGGAAAGGGGCCTACATACCTGTTGATCGCTTCCGCTGCCGCAATTGTATTCATTACTTTCTCCTTTTTGCCGGCGGTCTTACTTTATGCCGCAGTAAGTCCGGATAAAAGCCTCGCTGCAATCCAGCGCAAAGGCCTCCAGTTTATCCAGTTCAAATACTCTGATATCTTTTTCATCGCCTTTATGACACAGTTTCGTCACTTTGTCAAGGCCTCTGCAGAGAAGAGACATATCCGACAATTTCACTTCATCCATGGGAAAATCCCGGATCTGCTCCCACTGCGGTCTCTTTATGTGGTATTTGTTTATAAAATACGAATTCATCTTCGTATAGTCGCCATAGTAGTATTTTTCAGAAAAAAATTCATCCACGGGCACCATGAGCCCTGACTTTAAGATCTTCACCTGGCTGATCCTGTCTGTCATGACCTGGGGCTGACCCTTACTGTCATAAAAACGGAAGACGCCCGGCCAGAAGTTCTTTACATACTCCGCGTCCAGGTAGAGATGGGACAGGTAGCCCAGAAGGAGCGGATCGCGGCTGCTGCCGTACTTCTCAAGGAACCGGTGGATATCCGGCGTCTTGGCCAGCTTGCCGAAATCGGCAGGATCCCAGAAGTGCGAGATATGCTTCTCGCCGCGAAGCCTTGTGTCGGGGAGCAGATTTCCTGTGATAAAACGCTCCCGCGCCTCCTGTGAGAAATCCACCGACCCGTCCAGCCTGTCCAGGATCGTATAGGCCTCGGCAAGATGAACAACAAATCCCGGCATATCCCGCACCCCCTTTCCTGCATATCGCTAATATTTTCAGATATCCCTCAAGACTTTCAGGTTCTCATACTGGCCGCGGATGTTGAGATAAAACTCCCTGCCGGCAGCCTCGCCCTTTTTCTTGCGGAAGAACTGATAGAACTGATTCTTGTTCTTTGTCGTCCTGAGCGCCTCTCCTATGAGCCTGCAGTCGTCATCCGGCAGATCAAAACCGCCTGCCTTCATGACCTCGGTCACCTTTTCCTGAAACTGAGGCCAGTCCAGACGGGAAGTCTGGCCGCCCTGAGCCTCTTCCTGAGCCTGAGAGCCCTGACCGGCATGCTCCTCGGCACTGCCTGCATTTTCAACATCTGTTTCTGCCTTCTGACGGCGCTTCCCCCGCCTGTTCCTGTGATTTTTCGGCCTGCTCTGAGTCTGCTCCTGAGGCTGGTCCGCCTGAGCCTGCTCTGGCTCCCGGGCCTGCTCCGGCTGAGCCGGTTCTTCCTGGGCTTTCTCTTCCTGAGCCTGCTCTTCGCCGGCTGTCGGACCCGCATCTGCCTGAGCCGGCTCTGCCGGCTCTGCCTTAGTCTCCTCCTGGGCCTGATTCATTTTCTCTTCCTCAGCCTCCCAGGCCTGTTCACCGCCGTCTACATAAAACTCTTCCGTCGGCTCATAATCGAAAATGCCGCCGAAATTATTCTGCAGGATACCCAGCTGGGTCTGTGTGTGCAGAAGGTTTGCCGCTTCTTTTGAATTCATAAGCTGGGCAAGCATCTGCTCTGCCTTGGCATCGTCTATATCCTGATCTGTCCCCATGGAGGAAACGATCTCATGGGCCTGTTTTGAGAGAAGATCCGGTTTGGAATCCTCAGGCTCCTGCGCTTCTGCCGGTTTCTCCTGTGAACTGACCGCTTCCTGCGGCTGCTCTGCTAAAACAGCTTCCTGCGGCTGCTCTGCTAAAACAGCCTCCTGTGCATCAGGCTCCTCGTGCGCCGCAGCGGCCTCCTCGGCAGGCTGGCGGGCTTCCTTTTCCTGGACCGGCTTTTCCTGGGTCCGGGCGCTCTTGTCCCTGAGCTTTATAAAATGCTCATAGGCTTCCATGATGCTGGGACAGCGGTATACGCTGCCGGCCCCTATCTTTCTGCCGAAGGCGATGGCCGCGTCGTAGCCCTGATCCATACTGATGATATAGCAGGTCTCCTCGTCCTTCTTTGTAAAATAAAGCATGGCAATGAGCTGAAAATCGAGAGCATTTTTCTGACCACGCATGGTCACGTCGTGAAATTCGACCTTCGCCTTGACGTTCATGAGCTGGATGACCTGCTCTATCTTCATCGTCTCTGCTTTCTTGCTGTAAAATATATGTACGACATTGTCCTCGTCCAGTCTGTCGACGTTCTCTATGCCTGTACTTCCAACATTTTCATAATCAATAAAATAAATAGCCAATTTAAATTCTCCTTAGTTAGTTCGTAATTTTCTTCTCCGGCTCCTGTGCGCTGTCGGCCTTGGCTCTTCGTCTCTGCAGCCAGGGCAGAAAGCTCTCCTTGTACAAAATATCGATGATGGCCGCGGCAGGGATAGCCAGAAGGATGCCAACCACGCCAAATATCCTGCCCCCCACAACGATCGCGATCAGGATCCACACGGACGAAACTCCCAGCTGGCCGCCATAAAGCTTGGGCTTTAACAGGTAGCCGTCCACGGTCTGGAGGATAACGGTAAATATCAAAAACCAGAGGGCATACCATGGATTCACCATGAGCAGGATAAAGGCTCCGATCACGCCGCCCACGATCGGTCCGAATGTGGGGGCAAGGTTTGTCACGCCCACAACGACGGAGATCAGGGCATTGTAGGGCAGGCCCGCTATCAGCATAAAGACGCTGTTGGCCGCCCCCACGATAAGGGCGTCCAGGAATTCGCAGGCGATAAAACGGACCAGGATGCGGTTGCACCTGCTCCACAGGTTGGCCCCGCTGCGATAGCTGTTCCTGCTGAGCAGGGCCTGCATGAACTTCTTGAAGCCATTCTGCAGGTTCTTCTTATCCACAAGGAAATAGATAGCCAGGATAAATTCTATCACAAGCATCATCACATTCTTGCCGATGTTGACAGACGTATCCACCAGGCTGTCCATATTCTTGGGAAGAACATCCGTTATCTTGTCGAGCAGGCTGCTGCCTGACGTGATCAGGCCGGAGATATCGATGGCGGAGCCTTCGCTGCTCTTCTTCTCCAGAGAGCCGAGGAGCTTTTGCAGGGACTCGGCGTAGGATTCAATATTGCCCAGAAATGTCACGATACTTTCTATGACCTGAGGGATAAGCGCTACCAGAAGGATGACAAAGAAAAGCAGGACCAGAACAACCGTGCATACAATGGAAAGATTGCGCCTGAGCACGGGATTCTTCATTTTTAAGAAGACTTTTGTGTAAAATATGTTCACCAGCGGATCCATGACATAGGCCATGACGATGCCGATGATGACAGGCATCACAAAACCTATCAGCTTACTGATAGCCGCTCCGAAAACATTCAGGTGCGACAGAAAAAGGTATACGACAACCGTAACGCATCCGGCGACCGCATAAGGTATCCACTTATTCCCTATCTTTTTCCTGTCAAATTTCACGCCGCTCTCCCCTCACTGTCCTTCTTCATCCCCCGCTCTAGCCGTCAAACCTGGTCAGGTCATACTTCCTGATCAGGCGGCAGAGATTCTTCACATAGTCATTGCTTGTCGCGTAGCCGCCTTCCTTTATGATGGCAGCTGCCTGGGCATAATCCCGGCAGCCGGCCAGCCCCGGATACCGCAGGCCCCCATCGGTCCTGGCCCCCGCCAGGTAAGCCGAGTGGTCGGCAATGGAATCGCTGATGCTGTCGTAGGCACGGAAATCCGCCGTGATATTGACATATCCGCTTCCCACCTGCTCGCTGGTCCTCTTGCGGTAGACAGATTCGCCGTCCCAGGTGCTCCCCTCCCATGTGTTGCCTGAAAGGTCAGCCTTCATGCCGAAGCAGTTGTTGGCCTCCTGGGCCAGCTCCGACTTGCCGCTGTCCGATTCCAGGATAAACTGGGCCAGGGAAACCGAGGCG
Source organism: uncultured Eubacteriales bacterium (assembly GCA_900314845.1). GTDB lineage: Bacteria > Bacillota > Clostridia > Lachnospirales > Lachnospiraceae > UBA2912. The sequence goes on from OMWV01000060.1 coordinate 39,274, forward strand.
AGGATCCCGCTCCTCTCCATATCCCTGGTGAAAATGGGACCGACCCTGGCGATGATCTTCTTCCTGGACAGGCCCTTAAGCTGACTTGCCTGAAGCTCATCACCGGACTTCTCATAATCCCCTGCCGCATCCTCGTAATACTCCCTGCTGGTCGTCACGAGGGTCTTCCCGGCAGGGTCTTCCTCCGCCAGCGCCTCCTGCGGGCAGTAGAGGATCTGGCCATGATAATTGATCTGATCCCAGCCTGTCCCCTCGTAATCCTCCTCACAGATCCACAAAAGCTCTGCGTAGTCCGCCTGAGCCGTCTTCCTGGCATCCTTTTGGGGGCTGACCCTTAAGGCCTGACCGCCCTTCTTTGTCACAAAGGCAGCCTGGCGGCCATATTCCGAATAGACAAGCCCCGGGCTCCCCGCTCCCAGAACCTGAACTGCCGGCAGGGCCGAAAAAAGCAGGCAGCCTGCTATCAGAAGCCCGGCAGGAACTTTCTTCATAAATCTCCCTCCACTGACAACGAAATCCTCCATCTTTCTATGATATCACGAAAATGCTTCCCGCATTGCATGATATTATAGTTTTCTCCCGGCGGCGAAACATTCTCTGATCAGATCCTTGTCATAATCGACGAACTGCCCCCGGTCTATCATGGCCAGGATATTTTCCTCGCTCTCCCAGCCGACAGCCATGAGTTCCGATTCCAGCAGCTTCAGACCCGCCGGGTCAAGGTCCTGCTTCATGATATAGAAGTCATCCAGGACGCACATGAACTGCGCGGTCTTCAGAAAATGCGCCTGACCCTCTTTCAGGGCAAGGCCCAGCTCCTCAAATGTTTCCCGCCGGATGCCGCTCCTTGAGTCTTCCCCGCTCTTGACAAATCCTCCCGCCGATACATCCCAGACACCGGGCATGGCTTTTTTTGTCAGCTGCCTGCGCTGGATCAGCATCCTGCCGTCCGAGCCGAATATGCACAGGTGGGTCACAAGATAATAATCTCCGTCAGCGGCCTTATCGCCTCTGGCCATAGTCCTTCCGGTCCTTTTGTGATCCTTATCATAAATATCTATGATCTCCATATGTGATCAGCAGCCTCCTTTCCCTGTCCCGGGCTGAAATATGTTCTCATTATAAGCCATGGCACCGGATAATTCAATGACAGAAAGCCCTCTCTTTCCCTGCGCGGCATTGACAGATCACTACAGTTTCTTCGAACTGTTAATAAAATTGAAATATTTATTTCACAGTCTTGAAAAATATGCGGTAAATGTTATAATGTTTTTGTAAAATTAACCAGGTCAGAAGTTTTATTTTTTATTAGTGGAAGGGGAATTCTATGAAAAAGTTAAGCGGCGCAGGTGCCGCCTTTCTACTCTCTGCCGCGATGATCCTGTCACCTGCATCCGCTGCATTTGCGGCTGGATCTCTGACCGGAGCCTCCTCGCAGAAAGTAACAAGAATAGATGCTCGCGACCTTGTCCGCAGCCAGCAGGCTGCTGCCGGCATCAGCCTCGGCTTCGGTCTCGACCCTGTCTACAGTGACAGCGCAGACAGCCAGCTTTTTGCCGCCAAGATAGACAAGATCCTTGCCGGATGCAAAAAGGCAGCCGGAAACGGTACGAGAAGCATTTCCGAGATCCAGAAGGAGATAGATTCTGTTACCAGGATACTGAAGAATATCAATAAATTTAAGAAAACACTTAAGGCGGATGCCTCCGGCAGCCGCGGCAGCGCGGATATCCTCGCGCGTGTCTCCTATGCCCAGGCCAGAGTGAAAAAGTGCCGCTCAGACCTGAAGAAAGAGCTGGCCAAAGCTCAGAAGCTCGCAGCCGAGCAGGCAGCGGCAGCCAAGGCAGCACAAGACTACCGTCAGGCTGAGCCCGAGACTCAGGCTCCTGAGACCCAGGTACCTGAAACCGAGACTCCCGAGACAACTGCTCCCGAAACGGAAGTTCCTGAGACAGAAGCCCCCGAAACGGAAACTCCGGAGACAGAAGTTCCTGAGACAGAAGCCCCCGAGACAGATGCTCCCGAAACTGAGGCTCCCGAGACAGATGCTCCTGAAACAGAAACCCCTGAAACAGATGCTCCCGAATCTGAGGCCCCTGAAACCGAGGCAGCCCAGGCAGAAGATTCCTATGAGGATGATTCCGAGGATACAGGGGATTACCAGGAGACGGAGGCTGATTCCGAGGATACAGGGGATTACCAGGAGACAGAGGCTGAAGCGGACAGCTCTGATGATGAGAACTCTTCCTCCACAGGAAGCTCTTCTTCCAGCTGGCGCTGGCCGGTATCCAGCCGCAATATCACATCCGGCTACGGCGGCAGGGAGGCTCCCACGGAAGGTGCCAGCACAAACCATATGGGACTGGATATAGCGGCGGACGAGGGCAGTGATATCTACTCAGCCACATCCGGAACCGTCAGTAAGTCCGGCTACAACGATGCCATGGGCAATTACGTAGTTGTAGACAGGGGCGACGGCTACTCTACCATTTACGAGCACTGCAGTGACATCTACGCATCCGAAGGCGATTCTGTCTCCGCGGGCGATACCATCGCAGCCGTAGGTTCTACCGGCATAGCGACCGGCTCCCACCTGCATTTCGGCGTAACCTACAACGGAGATTACGTCGATCCCGGCGACTATGACTATTCTGACGAATGATCTGCCCGGCTGAGAGGGCAGATAGAGAAGGGGGCTGACCCATTTATGCAATGGGCAAGCCCCTCTTATATCCAGAAAAACCCGGCCAGGCAGCTGGGTTTTTCTTTCTTTGACGCCTTGCGGCTCTTCTTCATCCTTCTACGTCCGCTTAACCTGATTCCAGCCAGATCGGACGTAACAGATCCGGGCTCTTTATTCTGAGCTTTACGTCCATTTTTGCCGATATGCCTGCAGGCGGACGTAACCTCAGAGACCTTCGGGAAAATTTTTACGTCCTAATTTCCCCTTAATGTATAAATGCGGATGTAATCTGTCCCAATTTCAGACTAATAATTACGTCCGCCTTAGCCATTTTCCCCTGAGATGGACGCTCTCGCGAAAAATGTCGTGTATCTTCGACAGTGTTCGCACTCATCACCATCAGAGTGCATTTACCAGCTTCTTAAAATGGTCTCCTCTTTCCTCGAAGCAGCTGTACTGGTCAAAGGAGCTTGTGGAGGGAGAGAGGAGGACTGTGTCGCCCGTCTGCGCTAACTTTGCCGCCTCGGCTACTGCCTCATCCAGGGTCGTGACCACGATGCCGTCATCGCCGACCGTTTCGCGCACAAGGCGCGGTCCGCAGGCCCCGAAGCCTATGACCTTCTTCACACAGCCCAGGTGGGCCTTCACATCGTCCATGGCCAGCCCCTTCTCAAAGCCGCCCAGCAGGAGGATGACTCCCCTGTCAAATGCCTTGAGAGCTGTGACCGTGGCGTCTGTGTTCGTGCCCTTGGAGTCATTGTAATATTTTACGCCGTCCTTCTCGCGGACAAATTCTATCCTGTGCTCGACTCCCTTAAATTCCCTGACAGCCGCCTCTATATCCTGACAGCTGACGCCGAAATACCTGGCCAGGGATACAGCCGCCATGACATTCTGCAGGTTGTGGCGGCCGGGGATCTTTATGGCATCCACAGGCAGGACCTTCTCACCGGCCACATAAAGGACGCCGTCCCTGACAAAATTGTCCGTGTCATCCCGCTCCAGACTGAACGTCTGCACGGGGCAGGGAACCGGATAGCGGTCAAGATACTCGGCTATCACCGGATCATCAGCATTTTTAATAAAAAGATCGCCCTGGGTCATGTTGCGGTAGACCTCGGTCTTTGACTTATAATAGGCGTCCAGGCTGGGCGCAAAATCCAGATGATCCGGGGTCATGTTGAGGATGACCGCCGTCTGGGCGCGGAACCTGTCTATGTTGACAAGCTGCTTGTTTGAAATCTCCAGAGCGATGTAATGCCCCTCTTCCTCCAGAAGATTTTTCTCCAGAACGACCTCGCTGAGCGGAATGCCGATATTTCCGCAGACATGGGCCCTGCCGGGAAATGCTTTCTCGAAAATGTGATAGAGGAGGGTTGTCGTGGTCGTCTTGCCGTTCGTCCCTGTTATAGCAGCGTAATGCTGGGGCTTTGCCGCCTGGAAGGCAAGTTCTATCTCCGTTATGACCGGCACCCCCTTCTCCTCCAGCTTCAGGATGAAGGGCGCCTGATAGGGAACGCCCGGATTCTTGACACACAGGTCAAAATCCTGCTCGAAGACGTCCATCTCCTGGCCCCTGATCTCAACTCCCATGCTCTCAAGCTCATCGGCTTCCTTTATCTTATCCCTGCTCTTGGACTCGGACAGGGTGATCCTGGCCGCTCCCAGCTTCTTCGCCAGCCTGATCGCCGCCATGCCGCTCCTGGCCAGCCCGATAACAAGAATATGTTTTCCCTTAAGATCCACTGTAATTCCTCCTCTGCGCTTTTATCCCCGAAAAATGCTCTGCGCGGCCTGGAGCCGCTGCGGGATATATTCATATATAAAAAAAGCACCGCCCCCGGGATCTGATCCGCAAAAACGATACTTTAGTGCACCTCTGGGGGCTCGAACCCCAGACACCCTGATTAAGAGTCAGGTGCTCTTCCAACTGAGCTAGAGGTGCATATTTAAATTTCCTGCCGCCGCTCACCGCTGACGACAGGACTTATTATATAACAGCGTTTTCGATAATGCAAGCCTTTTTTTACAAAAAATTAACTTTTTTTAAGAAAGCGGAAATATCCTTCCCGGCCTACTTCTTCTCCAGAGAAGTCCCCTGGACGAAGCTGTCGGGAGTGGGATTCCAGGTGCCGCTGAACTTCTGGGCGAATCTGCGGTCGCTGTCCTCTATGAGATAGAGGTTCTTCTGGCCCTTGGCGCTTTTCATATTATTTTTCAGAAGTATGACATAGCCCTTTGTCCTGTAACCGCCTATCAGCTTGTTGATTCGCTTTACCTTGACGATCTTCTGGGTGTAAGAAGGCTTTTTCTTCCTGCGGCTGGTGTAATAGCTGACCTTTGTCCGGCTGAACTTCACATAGAGGCCGCCGCCCTTTGACTCCCGCCACCAGCCCTTAAGCTTGAGCTTTTTATATGTCTTAGCGGACATTCCGGCCGCAAATGCCGTGTGCGATGCCGGCCGGCTGACCGGCAGAACGATAAAGAGCATGAGAAAAACCGCCATCACCGTAAAAAGACAGCGCTTGAAAGAAACATTTCCCTTTTTCATACCAAAAATCCTCCTCAATTCAGCCGCAGTCCCGGCAGACCTACAGGCCCTTATAGCCGCCGTCCACGTCTATGACGGCACCGTCTATGTACTCAGCATCCTTGCTGGCCAGAAATGCCGCTACCCTTGCGATCTCTTCCGGCTGTGCGGGGCGGCCCTTGCAGATCTTCTCTGCTCTGCCCGCGATGAGCTCATCCGGCAGGCCGGAGCCTGTCTGAGTGTCTACCCAGCCGGGGCAGATGCAGTTGACGTTGACATAGGGCTTATACTGGAGAGCAGACGTCTTCGTCAGGTTGATGAGAGCCGCCTTTGAAGCATCGTACTCAGCCGTCTGAGCCGAATAGGTCAGCGTAGCTCCCATGGAAGCTGTATTTATGATCCTGCCAAACTTCCTCTGGGCCATCCCCGGCGCGATCAGCTGGGTCAGGAGGAAGGGGGCGTAAAGATTGACCTTCATGACGGCGTCCCAATCCTGGAGCTTCTTTTCCTGAAAATCGCTGCAGGGAATGACCGCGGCATTGTTAATCAGAACATCTATCCTGCCAAACTGATCCATGGCCTCTTTTACAAGATTTCTGATATCCTCCTCCCGGGAAAGGTCCGCATGTACGGGAAGAACAGTCACATTGTTTTTCTGCTTCATATAGGGAGCGATCTGGCTGGCCGCCTCGTCGCCTGTGTCGTAGGCCAGGACGATATCGTACTCTTTGGAGGCAAATTCATAGACCTCTGCCCTGCCGATCCCTCTGCTTGCGCCTGTAATAAGAACTACCGGATTCATTACTAATACATCTCTCTTTCCTTATATTACCAGGCAGCTGCCTGCTGCCTTTTTCCTAATCATATCACATATTTCGCCTGTTTTATGAATTTTGTGATATAGTATAGGTGTTTCATGGCGCACTGCGCAGAACAGGATTCGCTTCCCTTCTGCATGTTTCAGGGCGCCGCATGAAAAGGGGTGATAACATTGGGCAGATCAGACCGAAAAAAGGTCATAGACGAGATTGCAAGATATGCCGGCCAGGTCATAGATTCGGATGCCTACAGGGAATGCGTAGGCTTCAGGCACCACTGCAGGACTACGATAGCAGACCACATGGTGCATGTGGCAGTTGTTTCCCTGTCTCTTTGCTCGCTTTTGTCTTTCACAAACCCGGACAGGGAGAGAATGGTCCGGATCTCCATGACCCACGACCTCGCTATGGTCCACAGACACGAATACAGCAGATACACGACAGCCTTCCGGCATCCTTTCGACTCGGCGGCCATCGCCGAAGATATCCTTCCCCTCAGCAGGAAGGAAGAGACCGCCGTCAAGAGGCACATGTGGCCTCTGTGCGTCCTCCCTCCCACATGCAGAGAGGGCTGGATCCTCACGCTGGCAGACAAGATCTGCGCCTTCCAGGAGCGCTTCGGGAAAAACATCCCCTGGGCTCAGTATGTCGAGGACAGCAGGAAGGGCGCGTCAGACAGATGATACAATAATTATTTCCCTTTCAATCTGAAAAGGATCACAAACTTGATTTCTTATGACAGACCTACGTCCGCATTGATGGTTTTGGCCCATTATGGACGCAGCTTTTGAAATCGTATTGATTAAAGTGTACCCCATGTCAAGGACACAGCAAAAATAAAAGTGTATGCTTTTTTCATGCCATCGGTCAGTCTGCTAAAGCGGCTGG
>OMWV01000059.1 GCA_900314845.1 uncultured Eubacteriales bacterium
CAAAGGTATGTCCAGGCTCAGATATGGTCTCTCCAAAAGCATACACTTTGGCGAAAATCCGTGTCCACCATATGGGGTACAGTTTAATAAGAAGATTACGTCCATTTCGAGAAAATTGGTAAAAATGGACGTAATATTTAGTCTCTATTTGGGACTATATACGTCCATATCACAATACTGAAAGAATGTGGACGTACGGAGCGCAGTAAATTGTCTGCCGGCATACGTCCATAATCGGCAAATAGCCCACAATGGACGTAATCGCTTTCCGGCGGCCCACAAGTTACGTCCAAAATGGGCAAAAACCAGCAAATGGACGTACACCCGCACAGAAGAAATCAAGCTTGTATAATATGCCAGACAAAATCAGTCCCGAAAGATATCCTGGCACCCGCACAGAAGAAATCATATCCATCCCCTTCCGCAACTGACAGTGCCCAGATTGGAGAATCTCCTATTCAACAGAAAAATCCCCCCGGGTGTCTGACACCCGGAGGGATGTGATTCAATTTCTGAAAACGCTCTGCCGGCTGGTTAATCCTCAAAGGGGACAACAGCGCCGTTGTACTTGTCATTCATGAACTTCTTGATCTCATCAGACTTGAGTACCTTTACCAGAGCCTTGATCTTGTCGGAGTTCTCATTGCCGCTCTTTACAGCAATGACATTGACATAGGTCTTGGCAGCTTCTGAATCCTTGGACTCATAGGCAAGAGCGTCCTTATAGACGTTGTATCCTGCCTCAAGGGCATAGTTGCCGTTGATGACTGCGTAATCTACCTCGTCGACCATACGGGGGAGCTGTGCCGCCTCAACCTCCTTGAGATTGATATGATACTTGGAGTTAGCCCAATCAATATCGTTGATGGTGGCAGTTATGCCTGCGCCGTCCTTAAGCTTGATGATATCGTTGTCCTGGAGAAGAAGCAGGGCGCGCGCCTCGTTCGTCGTATCGTTGGGAACAGCGATCGTCACGTCGTCTGCCATCTCATCGAGGCTCTTCTTTGTTCCGGGATAGATGCCGAAAGGCTCGTAGTGGATATCGCCTGCGTCTACAAGGTGAGTGCCCTGCTCATCGTTGAAATTGTTCATGTATGTGACATGCTGGAAATAGTTTGCGTCAAACTCTCCGGACTCAACCACATTGTTGGGCTGTACATAATCGTTGAATACAGTGACCTCCAGGTCATATCCTTCCTTTGCCAGAATCGGCTTCGCCTGCTCAAGGATCTCCGCATGGGGGGCAGCGCTCGCTGCTACCGTGATCTTCTCACCGGATGCGGCTGCCGCGCCTGTTTCTTCCTCTGTGGACGCTGCTGTCTGTGCAGCTCCTGTCTCGGATTCCTTTGCCGCGCTGGATGATGATGTTCCGCCGCAGCCTGCAAGTACGCCTGCAGCAAGTACTCCTGCAAGCAGAGTAGCAAATACTCTCTTCTTCATCATTAATTCCTCCTCTTTCATTCAATGGATGTATGTGAAACGGCATCTGCCGAACACATCAGATCATTGTGCCGAATGATATTGTACCAATCATACAGCACTTTTCATATAAAGTCAATATGAAATAAGAACATTTTTCCAGGTTCTTCCTGATGCCCTGCCTTGCTCAGTTCCGTCTCCTGTCCAGGCTGTTGGAGACCTTCATGCCAATGGTCTGGAAGATCTGCTGCAGGAGGACGAGCAGGATGACCGTAACGATCATGATGCCGAATTCATACCGGTAGTAGCCGTACTGGATCGCTATGGCTCCCAGGCCGCCGCCGCCGACAGATCCTGCCATGGCAGAATAGCCAAGGATGGTTCCTATGGCGATCGTCATCCCGTTTATCAGGGAAGTGCGCGCTTCCGGAAGAAGCACCCTGGTGATGATCGTCATGTTTGTGGCTCCCATAGACTTGGCCGCCTCAACGACACCGGGATCCACTTCCTTGAGGGAAGATTCAACCATTCGCGCAATAAAGGGCGCCGCTGAAACCGTCAGCGGAACGATCGTTGCCGTGCTTCCGTAACTCTTGCCGACCAGCATCTTTGTAAAAGGTATAATAAGGATCAGCAGGATGAGGAAGGGGACGCTTCGCAGGATATTGGAGACAACGTCCAGGATCTTATACTCCAGAGCGTTGGGCCGGATCCCGTCCCTGTCGCTTGCAGCCAGCTCTATGCCCATGGGCAGGCCGATGATGTAGCCGAACAATGTGGAGAGCAGAGTCATGTAGAGAGTCTCCCCTATGCCTTTTATGATCATATTGACAATGGTCTGATCAAACATCTCCTGTCACCTCCTCTATCTCAAGGCCTTTCTCGACCATGTAATCTTCTATCTGTTTCTGCAGCTCATCGCCCTCCGGCAGGCCCAGGATCATCTCGCCCTTGGCTATGCCGCCGACATTCTTCGTGTCCGCCCGCAGGATGTTGACCGCCACGCCGAACTGAAGGATCATGTTGGCTATGACAGGCTCAAAGGATGAGTTCTCGGAAAATACGATCCTCAGCTTCTTGGCCTCGTGCACAAGATCCTGCGTACGGCTGCTTCCGTTCCACTTCTCTGAGATATCGCCCAGGATCAGTTCCCTTGCCGCCGCGGACTTGGGATGATTGAAAATACCCTCAACCTTCCCGTGCTCGACCAGCTGTCCATGGTTGAGGATAGCCACATTCCTGCAGATCTCCCGGATGACAGCCATCTGGTGGGTGATGATCACGATCGTGATGCCCAGCTTTGTGTTGATATCCTTGAGCAGGGCAAGAATGGAAGCCGTCGTCTGGGGGTCCAGGGCGCTTGTCGCCTCATCGCAGAGCAGGATCTTGGGACCGCAGGCCAGCGCTCTGGCGATGGCCACTCTCTGCTTCTGCCCGCCGGACAGCTGGGACGGATAGGCAAGAGCCTTCTCCTTAAGGCCTACCACATCCAGAAGCTCCATAGCCCTTTCCCTGGCTTCCTTTTTCTTGGCTCCCTGGATATAAAGAGGAAAGCAGACATTCTCAATAACACTCTTCTGCATAAGCAGGTTAAAATGCTGGAAGATCATGGCCATGTCCTGCCTTTGCTTGCGCAGCTCAAAGTCGCTGAGTGAAGCCATATCTCTTCCGCCCACGAGGACTTCCCCCTCTGTGGGGACTTCCAGGAAATTCAGGCACCGGACCAGAGTACTTTTGCCGGCGCCGGACATGCCGATGATGCCATAGATATCACCATGCTCTATCTCAAGATTGATATCGTCCAGGGCCTTAAAGGGCTCTCCCTCGACGTCAAATATCTTTGAGACATGTTTTATCTCAATCTCAGCCATATACTACCTCCATTGTCCATTACCTGTCTATTGTATTGGAAAAAGGAGGCAAATGCAAGTATATTCTTGCCTGAATGTATGTTATTGTGCCGTAAGAACTACTAATAGATCCAAAAAAATGTTATAATGTGAACAGAACGTTTTTCCTATCTATTATGGAGGTTGTCTATTATGGAGATAACAAACGATATCAAATATGTTGGCGTTAACGATCACAAGATCGACCTTTTCGAAAGCCAGTATGTAGTTCCCAGGGGCATGGCCCTCAATTCCTATGTCATACTCGACGACAAGATCCTCGTCATGGACAGTGTCGGCGGCGACTTTGACCAGGAATGGATCGACAATATCCTCAAGGCGACGGACGGACGTGAGCCTGACTACTTCATGGTCCAGCACATGGAGCCGGATCACTCAAAGAATATCACCACATTCATGGACAGATTCCAGAAGGCAGTGATCATCTCCTCCGCCAGAGCATTTACATTTATGAAACAGTTCTACCACAACGATTACCCTGACAGAAGGATCGTCATCAAGGAGGGCGATACTCTCCCTCTGGGCAGGCATACCCTTCATTTCATCCAGGCGCAGATGGTTCACTGGCCGGAAGTCATCATGACATACGACGACTGCGACAAGGTCCTCTTCGCCGCGGACGGTTTCGGCAAGTTCGGTGCCAACGATACCCCGGACGAGGAATGGGAGTCTGAGGCAGCCCGCTACTACTTCGGCATCGTCGGCAAGTACGGCAGGAACGTACAGAACGTACTCAAGAAGGCGGCCGGCCTTGACATAAAGGTCATCTGCTCCCTGCACGGCCCTGTTCTCAAGGAGGATCTGGGGCACTATATCGACCTCTATGACAAGTGGTCATCCTACACACCGGAGAAGGAAGGCGTCGTCATCAACTATACTTCCGTATACGGCAACACAAGAAAGGCTGTCGAGATACTCGCTGCCAGACTCAAAGAGCTCGGCTGCAAGGAAGTGATCGTGAACGATCTGGCCCGCACGGATATCGCCAAGTGCGTGGCAGACGCCTTCCGTTACAGCAAGATGGTCATCGCCACCACAACATACATGAATGACATCTTCCCCTACATGAGGGATTTCCTCTTCCATCTGGCTGAGAGAGGATACACGAACAGAACCGTCGGCGTGATAGAGAACGGAACCTGGGCTCCCGCCGCTGCCAAGACCATGACATCTATCCTTGGCTGCTGCAAGTGCATAAATTACACAGACACTACTGTAACCATAAGATCCGCTCTCGATGATGACACTGCTGCCGATCTCGAAGAGCTGGCAAAAGAGCTGACAGAATAAGCTCATTCGCATCTGCATAAAAATTCCGCCGGGCGGTCAGATAATGGCCGTCCGGCGGTTTTTTATATTTCTTTGTTATTCTATTCTCCGTCCTGCTCCTTGCGCATCACAGACATGTAGGCAGGTCTTATGATCTTATCTGAAGTCAGCATCTCTTCCAGCCGGTGAGCGCTCCAGCCTACGATCCTGGCGATCGCAAACAGGGCTGTGTAGAGCTCGCGCGGGATCCCCAGCATGTCATAGACAAAACCGCTGTAAAAATCGACATTGGGACAGAAGGTCCCGCCTCTTCTGCGGTCTTTCAGCAGACCGGGCGCTGTGTCCTCTATGGTCTGGTAAAGGGCCAGATCCTCCTCCCTGCCTTTCTCCCTGGCAAGGCGCTCCACAAAGCTCTTGAAGACGACCTCTCTGGGATCGGAGACCGTATAGACCGCATGGCCGATGCCGTAGATCAGTCCCTTATGGTCAAAGGCCTGCTTGTCCAGGATCTTATTAAGGTAGGAGACGACCTCCTCCCTGTCATGATAATCCTTTACATGAGCGCGGATGTCATCCATCATCTCCATGACCTTTATGTTGGCGCCCCCGTGTCTGGGCCCTTTCAGAGAACACATGGCCGCCGCCATGGTCGAATAGGTGTCGGCGCCCGTGGAGGTCACGACCCTGGTTACGAAGGTCGAGTTGTTGCCTCCCCCGTGCTCCATATGAAGGATGAGGGCAGTATCCAGAACCTTGGCCTCCAGAGGAGTATACTTCTGATCGGGCCGCAGCATCATGAGGATATTCTCTGCCGTGGACAGGGCCGGATCCGGATTGTGGATGTACATGGTCCCGTTCTTTCTCTTATACATATAGCTGTGATAGGCATAGACAGCCAGGGAAGGAAACCAGGCGATCAGCTGGACACATTTCCTCAGGGACTCCTGGGGCGTTACGCGCAGGGCGCTGCTGTCATGGGACGTAATGGTGAGGATGCTCTTTGTCATGGCATTCATGATGTCAGCGGTCGGAGCCTTCATGATCACGTCGCGGACAAAATTCTCTGGAAGCGGCCTGCTGGCCCCTATCAGGTCGAAGAACTCCTTCTGCTCCTTCTCATCCGGCATCTGCCCCAGCAGGAGAAGGTAGGCGATCTTCTCAAAACCCAGCTCATAAGGCCCCAGTCCCTTTATCAGGTCCTGGACCCTGTATCCCCTGTACCAGAGCTGCCCCTCGCAGGGCACTCTCTTGCCTCCCGACTCATCATAGGAGATGATCTGAGATATCCGGGTCAGGCCCGTGAGCACTCCCCTGCCCCGGTCGTCTCTCAGTCCGCTGTTCACGCCGTACTCATCAAAAAGCACAGGCGAAATAAAATCATTCTTCTCACACAGGCTCGCATTCTCGCCGGCCCATGTCTCCAAAGACATATTCTCTGCCATAATATCAGCCTCCGCTCCCGCAGGCGCCTCAGACAGTTTTCTGTGCCTCAGGCAGCCTCTCCGCGTCCTCTTTGATCATTTGGTCAAGCTCTGTTATAGAATCCAGGACAGTTTTGATCTTATCATATCCATATTTCCTGGCGATATTTGAAAAATGCTCCCCTGTGATATCTTCCTGCTCCCGCAGAAGAGCTCTTCCCGTATCTGTGATCACAATGTAAGTCCCCTCGCTGCCGTCCCCGTCATGAGACCAGCTGACCAGACCCTTGTCACTCAGCTCCCGGGCCATATTCGAGGCGGCGCGGGTGGGAATGCCAAGCCTTGAGACGATATCCTTCAGATAGATCTTCGGCTCTCCGCCCGCCTGGCCGGCAGCGTCCAGCATGTGCATGACAATGCAATCCCTCATGTTCAGCTTTACAAAATATCTGTCCAGATATTTGTGTTCCATCGTATAGATCTTGTAGATCACCTCTACAGCAAAATACGAGAGGGCCTTTCTTTCTTTATCATCCATTTGCTGCACCTGCCTCTTCTTTCCTCTTCTCGTACTCGTGAATATCCTCGAGAACATCACTAACCTTCACGCCGTGCACATAGCAGGCCATCTCCAGGCTCTCATCCTGAGCGATCATGCAGCCTGTGCAGGGCATGCCGTTGCCGATCAGGACATCGGCGATCCCCATATCATAGCGAAGGATATCTCCTACCTTTGTATCCTTTGTGATGTCAAGCTTCTGAGGCTGCTTATTCTTCTTTAAAAAATCAAACATGGTGTATTCCCTTTCTTCGTGTATCTTACTCAGCCTGAGGCTGATCTTCCTTTCCCAGGATCTCCATGAACTCTTCACCGGTTATCGTTTCCTTCTTATAGAGGAAGCCGGCTATCTCATCCAGCTTGTCCCTGTGCTCCTCCAGAAGCTTCCTCGCCTTGTCATGCTGCTGCTTCACAAGGGCTACGACCTGAAGATCGATGTTCTTCTGCGTCTCAGACGAGCAGGCAAGAGAGGTATCTCCGCCCAGGTACTGGTTGTTGACTGTCTCAAGGGCAACCATATCGAAATCATCGCTCATGCCGTAGCAGGTGATCATGGCGCGGGCCATCTTCGTCGCCCTCTCTATATCATTGGAAGCGCCGGTGGTGATGGAGTTAAATACTACCTCCTCCGCCGCCCGTCCCCCGGTAAGGGTAGCGATCTCATCCAGCATCTCTTCCTTTGTCATCAGATAATGATTGCCCGTCTCCACCTGCATGGTATAACCCAGGGCTCCGGACGTACGGGGGATGATCGTGATCTTCTGGACAGGAGCCGTATGCTTCTGCAGGGCCGCCACAAGAGCGTGACCGACCTCATGGTAAGCCACGATGTGCTTCTCCTTGTCGCTGAGGATGGCGTTCTTCTTCTGGTAGCCGGCAATAACGACCTCTATGCTCTCCTCAAGGTCTTCCTGGGTGGCAAATGACCTGCCGTCCCGCACAGCCCGCAGGGCCGCTTCATTCACAATATTGGCCAGCTCCGCGCCGGAAGCGCCGGAAGCCATCCTGGCCACCTTGCCGAAATCAACATCGTCCGCGATAGCGATATCCTTGGCATGAACCTTTAAGATAGCCTCTCTGCCCTGAAGATCCGGAAGCTCAACGGGAACCCGCCTGTCAAAACGGCCCGGCCGGGTCAGGGCGGGATCCAGAGATTCCGGCCTGTTCGTCGCGGCCAGGATCACGACTCCCGTGTTGTCCTCAAAACCGTCCATCTCCGTCAGCAGCTGGTTGAGAGTCTGCTCCCTCTCGTCATTGCCGCCGATCTGCCCGTCTCTCTTCTTGCCGATCGCGTCGATCTCATCGATAAATACGATACAGGGAGCCTTCTCCTTGGCCTGCTTAAAGAGGTCTCTGACCTTGGAGGCGCCCATGCCGACAAACATCTCGACAAACTCGGAGCCCGACATAGAGAAGAAGGGAACGTTTGACTCGCCGGCAACTGCCTTGGCCAGCATGGTCTTGCCCGTACCCGGAGGGCCGACAAGCAGGATGCCCTTTGGCATCTTGGCGCCGATTGCCTTGTACTTGCCCGGATCGTGCAGATAATTCACGATCTCTGTCAGATTCTCCTTGGCCTCATCTTCACCGGCCACATCGCTGAAGCGGATGCCTGTAGACGAGGGGACATAGACTCTGGCGTTTGACTTGCCCATGCCGAAGACCATGGAACCCGGTCCGCCGCCGGCGCTGTCCATGAGCTTCTTCCTGAAATAACTTCCCAGAACCGAGAATATGATGATGGGCAGCAGCACATAGAGCAGAAAGGATGTCATAGGAGACATGGTCTTGTTTATCTCGCTGGTAAACTGGGCCCCGGAATCGTAAAGCCTCTGCACAAGGCCTGAATCCTCTATGATGCCGGTCTGATAGATATTCTTCTCATCCTTGTCCGTGAACATGATCTTGTTGGACTGGATCTCTACCTTGCCGATCTTCTTCTCCTCCGTCATCTTCATGAAGGTGCCGTAATCGACATCCTGAATATGAACCTTGCTCACAAAAGGAGCCACGATGCAGTTCAGGAGAATAATGATGATCAACACGAGCAGATAGTAGAACATCAAAGGTCTTCTCGGTGTCTTAACCTCATTCATCTATAATCATCTTCCTTTAAACAAATAGTTTTCAGTATAGTTTGACAATTCTATAAGTTATTACACTATTATACTAACATGACTGCGTCCTGTCAAATCCTTTGTCGTCACGATCTGCCGGTCTATCCTGGCCTTAAGCTTTTCAACATGGGAAATGATCCCGATCAGCCGCTTCTCACCGGCAAGGTCAGAAAGAGCCTTTAAGGCCTGCTCCAGCGCCTCATCGTCCAGGGTCCCGAAGCCTTCGTCTATGAACATGGTATCCATCTGGATCCCGCCGCTGCGAGCCTGGATCTCGTCCGAAAGGCCCAGGGCCAGGGAAAGAGACGCCATAAAGGATTCGCCCCCGGACAGGGACTTAACGCTGCGCTCCGACCCGTTGTGGTGATCGATCACGCTCAGCTCCAGACCGCTCTGGGACACGCGGTTTGAAGCCTCCTTCTGCCGCCTGAGCTCAAACTGGCCGGATGACATGATCATAAAACGCAGATTAGCCCTCTCAATGATCCTGTCAAAATACCGCATCTGCACGTAGGTCTCCAGCATGATCTTCTCTTTGCCGGGAACATTTCCCCCGGCTGTATCGGCCAGAGATCTCATCATGGCCCCCTTTTTCATGGCATTTTCCATAGAATCCGCCTTCTCCCGGAGCCTTTTGCCGATCTGCCCGTTGCCGCGGAGCCTGCCCAGGATCTTCTCAAGTTCCTCCCTGCACGCCCTCTCCCGGGCAGATAGGGCCTCTCTTTCCTGGCCGATCGCCTCTGTATCAAGCTGTCTGGCCTGGGAAAGCTCATTTTCATGGCGGGAAATGCTCCGGCTAAGGGTCCTGCAGCTGACAAGGGCAGCATCTTTTGCCTCCCTGGCTTTTTCCTCCTGTGCCCTTATCTCATCTATCTTCTCCTTTAAACATGCCAGCCGGGCCTGGGCTTCTTCCTTGGAAGAAAATCTCAGCCTGCCCGCAAGCTCCTCCTTTGCCGACTTTTTTAAGGAAAGGTCAGCCGCGGCCCTTCCGGCCTGGCCTGTCAGCTCAGTTATCTGGATCTGGGCCTTCTGGGCAGCCTCCCGGGCATCGGCAAGTGCCTTCTCAAGCTCTCTGCCCTTCTCTTCCTGGGAGGAGGCAAGAAGGATAGAAGATTTCAGCTTCTTTAACTCATTTTCCGTCTCTTTTGTCAGCGCGCGGACAGACTCTGCCAGGCTCGAAATATGAAAAATATCCTCCTGAGGGATAGAAAAACGCTCCCCTTCCCGGACAAGATCTTTTCTCATCTCCTCCTCTTTAGCCCTGGCTGCTGACTCCTCGGAAAGGCACTTGGACAAAAGATCCTGCGCCCTCTCGCAGTCTTTCCTCAGCTTCCTGATCTGAGCCTCTGAAGGGGCATCGCCCGGCAAAGGAGCCGGTGCCGGGTGGACTAAGGACCCGCAGACAGGGCAGGGAGCCCCCTCCTCAAGAGTCAGAGCCAGACGGCCAGCCTGAGCCCGCAAAAAAGCATCATTTCTTTCTGTATAAAAAGCATTTTTCTTCTGATAATCCGCCAGAGCGCCGGCCGCCTTCTCTCTGGCCTCATCAGCCTGATCTCCCGCTTCCCCCGCCTCTTTTATCCTGGCGGCAAAGCTCTTAATGTCCTGTTCCTTCTGCCGGATATTTTCCTCCTGAGTACGCAGAGCTTCTCCATTCAGCTGATGAGCCCGCAGATCCGTCAGGGCGGCCTCCATCTCCTCCATGTGGGCTTTCAGGCTTCCCAGGCTTTCCTGCTCTGCCTTGAGCCTGCCCTGCGTCCTGGCCAGGTTCACTCGTGCCTTCTCAAGCTCAGACCCGAGGGCAGATAAGCTGTCATATTCTCCCAGCTCCCGGCCAAGATCCGCCAGCTCTTCCTGAAAAGGCCCCAGCTGATCCTTCCTTTTTAAAGCTGCCTCAAGCCTCTGCCTGCAGTCCTCATACTCCTGCCGGGCCTTCTCAAGGCTCTCTTTCTCCTCCTTCAGCAGGAGGCGGGACCGGTCAAGAGATACCGCCTGCCCATAGAGACGGTCCGCCTCAGCCACCCGGCCTGTCAGAGCTTCCAGCTCTTTTCGGCCCTTGTCCGCCCTTTCCTTATCCTCTGCCTGAATATCCTCCAGAAGGTCAAGAACCTGGCCCGGCAGGGCATCCGGCGCAAGATCTTTAAGAGCCTGTCGGCAGGCGGAATCCGGGTCGCAGGTCAGCATGGCCCGAAGCTGACTGACAAGTGCGGCGTCTTCCTCATATTCCTTCTGAATAAGGCCTGCGTCTTTCCTTAAGGCCTGAGCCAGGGCCCCGTAATTGTCCGTATGAAAGATCCTTCTGAAGATATCCTGCCTTTTCTTTGTATCCGCGTAGATCAGCTCTGTAAAATCCCCCTGGGCGATCATAAGGATCTGGGAAAATCTCTCCCTGTCTATGCCCAGGATCTCCTTTATCTTCTCGTTCACTTCCCTTGGCCGGCTGATCACCTTCCCGTCCGGCAGGGTCAGGCTGGCTCCCGCAGCCTGCCTGACAAGGCCGCTCCCCCTTTTTGCCCGCCGCATATACTCGGGATTCCTTATGATCCGGTATATCTTGTCCCGGTAGGAAAATGTGAGATCGACCTGGGTGGGGGTGTCCGCGTCGGCAAATCTGGACCTTAGCATGGAGACATCTCTCTGGCTGCCGCTGGCTTCCCCGTAGAGGGCAAAGGATATGGCGTCAAATATACTCGTCTTGCCCGTGCCGGTCCGGCCGCTGATCAGATAGATGCCCTCATCTCCCAGCCTTTCCATGTCAAGAACCGTCCGCTCCGCGTAAGGGCCAAAGCCCGAAATGATCAGTTTAAGAGGTCTCACAGCTTCTCTCCTCCCTCCTGCCATATCTTTTCGATCAGATCCCCGCAGACCTTCCTCTGCTCCTGGCTCATGGGAGTGCCGTTCACATTCTGATAAAACTCCATGAACGTGTCAAGAGGGGTCTCCTGAACCGGATCCGGCAGCCTGTCCATCTCCAGGACTGCCCGGGTCCTTTTGTTGTCATAGTCCAGATTCATGATATTGGGATAAACTGTCCTCATCCGCCCCAGGGCGCCGAGAATATCATCTTCATCCGTAAGGGTCACATGATAATAGGCTTCCCTGTCCAGATCCTGATAGAAGGCGGTGCTGACCAGCCGGTCATAGGATCCCTTGATCTCCACCATATCCCTCAGAGGGGAAAGGGGTCTTGTCCGGACCTTGAGCCTTGCGCGGCCGCTCTCTGCCGGCCCAAGCTCTGCCACCGTGACAGACTTTTTCTGGCCCGCCTCGGAAAATGAATACTTGAGCGGGGTCCCGCAGTAGCGGATCCGGGGATCTCCCACATTCTGGGGGCTGTGGATATGGCCCAGGGCCACATAGTCAAAGTCTTCAAATACAGCCGCGTCCACATTGTCAAGGCCGCCCACATTTACCTCCTCCGAGTCCGAACGGGACGCTCCCGTGACAAACTGATGGGCTATGAGGACTTTCCTGACCCCCGGTCTTATATCCATCCGGCGGATGGCCGCACGCAGACAGGAGCTGTAATCACCCATCTCCTCCTCGAAAAAGGGGGCAGCCGTCTGGGGCTTTAAAAAGGGAAGCAGGAAAATATCCACAGGGCCGTACTCATCTTCCAGGCTGAAGGAGGAAGCCTTTCCCGCATAAGCAGGGGAAATATGCACGCCCTCCGCGTCCATGAGCCTCCCGCCGAAGGAGAGCCTGCCAGCGCTGTCATGATTTCCGCTTATAATAAAAGTCTGCACCTTCCTGGCGGAGAGCCTGACGATAAAGGAGTCAAAAAGCTCGACCGCCTGGACCAAAGGCACAGGCTTATCGTAAATGTCACCGGCGATGAGCACCGCATCCGGCTTCTCATCGTCTATGATCTCTATCACTTTGTCTAATATGAACTTCTGATCCTCAAGAAGGGAAAAGCCGTAGAGCCTTTTCCCCAGATGAAGATCGGATATGTGTACAAATTTCATGAAAGATCCAGTGCCTTCCTGGTCCGCTCAAGCAGGCTGGCCGCAGCCTTCTTAACGTCGTCCTGGGCAAATATAGCGCTTACGACCGCAACACCGTACAGGCCATGGCCGGTCAGCTGGTCTATATTGCTCTCATTCACCCCGCCGATCGCGATGCAGGGGATATCTACCGCCTTTGTGATCTCCCCGATCGTCTTCAGATCACAGCCGATAGCGCCGGGCTTTGTCGATGTGGAAAATACGGCTCCCACTCCGAGGTAATCTGCCCCCCGGCTCTGGGCAAGAAGGGCCTGATCTACAGTCTTGGCAGAAACGCCCAGGATCTTATCCGGGCCGATAAGCTCTCTCACGCGTCCGGCCTCCATGTCTTCCTGGCCAACGTGAACGCCGTCGCAGTCTATCTTCACAGCCAGCTCCACATCATCATCAAGGACAAAGGGAACATGATAGGAAGCACAGACTTCCTTTATCTTAAGGGCTTCCTTCTCAAAGGCATCCCTGTCCATAGACTTCTCGCGAAGCTGAATAAATGTCGCACCTCCTTCAATAGCCTGGGCCACCTTATCCGCAAGAGTCTCTCCTTCCTTCAGCCACTGCCTGTCTGTCACGGCGTACAGCGCCAGTGACTTCCTAAGATCATCCTGACTCAACTTCTTCTTATCCATCGCAAACTCCATTCTGCTGCCAGCGGCAGCCAAAAGGCCTTCAGCCTGAACTCACATTTTTCATTATACATTTTCCCCTGATATCATGTCAAATCAAGGCCGGCCTTTATGATATAATGGTGGAAAAACGCAAAGGAAGGCTCTTAAAAATGCCGGAATATAAACTGAAAAGATTAGACAGAAAACTTGTCTGCCGGGGCAAGATCCTCAATATGTACAGGGACCGGATGCTTTTGCCGGACGGCAGCACAGATGACTGGGATTTTATCTCCCACAAGAGTGGGGGCGGAGCCTGCACCGTTCCCGTTCTGCCCGACGGCCGCATCCTCCTTGTCCGTCAGTTTCGGCCATCCATGGGCAGGGAAACGCTGGAACTGCCCGCCGGGGCGAATAACCGGCTCCCCGACGGGGCCATAGAAGACCCTGCTCTGACAGCAAAAAGAGAGTTGGAAGAAGAGACCGGCTATTCCTGCAATCAGCTGCAGCCTCTGCTGACCCTGCGGTCTGCCGTCGCCTACTGCGATGAAGTCATTCATGTATTTCTCGCCGAGAATGTCCGGAAGATAAAAGAGCAGCAGCTGGACGCAGCCGAGGAGATAGAAGTAGAGATTCTTCCCCTTGCCGCCCTGCTGGATCTGATCTATGAAGGGAAGATCCAGGATGCCAAGACAGCCGCCGGCATCCTGGCCTTTGCCGCCCGGAAATAAAAGGGCGGAGGATCTTATCCCTGTCAGGAAAGTTCCTCCGCTTTCATTATTATCAGTCGTCGATATATCTTTCCAGGAAAGCCTGGTGCTCATCCAGAGCTTCCTTGGCCTTTTCATAATTTTTGTTGCAGACTGCTTCCACCAGTCTGGCATGAGTCTGCTGAAATCTCTCGTACTCCTGGGGCTCGCTCTCTAAGACACCCTCGCGAACATGTCTGACAAATTTCTCCATCAGCCCGTTCAAAGCCAGATAATTGGCGATCAAAAGCCGGTTGCCGGATGCCTCTACGATCGTCCTGTGGATCATATTGTCCCCATAGCTTCTCTCATCCGGGTTCTCGCTGCTGAGCATGATGCCCAGATAGCTGCCGAGCAGCCGCCTGTGGGTGTAGGTGATATTCTGAGGAGCTCTCATGATGGCCTGAAGCTCGGCCGCGTAACGGAATCCGCAGATATCCCTTGTGCTCATATCATCCAGCGTATACATGATGGTCATAAGCTGAACAAGATTGTGGTCAAACTGGCCGGCGATATAATTGCCGCTTCCCGGGCGGTTATTGACGACTCCGATGGCCTCAAGGACGTTAAGCCCGATTCTTACGGCCCCTCTGCTGATCCCCAGCATGGCTGCCAGTTCCCTTTCCGACGGCAGTCTGTCGCCTATCGTTATCTTTCCTTCAACGATCTGCTTCTCTATATAGTCGATCAGTCCCTTATAAGCTTCGCTGTCGGCTGCCATAATGCCTCCTCCTTTCTTTCAGAATATGGATCCCTCAGGTCAGGATATCCTTCTGAAGATATACAAAATGCTGACTGAGTGCCTGCCTGGTCAGGTCAAAATCATTATTGCAGATGCCATCCACCAGCATCTGGTGGGTCTTCATAAAATTCGTATACTCCTCATGGCTCTTTAAAAATACTTCATGCTGGACATCTTTTATCATCTTGTCAAGGAGCTTATTAAGAGCCAGATAGTTGGCGATGACCAGCCGGTTGCCGGATGCCTCCACGATCGTCCGGTGGATCATCTTATCGCAGTGGATCCGCTCATTCTCATCATTGCTTGTCATCATGATATCGGAATAATTGTTGAGAAGACGCTTCTGCGCCTCTGTAATATTCTGGGGAGCCAGCATGGCCGCCTGCAGTTCCGCCGCATAGCGGAAGCCGCTGATCTCCTTGTAGGACATGCTGTCCAGGGTATACATCATCGTCATGATATGGACCATGTTCTGGTCAAAATCATTGGCGATATAGTTGCCGCTTCCCTGCCTGTTGGCTATGACTCCTATGGCCTCCAGGACAGTGAGGCCGGTCCTGACCGCGCTCCTGCTGATGCCCAGGATCTCGGACAATTCACGTTCCGGCGGCAGCCTGTCGCCTATCTTGACCTTTTCTCCCGTAATCAGTTTCTCCACAAAATCTATCAATATCTCATAAGCTGCACGATCCGCTGCCATAACACACCTCAACCAATTTTTATATTTTGTACTAAAGCACACTTTCTGCCCTTATTTTAACTCATTTTTTATAATTGGGCAACCAGTTTATGTATTTATTCTGGTACATAAAGGAGGCTATCGGTTAACCGGTTTTCCCAATTGTATACAATTTTCCTTTTTGTCCAATTTCTACAAACACTGGTAGACCACACAAATATTTCGATAATTCTATTGACATTTCCTTTCCCAGGGTGTATAAGATAATAAAAAGAGCCTTACAGCCGGAATCTCTTATACAATTGAGAATTTTTATGAAAGACTTCTGTTGTTCGACCGGCAGCAGGAATTCGGAAGTAAAAATGTATAAGAGGTGATTGGTTGTCCAGTGTCTGCATTTTATATTCTATTTCACTATTAGCAATAATGGTTTGCCATTGATAACACAACAACTTCCATGCAGACATCAGGAGGGGCTCTTTTTGTTATGCAGAAAGGAAGATTCATATGCTTGGTGATTTCATGTATTGCAGCCCGGTCAGGGTCTACTTCGGCAGAAAGTGCATGAGAAGGCTGAGCAGAGAGCTGGCCCCCTATAAGAGCGTCCTGCTGATCTACGGCACGGGATCCATCAAAAAGAACGGGATCTATGACCAGATCAGAGAGATCCTTGACCTCTCCGGATGCCGGGTAAGGGAATTTGCGGGAGTCAGGCCAAACCCTGACAGGGACTGCCTTTACCGGGCCGTATCTGCTGCCAGGGAGTTCCATCCAGACCTGATTCTTGCCGCCGGGGGCGGATCGGTATGCGACCTTGCCAAGGCTGTCTCCGTTTCCATTTACTGCCGGGAAGACCCCTGGCAGAGATACTATCTGCAGATGAAAAAGCCGGACTGCCCTGTCGTACCCGTGGGATGCATTCCCACGACAGCAGGCACGGGATCCGAGATGAACGGCTGCGCTGTCATCAGTGACCCGGAAAGGCAGCTTAAGATCGGCCACGTATTCGGCGACGATGTCTATCCCCGCTTTGCCCTGATAAACCCTGCCTATACCCTGACCCTGAACAGGCAGCAGACAGCATGCGGGATCTTCGATATCATGACCCACCTGTGCGAACAGTATTTTTCAGGGAAGGATGATTGTGCCACCGACTACATGATCGAGGGCCTCATGAGATCCCTGATCAACAGCAGCCGGGCCGTTATGGCAGACCCTTCTGATTACGAGGCCAGGAGCAATATCATGTGGATCTCATCCATCGCCCTGTCCACCCTCCTGTCGAAGGGTAAGAAGACAGACTGGATGCTGCACATGGTTGCCCAGGCCGTCGGCGCCTGCACGGACGCCGCCCACGGGAGCACGCTCTCAGCTCTTGCCATGCCCTATTACCGCTTCATCTATTCAGCGGGAATCGGGCGTTTTGTCCGCTTCGCCGTCAATGTGTGGGGGATCCGGACAGACCAGGTCATCTATCCGGGAGCTGATCTCTATGAAGGGAACGAAAAGATGCCGGATGCAGAAGAGCTCGCCCGAAGGGGGCTTGACTGCATGGAGCAGTGGATGAAGGAGCTTGGCCTTGTCATGAGCCTGTCACAGCTTGGCGTAACAGAAGATATGTATCCGGACATCCTGCGCGGGATCAAGATCACAAAGGGAGGCTACCGGCGCCTGACAAAAGATGACGTCATCCGCCTTCTGAAAGCAGCTGACTGATATTTTCAGCACTCCTGAAATATATATACCATATCAAAACAGCCCTCCGGGTCTCCCCGCGAGGGCTGTTTCCTTTCATCTCTTAAATAGGTCCGGATCTTACCTGGCCTCAGATGTGAGGCCTGCATCCTCCTGGTCGTTTGTATCGACCTTGTAATCCGGATGGTTGCTGGACCAGAGCTTCTCAGCTACAGGCTTCCAATCCTCTGCGTAAGAATGTACCTTCTCGCAGAGATGCTCTACAGACTCAGGCTCAAGCATATCTGTATTCTTTGCTCCTGCCTTTGTGACCATCCTCTTGAGATACTCAGGGTTCTCAAGCATAGGGCAGGGTCTGAGATAATTATCGCTGAAAGGCTGATTCTTTCTGTACTCCATGAAGAGAGGCTGCTGCAGACATTCGAGCAGGCTCTTCTCGTGAATGTTGGCGCTGGAGTAGTGAATGAATACGCAGGGCTCCACATCGCCGTTGGGGTTGATATGGCAGTATGTCTTGCCGCCTGCGATGCAGCCCTGTACGAACTCGCCGTCATTCTGGAAATCCATGCAGAATATCTTCTTGCCGCCCTTATAGCCGCGGATCTCACGGATCCTGTGATACATATATTCTCTCTGCTCTATCGTGGGAACAAGGTCCATGGCTGCATCCATGCCGACCGGCATATAGTGGAAGAACCAGCTGAACGTAACACCCTTGGAGATGAGGAAATCCATGAACTCATCAGATGTAACCTTCTCACAGTTTGCTCTTGTGTAGCAGATGGAAGTACCATAGACAAGACCGTTCTTGTGGAGAAGATCCATGGTATCCATGACCTTCTGGAACGTGCCCTTGCCTCTTCTGGAATCTGTCGCTTCCTCATTGCCCTCTATGCTCATGGAAAGAACGATATTCTTGCACTCTCTCATTCCGTCGCAGAAAGCCTGGTCTACCAGTGTACCGTTTGTAAATACCATAAAGCCGCAGTCGCTGTGCTTCTTGGCAAGCTTTAAGATATCCTTCTTGCGGACCATGGGCTCGCCGCCTGTGAGCACGTAGCCGTGGATGCCAAGCTCCTTGCCCTGAGTTACCAGGTTGTCCATATCCTCAAAGCTGAGGTTGAGCTGTCTGCTGTACTCGGATGCCCAGCAGCCTGTGCAGTGAAGATTGCAGGCTGATGTGGGGTCGAAAAGGATGACCCAGGGAACATTGCAGTTATACTTCTCAGCCATCTTCTTTGTCTTCTTATACCCGGTAAATCCCATTTCAAAACCGAATGACATAAACAGACCGTGAACATAATCGACATCTACCGTGTCAAGCAGTTCGTCAAAGAACTGTGCCCACTTGCCGTTGCTGCCGAATGTCTCGCGCAGACGGTCATATGATTCAGCCGGCCATGTATCGCCGTTGAGCTTCTCTATAACGTTGATAATATTAACATAACCTTCTCCGCGCTTCTTCTTGCTCTGCTTTAATACAGCCTTGAGCGCAGTGCTGAATGCCTTGCGCGCAGCTGCGTGTGCTATACTTGCCATAAAATCTTCCACTCCCTTATAATCTCAGGTCTTCCCTGTCATCTTCCGGCAGGGATCAGTCCCTGTCCTTCAGGGCAAAAAACGGCAAATGCCCTTACATGGTGGATATTATACTACAACTGCCCGCAAATTCAAGTAGAGGCGGACGGCTGAAAAATACATTTCGCGTCAATTGTTTAATTCTGATTTCACAGGGTTTAAATTATCTGCAATTTATTTCCCCATACTCTCAAGTCTTCTGACCAGCTTCCTCGTCTCATAGACATCCGCGTTGGCCCTGTAGGGTTCCCCCTTTAATCTGGCATTCAGCTGGGCCTGCCTGAAGCGGGCATCCGCCTCCCTGTAGTATCTGTCAAAATACTCCATGTAGTCCGCGCTCTCCTGCCACTGCCTCTTCTGCCTGCTGCTTAAGACGACATGGCCTATGTCATAATGCTTTTTGATATAGGCGCCCAGATAGGAGGTCAGCTTCTTCTGGCCATAGCGGTTCAGATGATCGTTGTTGTAGTAATCATTCCCATCAAGGCCGATCCTCTCCTGCCTGCCCTCCAGGTCAAGATAAGGAAAGCCGTAGGAGCGAATGATCTTCGCCGCCGTCCGGCTCCTCTTATACATGGTGATCCCGCGCGGATCTCCCATCCTGTGGGGAAATCTGACGAAAAGGATAGGGATCTTATTCTCCCTGCAGTAATCAAGGAAATTTACCAGATAAGTCCTGGCCTGGGTATCCAGGAAAAGAGACCCCTTGATCTGGCCCGGCCTTTTTCTGATCCCTCTGCAGGCAGATCCTGTCTTTGTAAATTCTCCTCTCAGCAGGGAATGGCCCCTGGCCTTCAGGCAGAACCTGTCCTGCATGCCGGAAAAGCTCTTTACCGGCTCCTTCCAGCGGCTGTGATACTTAAAGAAGGGCAGGTAATAGCTGATCTTTTCATCTGTTCCCAGCTTACTTACTGTGTCTATCTTATTGGCGGAAAGAGGAAGATCATCCGTAAATCTTCTCACCTTGTCGTCTCCAAAGAGTTCCCCGCTGTTATAAAGGGCTCCGTTTATCTCCATGACAATAAGGGAAGGCTTCTGGCGTTTCCCGGCCTCTATGAGCTCATTCTTCCACAGGGAGACAGGATTGGCCGTAAAGGCATAGGGATAACTGGTAAAGCCATACTCCCCGTATGCCTGCGCGCTGGAAAATCCCGCATAGACCTCGCTGGCCCCCATGAAAATGACGTCAAGGCTGTTTTTATCTTCCATATAAAAGCCGCTGCTTCTGATCGCCTGAGGATCCGGCCTGGCGAAAAAATATTTCTGTGCAGATCCCAGGACCAGGATCAGCGCAATCACAAGCGAGGCGATCCTCGCTGCGCGTTTTCTCATATGTAAACTCCTTTTGCCGCCCGCTTGTCCTAAAACTGCATATAGACAAAGGCGGCAGCATTGTAATCCGGCCCGTATACGCCGAAGACTGCCAGGATCAGAAAGCCGGCAAAGAGCATGATCCACTGGAGGGCAGGCCTGTGAGCACTAAGAAGGAGACCGGGCGAATCTATGCCCAGCTTTTCCTGCCTGAGGCTGACGAAAAGGATGACAAGAGCCCCGATCGCCAGGACCCCGTAATCTGCCCCGGCAAGGCCCAGACCCGAGATCTGCGCCAGCCCCAGGGGCAGGTTCTGATTGGCAAAGCACATGCCCAGCATGTTCATAGCCCCGGCAAAATCCGGTCCGATGTCAAACATATAGCCCACGAGCACCAGGAGAAATGTCCTTATGATCTGGAGAAAATGCCAGCCGGCTGACCGGTCATTGATATGCAGGACCTTCTTCCATTTGTCATAGAGGGGCTGCAGGATAATGGAGATCATGATGATCAGGCCGTTCCAGACGCCGAAGGCAACATATTTCCCATTGGCCCCGTGCCAGAGTCCCACGACAAGGAATACGACCAGGGAAGCCACGCTGGTGGGAAATACCTTGGCGATATGAGCGCCGGCCCCCGTCCTGCCCAGCCTGCTCTTCTGCATGCTTTTTCCCGCGCCCAGGAAAAGCTTTGACACGGCAAGAGGGTAAAAGATATAATTTTTCATCCAGACGCCCAGGGTGATATGCCATCTGCGCCAGTAGTCATTGATGCTGGTCGACAGATAGGGCCGCCTGAAATTTTCCACCATATCTATGCCCAGCATCTGGGCAGCACCTCTTGATATGTCTATCCCGCCCGAAAAATCCGCATAAAGCTGGAGGGCGTAAAGGAGAACGGTGAAAAGGATCGTCGTCCCGTTGTAAAGGCTGTAGTTGGCTGTCACCCGGTCTATGGCGGTCACAGCCCGGTCCGCTATGACCAGCTTCTTTAAAAATCCCCACAGGATAAGCTCCAGACCGTACTTTATCCGCTCGTATTCCGGCCTGTGAGGGGCCAGAAGCTGATCTGAGAGCTGCCCGTAGGAGCTGATCGGCCCCTGGATGATCTGGGGGAAAAATGTTACAAAAAGGACGAACTTGAGGAAATTTCTCTGCGCGCTGACATTTCCCCGGTAGACGTCTATCAGATACCCTGTCGCCTGAAATGTGTAAAATGATATGCCCAGGGGGAGGAAGAGCCGCAGAAAGGGCGCCCTCATGCCCAGGGGGCCGAAGAGCTCATTCAGCCCGCCGGCCGCGAAATTATAATATTTCAGGAAGATCAGGATGCCGAAGTTGGCCGCCAGAGCGGCAAAAAGCAGCCATCCTGTCCTTTTCTTTACCTGCTTTTTGTAAGCCTTCTTCTGACTCCTGTCCATCTGGGCCTTGTGCTCAGAAAGCCAGGCCTTTGAGCGGTCCCTCATCCCCTGCACGGCCAGGGCAGCAAGCCAGATCGTAAAGGCCGTAAAAAAGACAAAGGCCGCGAAGCGGTAACCGGAATACAGATAAAAGAAAATACTCGCGGCCAGCAGGACCGTCCACTGATACTTCTTCGCAGGGAAGAGATAGTAGATGATTATTACCGCCGCGATAAAGATCATAAATGCTAAACTTGAATAATTCATAATACTAGTCCGGCATCAGGCAGTTAAGCTCATCCGCCCGCAGCCTCGCCCTCACGCACTCCAGGGAGCCGTCTGCCCGGCGCAGATAGACCGGCGGAATATCCCGGCTGAGGAAAAGAGACATCCCCTCGTAGACAGAATAGGCTCCGCACCTGCCAAATGCCAGAACGTCCCCGCAGGAAAGACCCGGAAGGGGCACATCCCTTGCCAGAACATCAGAGACCGTGCAAAGACTCCCGCAGAGGGTCCATTTTTCTTCCGGATCGGCTCCCGCCCTCTCCCCGGTCTCCTGCTCCTTTATCAGGGTCAGCTCCGGGATCTGCATGCCCTGGATCTGCCCGTCATACTTTATCTGGTGGATGCCGCCGTCCAGTATGGCATAATTTATTCCTTCATTTATCTTCCTGTCGCAGACGCGGGACAGGTAAAAACCGCAGGGAGCTGCAAAAAATCTCCCCATCTCAACGGTAAGAGCTGCTCTTTCTGCCAGCCTTTTCAGGGCAGGCGCGATCTCTGCCAGTCTTGCCAGTTCCGCCTCATCTGCCTGCGGATCGCCTGCGAACATCCGCGGATCACCCGCAAATATCTGCCCAGACTGGCCGCCTGCGGCGATGACCGGGATATCCGGCTGGGCCGGAAAATAGTCCACGCCAAGCCCTGTCCCGTACTCTATCATCTGGGGAGACCAGCCGGTTTCCTCCTTTAAGCGGTCAAGGAAATCTTCCAGCCTGGCCAGCTCTTTGACGATCTTAGCCGGCTTCTTCTTCATGGTTCCGGAGAAAAAATGAATGCCGCGGATCCTGACCTGCCTGTGCCCATCCGCGTGGGCGATGATATCCGTGATCTGGCCCGCATCCATGCCGAACTGATTGCCGGATGTCAGGCGCAAAAAAATATCCGCCGGCCTGCCGTCCCGGCAGATGGCCTCATAGTGATCCCGGCTCTCCGCTGTGAGAAAGCCGGCTCCATCATCCAGAGCCCTTTTTATCTCCCCTGCACTCTTGTTGACGCCGGAGAAAACGACCTTCTTCATATCAAGGCCCAGGCGCTCGCAGATGGCAAGCTCCCCGGGGCTGCACACCTCTATCCGGGAAAATTCCTCCGGCAGCATCTGCAGAAGGAAGGGGTTTGCCTTGATAGAATAGCAAAGCCCGATCTCATCTCCCAGAAGCTTTGAGACCGCGCGCACCCTCTTACGAAAGAGGCTTTCGTCAAAAACGTAACAGGGCGTCTGCCCAAAAAGCGGATCCATATCAGTCGTCCTCAAGACGCTTTACCATCTCGTAGATGGCCGCGGCAGAGTTAAAATTAGCCGGTACCATATCCCCTGACCCGATCTCTATATCAAATGTATCGTTAAGCTCGCTTACCAGTGAGATAACATCAAAAGAATCCAGGATCCCGTCAGTTATCAGGCCAGTTTCCTTCTCAAAATCAACATCCGGGCGCATTCCCTTCAGTATCTCCATCAATTCTTCCATCGTATGATCCCCCTTTTTCAAAAAAATGAGCGTCCTGCACAATTTCCTGATTTTTACAGATTACAGTACCGGACGCGCATTATTATACCACACTAGAACTTATAAAGCAAACCACCTAGGCATCAGACCGGGCGTAGGCATTTTTCATGAGATTGCTGCGCTCATAGAGAACATTCGCCAGGGCTTTCCCTGTCTCATCTTTAAGGCAGTCTGCCATCTGATCATTTGCCTGGGTAAGCAGGGAGCGGACCTGCCCGTCAGGAGCCTGCAGGGCGTCCCTATCCGTCTGGCCGACCAGCCTGTGAGCCATGGCTCCGACCGCCTGCTCATACCTTTCTATGTGGATCAGGCACTGCTTGTAGGAAGCGTCCGCCAGAGCCCCGATCAGCCTGCTGGCCCAGTAAAAGTTCTCCGTAGAAACCTGGCCTGTCGTATTTGTCAGGTATTCCGGCATAGCCGGCACGTTTGTATACAGGGGAACCATGACGTTAAAGACATTTGACGCAAATGCGATCCATACAAGGGATCGGCAGCCCCCAGGCAGATAAGGCCGGATCTGGACCATCCCCATAAAATCCGTCCTGTTGACCCCTATGGCGCGGAAGGCTCCTCTCATGGAAGGATCGCCGCAGGTCTGATAGGGATCGTAGGGGGTTCCCTGAAAATGGGAGGACAGGATATACTTTACATCCTCCGGGGTAATCTTCCTCTCGGGCACCATCTGCCAGGGCAGGTCATTGCTGTCCGGCCTGTAATCGGCGTCCGGCCCGTCCCATCTCGCCGTATGGGGATTGAAATAGCGGAGCATATACCAGGCGCGGGGCGTGTTGTAGACATGGTCGGAATCGTCATGGCTGCCAAAAGCCGCTCTGGCTGAAAAATGCCCGTCAAGGGACAGGTCCAGATAATTGCTATCGATAAATTCTCTCATGTCAGCCGGGCACATATGGTCCTTCTGAGCTCCCAGGGCGTCCTCCAGGTCAAAATCGTCGATCCCCTGCTGGTTGGGCATCACGACATAGGAATCATCCGGCACCCTCTTCGCGATCCAGTGGTGGCCCCCTATGGTCTCCAGCCACCAGATCTCCTGGGAATCCGAGAAGGCGATGCCGTTCATCTCGTATGTCCCGTACTCTTCCAGCAGGCTGCCCAGGCGCTTTACCCCTTCCCTGGCGCTGCTGATATAGGGAAGGACAAGGACGACAAGATCTTCCTCTCCTATGCCGCCGGCCTGCTCCGGCTCATCCCCCTCCGCCTTTTTATAGACGACCAGGGGATCCGCCCCCAGAACTCTGACATTGGACGTTATGGTCTCCGTAGCCGTCATGCCCACGTTCTTCTCATTCACGCCGCATGCCGCCCAGATGCCCTCTCCCTCCAGAACATTGGGCACTGCCGTATAGGTCATGGAATCCTCCGGCAGGGGAATGCAGACATGGGAAATGACAGAGTGGTATTCCCGGGGCTGCAGATCAGGGGTCACGACCGTGACCTTCTTAGGCGTATAATGCCCGGACCCGGAATCGTCATTCCTGGCGATCAGAGTCGACCCGTCATAAGACGCATTTTTCCCAACTAATATCGTAGTACAAGCCATATATTTCTACCTCCTAAATTTTAAATGCATTATATCATTTTCTCCAGACTAATGATGATTCTTCTTTATCGTATGGATCCAATCAGCCGAGGACCCATGGCACTTCTTTCCCGTGGAGTAATCTTGACATGGAATTAAAGTGTACCCCATGTCAAGGACACAGCAAAAATAAAAGTGTATGCTTTTTTCATGCCATCGGTCAGTCTGCTAAAGCGGCTGG
>OMWV01000057.1 GCA_900314845.1 uncultured Eubacteriales bacterium
CCACGCTGATCACCCTGCTGATAAGATCGTATATGCCATGATCGCAACAGCCGACCCGGCAATCCCGCTGGCCAGACTGGTCAGGAATTGAATGATCTTCTGTTTCCTGTAATACATATATTCTGCCTCCTGCCTATTAAAAAAGCACCCATCGATGGATGCTTAGTTCCCAAATACTGTTTGTACCAGTGTGGCGGCAAGTCCTGCCCCCTGTAAAATGATATCTTTAGTCTTCTTCATTTTCCCATTGTCATTCAGATAGCGAACCCCTTCTGCAGTGATCCTCATTTCACTTTCATTATTCAAAATAATATAGTAGTTCCCCCATGCCTTAGTAAAGGCAAGACCTTCTATCAAACCTTCTGCCTGCATCATTCTCAAAATATCAGATAAGTATTCTTCGCTTACCTCTTTTGAAATCAATGCATTAAATGCTTCGATTTTAAATAGATACTTGCGTTTCAATACGCCATATAAATACGTCAATATCTTAAACACGATATAATCATAATCATCTTTTGCCATT
This sequence comes from uncultured Eubacteriales bacterium, assembly GCA_900314845.1. GTDB lineage: Bacteria > Bacillota > Clostridia > Lachnospirales > Lachnospiraceae > UBA2912. The sequence continues at coordinate 527 of OMWV01000057.1, forward strand.
TGATCCTCCTAATTTCATATTTTCAATATCAAAGTCAAGCCCATATTCCTTTATGTCTTCATTGTGAACAATAAGTTCATTTTTTATGACATCAAGAACTTCAGTATATGCAAGCCGTTTGCCCTGATAAAAAACGTTTTTAGGATCTTTTTCACACTCTCGCATCGTATCAACTGCATAATCAATGATTCGAGACACAATATATGCTATCCCATCTTTTGATAACATTTCAATATCAGACATTTTCTTTTCTCCTGTTCAACTCTTTCTGTCTATTTTCGATGCCCTCGTTAAATTTATCAATTTCCTTCTTCCAGTGATTGATACGTCCTTGCCTTACAACATCGGGCACGTCGTCCCAATCGTCATAAACAGATCGAGGATTCTGAATTTTTTCAAGATGCTCCGACACTCTCATCTGTAAACTCTTTATTCCTTTTCGCAGATTTTGATTCGATTGTTTATCGATACCCTTTTCTGCAAAAAACTGAAGATTCATCTTCAATCCCTCTGGCTTGATTATACTACTTTTTTCAACTCTTGTGGCATACGCCGCCCTCTTCTGCGCGTTGATATAATCCTTATTCTCCGCATACCGCTGCCGGCGTATCTTGTTCAGAAGAGTAAAGTCATGACGGCCTTTGGCATCATGCCCCCACATCTTGATCATGTCATCGTATTCAAGAGACTTATCTCCTGTGGCCTCCTGGATCTGCTGCAGATACTTGTCCGGGTCATAATCGCTGACCTTCAGATCACCTTTCAGGTCGATCGCGTACTCACAGTCGCAATGGCCATGGATATGTTCCGCATGATCGCCTTTGATCGTTTTCTTCCCGGCTCTCTGCCAGCCAAGAGCCGCCAGAGCAAGACAGTAAGGGCAGGTATCGCCCTGGGGGACCCAGGCAAAATAGGCGCCGTCCCGCTTCGCGTTCCGGAGCGTCGTGTCTGCCCCTGTCTGTTTCACCTGACGGGAGACCGCGCCGGGGACAAGCGCGCCGGTCACGGACTGCTTCATGCAGCCGTTCACGGCTTTGGCCACTTCCCCGTATACCGGAGTGGGAGCCGGCTCTGCCGCTGGTACGTCTGCCTTCTGGAGCTGAGCCATCTCGTCGTACATCTCACAGGCCACTGCAGATGCTGCCTCACCGTACTTGGTGATAAGGGCATCGGCATACTGGATCAGGGCATCGGTATCGTCAATTCCGTGGTCAGCTATATATTTCTGCATCAGGCTGGCTGCCTTCTGGTTCACCTTCCGGAGGCGTGCCACGTAACTGCCCCACTGCCGTCTGCTTATCCTCATTCTCTACTTCCTCCAGCACCTTCATGCCTCTCACTCTCTGTTCCTGCGCCTTGATCCGGCGGATATCTGCCTGGTCAAAGCCGATCATCTCCAGGAAGGTATCCGTGCTTGAAAATCCTTCCCGCGCAGATGCGATCTTGATGGCCGCGTCTGCCGTCACGGACACGGAAGGCATCGCCGGGTTCCTGAACTGTGCGACCACGTTCTTCTCATCCTCCGTCAGGGCATCCAGCGACTTGTGGCCGGATATGGCCATGGCCATGCGGGCGATGGTCTCCAGCGCGGATCCGTTCCCCCGGTTGAGCTGCTCCGCCATCAGGACCAGGGTCTGGGACTGGGCAAGGATCGCGTCTGAGCTTGTAGGGTTGGCGTCATTGACAACGCCGGTATCCGTCACGGTCAGGCCGGTCGCCGCTGAAAACTGGGTTGCCAAAAGGCGCACCATCTCGATGTGAGGTGAGATGTTGCCCTGGGGGAGCTGGCCAAAGACCGGGTTCTGCCCTGTCTCCGGGTTCGTCGTCGCCGCCAGGATCGCCCCGACATACTGCCGGAACTTATCGCCTGTGATAAGGTCGTACTGCTTATCCGTCACGCCCAGGATATATTTCTGCGGCGCTGTGGAGAACTCGACCGCGATGGCCGCGTCTGCCAGCGTCCGCACATAGCCGTCGATCAGGTTCCGGATCGGCTCCTTGAGGCGGGAGCGCCCGAAAGGCTTGTCGCTGGTCGCGTCCCACACAAGGGGCTCCATGAGAGGCCGCCCCATGATATGGGGAAAACACCTGGCCGACCATCTGTCCCCGATGCGGGTCAGGGTCCAGACAGCCCTGTCTGTGTAAAAGTTGATCACAGATGGCTGCAATGTCAGGTCGCTCTCATCTGCCGCGGTGTCTATGATGGCCATGCCGCTGCGGATCCGTCCCTTCTGCCCGTCCCAGAGTGCCGCTGCGCTCTCCGGGGAATGGAAGCGGATGCGGCAGCCGATGTCCGGATCAGCCGAAAAGGTGGCAAAGGAGCAGCCGTACTTGAGCTCATCCCGGCAGGCCTTCTGGTAGGCATAGATCAGCCGGTTGTCGTCCACGATCTTCTGCATGCGCTGTGCCTTCCTTTCACAAGCTCCAGCACGGTTACCGGCCGGGGCTCCGTGTCTACCCCGGCAGCCTCTGCTTCCGGAATGTACTTCAGGATGCACTGCATGCCGGAGATGTATGACTTCCAGAGTGCCTCATCCAGCTTTGCCTTCATCCAGGAGACATTCGTGATGATCGGCTCCAGCGTCTTCCAGCTGGCCTCCGGCAGGCCCAGGTCTTTCAGGATCCGGAGAAGCCGGCGGCGCTCTAACGCAGCTTTCCTGTTAATGTCTGTCATTTACTGCTCCCATAAAACCAAGCATCAAATTTCCTTTTATTTCTTTTTTGCCACACATCATAAGTTGTTGTACGGGCGCCCTGCTTCGATGCCATTATGTCCCGTTGAATCTTTTCTTCTTTTACTTCTTTTTCTTCTCTGCGTCTCTGATTTTTTAGTAAATTCCTTATCTCTGGGCTGTCTGATTTATTAGCATAGAATCTTGCTTTATTGTTCCTAGAAAAATACACGATCGTATTTCCATTTCTCTCATAACTGCCAAATCTATCAAGGCCTTTAATGTCAGCGTACTTTATCGCAGTCGCTTCTGACATAGCACCAAACTTTCCCTCGTTGTTTCTTGCTTGTCTTGCAAGACCTTTTAATTTGCTATTAGCTGTATCAGATATGATTTGTTCTCGTATACGGTTAGATCTGGATATCTCCCCTGAGGAAGATCCTCTACCTCCGAAGAATTGTAAATTTATGTCAATCATATTTTTCTCCATTAAAAAAGCACCTGGGATTTCTCTCAGATGCTTTTAACAATCAACCCGGACTCGCACCGATGATCTCCACTCCTACGAATGGCGTGCTGCTCTTACACTACCGACTGTTTAAATAATTATTCCACAATGTTGTTACTCTTTCAACCATCTTTTTCTCTTTTAGTGTCAATTTCGTAGCTTCACGCTTTACTCCATTCTTTTTGTCAATTTCGTTATTGAAATACCCGTGTTCAGTATGCGGCTTAAGGCCTTCATGAAAATGATCGAGATCAACCCTCTTAGATCTCTTTAAATCATTGTCGAAATATATAATGCTCTTCAAGCCGTTCTTCTTTTTATTGACAAGAACATATACTCTCCCTCTTGTCATAGTTTCCAACAATGGTTCTAGTGCATCTTCATTAGGTGCGACAAATTTAATATTTCCATTCTGGTAAAGGCTATGGTATTGACTTCCGTATACATTCCCTTCCGGATTACTTTTTGTCCCTTTGCTTCTTCCGCTGCTTGCGCCTCTTCCGCCCATTACTTCCAGCCTTCTCTTGACTTTATATATTTCACCTGCTGATCTTGCCAAAGGTAGTCCTTGATCGGAGTCCCATAGACAAGTACCGTATCCGGCTTCAGCCTCCGGAGCGCTTCATCCATGCCCTGGGACCATATCTTCTGAGCCTCTTTGCTCCGCATGACGCCAACCGTACTGACCGCGACAGTCCCACCAGCCCTGAGACCATCAAAGCAGAAGTCAAATGTTTCCGGCTCTGCCCAGGAAAGTGTAGGGATGACCGTGATCCCGGCGTCCTGCATCATCTGACCGATCAGGCGCGACCGGTATATATTCCAGATCTTCATGGCCAGAGGCATGTCCATGTACAGGCTGAAATCCGGAGTCAGCACACAGGGAAATGGTTTCAGTTTTTCAATGTACCTGCCCGGCTCCCTCCAGATCCTCTCGAACTGATAGTCGTCAATGAAGAAGTGTATCCCTTTCTTCGGATCCGGCTTATTCAGCACATAATTAAATCCCTGCAGGTCTTGTGGCACGTAATCCGTCGGCTCTATGACCGGCATCTGATAGCGTCCGGCAGCCCTTGCCGGATTAAAGTCATCAAGGTTATACTGCCGGTTCGTTGTCTCCCGGAAGTCGCCATAATACCCGCCATCGTCAAGATTCAGGGCAGGAAGATCATCAAAGCCAAAGCCGGACATATCGATCTGCGGGATGCTTTCCATCTCCTGCTCTAGGAGCTTCTTGTCCCATCCGGACATATCCGACAGCTGATTGTCTGCCAGGATATAAGCCCCCTATGCTGAACTCGTTAAATTGTTTGACAATTATATCAAATACCACCCCGTGTCTGGCAATTCAGGCAGGGGTAAATCGGCGCTGGCACAGCAGGGCGCGCCGCGGGGCCTGTGGGGGTCCCTCCCCCGGGTCAAATGTGTCTGAATTGTGTGTGCAATTTCACCAATTGCCATCCGGAACATTTGGCCACTTCGATTTGCGCACATCGCCCAGGTCGTAGCCCACCTTTGCACCTTTAGCAGCATTGCAGCAGTAATGCGCGGCCTGAAGGTTGTTCCAGTCTTCCGCCGCGGCTCTGGCTGACGGATACCCGAACTGCCTCCACTTGCTGACTGGCCGGATCTCATCGATGACAAAGGAAAGCGGATGCCTGCTGTCGCTGGGCTCATCGTAATGGATGGGGCCGAGCCTGCCGTGACAGATCCCGCACGGCGCGCCCATAGCCTTGAACCTTGCGCGGTTCTTACGCCGAAGCGTACCGTTCGCGTATCTCGCATTATCCATTGTATGCAGCTCTCCTTACGTGCCTGTCCGGTGCTAAATGTATCTGCCCCAGGCTCTCACCCGTGGGCTTTCTCATGTACCCTCCCGGGGTCTGTTTGATTCGTGCCTTGCTCCGGCATACCCAAGGGTATAAGAAAAGGACCGCATCTCTACGGTCCTTAACGGTTTACTTGTTCTGGTCGATGTACTCACGCATTAGTCTCTGAATGACAGTCGCCTGAGCTTCTCCATTCCGCTCACAGGCTTCTTTAAATTCATCTGCAAGCGACTGGTACATTCTAAAGCTTTTCGCTATGTACCCATTCTTTTTGTCCCACCTGCTCTGCGGTGTCGGCTTCTTCTCAGTCTTTTCCATGCCTGCACCTCCATTCATTGATGAAGGCCAGCACAAGCTTGCTGATTCCAAGTGCCACCATGACAAGCGCAAAAATTTGCAAAAACTCTTTCATAGTTCTTTACAGAGATGATTCTTTCCGCTATTATTAAGGGGAAGGAAGGTTGTTGACCTTCCCTCTCCTACTGGCGCATTAGATGTGCTTAGCAATGATAGATACTATCAAACCTACGATGATATCCACCAGAGCTTGTACCATAAGCTTCTTGGTGGATTTCTTCATCTTTGGAAATCTCATCCCTGATTACCTCCTTTCCATAATTGCCTATCTCTTGGAACAATTATAGTATATCATACAGTGCATCGTATGTCAATACTTTTCAGGAGGTTTTTGCATAAAATAGGCGGCCTCATCAGCCGCCTGGCCTCACATCAAAACAGGACAGCCCGCGTCAAGGCCGTCCCGTTCAAAGAGGTACTATCAATGCAGATGGGGAAAGAAAAACCAAGAACCCCTTGTCTAAATCTGCACAATATCATAATATCACGTTTCCAACTGCACTTCACTGCAGTCTTTCAATGCCTCCTTATATTTTTCATAGACCCACCTTTCGGAATAGTGCACCTCTTCTGCCACCTGGCGCATGGAGAGGACGCGGGCGTCAAGGAAATACAAAGTCAGTATCTTGCGATGCACAGGATCAGGCAGATCTTCTCCATGGTTCCACAGATACAAGACAGCGATATTGTCCTGTACAACACGTAGGCTGGGATTGATATCATGCTCCTGTCTGACAATCCGGCTTCGTGGCTCGTCGCTCCCCATCTCAAATCCTTCGGATTTTCGATGATGAGCGGTCGCCACAGAGCCGCCCCTGCGTGCAAGCACGCCAGGCGGCTTCGTGGCTCGTCGCCTTCACAAAAAAATAAAACCCTTGATTTCTCAAGGGTTATAAAGTGCAGTTGGCGGGACTTGAACCCGCACCCAGTTATCCCGGACTAGATCCTTAGTCTAGCGCGTATGCCAATTCCGCCACAACTGC
>OMWV01000055.1 GCA_900314845.1 uncultured Eubacteriales bacterium
TCTGGAGCTTCTTCAGGATGTGCTCAGTTAAAACAAATGTGGTTTTGCCAGGTTTCCCCTTGACAATGGCCATTACATATCAGTTTACTCAACGAATATCTGTTTTTGAGGGTAGGATTTGTAAAAGGTGGTAACCATATCGATTGTGAAAAAACATCTTTCTGAGGCAGCTGGTTATCCCTTTTTCCGCCCGATGATACGGTAAGTGAGCTCCAACAGGGCTAAATTAAGACCGGCGAACAGGAGCAGATACAGGGGCATGATGCCGATGCCGATGGCCTGCTGGATCTGTCCGAAGAGCATAGGCATAAATGTGCTGCCCAGGTAGGCCGAGGCCATCTGCAGGCCGATGACGGCAGCGCTGCAGCGTCTGCCGAAATTGGAGGGAGCCATATGCTGGATGGCAGGATAGACCGGTCCCATGCCTATCCCCGTGATAATGAAACCAATCGCGGCGGGCAGGTATCCCTTGACCGGCAGGAGGATCAGCAGGATGCCGGCAAATTCTATGCCGATTCCGATCCGGATCATCCGCCGGTCGCCCAACCTGTTGGAGACGAAGCCGGAGATCAGCCTTCCCAGCATCAGGCCTCCGAAGATCAGGGAGCCGAAGGAGGCAATGGCCTCTGCGTCTAGCCCTGCCTTTGTTCCGGCGAAGTAGCTGGGCGTCCAGAGAAAACTGGTCGCCTCGCCTGAGCTGTAGGCGAAAAATGCGACCAGGGTAGGCACCACACCCGGCACCTTCAGGGCTTCCAGGATCCCCACGCTGTCTTTGCTTTCCGCCTCCTCACCTTTTTCATGATGATGCCACAGGGGCAGGGACAGAATAACGACCAGCAGAATGCCCAGCTGAAGGAAGGAAGTCCAGCGATAGCCGTCATTCCAGCGGGATACTTTCAGGGCCAGGGACATGATGAAGGGGCTGATGACCGCTCCGACTCCATAGAAGCAGTGCAGGAAATTCATGACGGAGGACGGATAATGTGACGCCACATAGTGGTTGACAGCAGCGTCTATCGAGCCCGCGCCAAGACCGTAGGGAACCGTAAACAGGAGCAGCATCCAGTAGGATTTGCAGGCAGAAAAACCCAGAAGTCCCAGCACCGTCAGCCCGATGGAGACGATCACGATCCACTGGGTGCGAAACTTCCGCATCAGACCGGGGCTGACCAGGGCAGAGATCACGGTCATGCAGGAGATCGCCATAGACACGAAGCCGGCATAGGAGGACGGGACGCCAAGATCCTGCTGCATGGCAGGCCAGCCGGACCCAAGCAGGGAATCCGGAAGCCCCAGGCTGATGAAGATCAGATAGATGACTGCCAGTAACAAAGACCCCATAAATAAACCTCATTTCTCAAAGACATGGATTTATTATAACCTGAGAATCTCAGAAAGAAAATTATTTTTCGGGAGGATGTGAACAGATATGGCAGATGTAGGAAAACGGCAGGTGGCCCGCAGCATGGAAGCGGATGAAGGATTTGAAAAAACAAAAGCAATAATGCGTCTGATGTGTGATCTGCAGGAGGGCAGACGCTCAGGGGAGGAAGAAGGATATGTTTCCTCTGCCGACGTACGTGCATATTTCCGGGGTAAGAGAGGATAAATTATCAATCCCGGCAATTTTTATACCGCAGGTTTAATGACAACTTTTTGTTAACATGTTAGAATATGTTGCAGAGCGATTCTTGCGACAAAATAAGGGCCGCAGGTCCGGAAAGGAAGGTAAGGCTATGCTGCAAAGACATACGAATAGTTTTCTGAATTTTGATCACCCGTATGATCTCATAGAGACAAGTGCGCCTTCAGCAAAGGGAGCTGAATGGCTTATTTGTGCATGCCTTATGAAGACCGGATCAAGTGGATATCTGGGACCGGGTGCCCGGGGGCGCTGCCTGGAATGAACAGATAGAAGGTAAGTTATGACGCTTAGACAGCCGCTTGTCCGAAGAGACAGGCGGTTTTTTTGTGCGGGCGGCTTGTCCATCATCGAAAGGCCTGAAGGTCCCCGATGGATGAGCGGCGGAGCATTACGAGGGAGGTGCGACAAGATGGAGATACCATTCATTGATATGACCGCGACCGGACAGAACATAAACAGAATGAGAACAGAAGCAGGCATGTCTGTTAAGGATATGCAGAGGGCCTTTGGATTTGCGACCCCGCAGGCGATCTACAAGTGGATCCACGGCGCGGCTATGCCGACTATAGATAACCTGGTGATCCTGGCCGCCCTCTTTGGCGTCACCATGGACGACATCGTAATCGTAAGGACTGCGGCCAGAAAGTGCGGGTGATGGGATATAGATATATTAGAGATAAAAGGGAAGGTAAATACGGCGGTCTGCTATGCCAAAGTCATTGAGGATGGGGCCATAGAGCAGATCCGCCGGATGTGTGACTATGAATTTTCGGAGGGGTCGAAGATCCGCATTATGCCCGATGTCCACGAGGGGAAAGGCTGCACGATTGGCACGACAATGACAGTCAGGGACAAAGCGGTCCCCAATATCGTCGGCGTTGACATCGGCTGCGGCATGTACACCGTGAATCTGGGCAAGGTGGACATCGATTTTGCCAGGCTGGATGAGGCGGCGCATTTTATTCCCTCCGGCATGCATGTCTGGGAGGGAAGGCAGGAGCGGTTTGACCTGACGCAGCTTCGCTGCTATAGAAGCTTAAGAGACTCAAGGCGCCTGGAGAGGAGTCTGGGCACCCTGGGCGGCGGCAATCATTTCATAGAGGTGGACGTCTCCGGGGACGGCACAAAATATCTGGTGATCCATTCCGGAAGCCGCAATCTGGGCAAGCAGGTCGCCGAGCTCTATCAGCAGCTGGCCATCGACCTCAATAAGGGGAAGGAGACCTATTTTCAGCAGAGGGATGAGATCATCCGCACCTATAAAGAGCAGGGACGCAGGAAAGAGATCCAGGCAGCACTAAAAGCCATAGCCTGGGAGGCCCGGACCACGACCATGCCGGAAGATCTGTGCTTCCTCTACGGCCAGTATCTTCAGGACTATCTGCATGACGTGGTGATCTGCCAGAAATTTGCCAGGAGGAACCGGGAGAAGATGGCCCGGATCATCCTGGAGAGGACCGGCCTGACCGGGTCGGATGCCTTCCACACGATTCACAACTATATCGATACGGATGAGATGATCCTGAGAAAAGGCGCCATCGCAGCCCACAAGGGGGAGCGCGTTCTCATCCCCATCAATATGCGGGATGGCTCTGTGCTGGCGGTCGGCAGGGGGAATCCGGATTGGAACTATTCCGCGCCCCATGGGGCCGGCAGGGTCATGTCCCGCCGGGCCGCAAAAGAAGAGCTGAATCTGGCCGACTACAAAAATGCGATGGAGGGGATCTACACGACCTCCGTCAATGAGAACACACTGGACGAGGCCCCCATGGCCTACAAGTCCCTGAATGACATCATCGACCTGATTCGGGAGTCCGTCGATGTGATAGACGTGATGAAACCGGTCTACAATTTCAAGGCCTCGGACTGAGGTCGGGGTCAGAATCATTTCCCTTTGATTTATCAAGTCCTCTGACTGGACGGAATTGTTATTAGAACAGATTGATGTCTCCTGGTTGAATAATATGATATGATAGAGGATATTAAGCTCAAGAAAAAGTTAGCAAATATCGCGAGGAGACAAGCACCACCATGAGAATATTAATGCTGGGCAACAGCTTTACTTTTGCGCACGACATGCCTTCCATGCTGGCTGAGCTCACCGGGGCAGAGGTCCTGCAAATTACCCGCGGTGACGCTTATCTTGCCGAGCAGCTGGATCCGCAGACTACGACCGGGGAGAGGACGCGGGCCGCCCTGGAGGAGAAGCACTGGGATTATGTAATCCTGCAGGAGATGAGTTACGGGCCGATTACTTCGCGCGACTGCTTCTTCAAAAGTGTGTCCCGGCTCTGTGACTGGATCCGGGAAAAGGGAGCCGTTCCGATCCTGTATGCCACCTGGGCTTATCAGAAAGACAGCCAGGCCATGGCGGATATGGGGATCAGCTATGAGGATATGGCGGCAGGCCTTGAGGATGCCTATCACGAGGCTGCAGAGCAGAACCATGCCCTGGTGGCAGACGTGGGCCGAAGATTTTATGAACTGGCTGAGACGCAGGATCTCTATGCGAGGGATGGTCAGCATCCCAGCAAAGCAGGATCTCATCTCGCAGCACAGGTAATTGCGGAAGCCATCCGGTCTGACCAGGCAGGCCTTGACGAGACATGAACAGGCTGTTACGAAACGGTTCCTGTTTTTGCTCGTGTCGTTTTTTCAGCTTCAGCACTTACGGCCGATATAGTAAAAGCCATTGGATGAGCGCCTCCTGTTCTTCATCCCGGATAATGCAGGTCAGTACGGCAAATAAAATGACGGCATCGAATGTGTCATCCGGGAATGCGATATCGGCATCTTTTTTTACCTGCAGATCGAGGTAAGGAAATTCCTTTCGCCCGCGTTCGATCATTCCGCCGGTAAATGTTTTTGTCTCTGATACGCTGTTCCAGTAATTTTTTTGTCCCATGGCTTTCTGCCTCCTTTTTCCTGTATTATAATAGGATCATATGGTTGATCCTATGAGATTTCTCACATCGATGGAGGCAAGACATGTATTTCCGCGCGCTGGATGAAACAGATGACCGGGACAGCTTCGTGCTGAGCGATATTATGGATCTTGACGTCAGACCTTATACGCAGATCGCTCATTTTGAATCCGGGGAGGAGATCATGCGGGAAGACTCCGCCCCGGAATATCTCTATTTTTTATATAGCGGAAGGGCAAAGCTTTTTCTGACAAATGAGAACGGCCTTTTGCGGCTGTCAGAGTCCATGGTCTGAGGCGCCGCATGGGAAATGCATCAGGAGTGAAGAGAATTATGAGCAGATCTGAAAAAATCCCGCCGAAAGGCATGCGCTATGGAGAGAGCATTTTTGATATTGCCTATCTCCTCTTTGACCTGGCTGCCGGCATCCTCTTTCTGACCCAGGCGCAGGGGCGGCCGGTCTTTTACCTGTACGGGGCGCTGGCCCTTGTCCTCGGGGGCGGCGACGCCTTCCACCTGATCCCGCGCGTGCAGATGCATATCCGGGGGAGGAACGAGAGGACCGCCGGGCGGCTTGGCTTTGGGGAGGCGGTCACCTCGGTCACGATGACAGTTTTCTACATCCTGCTCCTTTATATCTGGAAGGCCCTCTTTTTGCAGGTAAGTGTCCCGGCAGCCATACCTGCGCTGATCTGGATCACTGCTCTTGTCCGCATTGTCCTCTGCCTCTTCCCGCAGAACAGGTGGATGAGCGGGGGGAATCTAACCTGGTCCCTGTTTCGGAATATTCCCTTTGCCGTCACGGGGATCCTCGTGATCATCCTTTTCGCCTTGTCCGGCAATGCCGGCGGCTTGGGGATGCAGAGAATGTGCCTGGCCATCGCCTTGAGCTTTGGCTTTTATTTCCCTGTGACTCTTTTTGCCAAAAAGAAGCCGATGATCGGGACGCTCATGCTGCCCAAGACCCTTATGTATGTCTGGATGCTTGCCATGGGCCTTGAGATGCTTTGACAGGATATTCAGAGAGGGAGCTGCAAGTGAGGTGCTGAAATGGAATTAAAGAAACTGGAATATGATCTTTCCGTCTGCAAAGTAAAAAATATAACGCAGGCAGACATATCGTCCGATTTTTATTTCATCGGGAAAACAGATGAAGAGGTTTCCCTTGTCTGCAGGACAGAATGTGTACCGGCCGAAACGATCGACCGGGAGGATGGCTGGAAAGGCTTTCTGATCCAGGGGGTCCTTGATTTCTCCCTTGTCGGAGTCCTGGCGCCGATAGCGGATATCCTTGCTGACAACAAGATCGGGATTTTTGCTGTGTCGACATTCAACACGGACTATGTGCTGGTCAAGCAGGAAAATTTCGAGAGGGCCATGGATCTGCTGGCTGAGGCTGGGTACTTTGTTGTTTAAGCGGGTGTACTGCGTCCATTTTGGCCAAAATGCCGGAAATGGACGTAAGCTTAGAATTCACAAAATAACCGAAATACGTCCATTTCGACCAAAATATCGAAATTAGACGTAAGTTTTAAGACCGAGAAAGGGCCATATTGCGTCCATTTTGGCAATAATGTCGAAATTGGACGTATCATGCATAATAAACACGACAAAACGTACGTCCAATTTCACACAAATCCCTTATATGGACGTATCCGACACCGAGGCGAATTTGAGGAGGAAGATTGTTTATGAAGAGATTGATCGTTACACCGAAGAGCAAGGGAAATACCTATGATGTTGCGGCCTACATGGCCAGGGAGAGCGGAGCCGCGCTGCTTGTCACGAGCAGCGGTCAGGCGGAGGACCTGAGCCAGTATGATGAGATCGTTTTGTGTTCCGGCGTCTATGCCGGGAAGGCCCACGCGGGGCTTATCAAGTGGCTGAACCAGCTCTCGAAGGACCAGGTGGGAGAAAAGGCAAGGTTCCGCATCCTTGTCACATGGTTCGGCAGGAGCAATTCAAATGAGACGGCGGAGAAAATGATCATGAAAGCGCTGAAGGAGAAGGGGCTGACCTATGATCCGAACTGCACCGATTGTCTGGGCGGCAAGGGCTTTATCCGCAGCGGGCATCCGAACCAGAAGGATCTTGACAGAGTCACGAAGTGGCTGGGGGCATGATGCAGGATAAAGATGATGTTGAGAGTGTGCAGTACAGGAAGATGGCGGATACGCCGGTGGCAAGATTGATCACAACCCTGGCCATTCCGGCAGTGATCAGTATGCTGGTGACCAGTATTTACAATACTGCGGACACATATTTTGTCAGCAAGCTGGGAACGTCCGCCTCCGGTGCGGTGGGGATTGTATTTGCCCTGATGGCCGTGTACCAGGCGGTCGGCTTTATGTGCGGGCAGGGAGCTGGCAGTTTTGTCTCCCGTCTTCTGGGGAAAAAAGAGCCCGAAAGAGCAAAGGTTTTCGCGAACAGTGCTTTTCTGTTGTCATTTCTGCTGGGCCTTGGCATATCCATTTTTGGCTTTCTTTTCCTGGAGCCCCTGCTCCGGCTGCTGGGCAGCACGCAGACGATCCTTCCCTATGCCAGGCAGTACGTTGTCTGGATCCTGGCCGAGGGGCCTCTGCTGTCATCCAGCTGTACGCTCAACAGCCTGCGGCACGTCGATCCTGGCAGTCCTCGGGGCGATCCTTTTTGCCTTTGCAGGCCCCGTCATCGCCTGGTTTCGCAGAGATCCCCAGGTCATAGAGATCGGCACGGCAGCCCTTCGCTGGCAGTGCGTATCTACCGTCTTTCTGACCATGTCTGTTGCCGGGAATATGCTTTTCCAGAGCATTGGCAAGGCCAGGCAGGCCTTTTTCCTGGCTTCCCTGCGGACCGGCATCTTCTACATCCCGCTTATCCTGATCCTGCCCCGGCTCCTGGGCGTGACGGGGATAGAGACAGCCCAGCCGGCTGCCGATATCTTATCCGCCCTCGTATCTATAATGTTTGCCGCGAGGTTTCTGCGGACTCTGGCGGCAGATGCAGGATGATACGGTTCAGGGAGTCTTCGTCAAGGATAGATATACTGTGAGCGTTACAGCGGATGATGCCTGCCGCCTCCATTTTTTTCAGTTCCCGGTGGAGGGATGGGCGGGATACATCCAGGACGAGTGCCCAGTTGGAGATAGATCTGGGAATCTGCACCGTATCCCGGCCGCTCTTTCTCTTCTGCAGCATCAGATAAAAGGCCGCCTTCTGAGCGATCCCATGATAGGAAAGCAGTTCCAGACGCTCTTGCAGCATATAGGCAGCAGTAGCCAGCTCCCGGGTAAAATTTTCAAGGATGCGGACATCTGTCTGCAGAAGCGCAAGGATATCCTCCTTCTGAAACATCATGATCGTCGAAGGCTCGTCGGCCACCACATCGCAGGGATATTGTCTGTTTGCGGAAAAGACCGCGGCGGGCCCGATCATATCGCCCGGAAGCCGGCTGGCAACATCGACCAGGCTCCCATTAGGGAATGGCTTTACGGAACGGATCTTTCCCTCCATGATGATCCCGATCCGCGATGCCGGTTCCATAAAATGAAAAACGGTTTCTCCTTTTTCATAATACTGCACATGCTGCGCTGCTGATTCCAGGATCTTACGCAGTTCATCCGCGGGGATTCCGGCAAACAGGGAACAGTTTTTTATAAATGGATAATCCAACTCACAGTCTCCTTTCCTTTCTGATGGCTCCATTATAACAGAAAAAATATCAATAAATTGTATCTGCAGATACAGACATGAGGAAATAACTTTGTTATACTCATTTCAGATTCAGGAAAGGAGAACAGATAATATGGGTAAGAAAATTTCTGAACATGTGACATGGGTAGGCAAGGTAGACTGGGAACTTAAGCGGTTCCACGGAGACGAATTTTCCACTGACAGGGGATCCAGCTACAACTCCTATCTGATCAGGGACAAAAAGAATGTGCTGATCGACACCGTATGGCAGCCCTTTGACAAAGAATTTGTGGCCAGGCTGAAGGAGGAGATCGACCTTCATGACATAGATTATATTGTGATGAACCACAACGAGATCGACCACAGCGGTTCCCTGCCGGAGCTGATGCGGGAGATCCCGGATACGCCGATCTACTGCACGAAAAAGGGCGAGGCGATCATCCGCGGCCATTATCATCAGGATTGGAACTTTGTAAATGTGAAGACCGGGGATACCCTGCCTCTGGGGGAGACGACGCTTACATTTGTGGAGGCGCCCATGCTTCATTGGCCGGATACCATGTTCAGCTATCTGTCCGGTGACAACATCCTCTTCTCCAATGACGGATTCGGACAGCATTTTGCGACAGAAAGCCTCTACAACGACACGGTTCGCCAGGAGGATCTCTATTATGAAGCGGAAAAATACTATGCCAATATTTTGAACCTTTACAGCCCGATGGTCACGAAGAAGGTTAAGGAGGTTCTCGCTTTGAACCTGCCCCTTTCCATGATCGCCCCCAGCCACGGCGTGATCTGGAAGGAGAATCCGGCCCAGATCGTGGAGAAATACCTGCAGTGGGCGGATGCCTATCAGGAGAACCAGATCACGATTATCTATGATACCATGTGGAATTCGACGAGACTTATGGCGGAGTCGATCGGCCTGGGCATTCAGAAGGCAGATCCTTCGGTGAAGGTCAAGCTGATGAACGCGGCCAAGGATGATAAGAATGATATCTGTACGGAAGTATTCCGTTCCAAAGCGATCCTTGTCGGCTCGCCCACGATAAATTACGGGTTCACCTATGCCATCGGCGGGATCCTGGAGATGATAAAAGGACTTAAGTTTAAGAAAAAGAAGGCGGCTTCTTTCGGAAGCTATGGATGGAGCGGCGACGCGCCTAAGCAGATTGCAGAAAAGCTTGCTGAATGCGGCTTTGAAGTGGTCGGGGATCCTCTGAGGAAGCTGTGGGTGCCGGATCAGAAGGCGATAGAAGAATGCCGTTCTTACGGGGAAAATTTCTGCGCGCTGATCCGGCAGCAGTAAGGCTGCCGGGCACTCCGGGGAAAAGAGGCATTTTTTAGTGA
The DNA here is from genome assembly GCA_900314845.1 of uncultured Eubacteriales bacterium. Classification (GTDB taxonomy): domain Bacteria; phylum Bacillota; class Clostridia; order Lachnospirales; family Lachnospiraceae; genus UBA2912. Next base: position 9,592 of record OMWV01000055.1, read on the forward strand.
GAAATTCAGACATTGGAGTTTTTTCCCTGGCAGATCAGAACCGGCCGGTTCCCGGCTGCACGATATCGGGGCAGATCCTGCCGGGGGTGCAGTGTTTTTCCCTGGCAGGGGGGACGGATATCAGCGCTGAAAGCTATCCGGTCCCGGTTCTTGTCTACGTTCTGCAGGGAAATGTGACCTTGTTCGATGCGGACCGGGAAAAGGAAACTGCCGCTTCGGCGGGAGATATCCTGCTCAAGCCGGCCGGCAGAAATATCGGCGTCAGGGCAGCAGATGACAGCGTATATCTGGAGATTGCGCCTGGAAAGGAGAATCATATGAATCAGATCATTAAGGAAGGAGAGATCTTCCGGCTGAAGGACCTTGTCCCTTATCAGGAGGGCAAGATCGTCAATATGGATATTGCCTCAAACGGCAGCATGAAGTTTGTTGTGATGGCTTTTGATGAGGGAACAGGGCTATCCGAACATGCGGCGCCGGGGGACGCTCTTGTATTTGCTCTCGATGGAAATGCTGTGATCGGATACGAGGGGAAAGAATATCCAATCAGTGCCGGGCAGCAGTTTCGTTTTGCCAAAGGCGGGCTCCACAGCGTGAAGGCGGAGGGAAGATTTAAGATGGCTCTGCTGCTTGTCCTGGAGGCCTGAGTTTACTGGCGGGTTTACGTCCATTTTTGACATTTTCCCTTAAAATTCCGCCTCCGCCGCTGCGGTTACTTATTAGGACTATTCCGCCAAAGGCTGCACCGGATGTTCGCGATGCCCAAATTTGGCCATGAGCGCCAAATGCGTTATAATATCAGCAAGGCAAAAAGAACAGCCGGAAAGGAATATGTACTCATGTCAGACAAGCAGTACCTGATCACAGACGCGCCGGGGAGAGCGCTGCTTCGCTTTTCCCTTCCTATGATCATAGGATCTTTTTTTCAGCAGACCTATACGATGATAGATTCCATGGTTGTGGGGCGGTATGTGAGCGAGAGTGCCCTTGCGGCCGTCGGCGCCTGCTATGCTTTCACGAACATATTCATCTGGTCTGCCCAGGGCGGCGGGATCGGCGCTTCTGTCGTTGTGAGCCGTCTGTTCGGCGGGCAGGATTACCGCAAGATGACGACCGCTGTCCGCACAGCCCTTACCATGTTCCTGCTGATCAGCCTGGGGCTCATGGCAGTGGGGCTTTTTATCAGCCGGCCAGTCATGGTTTTGCTGCGCACGCCGGCCGAGTCTCTGGACGCCTCGCTGATCTACCTCAACATTTATTTTCTGGGGCTGCCCTTTTTGTTTCTATACAACATCGTCTCTTCCATGTTCAATGCCCTGGGGAATTCCCGGATCCCTTTGTATTTCCTGATATTTTCGTCCGTCCTGAATATATTTCTGGATATCTGGTTTGTCAGAAGCTTTCACATGGGCATAGCCGGGGTGGCCTGGGCGACCCTGCTTGCTCAGGGCATATCCGCGGCGGCATCCCTCATGGTGCTTCGCTCTGATCTTCGAAAATACAAGACCGGGAGGGGCCTGCCCATATTTGACCGGGATCTGGCAGGGCAGATGTGGGCCGTTGCCTGGCCGTCGACCCTGCAGCAGTCGACGGTATCCATCGGCATGATGGTCGTGCAGTCTGTTGTAAATACATTCGGGGCAGCAGCCCTTGCCGGCTATTCGGCGGGCATGCGGATCGAAAATTACTGCTGCGTCCCCTGGACAGCATTTAACTCCGCCATATCGACATACACGGCGCAGAACATAGGCGCCGGTAAAAATGAGCGGATCCGGGCAGGCTTTTGCAGCACCTGCCGGATGATCCTGGTCTGCTCCATCCTGCTCTTCGTCATCCTGGAGGCTGCCGCTGACCCCCTTATGAAGGCATTCCTGGGCAGCAATCTTTCTGCAGAAGCGGCGCGGGTTGGCGCGGAATATATCCGCTGGGACGGCATCTGTGTGGGTCTCCTCGGCCTGAAGATGGCCATAGACGGCACCCTCCGCGGCGCTGCCGACACGAAGGCCTTTACCATCGCCAACCTCGTGAATCTGGGGATCCGGGTCGCCTTGTCCTTCATACTTGCTCCTGTCTTTGGCATCCGGATGGTATGGATCGCCTCCCCCATCGGCTGGACCGCCAACGCCCTCATATCAGGCCTGCACCTGAGGAAGCGGCCCTGGTTCCGAAGGTCTGACGCCGGGTCAAGGCGAAATTGATTTTCTGCTTTTTATCTTCAGGATATGCGATACCCTCCCTGTCTCCCGGGGAGGGCATCTTTTACTCAAAAATTACATAGAGTTTATTTATATGATGTTGAAATTTGTCTAACACAAAGGTCTATTCTTTTCTTGTACAGAGAGTACAAAAGTTTTCGGGGATGTAAGATCCCTGAAGAGTACCCGGCATTATATTGCGCCGGATTTGTCCATAAGCAGGACAGAAAGGGATGGAAAAGAATGAAAAAAGGACTGGTATTTTTGCTGACTGCGTGTGTGACCGCAGCATCATTGCTGACAGGCTGTGGATCAGGGAATTCTAAATCTGCTGAACAGGTCGATCTCAACAGCGCAACTTTAGATGAGATCAAGGAAAAGGCAAAAGAAGAAGGGGAAGTGAACTCAGCGGGAATGCCTGATGATTGGGCCAACTGGGGCGCGACCTGGGAGGGATTAAATAAGGAGTATGGTCTGAAACATACAGACGTGGATCTTTCATCTGCTGAAGAACTTTCACTGTTTGAAGCGGAGAAAAAGGACGCTACAAAGGATATTGGCGATGTTGGCGAAGATTATGCATTTATTGCCAAGGAAAAGGGCCTTACGATTCCTTACAAGACGAGCTACTGGGATGAGATCCCGGACTGGGCAAAGGATGAAGATGGAAATGTTGCCGTTGCCTACTATGGGACCATGGCTCTCATGACGAATAAAAAGCTGGTAAAGGATCCGCCGAAATCATTTGCGGATATCCTGAACGGCGATTATATGGTCTCCATCGGGGATGTGGCAAAATCTACCCGTGCTCAGTATGCCCTGCTGGCGGCATCCGTTGCAATGGGCGGCAGTGAGACAAATCTTAAACCCGGCCTTGACTTTTTCAAGAAGCTGGCAGAGCAGGGGCGCCTTGACAAGGGAGAATTCAATTTTACCAGGATAGAAAAAGGGGAGATCGGCGTCGCGATCATCTGGGATTTTGTCGGCATCGGTTACAGGGAGCAGATCCTTGCCAACGGAGGAGATGCTGATTTCGACATTTGCATACCGTCAGACGGTACTGTAATGAGCGGCTACTCCACGATCATAAACGCCTACACGAAGAGACCTTACGCTGCAGCGCTTGCACGGGAATATATCCTCAGTGATGAGGGACAGCTCAACCTGGCTAAGGGCTATGCACGGACTGTCCGTAAAATAGAACTGCCAGAGGACCTGAAGAAAAAAATGATACCTGATGATGAGTACAAGGATGTATATCAGGTCAAGGATTCAGAGGCCTGGTCAAAGGCAACGGAGAACATGTCATCCACATGGAATGAAGAAGTTATGGCATATGCCAAGTGAGGAGGGTTCTCATGACAGCTGGATCAGGAAAGCGGCTGTACCTTCTTGCCCTGCTTCCATTTCTCGTTCTGGCAGGAATGTTTGAGATCGTGCCCGTTATCACCATAGTAGTTCAGAGTTTTTTATCCTCAGACGGAGGTGGATTTACACTTGCCAATTATGGCAGGATATTTTCGAAGCAGCTGTACCGTTCCGCCATCATTAACAGTCTCTGGATCGCAGCGGCAGCTGCACTGGTGGGCATTGTGGCAGCATTTTTTGGAGCACGCGCGGCATATAACAGCAATGGGAAGGCGCGGAGGATCTTCATGGGGATCCTGAACATGGTATCAAATTTCTCGGGTGTTCCGCTCGCGTTCGCATATATCATCATGCTGGGAAATACCGGGATACTGACACTGATCGGTCAGAGGTATGGCATTGGTTTTTTAGCTGAGTTTCCACTGTATTCCACAGTTGGACTCATGATCACCTACATATATTTTGAAATTCCGCTTGCCATTCTTCTCCTGGTCCCTGCTTTCAATAAGATAAAACCCGAATGGAAGGATGCAGTCGGCCTTCTGGGCGGCAGTTCCTTCACATTCTGGACAAGCGTCGGTATCCCTGCGCTGCTGCCCAGCATACTCAGCACATTTTCCACATTGTTTGCAAATGCCATCGCTGCTTATGCGACGGCATACGCCCTGGTCATGAACAATGTTTCGATTCTCCCGATCCGGATTTCAGAACAGTACTCAGGAGATGTGGTTCAGAATCCGCAGCTGGGTGGAGCGCTGGCAGTGATCCTGATGCTCCTGATGATTCTGTCCATCGTCTGCAATCAGAAGATTGCAGATGGCGGCCTGAAAAGTCCAGCGGTGATATGTCAAGCACTGATTGAGAAAAAAATCGCATATTTTTTAGCTCATTTCAAGAAAGCGCAAAACACCCA
>OMWV01000053.1 GCA_900314845.1 uncultured Eubacteriales bacterium
CGGCGATACCGTGAACTTTGAGATCACATCCATGGTTCCTTCCTATGGACCGGAGTATAAGGATGGGACAGTATTCTACAATATCTCCGATAAGATGGATGCCGGCCTGACCTATCAGAAGGATGCGAAAGTTTATATCGGCGGAAGCACTGAAGCACTCGATGCGGCAAACTATACGTTGACAAATAATGTAGACGGTTTCACAATTGAATTTAAAGAAAGTTATATCAGAAGCCTTGCGTCCAAGACCAATGCAGAAAGGGCTGTTGTAGTAAAATATTCTGCAAAGATCAATGAAAAGGCAACAGTGAACTTTGACGCCAACGACAATACAATGACCGTTAACTTTGCTAATAATCCGAATGAGAAGGATAACGGTGATAAGATCGAGGACAAGACCCATCAGTACACATTTGCCATCGACGGCAACATTAACGGATCTTCTAAGACTGTAAACCGCAAGGGCCACGAGCTGATAAAGGTCAATGAAAAAGGCGAGCCCGTCAGCGAGCCCCAGTGGGTTAATGACGGAACAGAAGAGACAACGATTGAACAGGGCCTGGCAGGTGCGAAATTTACCCTCACGATGAAAAAAGACGGCAAGGGAACTGATATTGCAAATGGCAAGGTCTACGAAGCGACAACCGATGACAATGGTTACTTTAACGGCTTTACCGGTCTGGATGCCGGCACATATGAGCTTGTTGAGACAAAGGCTCCTGAGGGCTATTCTCTTAACACCCAGAAACATACCGTTGTTATCACTCCGACTTATGACGGTAACGGCCTTATGACAAGCTACACCATCACGATTGATGGCAAGAACACAAGCACCTACAATGCGACATATGTGAGCGGCGAGGTAAAGGAGATAACGACAACAGGAACTCCCGTCACAACATACATCAAGAACACAAAGCTTTCTTCCCTGCCTTCGACCGGTAGTCTTGGTACCTACATCTTTACAGCAGTCGGCGTGGCAGCTGTTGCGGCAGCTATCGGCCTGATCCTGGCAGATAAGAGAAGAAAGAACGCACAGTAACAGATGATTGAAAGTCAGAAGGCAGAAAAGAGGTCAGAGAAGATGGCTCAATATAATAAAACGAAATCGGGCAGGCGGCAGAAGCTCTGTGCCTTCCTGGCGGCGTTTGTACTCTTCCTTAGTTCTTTTCTGATCGCTCCTTTTTCTGCCCGGGCACAGGCTGCAGGCTCCCAGACAGGGAGTCTGCAGATCACTGTCACATATGAGGCTGACACCGGCAAGACGGGAGAGACGGAAGATAAACCGGCTGCCGGCATGAAGATCAGCCTCTACAGGACAGCAGATCTTGTAAAGAAATCCGGCAGCTTCTCTTACCAGCCTGACGAGGATTTTTCCTCTGTTTCTGTCTCTTATGAAAAGATGACAGCTTCCCAGAGCGGGGCAGCGGCAAAAAAGCTTGCCCAGGCTGCTGAAGGCGTAAAGCCTGACGAGCAGGGAGTGACTGGGTCTGACGGCACGCTTTCCTTCAGCAATCTTGAGCCGGGCATCTATCTGGCAGTGCAGGAGGGAGAGACGGGAAATGTCACCATGGCTCCCTGCCTCTGGCAGGTGCCCCAGCCTCAGGTAAACAAAAAGACGGGGGCCGTCAGCTGGCAGTATGATGTCCAGGTGCGTCCCAAGACGCAGGCTGAGAAGCCTTCCGGGCCTCCAACGAAGCCTCCAATAAAAAGGAAAACTGTAACAAGAACAAGTGTTAAGACTGGGGATCCCTCCCCCTCCCCTCTTCCCTATATGATCTCTATGGCAGCTTCTCTGGCGGCGATCATCTTGCTGGTCGTGCAGAGGCGTAAAGAAGGACAGGATTAATATATGGAAGAGAAAGAGATAAAAAAAAGGAAAAGCAGGAGAAGGATCGGTATTCTCATCCTGCTTCTGGCCGGGCTGGCGGTGCTGTTTTATCCGGTGATCAGTACAAAATGGAATGATTACCGCAGCCGTCAGCTCGCTTCTTCTTATAAAAAAAGTGTACAGGAGAAGGGGGACGCTTCCATAGAAGAAATGAAAAAGGAAGCGCAAAGCTATAACCAGACCCTTTTCGTCCCCTCTGTCCCGGACGCTTTTTCCATTCGCGACGGCATCCATGACCCGGCCTATGAGGCCCTGCTCAACCCGGACGGGGACGGGGTCATGGCAAATCTGGAGATACCGGCTATCCATGTGGATCTTCCCATTTACCATTATACGTCGGACGAATCCTTGAGCAAGGGAGCCGGCCACCTCTTCGGCAGCAGCCTGCCCATAGGGGGCAAGGGGACCCACGCTGTCATTTCCGCCCACAGAGGCCTGCCCGGCGCCAGGATGTTCACAGATCTGAATCTGCTGAAGGAGGGAGACCTCTTTTATATTCATGTCCTGGATGAGACCCTGGCCTACCAGGTCGATCAGATTCTGACCGTGAAGCCGGATCAGACTCAGTCTCTGGCCATAGACAGGGATAAGGATTATGTGACCCTTGTCACCTGCACGCCCTACGCGGTCAATACTCACCGGCTGCTTGTGCGCGGCCACAGGGTTCCCTATGATGAGGGCAAGGGGGAGCAGAAGGCGGGCCCCGGCCGTCTGGACAATAAAAGGCTCTTCTGGCAGATCGTTTCCGGGGCTGCCGGCATCGCCGCTGCCCTGCTGATCGTAAAGCTTGTCACCCGCTCCTGGGAAAAGAAGAAAGAGGACGAATAGATATGCCAGGCATAAAAAAGAAAAAAGCTGGCAGCAGGCGTCTTTATTATCTGCTGATCGGTGTACTCATCTTGATAGGCCTGGGCGCTCTGGGCTATCCATTTTTCAGCACTTTGTGGAACGATTACCGCAACCGTCAGCTTCTTTCTTCTTATTCGGACCAGGTGGAGGGGCTCAGCTCCGACCAGGTAAAAAAGATCTGGCGGGATGCCCTCGCTTACAATGCCCAGCACAGGGAGAATAATCCGGTGGATCCTTTTTCTGTGGAAAAGGAAGAATATATAAAAACGCACCCCTACGACGACCTGCTCAATCCAAACGGGGACGGGGTCATGGGCGAGCTGGAGATCCCAAAGATAGGAGTGAGCCTGCCCATTTTCCATGGGACAGGGCAAAAGGCCCTGGAACAGGGCTGCGGCCATCTGATGGGGACGAGCCTGCCTACCGGAGGGAAGGGAAATCACACAGTCCTTTCCGCCCACAGAGGCCTGCCAAGCGCCAAGCTCTTCACAGACCTTGACCAGGTGGGGGAAGGGGATTGTTTTTATCTTTACATACTCGATAAGGTGCTGGCCTACCAGGTAGACCAGGTTCTGACCGTCCTGCCTGAGGATTCCGAGGCTCTGGCCATCGATCCGGACAAAGATCTGGCAACCCTTGTCACCTGCACGCCATATGGGGTCAACACCCACCGCCTGCTTGTGCGCGGCCACCGGATCCCCTATACAGCCCCCGCCCAGGAGAAGACCGGCAATCTGTTCGAGCAGCTCTTCGGCAGGGCCGGCATGACGGAGAAAATATTCCTGACAGGGCTTTTCGCCCTCCTTCTGATCATTGCCGTCATGCTGCTGATCTACCATATCTCATCGCGGAAGAAGAAAAGATAAATAGGACCAATAAAGTCCGGGAATTCGATTGAATCCCCGGGCCTTTTTATTGAATATTTCAGAACCGTGCGGTATCATCTAGTTATATATCAAGAAATGTGCAGCGGCGCCGCGGGCGCAAGGAGACTGACGGGGAAGGGATCATGGGCATAGAGGAAAGGCTGAAGAGCTGGAAAAGGAAGACCATCAGCAGGAATGAACTGGGGAAGCTTTTGGGGGCAGTGTCAGATGAAGACCTCTACAGGCTGATCTCCAGTGCTCTGTCAGAGGGCCTCCTGTCTCCGGTAAAGGCTTCCGGGACAGACGGAAACCGGGTTCACCCCATCTTTCTGAAATACAGGATAAAGGTTCAGGAGGATTTTTCAGTAGAACTTTCTGAGATCGCCCTGCTCCATCCCTGGATCACAAGGACGGGTTACCTGAGCAGCAGGCCGGACCTTTACAGAAAGTACAGGGATCAGATCCAAAGGCTCAACAGCTACCTGTTCGGGAAAGAACCCGGCGTCTATGTTTCCAGACGGGAGCGGTCCTTCGAGATCTTCGACCAGGATAAGGAGCTGGATGACGAGTCATTTCGGGGATTTTTGGACCGGCTGGGTCTGACGGACCGGGTCCTTCACTATTATGAGACACCCTCTTACTGCTTTAATGACTATATTCCGGAAAGAAAAGAGGATATGACCCTTCTCATCTGCGAGAACAAGGACATCTGGTTCAATATCCGCAGGCGGATGTACGAGGACAGGGCAGATGCGCTTTTTAATATTCTGCTTGACGGCGTCATCTGGGGCGGCGGGAATAATGTCAGCAAGGCCGGGGCTCTTTCGGCTTACACCCGCTTTTTGCGGGTGGACCGGGTCCGGTATCTCTACTGGGGCGATATAGACCGGGAAGGTCTCAATATCTATCTCTCGCTGAAAAGGAGCAACCCCGGCCTGGATATCCGGCTCTTTGAGCCTGCCTATGAAGAAATGCTGCGCCTGGCTGCCGGCAGAAGTATTCCCGACAGCGACGATCACAGGGAGCGGGTCGGAGATTATTCGGGCATTTACCAGATATTTCCCGAAAATGTGAGGGAAGCACTGGAGAAAAGCATAGAGGAGAACAAGAGGATCCCCCAGGAGATCATCAGCTATGAGAAGCTGCTGGAAGTAATGAGGTGAGAGAGTGAAACTGAGTCAGGAAACCGCGCAGCTGCTGAGCGGTTTTGAAAAGCGCATGAAGTTCATCAATATCGCCCGCTTTTTGCTGGATTATCCCAAAAAGGACAGCATCATGCAGATGGTTCCGAACCGGGACCTGATGGACAATATCATTGTCGCCGTTCTCGTCTTCATAAAAGAGAGGACACTGGGGAGAGAGCAGAATTGCTCTTTGCAGGACATTTCGGACTTCCTGGAAGAATTGATCCCGGTCCTGCCGGGGAATCTGTCGATCGATCCGGACGTACTGGCCAGGTTCATCGTGGTAGACGCCCTGCAAAAGGGCGGCCTTTTGAAAAGCTATCAGGTCCTGAATGCGGAGAAGGAGACCATGGAGAGTATGCCGATCCGCCTGTTGGAGGAGGAAAAAGGAACCTACCATCTGACGGACGATGCCTTTGACTTTCTTTTCCGGTCAAAGGAGATAGAATCCGAGCTGGATTACTCCGTCACCCGTTTCCGCATGGCCGAGTACATGAAAAGGGATAATTACATGGAGGCTCTGGATCAGAGCCGGGAGCTGGTCAGCAGGATCCGCAGCATGAAGGTGAGCATGGACGATTTTCTCCGCCGGTGCAGGGAAAATATAGGCAGGATAACGGTCGACCAGTATGAAAATGTCGTCTCCCGGGTGCGGGCCCTGCTCGAGTCGGAGAACGAGGAACTGGAGGTCATCCAGGAAAGCGCCAGGAAACGGGCAGAGAATTTTGCTCGGGCAAGGCGTAGCGGTGTGGGCTCTGAGGAGGCAGAAAAGCACTATCGGGCTCTCGGCGAGATCATAAAAAATATCCAGCTGACCATAGATGAGCAGAGGAGCCTGATCATAAAGAAAATGTCCCTGTCCGACGCCTATCAGAGCATTTTAAGCGACAGCTACGCCATGAGCCGTTATGAAAGACTGAATTTTGACCAGGATATCATGTCAAGGCTGCGCAGCGGAGCCCTGCCGGCAGACCGGGCGGCTGGATATCTGCTCTTTCCCCTCACAAGGCCGGAATTTGAAAAAAGCTTCAGCATAGAAAACTTCTATGCCCTGCAGACAAGGATAAGGGATCTGGAGGAGGAAGAGGCTGTGGATCTGGAGAGTCAGGCAGAAGAGGAAGACCCCGCCATTGCCCGCAATGCCCGCTTCCTGGATATATGCACTGCCCTTTTTTCCTATATGAAAGTGCAGAAGGAATTTAAGATCAGTCAGTTCATTGCCTCTCTTTCCGATGAACAGATCTATGAATTCTGCGAGGAAAATGCCCTCCCCCGGGTTGTTTTGTCTTTGTACGCCCTGCAAAATGTATCGGTCTCAGACTGGAAAAAATCCCAGGAGATGATCATGCCGCCCCTGGGAGAATTTGAGCTTTCCTGGTGCATGAGCCAGATGCCCCAGGATTTTCTGGAAATGGATTCTTTCTCCTTGGAAAAGCTGGAGAGGGAATTTTCCTTTTCGGTTCAGGGAAATGCCGGGCAGAGAAGGATCAGCATGTCGGACTTTCTGGTTGAGGTGAAGAGATGAAAAAACAGACGATAGATGTCTTTCACGCTTTGATGAAAAAGGGCTGGATAGACCGGTCCGATCAGGCGGAGATCTGGAGATCCTGCGAGGATCCGGATGTCCAGGAGGAAATGGAGACCATGAAGGAGGGCCTTGGCTTTGAGCTGATCCGCAGCGCCGACCGGATCTATCTGGTTCCCACCCAGGATAACGACCTCTTCTTAAAGAATAACGTGGATTTCCGCAGGGATATCAGCGCAAGCAGCGAAGTGAGGACCCGCGACCTGTACCTGATGAACTATTTCTCCATTTATCTGCTCTACCTGTTTTATCATGGAGAAGGGAAAGACCCCAAATGCCGGGATTTCATATCCAAAGAGGACGCGGTCCGGGAATTCTCGGATCACTGCAGTGCCTGCCTCAAAGGCGCGGACCAGGCCGGACAGACGGACTACAGCGATAATTTCCTCCAACTGGCCAACACCTGGCTTTCCAAGACAGAAGGGCAGGAGGATTCCATGAAGTTCTCGGACCGCTATGGCATCCTGAACCGGCTTCTGGTCAAGTTCAACGCAGATCATGACGATCTCTTCTATCAGGAGGGAGGCAGCATCCGGCCCACAAGGAAGCTGGATGATCTCATGCCCTATTTTTTGAGGAAAGACCGTATCACGCAAATGCAGGAATGGATAAAAGGAGTAGATCATGCCGCAGATCACTAAGCTGAGGATCGTAAATTTTCAATATCCGGATGTGGACCGTCTGATCGCCGACGAGCTTTTTGATTTTGAAAATGAAGACAAGGAACCGTCAGATGTCCTGATCAATCTGGAAAATGGGGGCGGCAAGTCCGTCCTTGTTCAGCTCATGCTCCAGCCAGTCATACCCAGGGCCAAGGTGGCCGGAAGGAAGATAGAAAGCTTCTTTACCAGAACGTCCGACCACTGCTTCGTGGCACTTGAGTGGGCCCTGGAGGGCAGCAAGATGAGGCTGATGACAGGCATAGCCCTGTCCGCCGGCGACGCGGCCAGGAACCCGGACGAGGACAGAGGATTTCGCATAAAATATTATACATTTCTTTCTTCCTACCAGGATTATCAGGGCAGATATGACATCATATCCCTGCCCCTGTCAAGGAGAGAGCGGAACCACTTTATTCCCGCCTCCTATGAGGATGTCAGAAATCTGGCAAAAAAGTCGGGCGGCAATCTGGAGCGCTATGCCTCCGAGGACAGTGCCCGGTGGAAAGACCGGCTGGCCCAGTACGGAATCATGCAGAACGAATGGAAGCTCATAGAGGAACTCAATTCCGGCGAAGACGGGCTGACAAAGTATTTCAGCGACCTGAAAAGCTCGGATGCCGTCATAGACCGCCTGATCCTGCCCCGGATTGAGGAAAGGCAGGGCAGGTCCGCCTCCGCGGAAGACAGTTCCCTTGAGACTATGCTCATATCCTATGCCAGACAGTTTTCCAGACAGCAGGAGATCATAAAAGAGCGGGGCATCTGTCAAGGCTTTCTGGAAATGCTCCAGGTGGCCCAGACTCAGACGGAGCAGCTGTGGAATGATAACAACAGGCTGGAATTAAGTGTTGGGGACATTTTTGCCTACGCGGACGCGCTTGGTAAAAGGCAGGCCAGTCAGGAGGCCGAGACCGGAAGGCTGGCTCAGACGGCGGAAGATCTTGAGAAGGGACTTTTGCATATCAGCTGGGAGCAGGCCTCAGCAGCATTTTACACCTGCAGGGAGGAGCTGGAGCGCACCCAGGCAGAGCTTGACAGAGCCGGACAGGCTAAGGACAAGGTAAGGGAAAAACTGGAGGGGGCCAAAAAGAAGCTGAAGATCCTGGAATGCGCCTATCTGTATGGGGAACTTGTCCGCATTCAGGGCAGCCTTCAGGCAGTCTCTTTAGAGATAGCGGACAGGGAGTCTGATTCCGATTCCGCAGCCAGACTGGCTTCTTTAAAGTATTCCGCGTTTGCGGCGATCAAAAATGAGCTGGAGACTCTCCTTCCCCGGATCGAAGAAATTTCTTCGCAGAAGGAGTCGCTTGAGAAGGCAGAAAAAGAGCTGGCAGATCAAATGAAGTCCCTTGGCACTTCTACGGCCAAAGCTGCTTCCGATGCGGACAGGGCTCAGGCAGTCTATGAGAAGCAGATGGATGACGATGACGTTCTGGTGGAGGAGCTTGGCATCCCTGTCCTGCGATTTTTTGACGGCAGGTATCCGGCCCGCGACCTGGACCTCTGGCAGGAGAAGATAGAGAAAAAGCTGCAGGCAGCAGCCGGTGCTCTGGAAGAGACGGCAGAAAGGCTCAGCGAACTGGACGAGCGCAGAGAAGAGCTGCCGGCAGAAATCGCCGACAGGAACATGGAAAAGAAGGAGCTGGAGGGCAGGCTGTCTGTCTTGGACGAGAACCTGCAGGCATATAAGGAAGCTCATGAGCTGGTCAGCCATGTCCTTTCAAAGCACGGACTTGATCCTTTAAAGCCCTTCTCCGACCGGCCAGGGGAATATCTTCAGGAGAAGATCGGAGCTGCCATGGCGGAGGCAGAGGCAGATGAGAGGAAGATAGAGGCGGACCAGGAGGCGGCAGCCGCGGCAGAGCGGGGCAGTCTTCATATTCCAAAGATCATATCGGATTTTCTGGACGGCACCGGCATCTCCTATACAAGTATGGAAAAGTATATCCTGGCCCAGCAGGAGAAGGGCCTGCTCTCCCCGGAGGCCTGCCGGCAGCTTTTGACCTCTTACCCCTATGCCGCTTACGGCATCATAGTGGATGAGGCCGGCCGCCATGCTCTGGAGGAGGATTCCCAGGGGCTCTGGCTGCCTGCCGTCCTTCCGGTATTTACCCAGGAAGACCTGGCCGGCCTTTTCGATGGGACGGCCCCTGCCTTTTCTTCCCTCTCGGCTTATGCCAGAGACTACTTCCGGGACCGGCAGGCTTATAAAGAGAAGCTGAAGGAGGACTGCCAAAGGCAGCAGGAACATCTTCAGCTCGTCCGGGAGAGAAAGGAAGCTCTGGAGGGGGATCTAAAAATCCTGCAGGCTTTTGGGATCTATGATCCCGGCTGGGAGAAGAGAACGGCCTCCGATATGGCAGCTTTGAAGAAGGAAATCGATGAAAAGATAGAGCAGATCGATCTGCTTCGCCGGGAGGCAGAGCAGCTGAAAGAGGCGGTCCGCCAGGCAAGGCAGAAAGAAAAGGAACTGGGGGAGCAGCAAAAGCATTTGCAGGATACACTGGCAGGCTATGAAAGACTGCTTGCGGGTCTTAAGAGGGAGGAAGATTATCTGCAGGCCGCAAATGCGGCGGCTGCCCGGAAGCGGGAGCTGGCAGCAGACCTGAAGAAAAAGACAAAAGAAAAAGAGGACATGGCGGGCCGGCTGGATCAGATCAGAGAGAGCCTGAAAGGGCTGGAGGAACTTGCGGCCCGGCTGCAGGAGGGCCTTGAGGCTGTAAAGGATGCGAAAGAGTCGCCTCTCACGGAAGGGGGCTGGCAGGAGCTTTTGACTCAGTATCAGGAGCTGATAAGGGCTCAGAGCGAGGACCTGAAGCGCTTAAATGATGAGAAGAACAGGCTGATAAAGGAAAGAGAAAAACGGCGCAGGGAGATAAAAAAGCGCGGCTGCAGCCCTGAGGAATATGAACCGGTCATTTACCGGGCACAGGAAGAAGAGGAGACATCTGCGCTCATAAAGGAACTGGAAAATGAGGCTGAGCAGGCATCTGCCGATCACCTTCAGGCCGTGGATTTCCATGCCAGAGCCGACCAGGCTTTCCAGAATGCCCGCCAGGGCCTGCAGCCTTTTGGGGGAGAGGCGCTGGAGATGGGTCAGATCGGGCGGGATTTTGACAGCCGCCGCAGGGAGCTGCAAAAAGAGCTTTCTGAGACAGAAAGATCCGAGAAAAAGCTGCGGGAAGGACTGTCAAGGCTCAGTAGGATCCAGGGCAAGACGGACAGCATCCTGGCCGGCTATGCACGGCCGGAGAACTATAAGAGCCTTGATCTGGAGGAGGACTACCGGGCTCAGCTGGACAGACTCTCCCAGCAGGCCTGCGCCTGTGGGCAGGCCGTAGAGGCCGGCAGGGAAAATGTGATGGACAGCCTGAACAGCATGGTCAAGACATACGGGGCTGACTCCGCCGATGTAAGCGTGGCAGCGGCCAATATGCAGGATATTCTCTTAGGGCCGGCCCGGGGCGACAGGTATTTTACCCTTATGGAGCATATTCAGGCAAATATGCACACGGTCCGTCTCAGGATATCTCAGATCGATACGGATCTGGAGGAATTTCATAAGACCGGGCAGGATCTGACCAGACAGTGCCTGATCCAGGGCAGGCAGATGTACGAGGGCCTTATGCAGATCTCTGCAGGTTCCCATGTCCGCATCCAGGGCAGGCGCAGGCGGATGCTGACCTTTGATATCCCCGATGCAGTGGATGAGGGCAGGGCAGCCCTGTCTATTTCTGCCGAGATCGATAAGGGTATGCGGGAGATCGCCGCAAAGATGGCCGAGGGAGACTGCCCGGAATCTCAGATCCGCAAGCTGGCGTCAGGGATCGTTGGCAGCCGCCGCCTGCTGCGTATCTATATAGGAACGGAAAATATCGTTCTAAAGGCCTACAAGATCGACCGCAGCCCGGATAAATCCAGCTATCGCACCTGGGAGCAGACCCAGGTCAACAGCTCCGGCGCGGAGAAATTCGTCGTCTACTTTGCCGTGATACTTGCCCTCATGGCCTATGCCAGGGACAGCTATGAAGACCTGGGCGGGGACAAGGCTAAAAGCGTGCTTGTCCTGGACAATCCTTTCGGCCCCATAACCTCAAAGCATGTGGTGGAGCCTATGTTTGAGATATCCAGGCACTACAATGTGCAGATGATCTGCCTGTCCAATATCAGCAACTCCGATATCGTCTGCTGCTTTGACCTGGTCATCCGGGCCATCGTAAAGAGGCTGAATTTCGGCCAGAGAGAGCAGCTGACCCATGAGGGAAATGAAAAAATAGAGCACGGTTTCTATCGGTCAGAACAGATCCGGTTCTTTTAGAATCGATTATCGAAACAAGCTCAAATCGAACAAAATCAATCGTAAATTAACACGAAAAGCGAGTCGTGTAAATTTGCGATTGATTTTTTGTGATGCAAGATTTACATAGATTTTCATTGCCTGCCCCTGCCTGTCGTGTGATAATAATTTCGGAAACACTGAAATACCGGCAGGATCAGGAGCAAATATATGACTGCGAGAAAAAATCATACACGGAATAAACTTTCGGATAATTATATCCGGATAGAACAGATCGATCTTCAGAAAAATGGGAAAACGGCTCTTAAAGTCAACTTGCTGGCGGTGGCTTTGTTTGTCATTCTTCTTCTGGCCGGAGCGCCTCTGCTTCTGCGCTATGAAAGCATCGCTTACAGCGGCATGCCGGGCGATCTGATCCAGATTGTCATCCTATTCATAGCCGTGGCTCTTTATATGATATTTCACGAGCTCACCCACGCAGCTGTCATGAAATATTACGGCGCGTCCTCCGTCCGCTTCGGCTTTACCGGAATGTATGCCTATGCAGGCAGCACACAAGATTATTTTGACAAATACTCCTACTCAAGGATCGCTCTTGCCCCGGTCATTGTCTGGGGAATCATCTTCACCATACGATGTCTGGCCCTCTCCTCCGAATGGTTCGCCCTGGCCTACATGCTTCAGATCTCCAACATCTCCGGCGCTGCGGGGGATATCTATGTCGTCTTTCATTTCCGCAAATACCCGGCAGACACCTGGTTCCGGGACACCGGAGTGGAGATGTCTGTATATCAGGCGGAGTAGGGCCGGCGGACGCCGGTCACCTGCTTTTCTCCATTATCACGGCAACAGTCACAAACTACTATCAAACTGTAGAAAGTAGACTAAAAGGTAGACTAAAAATAGACTGAATGGTATACTTCTATCTGGAGGTAAATGAGCCATGAATCTAGGACAAGAAAATGAGTATCAGGAATTTAAGGAGAGCCTTTCTCAATTGGATAAAGGCTTGAAATCCATTTCTGCAATGCTCAATAAACACGGTGAAGCAACCGTATATTTTGGAGTGAAAGATAATGGTGATATCTGTGGCTTGACAATCGGGGGAAATACACTAATGGATATTCGAAATCGAATCCGGGATAAAATCGAACCAAGAATTTATCCTGAGATCAAAGAACTGCAGGATGAAGGAAGAAACTATATAAAGGTAACTGCAAAAGGCACGGATATTCCTTATTCCGCAGATGGAAGATATTATATCAGGGTGGTCTCAGCAGATGAGCAGGCCGACAATGCAATTCTCAGAAAGATGCTGGCATCATCAGAAGCAGATATTATCAGACAAAAGGAATCGCCAGCACAGCAGCTTAAGTTTACGACATTTTTTGCATTATTGGCAGCGAACGGAATTCATCCGGAAATGTCAGAAGATTTTCTATGGAATTACGGATTGCTAACTTCAGATGGTCGGTTCAATGGAAATGCTTATCTGCTGGCTGACAATAATAACATTCGAATCAATGTGATTACTTTCGATGGTCTGGATAAATCAGTCATGTCAAAAAGAACGGAGTATGGGAATAAATGTCTCCTGGCAGCAATGAATGAGGTCTTGCAGTATTTTGAGAGCATCAATACGAAGAGGGTTGACGTAACCGGTACGAAAAGAATTGAAAAATCGTTGTTTGATCAGGCTAGCTTCAGAGAAGCCTGGGTTAATGCGTGCCTTCATAATGATTGGAATAATACACTGCCGCCGGCTGTATATGTTTATGACGATAGAATGGAGATCATCTCCTATGGGGGATTGCCCTATTCACTTTCATTGGAAGGCTTTTATCATGGTACGAGCGTACCGGTTAATAAAAGCCTCATGACCATATTCATAGCTGCTGGCCTTGCGGAACAAAGTGGTCATGGAGTTCCAACAATCGTTTCCAGATATGGAGAGAAAGCATTTACTTTCTCTGATGGCATGGTAATGGTGACAATACCATTTGACCATGCTCCGGATTATGCAGTAAATCGAAACAAAACAAATGCTGCGCACGATGATCTAACTGATAACCAAAGGAAAGTTTATGATTTACTGAAGTCTGATGGGAGGCTTTCCCAACAGGATGTTGCAGAGCAGAGTGGTTTAAGTCTTGGTGGAGTAAAGAAAATATATGCTGCACTGCAGGCAGATGGATTGATTGAGAGAAAAGGTAACAGGAGAAGTGGTTACTGGATCGTTAAGTAGAACATTCGATATATAAGAAAAAGGATGACTGCATTTTTCTAATCACGATCAGAAAAGAGGCTGCTGCATCAATGAAAGATTCCATTAATGCAACAGCCTCGTAGTGTCTTACCAGTGTTGCTCAGCTCCTACTCCTCCCTGGCTCCTATAGAATAAGGAATCGTCAGGAAGATGATGCCGCCGGCCATATTTCCCAGAGTGACCCAGAGAAGATTATAGAAAAGTCCTCCCAGACTGACTGCCTGCCCGCAGGGATTCAGGAGTGCCTCCGTCAGGAGGGTCATGTTAGCTATGCTGTGCTCGAATCCGCTGGTGATAAAGGCAAAGAGACACCAGAATGTCATGATCAGCTTCGCACTGTCACTTTTTGTGCGGAAGCCGGACCAGACGGCGAGACAGACAAGCATGTTGCAGAGGATGCCGCGCAGGAAAAGCCTGCCTGCAGGCGCGGACATCTTAGCTAGTGCGGCTGTTGCCATGAAGGGGCCGACCGGGTCAGAAGCCAGGCCGGTTCCGTGGTAGATCAGGGCCAGGAGGATGCTGCCGGCAAGATTGCCCAGCCAGCAGATGATCCAGAGCAGGATGGCATCCTGGACGCGGATCTTTTTCCGGGAGACGCCGGCCGCCGATGGTAAATGCCAGCAGCACACCGAATCCAATGTAGGCGCCGGCCAGCATAGAGAACAGAAAATATCCCAGAGGGTTCTTCTTTAATAACCGAAACTTATTCGCCGCTGCATTGGCAGCCGCCGCAAATTCTTCTTTGTACATGTCATCTCCTCCTTAAAAATCCTTCAGATAAAGGGCAAACAGGCGGACCGGCTTCTGCATGCTTTGACCGATCCTTGTATACCTCTTTTATACCATAGATAAGCAGGAAGGAAAAAGAGCCAGTTGCGTAAAGAGCACAAAATACCAGCGGAAATTTTGTAATTTGTAACAAAATTTACATTTCCTTCATAATTTTTACCCAAACTACCCGGGTGGGGAGTTGGGTTTATCTGCTGGATTATCTAATATAAAGTACATAAGTTGGCAGCAAACAGCAGGGTACCCCTGCTTTAACCGTCTTATACGGGCACAGAAATTTCCCGAGGGGTGAGTGATTATGAATAAGAGTTCTTTCAAAAAAATATTCGCTATTCTGGCGGTTTTATGCTTGCTTTTAACCTCCGGCGGCATTTCAACGAAAGTGCTGGCAGAGACGGAACATCCTGAGACGGTTCAGGAGGAAAGCGGCATTTCTATCAAGGAGAGCCAGACACATGCGCAGGCAGCCAAGAAGGAGACTGTTCAAAAAGAAACGGTCTCGCCCGAGACAAAGTCGGACGCTTCCGAAGAGAAGGGTCAGACAGAGACATCTGATTCAGAGGAGAAGGGTCTGACGGAGACGGCAGCTCCGAATATAAGCGGTCAGACAGAAACAAGTATCCAGGAGGAGAATGGTCAGGCAGAAACAGCCGTTTCGGGTGATGCAGTCCCCGCAGAGAGCGAAAGCGAGGAGAGTGAAGCCCTTGCAGAAACAGCTGATAAATATACTTTGAAGGCTGAGGGAGACGGCTATAAGGTCAGCCTTTCCTTTACAAAAGAAGATCTTCCGGATAATGTTGACCCGGAAAAGCTGACTCTTTCTGTTTCAAAAGTTTCCGATTACAGCAGGACCGATGAAGGCATAGAGCCTGTGAAGAAGACAACGATCACATATCCTTCCTTCGCGGTCACTTTGAAGGATGCGGACGGGAAAGCCGTTAAGGCCAAAAGCGGAAAGACATTTGCCGTAACAGTAAAGATTCCGGCTTCTGTTCTGCCGTCTATGGCAGATCCGTCCACGATTCAGCTGATGGCGGTATCCGGCAAGGCAGAGGAACCCTCCGTGCTGGCAGCTGTCGGGAAATCATCCTCCAAGGCAGCACTTGCTGTCAAGGGGAAAACCATCACGGTTTCTTTGCAGACGGCAGTACTGGCAGCAGGCTACGGAATCTGCTTTGATTATATCAAGCCGGTTCCTATCAGTTCTACTCCCGCAGCGGCAGCCAAGGGCACATCTGCCAGGAAAGCGCCGGCTAAGGCGGAGGCGGAAGATCTTAAGCCGGTTGTGAAAAAGACGGTAGAGGACAATGGAGATGGGACCTATAAGATTACTCTCAGCGTGACCGGAAAGGCCCAGAGCAGCACGGGGACGACCAAAGCCGATGTAATCGTTGTCTACGATAAGTCGAGCAGTATGAGAGAGAGCGCCGATAACTATCATCAGGATGCAAATGGCCCATATGGCCTCGTAAATGGGCGGTACGTTCAATTGTACACGAGAGAATGGATCGAAGATGATTGGTACTGGGACGGCGGTTATTATGAATATACAGAAGTGGGTACAACCTCTACAAATGAAACTCTGTACTATGAATGGGGCTGGAGTTATTATGAGTATAGCGGCAGTCGTTATTCGGGCGGCAGTACAACCCGGGCATCCGCAGCCAAGGATGCAGTCGACACACTAGCGGAATCTCTGTTGACCGATAATAAGAACGGCGATGTGCAGCTTTCTATTGTCACATTTGGCACGAATTCAAATGGAGAAATCCTGGAGAACGCTACTGCATATGATAATAAGACAAAAAATGCGATTGAGACATTGGATGATATTGAAGACAATCAGGGAACAAACTGGGAGGCAGCCCTGAATGATGCACTGACGAAGGTGCAGGGAGGCAGAAAAGGTGCTTCTAAGTATGTAATCTTTGTTTCCGATGGCAATCCGACATTCCGAACATCTTCATATTATAATGATGAGTATCGGCGTTGGAATCCCGATGACCGTCGTAATCAGCCTGTTGGCACACATGGGGCAGGAAGTTCAGATAAATTTGGTTATAATTACGATGCTGCCAAAAAGAAGGC
>OMWV01000051.1 GCA_900314845.1 uncultured Eubacteriales bacterium
TATCAGCAGGGTGATCAGCGTGGTGATGAATGACACTATGGCAGGAAAGAAGATGTTAGTGATCAGGCTGTCAAGCATCTCTCTTTTCAGTACGTAATCATTATACCAGCCCTTGTAAGTTACTTGACATGCAGGGCCTGATGACGGCTTTTTAATTAAACCATATCCGATCAGGTTTGCTAATGCATGATCAATTATGATAGATGGGTATGGAATCTTCTTGACATGCTCAGAAGATTTATATGCTGCATCGACTTGCTCGAGATAGTATCCGCCACAGCGGATCAGTTCTCGCCTTGAGCTATCAACGATAACGAATAGATCTAAAGACTCCTGCACGGATTTCATCGCGCGGAGCAGCTTCTTTTCAGGTGGTGTTAGTTTCATGCGATACCTTCTGAATTATTTATAACATATGATGATCACAGCGGGCAATACCCGCTTTTTTCATGCCAACTCGTGGCTTAAACGAGGTGCAGCAATACGTGCTTTAAACGTAGGAGGTAAGACATGGAAGACAATAAGAATGTAAACTCAGAAGCAGAAGCCGGAAAAGTTGACGGTAACGGCACCGGGCAGACAGAGCGGACATTTACACAGGCAGAGGCATTGCTCAAGTTCAAGGGCACGCAGCCTTATCCGGATGTACCTGATGCCGGTGAGAACAAGCCGGCAGAGAAAAAGAGCGTCGGCTCCCAGTTTGCAGACTGGTTCGACGCAGCAATGAAATAAGAGCTTATCTCTTGTCGGAAAGATTGCAGATCTGCAGTGCTGTTCCATCCGGCATGATCTGAAAACCATGCTTCTGATAGAAAGGTACATTTTTGCTTTCTTCCGGCATGCCTTCCAGGTAGAGATAATTTTTATATTTCTCCTTTATCATCTCTATCATTGTTCCTGCAATGCCGCGGCCATGATAAGCCGGGTGGACAAGGACATAATGGATATATGCCAGCATCTCGCTGTCATCCAAAACCCGGGCAAGGCCGACAAGGCGGTCATTGTCCCAGGCTGTCAGAACGGTGGATGAGTGCATCAGTGCCTTATAAAGCCTGACAGGATACTGGCCGGATATCCACCCTACTGACTGAAACAGCTGCGCTGCCTGTTCCTGTGTGAATTTTTTCTCTTCTGTATAGACCATATGCTTTT
Organism: uncultured Eubacteriales bacterium; assembly: GCA_900314845.1. Taxonomy (GTDB): domain Bacteria; phylum Bacillota; class Clostridia; order Lachnospirales; family Lachnospiraceae; genus UBA2912. Next base: position 1,153 of record OMWV01000051.1, read on the forward strand.
CCTCCCCGGAAGATATTTTTACATATATTCTATAATATCTTATTCCTCCCGTCTATGATAGAATATAGAGAATAACTATTTTACATTCTGTGAAGGAGAAGCTATACTCGGAACCGAGAAGAGGGAACGAATAGACATGCAGTTCAGATTAGGAGGAAATAACATGGCCAAAAAACTGGTAGCCTATTTTTCAGCAAGCGGTGTCACAAGGGGAGCAGCCCAGAAGCTGGCGAAGAAGGAAGGCGCTGAAATTTTTGAGATCAGACCCGTGCAGCCCTATACAAGAGAAGATCTTGATTGGACAGACAAGAAGAGCAGAAGCACGATAGAGATGCAGGATAAGAGTTCCCGTGTGGCTATAGCGGAAAAGGTATCCGATATGGATCAGTACGACGAGATCTTTCTGGGATTCCCTATCTGGTGGGGCGTGGCGCCTCATATCATAAATTCATTTCTCGAACAGTACGACCTGGCCGGGAAAACCATCTCTCCCTTTGCGACAAGCGGCGGATCCGGATACGGCAGAAGCAATAAGGAACTGGAGCCGTCAGCGCCCGGAGCAAAGTTTAACCCTGGCAGGATGCTGTAAGCTGATGCATGCTGCGAATGTGAAATAGTGCATAATAAATGACAAACTGCCGCATGAACACCTTTCGTGACATGCGGCAGTTCTTCTGTCTTATTTATGCAAGTGCTTTTCCCAGCGACTGGCAGCTTGCAATGCCGTCTTCGTCAGGCTCTTCGTTGCAGATCACGCTGTCTGTCACCAGATTTATCCCGCAGTTTTTGCAGTCATCCTCCCAGCTGCGCATCCAGTCGCCGTCTCCCCAGCCATAAGAACCGAAGAGAGCGACTTTCTTGCTGCCGAGGCTGTTCTTTACATCGTCAAACATGGGCTGAAATTCGGACTCTTCCAGAACCTCGTCACCCATAGCCGGGCAGCCAAAAGCAATAGCGTCATAGGCTGCTGCCTTATCGGCGTTGAAGTCTGCGGCACTGATAAGATCTGTCTGGGCTCCTGCGTCTTTGGCGCCGTTGACTACTTCGTCTGCCATTTTTGCAGTATTACCTGTGCCGCTCCAATATACAACTGCTACTTTACTCATGTTTATTCTTCCTTTCAAATTGACTTTCTAGACTGCCAGGTCGCAAAGCGACATTCCGCCCGCAAATTGCCTCACATAGGAAGCCTTGCATTTTTTGTACTGATCAAATTTTCTCTTAGCTTCTTCTACGTTTCCGTATGCCTTCCAGCAGCCGACCAGCTGATAGTTTCTGGCCTTCTGTTCAATAAAGCAGCGGACGTCACCGGGCGGATAGCTGAGGAAGAGGCCGATCTCATGGGGGAAATCATCTGACTGACTCAGTCTCTCTTTCAAAGTATGGATCTGCCTTCCAATCTTTTCTTCCTGATAGCCTCTCGAGCGCAGGATAGCTGCCGCCTCGGTATCGGCAAGATCTTTTTTCAGCCTGTCCGGGCGAAAGAGATAGATCAGAGCGCGCTTATTCTTGATGGACAGGATCAGCATGCAGATCCCTTTTTTCCCAAATATGGAATTGTAGCGGCGGACTTCGTTTAACAATCTGCCCGGATCCTCGCAGTCGCAGGAAAAGAGATTTCCCGTCTTTATGCCTGCAAGTGTAGGGGAACATAACTCTATGATCATTTCGTCTGACATACCTTTTCTCCTCCCTGTTAGAAGAAAGCTGACTCCGGCAGGCACTGTTCCGGAAGTTTGTACATACAGTGATCACCGGATGACTAAAAGTTAGCATAAACTAACTATTGTGTCAAGACCTTTTATCAAATGACCGGATGCTCAACTTTTGCTATAATAGACCTGTGGGCGCAAAGAAAAAATAAAAAAAATTTCTTCTAACCGCAACAAAACAGGCCCTCTATCTGTATATAGGGTGAAGGCGAAAGAAAACAGCCGGTTTAACAACAGATACGGAGGAATAAAGGAATGAAAAAAAATATCATTAAAATGACAGCATTTGCGCTTACGGGAGCTATGATCTTTTCTCTTGCGGCATGCGGGGGCACAAAGAATCCCAAAAGTGAGACGGCATCCACCGTTCAGACGGAAACGGCACAGGAAACGGCAGCGAAATCTCTGGGCGGCTGGGAAGTGAACGGCAAAAAGCTCTCTATCAAGGAAAATGCCGCGGCAAAAGCTGCCTTTGAAAAGGCGACAGAGGGATTGGAAGGCTATGAGTATGAGCCGATCGCTCTGCTGGGTACCCAGGTGGCAGCCGGGATAAACTACAGCATTCTGGCAAGAGGAAAGGCAGTTGTCCCGAAGGCAGAACCATCCTATGAGATTGTCACGGTATACGAGGATCTGGACGGGAATGCGGAGATCCTTGGCGAGAAGACCTTGCTTGGCGCAGGGGAAAAGGATGCCCTGGGAGCCTATGAGGTAAATGACGGGGAGTATGACCTGAGCAAAAACGCGGATGTGAAGGCTGTATTTGACAAGGCTTTTGACAAGCTTGAAGGCGCGGATTACGAGGTGATTGCCTATCTTGGAAGTCAGGTCGCAGCGGGGACCAACTATCTGGCTCTTGCAAGGGTAACACCCGTTGTCCCGGATGCAGAGCCTGAGATCGACCTTGTGACCGTTTATGAGGACACGAAGGGCCAGGCAAAGGTATCGGAAACAGAAACTGTCGCACTAGGCTCAGAAGATGCTGACACCGCATCAGAGAGTGCAGAGAGTGAACAGATCCCTGATCCTTATGAAAGCTTCACTTCTCTTAAGGATGCGGCAGCAGCCGCAGGCTTTGATGTGACCCTGCCTGATGCGCCCAAGGGATATGAGAATGTTTCTTACCGCGTGGACACCGGCGAGAAGATGCTTGAGGCGATCTACAGTGACAAGGATACGGATAGTGCTGACGCAAAGGAAGCTTACCGCATCCGCAAGGCTGTCGGGTCAGACGATATCAGCGGCGATTATAACGATTACAGCGAGAAGAAAGAGGTCACGGTATCCGGGAACAAGGTGAACATGAAGGGAAACGATGGGAAAGTATTTACAGCAGTCTGGACTTCCGGCAAGTTTACCTATGCCATAGATATAGACAATAACGGTCAGGGTCTCAGTGAAGATGAGGTCACTGCCCTGGTAAATGCCACGAAATAAGCATACAGGAGAGATATTATGTTTGCTGAGAGAGCAGTAACGGCATTTCCGGCAGGAATACGCATCCAATATATGATCATGAGCCTTCTTTACGGGCGTACCATGCTCCTGGCAGACAGTGCGGTGAAAAAGCAGCAGCCCGGGGTCATCGCTTTTCCGGCCCGCCCGAAGACAGATGAGGAGATTGAAAGGGCATTTGATCTTCACGCAGACAGCATCCTGCGGCTTGCCTATTCCTATCTTCACAACATACCGGACGCGGAGGACATCCTGCAGGAGACAATCATCAGGTACATGGATAAGGCTCCGGCCTTTGAAAGTCCATCTCATGAAAAGGCGTGGCTCCTTAGGGTGGCTGCCAATCTGTCAAAGAACAGGATAGACTATAACAAGATTCCGGGAGGCGGACGAGCTGAATGAAGAGCTTATCGCTGAGGATAGAGCCGACCTGAGCTTTGTCTGGGAGGCTGTCAAAGGCCTCTCCCAGGCTCAGCGGGAAGTGATCCATCTCTTTTATCAGGAAGACCTGTCAACGGCGCAGATCGCCGAAATATTGGACGAAAAAGAGTCGACTGTCCGCTCCCATTTAAAGAGGGGCAGAGACAAATTAAAAGCTGTTTTGAAGGAGGAATACGACTTTGGCTAAATATAAGGAGATCATGTCAAGAGTGTCGGTCACTCCACAGATGAGGGAAAGAGTCCTGTCCCATGCAGCGGACCACAGGGAGCATGAGACAGTCAGGCAGGCGGAAAAGAAGAAAAACAAGAGGCCATGGATAAAATGGGCATCCGCAGCTGCAGCCTGCTTCCTGCTTGTGATAGGGCTTGGGGTCAGCCATATGAATGAGCCAGTGACAGAGCCTGTTGATGTCACGAATCAGGGCGTCACAGAATATTCTTCCCTGGATGAACTGGAAGAAGCAGTGGGTTTTGATATGCCCGAGCTGCAAGAACTTCCATTTGAAGCTGAAAAAACAGTCTACACAGACGCTGATGGGATAGCCCGCATCGATTATTACGGAGCAGACGGCGAGACGGTCACGGTATCCAGGGCGAAAGATGACGGCACGGATATATCCGGAGATTACAATGAATATTCCTCTGTGACGGAGGAGACGATAGGTTCTGCAGCAGTGACGCTTAAGGGCGATAAGGGCCGCATCGCTCTTGCCCAGTGGACAAAGGATGGTTTTGCCTGGTCTGTCAGCGCGGATCCGCAGATATCACATGAAGAAATGGTGAGCATGGTAAAAGAAGGATTTGATTAAACGTGATGTAAGGCTTGATATTACGAAAAATATGTGATAGACTTTGATGCAAGAACGGAGGTAACACCATGCAGATATCAAGCAGATTTACGATAGCTGTGCATGTCCTGACCTGCATCGAAGTTTTCAAGGACCAATATCAGGTAAACAGCGAATTTATTTCCTCGAGCGTCGGTGTCAATCCGGTCATCATCCGGAAGATATTCGGACAGCTCAAGGCGGCTGGTCTGATCCATGTGCAGCGCGGCGGGAATGGCGGCGTCTCTCTGGCAAAGCCGGCAGATGAGATCACGCTTTGTGATGTTTACCGGGCCGTGGACAGCGTAGAGAAAGAGGGGCTTTTCCATTTCCATGAAAACCCTAACGCCAGCTGTCCGGTGGGAAGAAATATACACTACGCCATGGATGACCGCCTGGCCAGGGCGCAGGCGGCGATGGAGAAAGAACTGTCCTCCATGACCCTTGCAGATGTCATAGCGGATACGAAAAATAAGATCGCAGCCGACCAGTCTGCCTGAAACAGAAGAGATTGCACATGTAATAATTCGGGTTCTGATAAAAAATCTATCGGCACCCGAATTTTTTATCATTTTATAGGATTTTAGCGCTCTTTGCTATGGCCCGCCTCGATGCCGTCTCGAATTCTTCCCTTCCGACGGTGTCGATGACAGCCTGGTATCCAGCATAGCGGGCATCCCGGCGGGTCATCTTATCCCCTTTGAGCCAGCCGGAATTGAAGAGATGCAGGCTGTAAGTATCGGATAGGTCGGCATAGCAGATATGTCCGATGCTGTCATAGGGAGTGAACCGGTTTCTCGGATAGGCGACGGTGCTGCCGCTGATCTGGAAGCTGCCATCCATGCGGATCCCGTGATCCAGGAATATCTGTCTCAGATAGGAGGGCTGATTCCAGTCCGAAAAATTGGTAAATTTCTTCCCATCATAGGCGTGCATCAGATCCAGAACCAGAGGATGGCCGGCCTGGGCGCCGAATCCGCTTCCGAGGTCAAAATTGTCATCCGCGTCGTAGGCAAAAAAGGCGCCGCAGTCCAGCAGATCGTCGAATCTTTTCAGGACCTGAACATCCATGTCCAGGTAAATGCCGCCGCAGCGTCCGATCACATTGAGCCGGACATAATCAGATATAAAGGCCCAGGCCTCCTCCTGAGCCGCGCTTTTCGTAAATTCATGCTGGTCCACGTCCCAGGTATCCTTGTTCCATACCCGGATCTCATAATCCGGCATGACCTTACTCCATGTCTCCATGCACCTGTCGTAGAGCTCCGGTTTCTGCTGACTGCCGAACCAGATGCAGTGGATCAGCTTCGGGATCTGATGACCCGGCATGATAGGCGGCCTTTCATGGCTGCCGCTGCCGCAGCAGGCAGCGGACAGGTATTCCCGCACAGCGATGCAGTAAGAAACACTGTCCGGCAGGTGCAGTGCCTTAAGCCGCAGGATGGCATCCATCAGGGAAGCCTCTTGTGTGAGAAGGACCGTCACCGGCTCCCGTTCCTTAAGCAGCATTTCCGGCTGATAGACCGGGATCTCTGATCCATCAGATAAAAAGAAGGGTTTATGCTTCCTGCTGTCTGATACTGCATAGAGACTAGAGACCCGCCCGCCCGGAAGCAGATATTCCTGGATCAGACTTCTCGCCCGTCTGCCGGTTCCGTAGAGGACGACCCTCCCGGACAGGCTCCTGCCCATCTGCTGAAAACCGGGAAAATTCACATATCTCATAACATCATCCTCTACTTGAACAACACAGTCTGGATCAGGCTGAAAGCGCAGTAAAACAGAGACAGGGCCATAACAAGATTGATCGGTTTCTCATATTTGTGAAAGAACCTCTGGAGAGCAGCACCGGTAAAAAGCCATGCCAGATTGCACATCGGTCCGGTAAAAGGCAGAAAAACACCGACCAGAAGCAGTGAACGGAATGACTGGGTATAGGGCAGTACGTAGCTGGATAGTGCTGTCAGGCAAGACAGCATGATCTTGACGTTCGTGAGCTGAACGAAGAATCCGGTAAAAAAATTGCAGTTCCGGTCAACTTCTGCTGCATTGCCCTCTTCAGTTCCTCTCTTTTTCGGGATCAGCAGATGTATTCCAAGATAAATGAGGTATGCGGCACCAATCCAGGCCAGCACGCTGACAGAGCTTCCCATTACCCCGCCAAGGAAATATGTAATCAGTACAGATCCAATGGCGATGACCCAATACCCGGTGAAAAGCCCTCTCCACTGCCTGAGTGCCTGCCTGTGCCCATAGCGCATGGAAGCATTCAGGGAGCAAAGGTTGGCCGGCCCGGGCGTTATGCCGGTAATGAAGCAGTAATACAGGAAAGAAGGTATGATAGATACTGGCATGGGAGCCTCCTTATCTGAGATTTCTTGTAATCAGGTCACAAAAATATGTCTGTCTGTGAAAGCTTATTCCATTCCGGACAAAAAAGCAATGACATAGGATAAAAAATTTCAACTATTCTGCGGATCAGGGGCATCAGAAAGATCTATTCGGCAGGACTGATCTATGTGCTGCCCTTCTAGAGGACGGAGAAATGAAATGATTGATGTAATCATTGACATTACAAGATAGAAATGATATAGTAGGACTGTAAGATGTAAGAATTTAAGTTACATCAAATGAAGAGATCTTATCTTTTATCAGAGGGACGAGCAGTACGGGAGGCAAATGAAGCTTGCAGAAATGAGAGGTTTTGACATCTATGACACATACAGAACAGAGAATATGGCTGATTCAGTATCTTCTGAATGAGAGAAGAGATGCGGCAGGTGTTGAGATACCGGAGGATGAACATGGTCAAAAAGATTTGCTGAGAGGCCTCATGAATATCCGTATGCCGGATCCAATCTCAGATGAATTTCTGAAGATCCAGGATGAGTATCTGACCGCAGAAAATCTTTCAGAAGGCCTTGTAAGGATTGAAGATCTGACACCGATCAAAGCTGACAAAAGGATCTATATCTGGCAGGGAGATATGTCCAGACTCGCGATCGATGCAGTGACGCTGCCGGCAAACTCGGGATTCACCGGATGTTACCAATGGCTGCACTCCTGTCTGGATAACATTCTTGGTTCGAAAGCCGGAGTAGAGCTGAGGCTTTTTACAAACAAGCTGATCACTGAACAGGGATATCCGGAACCGACCGGGCAGGCTAAGATCACTCCGGGATTTAACCTTCCGAGCAAATTCATCATCCATACGGTGGGCCCGATCGTTCAGGGCCGGTTGACGAAAGAGAATGAACGGATGCTGGCATCCTGTTACAGATCTATTCTGGAACTGGCTGATCAGAAGGATATCAGGACATTGGCATTATGTTGTATTTCTACGGGCGTATTCATGTTCCCAAATCAGAGGGCAGCAGAGATAGCTGTAGAAACTGTTCGTAAATATCTGGCTGGATCCGGAAGTCAGATCAAGGTCATCTTCAATGTATTCAAAGACATTGACCTGATGTTCTACAAATACTATCTGGGCGAATAAACAAAGGTAACAACTGAATATTTTGGATATAGACGGTCTCGAGCTGAAAAGGTTCGGGGCCGTTTTTTATTGCCAAACATACTGACAAAGGAAGGAGGAATGACTCATGGCAGTCTTCCGGGTGAAGAAAAACAAAA
>OMWV01000049.1 GCA_900314845.1 uncultured Eubacteriales bacterium
TATGTCAGCATTTCTGACATTCAAGTTCAAAATATAGACATCGCTCATTTGATCGAGCCATGCCGTCTCGTAAGGATATCGTATCCCGGATCATGAAAATTTACAAGTTACACTTTCCCAGGTTGGTTGGAAATTATAGGGAAATCCCGAAATGCCTTGATTTATAAGCCTTTCTGGTGTTGTCCCTATTATGCCATACGCATCAAGAACCACACAGTCGAAGGCGTCCGGCTCAAATGAAAGTAAATGCTCATCCCGGCTCAGGGTCTGAACTGTTGCAAAGATATAGTCCGCATCGTAATCATTACTACCCGCGCCGACCAGTCCCATGGACTTGGAATTCGAAAAGACACGCTCGTAGGACTTCTTCGTCTGCCGGGCAAGCTGCCCTCTGTGCACAAGAAAGAGAACCCGCTCAAAGCCCAGTTCCCTCATGGCAAAAGCGGAGGCGTATGTCTTTCCGGTGCCTGTGGAGGAAATAAGCAACGCCCTGTCTTTACCCGCTTCGATGATCTTCCGCAGGCTGCTTACAAACTGCACCTGCATGGCGTTAGGCTGCAGCTTATATTTCTGCAGGGATGTGACCTCTTCCTGCTTTGCCATCCGGCGCTGGTTCTGAATGATCTCATATTTTTCCCTGTAAAGATCAATAAAGTAGTCGTAGCCGACAGCATATGGTGAATCCCACATTTTTTCATATTCATCTAGTATATTCTTCACCATCTGACCATTTTCCGTGGAGATCAGCTTGGTATTCCATTCTCTATTAAATGTCAGCGCCGCACTCGTCATGTTGGAGCTTCCGATGATGATCCGATAGGTTTCATCCTGTCTGAATATATAGCCTTTTGTGTGAAATCCTTCCTCTGCCTTCTCCGCGTCATACATTTTCAGTGTAATATTGGATAGGCTATTCAGCTTCTCCAGAGCCTTCGGCTCGCTGAAATTCAGGTAGTTCGTCGTCAGGATCCGGCCAGAGATCTGCTTCTTTTCAAGCTCCTTCAGAGTCTGGAGAAGCGGGGTGATCCCGCCCATCGTGATAAATGCCACACTGATCTGGAATTCATTGCAACGCAGCAGCTCGTCTTCTATGGATGAAAGGACCTTCTTGCCCTCCTTGTGATCATTGGAGACGAACTGCGGCCGATATGCCAGATTTGAAACGACATTTCTGTCAATAAAAGCCGTCTCAAATCCTTCTCTTAATTTTGATAATTTATCATTCATTATTGCTTGCTTTCTTAAGTTACCTTAATTTTACGGTTGAAAATCAACTTCTATTACATAGACATATTTTTTCCATTATATCACGTTAATCTTCACAAATGGGGACAGCAGCCATCAATTACTCCGCCTTTCATTTTCTCTCCAGCTCCCCCATACCAAAAACACCCCCGGCAGCATCTTCTGACGATGCTGTCGGGGGTGTCCCTCTTTTCTTTACTTTTCTTCTGTTTTTACATCCTGCGGTTTTTCCTGCCGTATATGATACTTGTCAGGATCAGGCCGCCTGACAGCAGGCAGATCAGCAGATAGAGCTCCGGATGGGATTCATCTCCGGTATTTACAGCTTTTGTCTTTTCTGTCTCTGTTTCCGTTGATTTCCGGGTCTTTTTCTGTGCCTTTTTCTTCTTCCCGCTTTCCGGCTCTGTCTCCGTCTCTTTTGTTTCCGTTTCCGTCTCTGTCTCTGGTTCTTTTGTCTCAGTTTCTGTCTCCGTCTCCGGCTCTTTCGTCTCAGTTTCCTTCGTCTCCGGTTCTGGCTCTTTTGTCTCAGTTTTCTTTGTCTCCGGTTTCGGATCAGGTTCTTTGGCCGGGATCTTTTCCCACTGGGCATAGAGGCGGTTGGGCGTATCGTGGTCGATTGCTGCCGTATCGCCGGCCTTGTAGGCCGTTCCGCTTCCGTCCGCCTGCGTATTCCAGCCGGTGAAGCGGTATCCGCTCAGGCCAAAGAGGAAGGAATCGGCAGAGGCGAACTTAAGGCCGGAGTTATTTGCCAGGACGACCTGGGCCTTCTGGTCCGTACCGTTGTTTGCGTAGTAGGTCAGGAGGGCGGGCTTATGTTCGCCGTATACGGCCGTGAGCGTGATGGTATAGGTCCCATCGCTCTGCTTTTTGGCCACGGAAGATCTCAGCTGGATGACGTCTCCGTAATTGCAGGTCTTCCCATCATAGGTCCATCCCAGGAAATACTTTCCCTCCTGGGCGGTGGGGGCTTTCTTTACGATGGCGCAGGATGCGTCACTGTAAAGGGAAGGATCCGTCGGCGCGCCGCTTCCGTCTCCCGCGTCGTATACGACCCGGATATTCTGGTCGAACTCCACCCATTTGGCAACCAGGGTCGTATCCCTGGTGATCTGCTCGCTGAAGGAGAAGGGAGTTCCGTTCGTGTATGCCCATCCGCCGAATGTATAGCCCTTGCGGACAGGATCCGCGGGCTTTTCCGGGCTCTTTGCGTACTGGATGGTCTGCGGCGGCACATCGGATCCGCCGTTGGAGTCAAATGTGACGGTAACCGGGACAGCAGCCCACTTGGCATAGAGCGTGAGCGGCTTGCCTCCCATGGTCGTGTTGAAATCAAAGGGGTCTCCGCTGAGGTCTTCCCTCGTATACCAGCCCTGGAATGCGTAGTTCTCCGGGAGTCCGGACGGACGAGGCGGCGTGTAGTTGTATTCCCCGCTGCCCAGCGGTGTCCCGTAGAGAACGCCGGGTTTGTCTATCTTATGCTGACCCCAGCCGCCGGAGCTTGAAGTCTGCTCGGTGCCATCCCCCTCATATACGCGGTCCAGCCCGTTGTAATTATAGTAGTAGAGGGTGATATGGTTGCGGATAAAGTAAAAATGCCAGATATGATTGGCCGTGTCAGTAGATGGATACCCCTCCGGAGCCTGATCCAGTACAGTCCAGGCAGCACTGGAGGAAGAAACCCAATTTGTCTTAGCACCGGAGCTTCTGCGTTTAACATTATCATTGAAGACAGTTAAATCCTCTAAGGTCTGATAATGGTTATGCAGCTCGTGCGTAATGGCGTCTTTCACGAAATTCAGACAATATGTGTGCGTCATCTGATTGCTGTCGGCTGAAATAAATTTCTTTGACATAACGGACTGCGTATTTGACGAAAATCTTATTACCCGATTGTACATGGCATCCGGCGATTCATCAACCCAACTGTCTGGTGAAAGGCTGTTCGCGAAAGAAACATCGGATTCATCTGCACCTTCCCCGGGCCCGATATGGGCTGCAGCGTAGTCCGGCCAGACGCCTGAGATATCCTCACCGATCCTTGCCTGGAAGCTGTAGATCTCGCCGATAGAATACTCCTTCCCGCCTGCTTCAAATGTTACAGCGTAAGAATTCCCGAAATTATACTGGTAATAGGACCCATCCGCAGTGTCATAGAAGAGGATATTTCCGGGGTGCCCATTGTATCCGTCCTGGAAAGCGCGGAACTGTACCGTGTACACTTTCAGGTCAAAATAGATGTTGACAACGGAAGTACCGTCGCCTTTTACGGTTATGCTGTCAGGGCTTGTCTTATCCGCCTGGAGTTCATAGGTAGAGAAAGAGGATTTGCCGGCCTCCTCCTTGATATAGTTCTGGATATCCTGATCCTTGGTCACATCGATGACCGCCCCGGTCGGGGCGCTGATGCTGCGAAAATCCGCAAGGAGGTAATCTACCGTCCCGTTTTCATGCTTTGCATTGTTGGCCTCGTGGTCTGTGCTGGTCAGATTTTCCTTCCACACGCGGACCGTGTAGCTGGTATCCGCCTTCTCCCAGCGGGCATAGAGCTTGAGGATGCTGGCCGCTCCGTCGGCAGTGCCTGAGACTGCTTTCGAGAAGTCCCACGCGTCCGTCCCTGTCGCATTTGTCATCCATCCCTTGAAAACATAGCCCGGCCTTGTCGGATCGGCAGGCTTTTTGGCCTTCTCTCCCTAGCGGACGCACTGGGCAGGCGTGATGGAAGCGCGCGCGGTGGGATCGCCGTCATTCTGGTCGTTCCCGTCGAACAGGACCCAGACAACGTCCTTGACAACGGGATACAGATCCATACTCTCTCCCTTTATGATCACAGAGTCCCTGATCAGACCGCTCTCATCTTCCTTCATATCTTCGCGCCTTGTCCATCCGGAAAGATATTCCCCGGAGGGAGTCTGGAAGGTGATGCCGGAGATATCTACAGTCTCCTGGTCGGCAGCCTTCATCTGGTCTATGATCTGACCATTCATCCCATGGAAGGTCACATAGTAAGCATCCTCAAATTTCGCGCGCAGAACGACTTCCTCATCCTGTGCATGCTCGGGGATATCGGATATGACGCCGAATCGGGAAAATTCCTTTCCGTCCTTGTCCACCCACCCTGTGAAGACGCAGCCTTCCTTTTCGGGCTTGCCGGGTTCTTCCAGAGTGTCGCCGTTCTTGATGATCTGGGTGTCCAACAGCTTGTCTTCGCTGTAGAAACGGTAGGTCCTGCGTGTGACCGCGTCGGTGCCGACTATGGCGTAGATGGAAAAGCTTCCGGCGTCAAATGCTGCAGAATCTTTGTCCAGGCTGGCTGCATTTACTACTTCGACCGCACCGTTGTCCTTTATGTGGACGAGGTGCTGCTCGCTGCCTTCTATCGCATCGTCCAGAGACAGGCTGACGCGGACATCCGCGCCGTCCGGCTCGGTCTCTTTCCCCTTATAATAAAAGGAAATATCCACAGCCGCCGCATCGACGACATCTTCCTTGAAAATGCCCTGGGCCGCCTTTATCGCCGTCTGGCTGCTGACCGGGACAGCGGCTGCCTTCGTTCCCTCCGGGAAGACACCCTTTCCCGCCTTCAGCTTTATGTGGATCCCGCCTGCAGAAAGCTCTTCCGCAAAGGCCGGGCGCTTCTCCTCTGTCTCCGCCTCCGTCTGCTCACTGGCCTTTGCAGTCTTGTCAGCGGATTTTTCTTTTGCCTCCGATTCCTTCTCTTCGCTCTCTGCAGGAGCAGACGTCTCCGCCTGCCGGGTCTTTTCCGTCTGAGCCGCCGTTTCCGCTTTTGTCTCATCCGCGTGGACAGCCGGCGCGCCAAGACCCAACACCATACCACAGACTGCCAGCAGAGCAATAATACATGAAAGTTTTCGGAAAAATTTTCGATAATGAGCCATAATCTCCTCCCTCAGAAGCCTATTCATTATATCTATTTTAAATATGGAATCCTGCGTTATCTACCGTATCCCGACAAAGTTTGGGTAAATATGCCGTAAAGATCCCAAGTTAACGGACTTTGCTGAAGATAAAGAAACTGCCGCACGCTTCCTCCCATAAAAAAACCTTTACCCTCCATTACAGAATCTTGAGATACATTTTGCCCTTTTGCGGTAGATTGGGGGCTGCGGGGGCAGTATACTTAAGGCGATGGCAGGATTGAAACCGGAGAGCCCCGAAGGCGGGCGAAGAGATTCCGGATCGGTACCTGTCCCTTTGAAGAAAGATAGATAGCATTTGGAGGAAAAGGACATGAAGAATTTTGCAGAGATGAATATGGATGAGATGCTTTCCGTTGTCGGCGGTGCTGCAGGCCCTGTCGGAATCGTAAAGGGTGATATCGTTTGGGGTCCCCTCAAGGACAACACTTCCTGCGGCTGCAGCGTTCCGACTCACAAGTCCCTGGACGACATTTTCAGAGATCTTTCCATCTGGCACTAAGCAGCCAGCTGGCAGCTTCTAAAACATAGGGTTTCGTGTACAACGCATGAGTGGCACGGGGCCTTATTTTTTTGCCCCGTGCCCGCCCGGGGCGCTGCGATGCCCGGCTGATTTTTATTCTTCCCCTGTCAGAGGGCGCCGGCTGCGGCGGCCAGGATCAGCAGGGCTGCAAGAAATATTCCATTATACAGGGTAAATACTGCCAGGTATTTTCCGGGGCGGGCGTCCCGGCTGGTTCCGTAGAACTGGAAGGAGATGAGCGAGGCCATGGAGGCGATCAGGGTGCCCAGGCCGCCGATGTCGGTCCCCAGGATGAGGGCCCGGATATTGCCGGTGAATGAGGACAGGAGCATGGCCGCGGGTACGTTGCTGATGACCTGGCTGGTCAGAACGGCCGTGACCAGCTCCCGGCCGCCGATGATGCGCGAGAGGGTCTGGGAAAATCCCGGCAGGGCCTGGATATTTCCCGTCAGGATGAAAAATTCTATGAATGTCAGGGGCAGGATGTAGTTTACGCCTGTCAGGACTTTCCGGTCGAGGACGGCATAGACGGCGGCACTAAGGATCAGGAGAAAAAAAGCATTTCCCAGGTGGAATACGACAAGGATGCAAAGGGTGAGCAAGCAGGCGCTGGCAAGGCGCAGGGCCCGCCGCCTTTTACTTTTGCTTCCCCTGCCCTCTTCTGCCTTCTTCTGCGCTCCCGCGCCCATCTCCAGCTTCCTTGCCGGGATCAGGAATACGGATCCGGCAATCAGGGCCAGGGAGAGGAGGGTGTAGGGGGCCAGAAGGATCAGAAACTGCAGGCCGGACAGGCCGGATAAGTTAAAGAGATAGAGGTTCTGCGGATTGCCGAAGAGCGTGAACATACTGCCCAGGTTGGCTGCGATCGTCTCCAGGACCAGGGTCCGGATCAGAAGGTCCGAGATGCCCGTCCGGCTGAGCGCCAGGATAGTCAGGGGGACAAAGGAAATCAGGGAGACATCATTTGTCACCAGCATGGAGACGAAGAAGCAGAGGAAGATCAGGAGAGCGCAAAGGCTGCGGCTGGTGGAGGCTCTCTTCAGGATGAGACCGGAAATGTCTGAGAAAACCCCGCTTCGCATGAGGCCCTGGACGGACAGCAGCTGGCAGCAGAGCAGCTGGATGGTGCGCCAGTCTATATAAGAAGCATAGGCCGGACAGGGCGGCACGATCAGCATGGAGACCAGCGCGGCGGCTCCGGCGATGACAAAGACCGGATTTGACCGGATAAAACTCTTGATTCTCATGGGTAAATGACATCCTCTGGGTATTTTTCAACTTATTCATTATACACGAAAAGAAGAGATCAAAACAGCCGGGCAGAGATTTTATCTCCGTCCGGCTGGTCATTTACCGAAATTTCGCCTGTAAGCCTCAGATCTGAGGGATGTGCGGGAAAGGACCGTCAGGCACATGGGGTGTAACAATGATAACGGACACCTTTGCTTTTCCGAATACAACACCTGTGCATGTCCTTACATTGCCGTCCTTATCCGTATAAGGTGTTCTGCCACCCTCAATGTCCATGAGTTCCTTTGCGTTAAGCTCTGCAAATTTCATTTTGAATTCCTCCTAGATGCCGCTATCTTTATCAGTCTCTCGGGATAGGGAAAGTAGGACCGGGGCAGGTAGGGATAAAAGGACCAAAAGGAATATGACCGATAGGAACACCTGTGCATGTTCTTATTGTGCCATCTTTATCAACATGGGGCATTACTCCACCCTCAACATCCATAAGTTCTTTCTCGTTAAGCTCTGCAAATTTCATTTTGAATTCCTCCTAAATGCTTCTGTTGCTATCTATCTTTCTTGCAGACCGCCGGCCAGTGTGCACCCTGCCCTTAGATCGCAAACAAGACAATTTCTGTCTATGACCCGATTATAGTCCCGGCACAGGTGCTTTTCCACCTGTCTAAGGCAAAATATTGCCAATAGTTGTGTAAAGTGCGGCACCCCGTAAGATATTATCATGTTGGAATGCCGAGTTTACCGCAGTTGCGGGACATGATTTCTCTTGTCGCCGCGGCCGGGTAGGCATGGCGTCTGTTTCGAGAAAAAAGCCAAAATTGTACGTAACAGTAAGGCCTGACTTTGGGCAAACTACGTCCATATCGCCCCACAGAGGGAATGCGTACGTAAGTCGGCGCCATAAGAAGTCTGCCGGCTTACGTACTGAATCAACAAATAGTTTCGAAACAGACGCAATCCCCCTTTCGCAGCTCCAGGGGATACGTACCGCATCGGCGAAATCCCGCAAACAGACGTAACCTTGCCAGAAGAAATCATGTTTGTTGTATATACAAGACAAAACCGGGTCCGAGAGAGATCCTGACACCCGCCAGAAGAAATCATAGTGAAGAAGGATGCTGCAGTGCCCATACCAGAGAAATTTCCTATTCCGCAAAAAAAAGCACCGACCTTTCGGTCAGTGCCTGCGCATAAAAACAATGCAGTTGATGGGAGTTGAACCCACACGAGTATTACCTCACTAGAACCTGAATCTAGCGCGTCTGCCATTCCGCCACAACTGCATGCTATAGTAGTTTAGCACACGCTCCGGTGATTTGCAAGTATTTTTTTACAAACATTTGCAGGGGCATTTACGGGGGGCGCGCAGATGAAGCAGGGGCCCGCCTTAGTCCAAGAACAGATTCAGGTATCAGTCTATGAACATGTCCAGGTGGACGTGGAATTCGTATTCCGGGTACCTCTGCTGGATGGCAGAGCGGATCTCCTTGTATTTGCCCCGGACATCCTTCTCGTTGAAGCTCATGACGATGTCAAGGGAGGCGTAGCGCAGCTCCTTGTTGACGTAAAAGCCGTGGATGCCTGCCATGTTGGAGTAGGATGTGACCAGGCTGCTGATGTCATCCCGCATGCGGATGATGTCAGGGTCGTGGGAGTTGACAGAATAGATGCTGATGCCGGCCAGGAAAACCTTCTGATCTATCAGGACTTTCTTCTGGATCTGCCTCTCCAACCAGTCCAGTTCCCCAGCCGTCATGTCCTCGGGAACGGTGATGTGGACGCTGCCCATGTAGCGGTCAGGGCCGTAGTCGTGCAGGGTCAGATCGTAGACTCCCTGGACCTGGTCGAAATTGTGGAGGATCGTCTGCCTTACCTCCTGGCGCAGGCCGGTGGGAACGCTGTGGCCCAGGATCTTGGCTATGGCCTCGAAGAGGAGCTTTACGCCCTCGGCTGTGATGACGATGCCAATGATGCCTGTGGCATAAGCCTCAAGGCTGTAGCCCGTGTACATGCGCACGGCAACGGCTGCCGCCGTAAAGATGGAGAGCAGGCCGTGGTGAACCGCCTCGGAGCCGACAGCGTGCAGGGCCGTGGACTCTACCGTGTGCGCTCTTCTGCGCATGTGGATGCCATGGGCAAGCTTTACGATAATGGATACGATGACAACGACCAGGGTGATCACCGTGTAATGGGTCTCGTGTCCGTGCTTAAAGATCTCGTAGGTCTCCGACAGCTCGCCGATGCCGGCGTCAAGGACAACGATGGCTATGATCAGAATGACAAGATACTCCACCCGCCCGTAGCCGAAGGGATGCCTTTTGTTGGGCCGCTTGAAGGAGAAAAAGGCCCCGACAAGGACGACGACGGAGGCAAGCGCGTCCGTAAAATTGCCCACCGCACTGGATACAACGGCCGGCGAGGAAGCCATCAGGCCGAAGATGATCTTAAAAACGCCCAGCAGGACATTCGCCAGAACGCCGTCTATGCTCGTGCGAATAATTATCTTGTTCCTCTTGACCATTTCATCCATCCGCATGACCCCCCTGTCAGTATTTTGTCTATTTTAACATTTGCCTTCCCGGCTTGTCCAGTAAATGCCCTTCCTATTTCTCCTCCGGGGGATCTTTTTCCTTGTCCTCGCGGAAGGTGAAAAGTCTCTGGCCCAGGTAGTTGAAGCCTGTGAAAAGGACCATTCCCACAAACATGGCCACATTCTCCTGCAGCTTCTTATCCGCATTTGCCAGGATATGGAGCATGAGGGGCTTGGCTATGCCGTAGGCCAGGGTGTAGCAGACCGCTATGTTTATGATAAAGCGCAGGACCTGGGCACAGGAAAAGCCCTTGTTCTTAAATGTGAAATACTTGTTCAGAAAGAAGCTTAAGATGCTCGTGAGCGTGTAGTTGGCGATGGAGGCGGCCCAGTAGCCCCAGCCGGCCAGATTGTAGAGGCCGAACATGATGGCCGTGCCGACGATCGTATTGATCACGCCAACGATGATAAAGCGCAGAAGCTTCGCGTCGATCAGTTCTTTTATTTTTATCATAGGATCCCTTCTTCAAACAGAACTAGTCCCTCTCCGACCTGGCAAATGTGAAGCTGCCGTCGGCGGCCTTTGCTCTTCTCCAGGGCGGTATCATGTACTTTGTCCCGCCCAGGGGATGCAGGTATCTTTCCACATGAAAACGCCCGTTTTCATAGACGGCGTCGACCGTGCAGCAGTTTTCCAGGTTGTCCACCCAGAATTCCCGGACCGGCGTTTTCTCTATCACGCTGATAAATCCTCTGAGGGCCGCCCCGTGTGAGACGACGAGCAGATTCTCTATGTCGGGCCTTTCTGCCAGCAGGCGGCCGGCGTCGGCGATAAAGCTTCCCGTCCTCTCCTGCAGCTGGGCGATGGTCTCCCCGCCTGCGGGCACCTCGTAATCCTGGGGATGGGAAAAGAGGGCCAGAACGCCCTGGGGCAGGTCGACGACTGCCTCTCCCTCGGCCGTCCCGAAGTTGAGCTCTCTCACTCTCTCATCCGTCTCTATCATCTCCAGAGGCTTGCCGGAGACGATGGAGGCCGTCTTTGCCGCCCTCTTTAAGGGGCTGCTGATCACTTTGTCAAAGCGGATCTCATTTTTTATAAAAAATTCCCGCGCCATGTTCGCTTCCTTTATCCCGTTTTCATTGAGCGGGATGTCCGTGCCGCCCTGGACCCGGCCGGCCAGATTGTAGGACGTCTCGCCATGGCGCATAAAATAGATATGCTGCATATTTTAACTCCTGTTAATATTTTCCCGGGGGCCTGTCCGCCCGCGGGCGCCCGCCCTCCTCGGAAAATTCAGACGATACCCGCCGTCCTCAGCAGGAAAATCCCCGCCGTCATGGTCAGGATGGACAGAAGGACTGAGCTTACGATGATGCTGGCCGCCGTTCCGTCGTCCCCGCCCATGCTCTTTGTCATGATATAGACGTTCATGGCGCAGGGAGTGCCGAAGAGGACGTATATGGTCACGATCTCTTCCTGGCTCATGCCCAGAAGCACCGCGACGCAGGTCATGACAAGGGGCCCCAGGACAAGCTTAAAGAGGAGGGCGAGCCGGATCAGGCCGCCTTTTCCCTTTGCTGAATTGCCAACCATCCGCATGCCGATCATGAGAAGGGCCAGAGGGGAGGCGATCACCTTCAGGTATCCCAGGGACTTGGCCGCCACCGGGGTCAGGGGCAGGCCGGTCAGGGCGTAGGCTATGCCCAGAAGGGTTGCTATGATCATGGGATTCTTCAGCAGGGTCAGGGCCAGATGCTTGAAATTGAGCTGGCTCATGTCCCCGCTGTAGACGGACAGGATCAAAACTGCCAGAACATTGTAAAGGGACAAGACGAATGTGATGACAAGAACAGAGCAGGTCAGGGTCGTCGTCTGAAGAATGTTCTGGATGATGGGGACGCCGATGTAAATATAATTGCCCCGGTAGGCGGAATGCACAGCCGCGGCCACTTCCCGCCCGTCGTGGTAGATCCGGCTGATGACAAACCAGGCGGTAAAAAATACGCCTGCTGTGCCCAGCATGGTGACAGCGACGAAGCGGGGATTCACGAGCTCATGAAGGTCTGTCGTCGCCACGTCCATGAATATGCCCGCCGGCAGGGCGTAGTAGAAGACGACATTTGACACGGCGCCTATGAAGCTCTCATCCACCGTCCCCCTGTGCCTGATATACCAGCCCACCATGACGAGAATGAAAACAGGGAGGACTGTATTCAGACTGAAAATAAAATCATTTATCACAGTCATGAAAGCTCATCCTCCCTTCTGTATGGCGGCTTAAAGTTCACAGGTTCCCACGGTCCTGGGGAAGGGCAGCACATCTCTGATATTGCCCATGCCCGTCAGGTACATGACGCAGCGCTCAAAGCCCAGGCCGTAGCCGGCGTGATGGGTCGTGCCGTATTTGCGAAGATCCAGGTAGAAATCGTATTCATCCGTGTTCATGCCCAGCTCCTTCATGCGGGCAAGGAGCTTGTCGTAGTCGTACTCACGCTCGCTGCCCCCAATGATCTCGCCGATCCCGGGAACAAGCATGTCGACAGCCCCGACCGTCTTGCCGTCCGGATTCTGCTTCATGTAAAATGCTTTGATATCCTTGGGATAGTCTGTCACGAAGACAGGGCGCTTAAATATCTTCTCCGTGAGATAGCGCTCGTGCTCTGTCTGCAGGTCAACGCCCCAGCTGACCTTGAAATCGAATTTGTCATTGTGCTTTTCCAGCTGCTTCACCGCATCCGTGTATGTGACCCGGGCAAAATCGGACTCTGCCACGTGGTGCAGCCTGTCCAGAAGACCCTTGTCCACGAACTTGTTGAAAAATTCCATCTCCTCGGGAGCATTTTCCAGCACATAATTAATGATGTACTTCATCATGGCCTCGGCCAGCTCCATGTCATCCTCCAGGTCGGCAAAGGCAATCTCGGGCTCTATCATCCAGAACTCAGCCGCGTGCCTTGTGGTGTTGGAATTCTCTGCCCGAAATGTGGGGCCGAATGTGTATACATTGCGAAAGGCCATGGCCAGGGTCTCGGCTCCCAGCTGGCCGCTGACAGTCAGGCTGGCCGGCTTGCGGAAGAAGTCCTTGCTGTAGTCTGTCTTCCCGTCCGCGGTCCTGGGCACATTGTCCAGATCCAGGGTCGTCACCTTGAACATCTCGCCGGCGCCCTCGGCGTCGCTTGACGTGATGATGGGCGTGTGCACATAGACAAAATCCCTTTCCTGGAAGAACTTATGAATGGCATAAGCCAGAAGAGACCGTACGCGGAAAACGGCCTGGAATGTGTTCGTTCTGGCGCGCAGATGGCCGATGGTCCGCAGGTATTCCAGGGTGTGGCGCTTAGGCTGCAGGGGATAGTCGGGGCTGGAAGCGCCCTCGACGAAAACGCGGTCCGCCTGCACCTCGAAGGGCTGTTTTGCCCCGGGCGTGGCCTCCAAAGTGCCCTCCACGATAACGGCGCTGCCCACGTTCAGATGGCTGACCTGGGAGAAATTCTCCAGCTCATCCCCGTACACGACCTGCAGGGGCGTGAAAAAGCTGCCGTCATTTATGACCAGGAAGCCGAATGTCTTTGAATCGCGGATATTGCGGATCCAGCCGCCTATCCTTACCTTTTTGCCGATGTAGTCATCAGGGGAGCGGAAAAGCTCCCTGACTGTTGTCATCTTTTCCATAATGAAACCTTACCCTCATTTTTTTACAGATACAATGTCCGGCAGGCCGCCTCAAATGTGGGGCCGGCTGCCGGAAAAATTTTTACTCTTCTATAAATACCTTCTCCAGATGCCAGATGTCGCGGACATATTCTTCTATTGTCCGGTCAGAAGAGAACTTGCCGGAATTGGCGATATTCATGATGGCCATCTTATTCCAGCGGTCGCGGTCTCTGTAGGCCTCGTTTATCTTCCTGCGGGCATCGTCATATGCCCTGAAGTCCTTGAGGACGAAGTAGACGTCCTTGTTCATCAGGGAGTCGAAAAGAGCGCGGAATGTGTCTCTCTGGCCGCCTGAGAATGTGCCGTCCACCAGCTCGTCCATGACGCGGCGGATGTCCGAGTCGCTGTTGTAGATATCCGCGGGCCGGTAGCCGCCGTTTGCCTCGTAGTTCATGACCTCCTCGGAGCTGAGTCCGAAGATGAAGGCATTTTCCCTGCCTGCCTCTTCCACGATCTCAACATTGGCCCCGTCCATGGTGCCCAGGGTGATGGCTCCGTTGAGCATGAACTTCATGTTGCTGGTTCCGGAAGCCTCGCGGCTGGCTGTGGAGATCTGCTCGGACACATCGCTGGCCGCGAATATGATCTCCGCGTTGGATACGCAGTAATTTTCAATGAAAACGACCTTTATCTTATCGTTAACGGCCGGATCATTGTTTATGACGTCAGCCACATAATTTATCAGCTTTATAGTCTGCTTGGCCGTGACATAGCCTGCCGCCGCCTTGGCGCCGAATATGAATGTAACCGGGTGGAAATCCAGGTTCGGATTTGCCTTGAGCTGATTGTAAATGTACATGATGTGCATGATGTTGAGGAGCTGCCTCTTGTACTCATGCAGTCTCTTGACCTGCACATCGAATATGGAATCCGGGGATACCTCTATGCCGTTGTGTTTCCTGATATAGTCCACAAGGCGGAGCTTGTTCTTGTACTTGATCTCCTCTATCTCCCGGCGGGCCTTTGGGTCGTCTGCCAGAGGCTCTATGCCCTTGATCAGGGACAGGTCCGTGATCCACTCGTCCGTGCCCAGCTTTTCTGTGACCCAGCGGGCCAGAAGAGGATTGGCATGGAGGAGGAAACGCCTCTGGGTTATGCCGTTTGTCTTGTTGTTGAACTTCTCGGGGTAGAGCTCGTAGAAATCCTTGAGCTCGCGCTTTTCCAGGATCTCTGTGTGAAGCTTTGCCACGCCGTTTACGGAGAAGCCGGCCACGATGGCCATATTGGCCATGCGGATCTGACCCTCGTATATGATGGCCATCTTCCTGACCTTTTCGTAGTTGCCGGGATAGGTGGTCTCTATCTTGTTCACGAAGCGGCGGTTTATCTCCTCCACCATCTGGTAAACACGGGGCAGCAGCCTCATGAAAAGGTCGACGGGCCATTTCTCCAGGGCCTCGGCCATGATGGTGTGGTTCGTGTAGGCGCAGCACTTTGTGACGATGGACCAGGCGTCATCCCACTCCAGCTCTTCCTCGTCCACCAGGATCCTCATGAGCTCGGGAACCGTAATGGTCGGGTGGGTATCGTTGAGCTGGAATACCACCCTGTCGGGAAGCTCGTGGATATCGGAGTGATTCTGCTTGAACTTCTTTATGGCTGTCTGCAGAGTCGCCGATACGAAGAAATACTGCTGCTTGAGCCTGAGCTCCTTGCCGCTGTAGTGGGTATCGTTGGGGTAGAGGACCTCGACGATGGACTGGGCCAGGGTCTGCTGCTCCAGGGCCTTGTTGTAGTCTCCCTTGTCAAAAGACAGGAGATTGAACTGAGCCACCGGCTGAGCATCCCAGATCCTCAGCGTGTTGACGATGCCGTTGTTGTAGCCCACAATCGGGATATCGTAGGGGATGGCGATGACCGGCTTGTAATCCTCCAGGATATAGCGGTTCCTGCCCAGCTTCTGGTCGTATTCTACGCGGACATAGCCGCCGAAGCGGACTTCCTGCGTGTACTCCGGCCTCTTGATCTCAAAGGGGTTGCCGTACTTGAGCCAGTCATCCGGGACCTCCTGCTGCTCGCCGTTTACGATCTTCTGCTTGAACATGCCGTATTTATAGCGGATGCCGCAGCCGTAGACCGGGTAGTTGAGCGTGGAGAGAGAGTCCAGGAAACAGGCCGCCAGACGGCCGAGGCCGCCATTGCCAAGACCGGCATCCGGCTCCTCGTCCTCCAGGGTGTTCAGGTCAACGCCGAACTCGTCCAGCACTTCCCTGACTTCATCGTAGCAGCAAAGGTTGATCAGGTTGTTGCCCAGGGCACGCCCGGTCAGAAACTCCATGGACATATAGTAGAGTCTCTTGACGTCTCTCCTGGCAAATTCTCTGTGGCATTCGAGCCAGTCGTCAACGATATAATCCTTGACCGCGAGCGATACTGCCTGAAACATCTCCTGCCTGCTTGCTGTCTCAACTGTCTTTCGGAAATTTGATTTCAGGTTGTCTATTACTTCCTTGCGGAAAACTTCTTTGTTAAATTTTCTGGTTCTGAGTTCTTCACCCATTCTGTCTGTAATCCTCCTTTACAGACGCTCTACGCCCATGGAAACACTTTCCCCATTTATGTTCCAATCCTTAACGTAGCCGCCTGTGCTGCCAAAGGCAATGTCATTCGCCAGAACCTCTGTCCTGATCTCGTCAGCGTTGCGCTTAACGGCATCTCCTATCTTGTCATTTCCACTTACATAGACACGGATGTGGTCCATGACCTCAAAGCCGGCTTCCTTTCTCATGGTCTGTACCTTTGATATGATCTCGCGGACAAATCCTTCTTCAATAAGCTCGGGGCTGAGGTTTGTGTCTAAGACTACAGTTACGTCATACTCTGTGTCTGAAACATAGCCGGGCATCTGAGCGGTATCGATCAGAAGGTCATCCTCTGTGAGGACGATCTCGTCACCCTCGACGTCAAACTTCAGGGCGCCTTCGCTCCTGATGGCTGCCATGGCCTTTGTTCCGTCTACGGATGAAAGATAAGCTCTGATGCCGTTGAGCCTCTTGCCGTACTTGGGACCGACGGTCCTCAGCTGGGGCTTGAAGCTGTAGGTCGTAAAGCTGCTGACATCGTCAGTATATTCTATCTCCTTGACATTGAGCTCGTCTGTGATGATATCAGAGAAGAACTTGTCAAGTCTGAAGGGCGCCTTGACATACATCTTGCCCACGGGCTGCCTGTTCTTGATGTTTGCCGCATTCCTGCAGGCACGGCCCTGAACAACGACGTCGAGTACATCCTTCATATTTGCCTCGAGTTCCTTATCTATGTGAGCCTCATTTACAATGGGGTAATCGCACAGGTGAATGCTCTCGGGAGCGGTCTTATCCACATTGACAACGATATTCCTGTAGATCTCGTCTGTCATGAAGGGGATCATGGGCGCTGCTGCCTTGCAGATGTTGACCAGGCAGGTGTAGAGGGTCATGAAAGCATTTACCTTATCCTGCTCCATTCCCTTTGCCCAGAATCTCTCACGGGATCTTCTGACATACCAGTTGCTCATGTCATCTACAAAATCCTGCAGGGCTCTTGCCGCCTCGGGGATCCTGTAATTATCCAGATTGCTGTCCACGTCTCTTATGGCTGTATTGAGCCTTGACAGGATCCACTTGTCCATGACGGAGAGCTTGTCGTAGTCCAGGCTGTACTTTGTGGGATCGAACTGGTCGATCTCAGCGTAGAGCACATAGAAAGCGTATGTGTTGTAGAGGGTGCCCATGAACTTGCTGCGGCCTTCCAGCACGGCCTTCTCGTGGAAACGGTTGGGCAGCCAGGGCGCTGAGTTGGAGTAGAAATACCAGCGGACAGCGTCTGCACCGTACTTGCGCAGGGCATCCATGGGATCTACGGCATTGCCCTTTGACTTGCTCATCTTCTGGCCGTTCTCATCCTGTACATGGCCCAGAACGATAACGTTCCTGTAGGGAGCCTGATTGAAAATGAGGGTGGAGATGGCCATGAGGGAGTAGAACCAGCCTCTTGTCTGGTCGACAGCCTCTGATATGAAGTCTGCCGGGAACTGCTGCTCAAATAATTCCTTATTTTCAAAAGGATAGTGGTGCTGGGCGAAGGGCATGGAGCCGGAATCGAACCAGCAGTCTATAACCTCGGGTACCCTGTGCATAAGGCCGCCGCACTCGGGGCACTTGTATGTGATGGCGTCGATGTAGGGTCTGTGCAGCTCGATATTCTCCGGGCACTCGGGAGCTTTTTCCCTAAGCTCGGCAATGCTTCCTATGCTCTCTCTGCGGCCGCAGTCATGGCACTCCCAGATGTTGAGAGGGGTGCCCCAGTAACGGTCACGGCTGATATCCCAGTCCTGGATATTCTCAAGCCAGTTGCCGAAACGACCCTTGCCGATGCCTTCCGGGATCCAGTTTACCGTGTTGTTGTTCCTGACAAGGTCATCCTTTACCTTTGTCATCTCTATAAACCAGGACTCGCGGGCATAGTAGATGAGGGGCGTATCGCATCTCCAGCAGTGAGGATAATCATGCTCAAACTTGGGAGCTGAGAAAAGCTTGCCGCTCCTGTCCAGATCCTTGAGGACCTCGGGATCGGCGCTTATGGCCGGCGGGTCCTGCTCCAGCTCATGCTTTGACGGCTTTGCCCTCATGCCGGCGAAGGGGGTCTCTTCCGTCATGCAGCCCTTCTGGTCTACGAACTGAACGAGGGGAAGGTCGTACCTTCTTCCGATCCTGGCATCGTCTTCACCAAAAGCGGGAGCGATGTGAACGATCCCGGTACCGTCTGTCATGGTTACATAGTCATCGCACATAACGAAGAAGCCCTTCTTGTGCTGCTTGTCTGCCGCTGCTTTCGCGCACTCGTAAAGGGGCTCGTACTCCTTGTACTCCAGATCCCTGCCGGCGCAGCTCTCGAGAACGGTATAATCAGGCTCCTTTGTGTCCTCGCCCAGGGTCTTCTTGGCCAGGCCGCCCAGGACAGTCTCCAGCAGGGCGTCTGCCATGATGTAGGTATAACCGTCTGCAGCCTTTACCTTGCAGTACTTATCGTCCGGATTCACGCAGAGAGCAACGTTGGACGGGAGGGTCCAGGGGGTCGTCGTCCATGCAAGGAAATAAGCGTCCTCGTCCTTGACCTTGAATCTGACGATTGCTGAGCGCTCCTTGAGCTTCTTATAGCCCTGCGCTACCTCGTGGCTGGACAGAGGGGTGCCGCAGCGGGGGCAGTAGGGAACGACCTTATAACCCTTGTAGAGAAGGCCCTTGTCCCAGATCTTCTTTAAGGCAGCCCACTCAGACTCTATAAATGTGTTGTGGTATGTGACGTAAGGGTGGTCCATATCAGCCCAGAAACCGACTGCCTGGGAGAACTCTTCCCACATGCCCTTGTACTTCCAGACGCTCTCCTTGCACTTCTCGATGAAGGGCTCCATGCCGTACTCTTCGATCTGTTCCTTGCCGTCCAGACCCAGCTGCTTCTCCACCTCTATCTCAACGGGAAGTCCGTGAGTATCCCAGCCGGCCTTCCTGGGCACCTTGTAGCCCTTCATGGTCTTGTATCTGGGTATCATATCCTTTATGACACGGGTCAGTACATGTCCGATATGAGGCTTGCCGTTTGCTGTCGGCGGTCCGTCATAGAATGTGAATTCCGGGCTGTTCTTGCGAAGCTCGATGCTCTTTTTGAAAATCTGCTCGTCATTCCAGAACTTGAGAGTCTTGTCTTCTCTCTCGACGAAGTTCTGGCTCGTGTTTACCTTCTCGTACACTGGTAAATCCTCCTCCTGAACGGAAAATACTGCGCGTGTAAATGCCAAAAACCCTCACTCCGCATAGGAATGAGGGCATCATCAACCACCTAACGCAGCATACAAACATATGCTCTCCCTGTAACGGCGGGAAAACCGGCTCAGCTTACCTGTGCCGGATCCGGCACTGTCAGCCTGCGACTCGGGAGTGATGTTCGCGTCTGTCCTACCGGTACCGGCTCGCACCATCCGCCGGCTCTCTGCAAACTTTCGCACAGGGCTACTGTCTCCTTCTTCGTCTTTTCATATTAACGCTACTTATTATAATGTAAGCGCCAAATGCTGTCAACCTTGAAACAAGGCAAAATTGTTCTTGTAAATTGGGAAAAACAGTCTTATAGTAGTGATAGAAATAAAGAGCAGACAGCATTTTTAAGGACAGGTCTTACGTCCTTTTCATATTAAGAGGGAAATATGTACAGAGGAACCGATATTCTCAAGATCTATGACGATGAATTTAACAATATAGGCACAGCCACCCGCGAGGAAGTCCACACAAAGGGCCTTCTCCACCAGGTCGCCCATGTCTGGATGTTCCAGTGGTCCGGCAGCGAGCCCTACATCCTGGTTCAGAAGCGGTCTCAGAGCCGCGAGCTCTACCCCGGCAGATATGACATCATCCAGACGACTCATTTTGAGCCCAAGCAGTCCTATGAGGACGCCATCCGGGAGAGCCTGAGCTATTATCTGGGCGCCAAGCTCTCCAACGAGGACATCACCCATCTGGGCAGCCTGCGCCAGCACATAGACCAGGGGGACTACCATGACAACGCCCTCATCCAGGTCTTCGCCATCACGGTCAAGAAGGCCCTCTTCATCCTGCCCGAGACGGAGGATATCCTCAAGGTCCGCTTCGACGATTTCAGCAGCTTCGTCCACGGCGATCTGCCCCAGATCGACATGTATTCCCTGGACGACGTCTGCATCCGCTACAGCCAGCCCGAAGACTGGTGGATCCGCCGGGAAGAATTCCTCGACGCGGTCGAGCCCTATGTCCAGAACAAGGAGCAGGAGCTGGCCTGAAAAGAGGCGGGATCAGTTGATCTCGCCTTTCATGATCTTATCCAGCACGGAGTCGTGGGCCAGCATCTCAAAGCGGTCATCCAGGGGCTCCAGCTCTATCTTCCGGCCGTATTTTCTCTCAAGGGCCGTCTCCAGGATGTGGTCGCACAGCTGGGGGTTCTTGGGAAGGATGGGGCCGTGGCTGTAAGAGCCGAAGACATTTTTGTAGCGGACGCCTTCCGTCTTGTCCTCCCCGTTGTTCCCATAGCCTTTGAGCACCGTGCCCAGGGGCTTTACCCCGCTTCCCAGCCGGGTCCGCCCGCTGTGGTTCTCGAATCCCACGACGGTGGAGCCGCCGGATTCTTCTCCCAGCTGAAAGGCATAATTGCCTATCATTCTCACGTCGCCGCCGACTGTGGCGAAATCTACCGCTCCCAGGAATTCACAGCGGACTCCGTCGTGGGTCTCGTAGTAGTGGCCCATCATCTGGTAGCCGCCGCAGATGCAAAGGAAGGTCTTCCCGTCCTCGACAGCGGAGACGATCTCAGCTCCCTTGCCGGACCGCAGGTCCTCCAGGAGCACTTCCTGTTCAAAATCCTGGCCTCCTCCGATGAAGAAGAGGTCATAGGAGGCAAGATCCGCCTTCTGGCCCAGCCTCATCTGGTCGACCCGGCAGGAAATGCCCCGGCGCTCAAGCCGGCTTTTCATGCAGATTATATTGCCCCTGTCTCCGTAGAGATTGAGCACCTCGGGGTAAAGGTGGCATATCTTAAGTTCTCTGTCCATCCGTCTTCCCTCCTTAACCCTTCCAGAATTCCTGCTTGCCGGTCGCCTCGGCCAGTGTCCGGCGAAGAGCCAGCATGGATGTGTAATTGGGCAGAACAAATACCGGATAGCTGCTATCTCTCATCTGCTCTGTCAGCTGATCCCAGCCGCGGACCAGCCGGATCTTGTCCTCGGGAACCCCCGCGTACTTGAGCCTCAGCTGCATGTCCTCTGCCCTGTCCCCGGCCACGATGATATTCTTCAGGTTCTCATCGCTCGAGAGCTTCTCGTATTCCGCGTCCCATATCCAGGAAATGTCATGGCCGTCGGCCGTCTGGTCGTTGAGGCAGATCACGGCATTGTAATCCTCCTCAAGGCTTGTCACATAGGAAAGAGCCTGGTTGCAGCCGGCCGGGTTCTTGACCAGGATCATCTGGACGCGGACCCCGTCCAGATCGAAGGTCTCCATCCGCCCGAAACTGCTGCTTGTCTTCGCCAGGGACTTTAAGATGTCGCCCCTGCCAAATCCAGCCGCCGTGTAGGCGCATACGGCGCCGGCCGCGTTGTATACATTATAGACAGCCGGCAGACTGACAAAGACGTCTCTTGTGACGGTCTTTTCTTTCGCGGGATCCTTCTCGTCCGGACTGCGGAATTCCATCTGGATGTCCGTCCCCTGGGCGGTCAGCTTGCGGATGGCCGTCACGGCCGTCTGTGGCCTGCTGCGCCTGTATCCGCACTTGGGGCAGTAGAAGCCTCCCAGGTGGGCATAGGTGTGATATTCATACTTGTACTCCGTCCCGCAGCGGATGCAGTACTTGGCGTCAGAGATCTCCGCGTCCTTCTGCTCGCCCACCGGGCAGTCCAGCCCGTAATATATGACCTTGTTGGGCACGTCGAAAGCCAGGGACGATGTGAGAGAGCAGTCCGCGTTGAGGCAGATGATGCTCTGGGGAGCCAGCCGGATGCCTGTCCGGATCTGATCCAGGGTGTGCATGACCTCGCCGTAGCGGTCCAGCTGGTCGCGGAAAAGATTTGTGACCAGGATGACTTTGGGCTTTATAAGAGGAACGACCTGCTTTAAGGCCCCCTCATCGCACTCTATGACGGCAAATTTCTTCCTGGGCCGCCCCATCCAGTCGGCATTCGCCGTAAATTCTGCCGTGACCCCGCGCAGAAGATTGGCCCCTGACTTGTTGGCCAGCACGCTGCGCCCTGTAGAGGACAGGGCCTGCTCCAGCATGCGGCATGTCGTCGTCTTGCCGTTTGTCCCGGTGACGACTATGATGTCCATGCCCTCTGACACAGAGGCCAGGATATCCTTATCGAAAAACATGGCGGCCCTGCCCGGCAGGGTAGTGCCGCCGCTTCTGGCGATCCTCAGCCCGGCCCGGGCAGCCTTGCAGGCTGCCACCCCCATAGCTGTTTTTATACTGAATCCGCTCAAAGTATCTCTCCTTAATTGCCTTATATATTCATAAGTCCTGACATAACGCAGGCCGCGTCGGCGCCGCAGTCCATGACTGCCTGGATCTTCTCAGGATCCATGTTTATCCCGCCGATCGCGTAGACCGGTACATCCACACTCTGACAGACTTCCCTTAAAAAGTCAAGCCCTCTCGCGGGAAGCCCCTTCTTGCAGTCCGTCTCAAATACATGGCCGGCTGTTACATAGGAGGCTCCCAGGCTGACAGCCCTCTGCGCGTCCTTTGCCGAGTGCACGGATGTCCCCACCAGCTTAAACTGTCTGAGGACCTTCTTGTCCATCTGTTCCAGCTTCCACAGGGGCAGGTGGATCCGGCCGGCTCCCAGCTTCAGGGCCACTTCCGGATAAAAATGCAGGGCCAGCGGCACTCCCGCCTCTGTGCAGATGGGGATGACCGCCCTTGCCAGCATCTCGTACTCGTCCTCCGGCAGGTCTTTCTCCCGCAGGATCAAAGCCCTGGGGTGCATACCGCAGATCCGCCTTACCTGTTCGGGCAGGGGTCTTTTGCTGATATGTCTGTTCGTGACCGCTATCACATTATCATAAATACTCATATAAAGCCTCCTCATTCAAGCCACGATCTTCTGCCGCTTTATACTCATGAACCAATATTCTGATCTGGCAGGATCCGGTATAAGTCTGAGATATTCCTATACGTAGATATAGTCGTTGAGCACGGGCTGAAGACCATTGTCCAGTATCGCCTGGTATATCTGGTCAAATGTCCTGTTGTCGTCAATTTCAAACTGACCGTCGCCCTTGTCCTTTACCTGGGCAGAATGTTCGCCGACTCCGGTCTTGGAGTCCGCGGATATCTTTGTCGCGCAGATCTTGAGAAGATTATCCCTTACCCTGGCGTTCTCTCTCGTGGAGATCGTGATGCTGGCAAATGGCATGAAGAGCCTGTAGGCCGTTACGATCTGCAGAAGCTCCGCTTCATGCACGTCCATGGGATTTATCTTCTCATTATTTATCGTGGGACGGAGTCTGGGGCAGGAAAACGCGATCTCCGCGGCGGGGTATTTTCTCTGCATATAATAGGCATGCATTCCGGTCGCGAAGGCATCCTTCCTGAAATCATCCAGACCTAAAAGAGCCGCGAATCCTACGCCTCTCATGCCGCCCATGAGGGCTCTTTCCTGGGCATTCACCCGGTAGGGGAATATCCTCTTGTGCCCGTCCAGGTGCAGCGTCTCATACTTATCCGGGTTGTATGTCTCCTGGAATACGGTCACATAGTCCGCCCCGCACTTGTGCAGATAGGCATACTCATCGGAATTGAGGGGATAGACCTCTATGCCGATCACCTTAAAATACTTCCTGGCGATCTGGCAGGCCATGCCGATATATTCCACATCGGAGGCGTGCCGGCTCTCCCCGGTCAGGATGAGGATCTCCCTCAGCCCTGTAGCCGCGATCGCAGCCATCTCCTGGTCTATCTCGTCAGCATTCAGTTTAGCACGTTTTATCTTGCTGTAGCGGTTAAAATTGCAATAAATACAATAATTTTCACAGTAGTTGGCTATGTAGATGGGGGTGAAGAGAAGGATCTCATTTCCAAAATGCTTCCTGGTCTCGCGCTGGGCCGCCTGGGCCATCTCTTCCAGATAGGGCCTTGCCGCGGGCGACAGGAGAGCGCCGAAATCATAGGGGGTCAGCCGGCCTTCATGGGCCAGGGCAATTTCCACGTCGTGGGCGGTGCATTTGTCATAATCGTAGGCCGCCGTGGCAGCCAGGATCTTGTCCATGATGTCGGAATCGATCTGTTCCATGCCCGGCAGATAGGTCATATGGTCTATGCGGCTCTTTTTCTGGTCTTCGAGAATCTGTTTGCTGAGGATACTGGTGTTGATGTGCTTGTCGTCCATAAGGTCCACTCTCCTTTGCTCTCCGGGCTTCCTGTAATTTCCATTTCCCGGACTATGACAGAAATCCCGCAGTATTTGCGGGATTCCTGAAAAAAATTATGATAGCTGTGACTTTTTCCTTATCTGAGATAGCCGGTAAGGGGTGAGGATGCGGATGCGCCCTTTACGCGCTCCGCGCCCATGCCTGCCAGATAAGCCTCGCGGCCTGCCTGGATGGCTTTCTTAAATGCGCCTGCCATAGCGGGGATATCGCCTGCTGTTGCCAGGGCTGTATTTGCCATGACTGCCGCGGCTCCCATCTCCATGGCTGCGCAGGCCTGTGAGGGCTTGCCGATGCCGGCGTCTACGATGATGGGAAGGTCGATCTCATCGATGAGGATCTGGATGAAATCCTTTGTGGCAAGTCCATGGTTGGATCCGATGGGAGCTGCCAGGGGCATGATGCAGGCTGCGCCTGCTGCCGCCATCTCTCTTGCCGCATTGAGATCAGGGTACATGTAAGGCATGCAGATAAATCCTTCTGCTGCCAGGGTCTTTATGGCCTTTACGGTCTCATGGTTGTCCGGCAGGAGATACTTTGTATCGGGAATGACTTCTATCTTTACGAAATTGCTCCCGCTGATCTCCCGGGAAAGCCTTGCGATCCGGATGGCTTCCTCTGCGTTCCTTGATCCTGATGTGTTGGGCAGAAGCGTTACGCCCTCAGGTATATAGTCAAGAATGTTTGTCTGCGTGTCGTCATTTGCCCGTCTTAATGACATGGTGACGATCTGAGCGCCTGCATTGTCGACTGCTGCCTTGATCAGATCATAGGAATACTTTCCCGATCCGAGAATGAAACGTGAGCTGAACTCATGTCCGCCGATTACAAGCGTGTCCTTTGCTGCATTATTTTCTGTACTCATTTTTACTCCTCTTAAAAGAATAGTGCAAACCGACCGGCCTAAAGCCTGTCAATGATAAGTTCCACAATAGCGTTGGCTTCGTGCGCCGCCGCCAGAGCCACCCGGGGCGCCATGAGCCCGTTCCCCTTGTGGCCTTCGCTCGTGCCGTCCCCGCACAGGATGAAATGGTCGGAGATCTGCCTTGTCCGGATCTCATTGCTCTTGCCGTAGCCGGCCATCCCCGAGGCGGCGACAATATATTTCTCCGGGTGCTTCTCCAGCACGAAATTCACCAGCATGGCCTTGCAGACCGGGTCGTCGAAGGCTTCGCAGACAATATCCGCGCCGGCAAAAAGCTCTTCCATGTTGGTCTCATCGATCCTGACGCAGGTCGTCTTGATGTCGGCATAGGGGTCTATGTCAAGCAGCTCTTCCTTCAGAGCGTCTGTCTTGAGCATGCCCACCTGCCTGAGTCTGTACTGCTGCCTGTTTATGTTGGACAGGTCTACCTCGTCCATGTCGATGAGATGCAGATGGCCGACACCGATCCGCAGCAAAGACAGAGAGATGTTGGATCCGAGCCCGCCCAGCCCCGCAATTGCCACGTGAGCTCTCTCCAGCTTCTCCTGAACCTCCTGCGTGTGCCTTTTTACCCTGACGCTCCTGATCTCTTCCCGCGCCGGGATCTTCCTTTCTTCCTGCATCTGCATCAGCCGCCTCCCATAAAGCTTACGACCTCGAGGGTGTCGCCCTCCTTGAGGACAACAGTCTCATAATCGCTCTTGGGGACGATTGCCAGGTTGATCTCCACCGCGATGATCTGGGGCCTGTAGCCCTTCTCCCGGAGAAAATCACCGAGTCTGGTGCCGTCGGCCAGCTCTGTCTTCTCGCCATTATAGGTAATCGTCATACAGCAATCCTCCTTCCTCTCGCAGACTTTTCTGCCAAAAATGGCAAAAAAGGGCACCGAAAGATCTGTACCTTGGCCCGGTGGCCGGTGGTGCACCCCTTCGTGAACCCTGTCCACATTTCTGAATATGAAGTTTTCACGGCCCGGATACGGCGGCTTCGCGGCTCGTCGTTATCACAGAAAAAGGAATGTCATCAGACATTCCTAACATAATCTTACTCTTGTTCCTACGTCAGCATTATCTGAATCAGGTAGTACGGGTCAAAGCAAATGCTTTTTCTCAGCCGGTTAAAGCTCCCCATCAGGCCGTTATTAAATTATCACACGCTCAATATAGCACTTTTGCCCCATCCTGTCAATGATGAGCCTCCGCCTTCACAGAAAAGAAGAGCCGGGGCGTCCCTGGCAAAAGCGCTCCGGCTGGATCTTATGTATCACTTAGCTTAAATGAGGCAGATCAGTTTATTCTATTTATGTCCCGCGTGCCCGGCATCAGAGAGCGAGAAGGACTCCCGCCACGCCTGCTGCCAGGATGTAGAGGATCGGGTGCTTTTTCGTCAGCTTGTAGACAACCGCTATGGCGATGCCCAGGACGATGGCGACCGGATTGAAAATGCTGGCCAGGCCTGCGCCTTTTCCGATCATATCCGTGTGCAGGAAAGCGATCCTTGCCACCTGGAGGCCTGCCACGAAGATCAGGCCCGCGGAAGCGGCGCGAAGGCCGTACATGGCATACTGGACATACTTGTTCTCTTTAAACTTGGCAAGGATCTTGCCTATGATATAGATGATGACGATGGCCGGCGAGACCTCGCCGATGACCGCTATGATGGCTCCCGGGATCCCCGCAATCGTGAAGCCTACGTATGTGGCCATGTTTATGCCCATGGGGCCGGGAGTGGACTCGGAGACCGCGACCATGTTCGCGACATCATTTACCGTAAACCATCCTGTCCTTGCCTGCATCTCGTAGAGGAAAGGAAGAGTTGCCAGCCCGCCGCCGATAGCGAAAAGGCCTGTCTTAAAAAATTCCCAGTAGAGTCTTAAAAATATCATCACTTATCCTCCCCCTGCCCTTTGCCGGCGCCTTCGCCGGATGCGGACCCGTCTTTCCTGGTCTTCTCCATCAGACTCTTTATCACGACGCCGGCAACACCGGCTGCAATGACCCAGATGAAGGTCTGGACATTTGTGAAAAGGGACACAAGGATGATCGCTCCGAATATGATATAGGTAGCCGCGTCTATGAGCGACTTCTTGGCAAGCTTTAAGACCGCGTCAAATACGAGCACGCAGACGCAGACTCTTATGCCGGCCAGCGCGTGCTGTACCCAAGGGATATCAGAAAAATTGTTGATAAATGCCGCTATGATGGATATGATGACAAGGGATGGGAAGACCATGCCCAGCGTCGCGACGACGCCGCCTAAGAATCCTTTTCTCTTGCTGCCGATGAATGTTGCCGTGTTTACCGCTATGATGCCCGGCGTACACTGTCCTATGGCATAATAGTCCATCAGCTCCTCCTCTGTTGCCCAGTGCTTTGTCTCAACTACGTCCCTCTGAAGTATGGGAAGCATAGCATAACCGCCGCCGAAGGTGAATCCGCCTATCCGGGCAAACGTTATGAACAGATCCCAGTATTCCCTCATCTGTACATTCTCTCCTCTCTCTGAAAATCTTCCCGCCGCTGCCGCCCCAATGTTTACAGGGGGCAAATGCCGGCAGGCGATTTTTTCCTCATCTGATGTTATTAGTTTAACATAGACTTTTCCCAATGTTAAATATATAATAAATATAATATTTATAGTTATTTTAAATAAATGAGGGGAGTGATCCGCGTGACATTAAAACAGCTGGAATACTTCGTCGCCGTGGCCGACAGCGGGAGCGTGTCCGGAGCCGCCCGGCACCTCCACATCTCGCAGCCCCCGCTCAGCATGCAGATCCGGGAGCTGGAGGAGGAGCTGGGCACAAGCCTGCTCGAGCGCACGACCCGGCACATGCGGCTGACAGACGCCGGCCACCTGCTCTACGACAAGGCCCGGGCCATCCTGGATCTCGTGGAGGAGACCAGGGGAGAGCTGGAATCTTCGGCGGAGAACATAGAGGGGAAACTGATCATAGGCTACATCTCTTCCTGCGGAAACATCATGCTCACGCCCCAGTTTACGGAATTTTCAAAAACCTATCCAAAACTGGATTTTGAGCTGCTGGAAGGCCACACCTATGCCATGATAGATAAGCTGATGAAAAGGGAGATAGACCTGGCCTTCCTAAGAACGCCCTTCAACGAAGCGGGACTTGACTGCAGGTATTTCCCGGAAGAAAAAATGTGCGCGGTGGGAACCCGCAGCCTTCTGGGCGGAGGGGACGAGGAGCTCGGGCCCGTCAGCCTTCAGGAGCTCTCAAAGATGCCCCTTATCATATACCGCCGTTTCGAGAGCCTGATCCGGTCCACCTTCCGGGCCGGCTCCCTGCCCATCCACGTCAAGTGCCTCAACGATGACGCCCGCACCTCTCTTATGTGGGCCGCCGCGGGCACAGGAGTCTGCCTGGTGCCCTCCTCCATCGCCCCCATCATCTCCGGCCCGGATATCGTCACCCGGACCGTAGACTGCGGCGAATTCACGACCCACACCGTGATCGCCTGCCGCCAGGGCCAATATCTGTCTCCCGCAGCAAGGAAATTTCTCGCCGTCTTCGAAGAGATGACAAGCCCCAGGGGAGGAGACAGGTGATCCGACCGCAACAAACTTGATTCTTACCTTACACCCCGAAGATAGATCCCAGAGCGTCCAGCAGGCTGTCGCCTGTCTTCTCCGGCTTCTTGTCTTCTTTCTTCCCGCCGGCGGGAGCGGGGGCTTCCTGCTGCTGGACGGAGTCGCCGGAGCCGGCAAAAAGAGCCATGAGGACATTGAGATCGGGGAGAGTCTCGGGGGCGCTGCCTATGAGGCGGATCAGGCCGTCTGTGCCGGCGCTGCTGCCCAGGAGCTGGGTTAAGATCCCAAGGGCACGGATGGAAGGGCCGGCGCTCGTCTCATCCCTGGCAATATATCCCATAAGAAGATCATAGCCGCCGGTCTGGGAGAGAAGGCGGGCCAGGCCCGGGATGCAGGTGGGAACGCCTAAAAGCCCGGTAAAGGCGACAACCTTTCTGCTGTCTGCGCTGATATTTTTGGCTCCGGATATGATCTTATCAAGATCCCCGGCCTCAAGACCATCGCCTGCAGCATTTTTAATAACAGTTTCGGGATCCTTCTTCAGCTCGTTTTGAAGGGCAGAATCGCCCGCGAGCTTTGTCAGGACCTTCTGAATACCTTCCTGAAGTTCCATGGAAATACCTCCTTTTTTTGAGAAAAGAAAAGGGCTGCCCGGCAAGGCAGCCCCGAAGACGCTCGTCTGCAACAGCTTCCTGATGAGTGAGCCGCACGACCCGTGCGGTAAATATCTACCCTCAGCAAGGGCTGGTGAGCATCTTGCGGATACGGTCCTCCTCGCTCTCGAGGCTGACATATCCCTTCAGCTTTGCCTTATTATCCATTATATCATGGATAAGGTTGCTTCCGCTGTTTTTTCGATCCTCCACCAGCTTACAGTATAATTCAAATGTCTGCTCGTCTATCGTATACATTTCGGCCCGCCTGGCCGTGACAAACGATACTTCGCCAAACTTTCGCGCGTCCTCCTGATCCAGAGACGCTTCCCGTCTCCATGTGTTCGGACAGTGGATCTTGACATCCTGCGCCCACTCGTACTCGGTCTTCAGGACCTCCTCGACCTTCTGCATCCTCTCCTCAGAAAGCTGAGGAAGCTCAGACTTAAAAGTCTCATACTGGTCCGGATCCTGATCCGCAAGACCATAGATCTTGCGAAGTCTCATAACGGATGGCGTCTGCTCCAGCCACTTCTGATAGGATTCGAGCATCTGGGGCGTCCATGTCATCAGTCGGCCTGTCCGCTCTGTCTCATACTCATCCTTTGTCTGAGCATATCCTATCTGCTGGGTGTGAATATCAACACGCTGCTTCTGTTCCCACTCAAGTCCGACCACAGTCTTGATAAGCTTCCGGGCAGCCTTGTCAGCCGCCTTCTTGTCCTTATCTTCTTTGTTTTTTCTTCCAAAGAACATATGAACCCGCCATCCCTCTGGTCAGCAAGACCTGAAAATGCTGCACAAATGTGCAGAAGTTATTTGGGTATCAGGGTAATCTGTCCCGACGCGGCCCTCCTGCCATCTACCTGAGCGCTTACCGAGAAATCTGTCATTCCTCCGCTCTCCCCCAGCTTTTGGGCTGTGAGATGCATATGGCTGCCGGGCGTAACCGGGCGCTGAAACCGCATCCTGCTTACACTCATGAATACGGGGATCTTCCCACGCATGTCCTCGGGCAGCAGCAGCAGGATATCCGCTGTCTGAGCCATGCTCTCTATAATATAAACCCCCGGCAGGACGGGCTGTCCGGGGAAATGTCCCCGGAAGATGTCCCACTCAGGGTCTATATACACATCAGCTTCCACCTTCCCCTCCCCGGTGACCACTGCGTGGTCAACCAGGAGAATGGGGTCTCTCTGTGGAATGATCTTCTCTATCTCACTTTTATTAAACTCCATAACACACTCCGGCAAGAGAGCCCGCGGGCGCCGGCTCCTAGCCTCTGGCGCTGTCCATAAGGCCCATCTTCACATACTTCTGCCTCTTGCGCACGAATGTCGAGCTGTCCATGCCCAGACTCTTGGCCGCCTGGCGGGCATTGCCGTAGCGGTTGAAGGCCTTCACCATGTAAGCTGCCTCTATCTTGCTCAGCTCAGCTTTCATATCGATATGCTCGCAGTCCGGGATAGAAAGCTCCGGCTCATCCGAAGAGCCTGCTTCCATCCCAAGCTCATTTTCAATAAAGAGGTCCGACGTGCCGATCGTATCTGTCAGGCTGACGACCGCCGCTCTGCGGATCTTTATCCGCATCTCCTCCGCGTTGCCCGGCCAGTCGTATTCCATCATGTTCTTTATGCACTCTTTGGAAAATGCTTTCTTGCTGTTGCTGTGGGCATTGACCTGATTGATGAAATACTGGGCCAGGGGGATGATATCATCCCGGCGCTCACGCAGCGGCTTCAGATGGATCTGAACGATCATGAGAGCCCTTATGAGGGAATCCTCTATATCCGACTGCTCCTGCAGCTCCTTGTAGGTAAAGTGACTGCCCACGATAAAACGGATGTTGAGCCTTGCCATCTTTCCGTCTCCCTGGACGCAGGCCCCATGCTGGATGAGGGCCAGAAAACGGCTGCGGACGGAAGAAGGCATATCATTTATCTCATTGATATATACCGTGCCCCCGGCTGCGCTCTCTAAGATCCCCCTCTTGAACTCGTGACTGTCGGGGGTCACATAGCCGAAGAGATAATCAACCACCGTCTCCTCGGGAATCACCGTGAAATCTATCTTAAGGAAGGGAAACTTGCTTCTGCGGGAGCAGGTATGGATCCCCCTGGCAAAGAATTCTCTTCCCGTCCCGATCTCCCCGCTGATAAATACAGGGTCGTCGAGCAGGGCTGCCCTATGAGCCAGCCTGCGCGCTTCCTTGGAAGACCTGTCCTCCGCCACAAAGGTAGACGTCCCGCTTACTTCCTGGCGGAGCATGGCGATCTCATTCTGGTAGTACTGGTTCTGGTCCTGCAGACGCTCGAGCTCCCGGCGGATCGAATAGATCTCCGTAACCTCGTTTACCACGGTAAGGACCATGATCAGGTGCTTGGCAGGGCCTTCGCCGGTATAGATAGGAGAGCTGGTGATGACTGCCCGTCTGCCTGTGCGGAAACTCTGTTCCATGGTGACCCTGTTGCCGTCCCGCAGGACTGCCAGAGTACCGCTCTGGGATATGATGCCGTCCTCGACCATATCTTTCATATTCTTGCCGAGGATCTCTGACTTCTGCAGGCCGCTGATCAGTTCATAGCGATGGTTCACGTAGATGGTATTCGCCTCGCTGTCCGTAATATAGATACCATCGTTTGTGTACTCAAAGAGTACCTCCGCCGACTCATAATCCAATGGATTAAAATTGTGAATGTTTACTATGTCTTCCATCTGTAGTACCAGCTTCCCAAGTTGTTGCATTATTGCAATTTGTTTGCTTTATTTTAGTAGTTCCTTGTTTTTTTGTAAATACCATACTAAAATAGGTATATGAAAAATTTATAAACTTTTTATTAACTCCCAAGACCCGCATTTTATAAGGAGAAAACTATGAGTCCTGATTTAAGATCCGCCCTGGCTGAGGCTGAGGCAGCAGATGAGATCATCCGCTCTTCCCAGTGCAGCCACGACAAGATAAACGACTATCGCAGTAAAAAACTTCAGCTTGTAAAGAGCCTTTTGCAGTTGCTGGAAGAGGGAGCCGATCCGGCCTCTGACAGGGAACTGATCCCTGCTCTCAAGACCGCCCTTAAGGCCTGCTGCCAGGCAGCGCAGACCAGAGTCAGCGATGTAAGCCTTGACGGCTGCCGGGTCACTGCCCCGGACATTGCCCCGAATCCCCTGAGGCAGTACTGCCTCTCCTCTTATGATACCCTGAAAAATATCATATCCGGCCTGGACCGCATGTTCATCCCTCCCTCTATAGAGAGGAATGCCCCTGATGCCCGGGCTCTCGTCGATCTGCAGCGCGCTTATGACGGCGCGCGCCAGAAGGAAGAGAAGGACAAGGAGATCAACAACAAAAGCTTCAACCGCCTATTTGGAGGAAGGGGTTAATTCCTCGGAACCGGATATCTGATTCTCCAGCTCCTGGATCCGAGCCCACACGGCTTTTCTCTTGCGGAAGGCTAATCTGCCGAGGTTCCGGTAGATTTCCTTCTGCTCATTGATCTCTTCTATCAGTTTCCTGACAGCGGCGTCATCAAGGCCTTTGCCCTCTGCTCCGCCCTCCGGGAACAGGTTCCATTTTCTGGTCTTATTCTGCCCATGTCTGCTGTCGCCGACGCAGACCACTGTGCCGTCCTCGCAAAGCAGCACGGTCTGGTTGCTTCCCGCCGCTGCCACGCAGTCTTTTATTCCTTTTACATTGCACTGGCCTTTGTCATTGAGACCGCAGGCAAGAACTGTGCCGTCGCTCTTTATCCCTATCGTGTGGAGCATGCCGGCGGCAACGGAGACGATATCATGCCAGCCTTCCACATTGCACTGGCCCTCATCATTCTGGCCGCAGGCCACAACATCCCCGTTTGCCTTGAGGCCGACGGAATGTCCGCCTCCCGCGGCGATCATAACGATATCGCTCCAGCCGTCAACTGAGCATCTTCCGGAATCCGTCGTCCCACAGGCCATGACCGTGCCGTCCTTTTTCAGGCCCAGGGTGTGGAAGGCGCCTGCCGAGACAGAAACGATATCCTTCCAGCCCATGGTATTGCACTGCTTATAGGCATTGTCCCCTATGGCATTTACATGGCCCGATTTCTGCAGAGCCACCGTATGCCTGGATGAGGCGCTGACCTGTATGACGTCATGCCAGAGGCCGACGCTCAGGTTATTTCCCCTGTTATAGCCGGCTGTCACGGCAGAACCGCTCACGGAAAGACCGATGCTGGACAGGTTGGAGGCCGCTACGGCTACTATATTCTTCCACTTGCCCACTCTTGTCACTTTCGTGTCGTTGCCGGATCCATCCTGGCCGTCGCCCGCACAGAGCACGCTGCCGTCCGGCATAAGGCCGAGCGTATGGGACTGCCCTGTCGCTATCAGGGTGCGAAGATCCAGGGTCTGCCTGGACAGAGCATATTCTCCGCCCTTCCAGTACTCAAGAGCTGCCATCCGCCTGTTTCCCTCTTCCAGGAACTTTTCCGCCTTTTCTATGTGAACCTGATTCTCCTGCTCCCGGGCCTTAAGCTTTTCGTCATGCTCCTTCTTGGCCTGAGGATTTTCATGGAAATATTTCTCCCTGGAGATCTGCTCGTTCCTGTACTCCCTGTCGGCTATACGCTGTCTCATCTGAGCGATCGCATTTTCAAAGCCGTTTATCTTCTTGAGCCTGAGCTTTATCTCCTTGTCGCTGAGATCCTTGTCGGGATGCCAGGAACGGCCAAGTCCCATGTTCATGTTCATATTCATGCCGACGGCATCAAAGGACCAGCCGCTGGAGTGAACAGCAAAATCATGCATGTGGATCATGTTCTCGTACCTGTGAACATTCTCCATGACTTCCTTGTCTCCGGAGAGAGCGACGCACTCCTCTATGATCCCGATACAGTAGCTGGTAAGATCCATGGTAACAGACCACAGGTCATTGGAGGGCATGTCATCTTCCCCGTAGGCTTTAATGGCCTTGTACTTCCACAGATCGTATATCCTATTGGCCACGGGACCTGCCGCCGCCTCCGCGTACTGATCGGCCAGGTCGTTCTCGCCGCTGATCAGCCGCAGGCGCTTGATCTGATCTTCAACTGCCCTCAGCTGACGGACAAGCTCTGTCGCCTTCTCGTTGGCAGCCTTTGCCAGGTACTCATCATCCGGCTGGTTCATGCTTGCCTTTATCTCATCGGCTTCTTCCTTAAAAGACTCCTTGATCCCGGCTATAAAGCCCTTCTTCTCCCCGTCCTTTTTCTCCTTGGCGGGAAGTTCCCTGTGCACAAGGGGCTCCAGGTCCGGCAGGCTGGCCTCGAATTCGTCCACAGCCAGGGTAAGCTGACTGACGGCAGCTTCCTGCAGGGCCGGAAATGCTTCTTTTGCTATCTCCCGGCGCTTTACGGAGTCGCAGTCCCTCATCTGATCGATATAAGCTCTGGTCATGTCGCGTAAATTTTCCATATGATTCTCCATCCTGCCCGCCTAGATCTCTGCTCCCATGTTCTTCATGGCAGAGCAAAGGCATGAGGCAAATGTTTCCGGTTCGTCCCAGGCCAGATTGTGATAGCCCGGCACTCTGAGGTAAGAGGCGCCCAGCCGCCCGGCAGCTGCCGGAACATATTTTGAGAAAAGTCCCTCGCTGTCCATGCTTCCCGAGGCCATCGTACAGGGCATGGCCAATTCGATCTTTTCGTGATCTACCCCGTACCTCAGGAATTCATCCATCTCGTGGTACAAAAATATCTTATAATTTTCCAGATTCCTGGCTTCCTGCTCCAGAGTGACCGGCTCGGCCTTCCTGTCCCGGCCTCCCATGGCATGGATGAGGATGACCATGGCCTTTGTGATCCTGCCCTTATCCGCTGCCTCGTGCAGCTGCAAAAGGGTCTGATCGTAAACGGCCTGGATCTGCTCATCTGCCGCAAAGGGCGTCTCGTGCAGGAAAAGCCTTCTCACCCTGTCCGGACAGGTCCTGGCAAGCTCAAGGGCTACGATCCCCCCGGCGCTGCAGGCCGCCACATCGGCGGATCCCGCACCC
Source organism: uncultured Eubacteriales bacterium (assembly GCA_900314845.1). GTDB lineage: Bacteria > Bacillota > Clostridia > Lachnospirales > Lachnospiraceae > UBA2912. The sequence continues at coordinate 35,262 of OMWV01000049.1, forward strand.
GCCCGGTTCAGAATGGCCGCCGCGTCAAGAGCCTGCTGATGGGCCGTATAGGAGGCGTCCTCCCCGGCTATGCTGGCGGAATGCCCTCTTCTGTCGTAGCTGATCACCCGGTAGGAATCTTTTAAGATCTCTGCGGTCTTTCTGAAAAAGCTGCCATCCGTTGCCACCCCGTGCATGATCAGAAGAATAGGTCCATCCCCCATCGTGTCATACACATGCAGGCGGCAGTCTCTGCTCTCAACTGTATATTCCATCTCTTATCTTCCGCCTGTTATGGTCCTTGACATGGCATCGATCATGTCGATTCCATCCCAGGTGAGAGCAAAGTCAAGGGTGTGGCCGACAGGAACGATCCTGTCCACACCGCTCAGCCTGTGCTCCAGGACAAAGTCTGCGATCAGCTGCTCATCTACGCCGACCGTGCAGACGGTCTGGCAGGTCTTATCCAGCACGCTATCAAGGCCGGCAAGATCCTGACCCCGGCTTTCTATAAAAAGCCCGCCGGCAGCCGTATGTTCCCAGACCTGGGGGGACAGCTTCGGAATCTGAACCCGGACAAGACTTGTCCCTGCCCCGCTGATCTTTTGGGCTCCGCAGGCAGCCGCCAGAATAAGGGCGCTCTCAAGCTTTCTCACTGCAGTCTCGGCCGGGACCTGATAGCCCCGCTCCTTCAAAAGAGCCTCCATCTGACCCCAGAAAAGATCCCGGGCCTTTCTCGTATCCTCCTCAGATCCCATCCAGTAGACGATCCGCGGAGAAGAGCAGGCATTCTGGTCATTTAGATAGGTATCATTGTAAAATGCTTTCGCGACCAGATCCAGCTGGTCCGTGCCCAGCACTTCCTTTGCCGAGATCACAGCTGCGGATGCTCTTGCCGCGAAGGGCAGATCCACCCCGCGAGCCGGCAGAAGAGATCTTTTTATGTCATTCACAGACTCATCCGACCCCCAGAGCACTCTGGCATCGCTCATGGAGCAGAGCAAATCCGTGATCTCCTTTTCATGGCCGTAGCGGCAGAGTACGATTCTGGGCTTAAAGTCGGAAAATTCCGTATCCAGCAGTTCTTTAAGCTCCCCGCATATCAGGTCTTCCTGGACAGAAGTCTTTCTGGCCAGCCTCAGGATGACCGAACAGCCGGACAGAAGGCCCGCGCTCATGGAAAATGCGAAGAGGTCGGGAATATTTGACGGGGTAAAATGGATGCAGACGCCTCTTCCCAGCCGTCTTCCCTTTCCCCGGCAGTATTTTCCCTTCATATTCTCAAGGGCAGCCCGCCTGCACCAGAAGGCAAAGGCAGCAACATCGGGCATGGCGTGAGCCCTTTTATTCTTCCTTAAGGCTCCGGAGAGAGCCGCAAGAAGTTCTATCGTCCGCTCCGCAAAAGGAGGGAGGGGCTTTTGCTCTGAGATGGCAGAGAGGATCTGCGCGTCTCCCACCATATAGCTGATCGGCAGGGAAGCAATGCTTTCAGGATCTGTCTTCATAAGTATCACTGCACCCCCTCAGCTCGGCGTTCTTTATCCGCCCGAACACTTCAAAATAGGGACCCGGCCTTCCGCAGGGGCAGTCATCCACGCCCAGCAGTCTTCCCTGATCCTCCGTCAGCAGGATATGGCCCGGGTAGCTTTTGGGCAGGACGGACAGGACTTCTATGATGCCCGTCTCCCCGATATCGCATACAGAGAAATCTTCCGGCCTCCGGAAAATGATCCCGGAGTAATCAGAACAATGCAGATGGCCGCACTCACATTCAAAGTAGATGCTTCCGGTCTGTTCTGTCATCCCGTAGTAGTCCATGACCCTCTCAACGCCGCAGACATTCTTAAGCCGCCTTGCAAACTCTTCCTTTGACACGGCCTGGTCGGCCAGCTTCTTCCAGCCGCCCCCGTGCAGGAGAACTGCCTTTGAGCAGTCAAGTTTTATCTGCCTCTCCTCCAGCTCCCTGCAGAAATACTTCCACACCATGAATGTGAAGCCGAAGATGAGGAACTTTTTATCCTTATATTTATCCAGGAAATCCTCCACCGCCTCCAGGTCAAGGCTCATATCGTCTTTCAGGGCGAATGTCCTGTGAGCGCCGAATATGGAGAAACCTAGGATCCCGGCCGTCCTTGCCGAATAATGATCCCGCTTTTTTATCGTGGCCGGACAATCTATGACCAGGTAGGGCAGCCGGTTCTTCCCCAGAAAATCGCTTCCGATCCTGGTCAGGGCCACCTGCTGGTCTGTCCTTGTCTGGGCGTCCAGAATGATCTGAGACCTCTGCTGGCCGCTCGTCCCGGAGGATGTCACGGTCTTAAAGTCCTCGTCCCCCTCCAGGCTGGAGAGCCTCAGCTGCTTAAAAAGAGAAACAGGCAGATAGGGCAGCTGGCTGTAGTGGCTGACAGATCTCGTGTCACAACCCAGCGCGTCTGTCATCTTCCGATAGGCAGGGCAATGTTCCCGGTGGTAATCCGTAAGCTTTACGAGCTCGGATGTGAGATACCTGTCCTTTTCTTCTTTTCTCATCGAAAATGGAAATTCTCTGCCCGCCATGGAAATCACCTGCTCTCTGCGTATTTATCAAATTCCTTATATAGGATCTTGCCGTATTCGTTTCTTGGTATCTTACTTATATAATAGGAAGAAAAAGCTCTCCTGCTCTGTCTGAGCTGATCGGACAGATAGGCCGCGCCGTCTCTGGCGGCCGCCTCGTCCGTAGAGTAGATCTTAAGATCATTGTCCTGGCCCGAGCAGAAAATAACTGCCCCGGGAAACTTTTTCTTCAGTATGTTCTCGCATTCATCCAGGCTGACTCTGATTCCGAATATCTTGAGAAATCTCTTCTTCCTTCCCACAATATAATAGTATCCGTCTTCATCCCTCCGGGCGATATCGCCCGTGAGAAGCCTGCCCTTGTTGTCATCGCCGCGGATCAGATCGCCGCGCTCATTTGCATAGCCCAGGGAAACATTAGGTCCGATGTAGACAAGCTCACCGCTTTTGCCCGCTTCTTCTATCACATTTCCATCAGGATCTATGATCTCAAATCTGCCTCCCGGTATGGGGATTCCCATGCTGCCCGGCTTCTTCAGGCAGTCCTCGGGGGGAAGGTAGGCCATCCTGGCTGTCGCCTCCGTCTGGCCGTACATAACGAAAAATCTGCTTCCATTTTCCTTAGCCCACCTGGCAACTTTCATCTGCAGCTCAGGGGAGAGCTTGCCGCCCGCCTGCGTACAGGTGGTCAGAGAGGGAAGCTTTTTGTCAAATATGTGGATCCGATTGAGAATCTCGTAGGTAAAAGGGACTCCGCCGAAGCTGGTCGCCTTCTCTTTGGCGAAGAAATCCCAGAAAGGCTGCTGGACATAGGATACTGTCGTCATCAGGATACAGGCGCCCGCGATCAGGTGGCTGTTGATGATAGACAAGCCATAGGTATAATGCATGGGGAGGGTCGTGATCGGCCGCTCCTTCTCATCGATGCCCAGATAATCCCTGATTGCCCCGGCGTTTGACTCCAGGTTTGTCCAGGAAAGGCGGACAAGCTTTGGATTGCCCGTGCTTCCCGATGTGGCCAGCAAGATGGCCAGGTCCGGGTTAAGATCTGTCTTATCGCAGCCTGTGACATAAAGACCGTATCCGCCCCTCTCGTAGATCTTCTCTGTAATAAAGGCCTGATAATCCCCTCTCATGTCCTCAGGGATCCAGAGGTAATAAGGTCTGTAGTGATCAAAGAGATTTTTAAACTGGTCCCGGGCCAGGCCGGCGTCCAGCAGGAGCGGAGCCGCCCCGCCGTCTGCCAGGCCCAGATAGCCCATGACGCTGCCCGGAACATTCCTGCACATGCAGAAAGAAAGACTTTTTACTTGTATGATATCTGCCATTTCTCTGACGCAGCCGGCAAGATCCCCGTAGCTGAAATCAGTCCCATCCGGCGCGCGAAGCGCACTCCTGCTCTGCTCTATCAGATCAATGCCAAAGATCATATATCAACACCCAGCCTTCTGAGGATCTCAATACCTGTTGAATATTTGCTGAAAGATGTTATGTCAAGTGTCTCGAACATGACACAGAATTTCTCCTCTATCGCTGCTACCATATCTACGTGGGTAACAGAATCCCACTTGGGATAACGGTTGTAGATGAGCACGTCGTCGTTGAGCTCGTCGTCGCTGCATCCCAGATAATCCTTAATGATCTTGTTGTACTTCTCTAAATTAGTCATAATCCTATTCCTCTTTTACATAGTATATGTGCACCTGCTGCACACGTGTCCTTAGATTTTAGCGATTGCAAAAATGCAATATCGAAATTAGTTACCATGATATTCCAAATGCCGGAAATATGCAAGTAACAGTTTCCCAAAAACGGAAAATATTTCCATTTTATTTTTCGTTTTTCCAAAAATATATCCCCCGTCCGAAAACGGGCGGGGGATCAACACAAAGCAGTTATCAGCCGAGAGCATTCTCTTCTTCAGCAGTGATCTTCTCAACCTCAGGTGACCACATATGTGCCTGAGTTGTATCGCCCTTGAAGAAATCCTTTCCATAGCAGATGAGTGAGAGGACGATGCCTACGAGAAGTCCCCAAGCGGAACTCTGGCATACGATAACACCCGCTATACATCCGGCAATACCCAGATCCTTAAAGGACTTGGCCTGCGTAACGCCGACACGGCAGGAAACGAAGCCCTGAACGATCATCGTGAGTGCCATAGCGACATTCATGATAGGAGTAACGATGGCAACGATAGGTCCGATCCAGTATCCGGTAAATGTTCCCCAGCGGAAGGCAGCAGCACCGCCGTACATAGAAGGCATTGCCTCTTTACCTTTCTTATAACGCTCGCAGATAACAACCTGCATAGCTGCCCAGAGAGGTCCGCACATGCAGATATCAGGGGAGATGATCGACATGATGAAGTTACGGAAACCGAAGATCAGATGAGCACGGTTAGGGTTGTAGTCAACGTTCTCGTCGCCGCCTCTTACACGGACGGAGTCATTGATGAGTGACTTAGACTGAACGACATCACCGAAAAGAACGATGTAAATGGAGATTACAGTCGGGAATGATGATGCGAACATATGAGCCGGCGGCCAGCCGATAGCGCCGAATCCGGTCCAGTCTGACCAGAGACCGATGAAATCGGGCTTTGAGAATACAGACTCGAATACGGGAGCTGCTGTCTCACCGGTGATGGGTCCAAGGATGCAGGCGATCAGGACTGCAGGCAGGATACCCAGGTTAGCAACTGTATGCCAGAAGTGGCTGCGCTCGGACATTCTTGCGAACTGATTTGAGAAAAGCAGATAGCAGGCAATAACGAGGCAGATCAGTGTTGTAATAGGTGCGGAGTAGAACTTTCCTTCAGCCTTGAATACAGACATAACTGCGGCGATACCTGCGCCGAGGATAACGCCTGACTTAACGGCTGCGGGGATCAGTTTGATCAGTCTTCCTGCAAGACCTGTGATACCAAGGATGATACAGAAGATACCAAGCTCCATCTCGAAGGCGATGAGGCCCTGTACTCTCTGAGGTCCTTCAGGGAACGACAGACAGTAAGCTTCAAGCAGCGGTATGGCCGGTGTGATCCATCCGGGAACAACCGGGTCGCCGAGCAGTGTGTGAAGCAGGTAGCCGGCACCATTGATAACAACGATAGCCAGAGCAACATGATACGGCATGTTCAGATCGGCCTGCAGAAGTGAAATAGCTGACAGGCAGACAGCACACATCAGGAGACCCTGAATGTACTCAGGAGCCTCAAAACGATAGTGGATGAAAGGCAGACGTACTTTAAAAGGTCCGACTTTCCAATGCTTACATTCAAAAGCTTGTTCCTGTGGCATATTGATTTTCCTTTCTCTCTCTCATTAAGGAACACCCGCGGCCTCGGCCGGAGGCCGCAGATCATTTACAAGTTGCAAGTTACTCGTGGAAACGCCTCTTATACTCTTCCTGGAGCTCGTCTCTGAATTCGGGAGCAGCAATAGCGATCAGCTGTTTTGCCCTGTCTCTGAGTGTGCGTCCATGAAGCTGGGCGATACCATACTCTGTTACAACATAGTCAACATCATTCCTGGATGTTGTTACAACGCCGCCGTGTGCCAGGAAAGGTACGATCCTTGATGCCTTGCCGTGAGCTGCTGTTGCAGGCATAGCCATGATAGCACGGCCGCCCTTGGACATATTAGCGCCTCTTACGAAGTCAACCTGGCCGCCTACACCAGAGATCTGCTTCGGTCCGATGCTCTCGGAGTTGACCTGACCCATAAGATCGACCTCTACGCAGGAGTTGATGGATACTACATTGTCGTTCTGGCAGATAACTCTGGGATTGTTGACAACATCAACAGGCTTGAGAGCTACCATGGGGTTGTCGTCTACGAAATCATAGAGACGCTTTGTTCCCATAAGGAAGTTTGCTACACAGATGCCCTTGTCGATCTGCTTGCAGGAGTTATCTACAACACCGGCCTCTATCAGTTCAACAACGCCGTCGGAGAACATCTCGGAGTGGATGCCCAGATGCTTCTTCTCTTTGAGGAAAAGGAGTGTAGCGTCGGGGATAGCACCGATTCCCAGCTGCAGGCAGTCGCCGTCTTTTACGAGCTGTGCTACATTCTCGCCGATCTTCCTCTGTACGTCGCCGATCTTTGCGGGCTGAAGCTCTATGAGATCAGAATCCTCCTCAACGATATAGTTGAGTTTGCTTACATGGATAAAGTTGTCGCCCAGAACTCTGGGATATTTCTTGTTGATCTGAGCGATTACGAGTTTTGCGTTTTCAGCAGCAGCCTTTGTGTAATCGCAGGAAATTCCTAATGAGCAGTATCCGTGGCTGTCGGGCTCGCTTACCTGGATGAGAGCTACATCTACCGGCATAGCGCCGCTTCTGAAGAGCTCAGGTACTTCAGAGAAGAAGATGGTTGTAAAATCGCCTCTTCCGGAGTTAACAGCTTCTCTTGTGGATCCGCCAAGGAAAAGTCCATTGTGACGGAAATGCTCAGCCATCTCGGGCTTGCAGTAACCAGCCTTGCCCATGGCTACCATGTGTACGATCTCTACATCCTTATATCCACACTTCTCAGCGTTCGCAACCATAGCGTCTGTCAGGACAACGGGCTCGCCGCAGGCATGAGCTACAACAACTCTGTCCCCTGACTTTATGTGAGAAACTGCCTCATCAGCGCTAACAATGCGATCTGCGAATTCTTTTCTCCAGTCCATAATGAAAATCCTCCTTCTTATGAACTTTGTTCAGCTAAGTTCTTATCTATATTTTTCAGAAATTCTGTCAGTCTTCCATACGCGGATTCGCTCCAGATCACGAATCTTCCGTATGTCCCGTATGAATCAGACAAGTCCGTGCAGGCTGATGGGCATCCGCAGAGGACGACCATAGCGTCCGCATCGGCGTTTGCTTCCGATATGAATGACATTTCCGAAAAGCTGCTCTTCATCCTTCCGACCATGGCTTCACGGTCGTACCGCGGATTGCAGCCGCCGCAGTACTTGATATTAACTGTCATATTTATAAACCAGCCTGATGCCTCTGACGGATCAGTTCGCGGGCTTCATCTATCAGGCTGTCGCTGACACCTGTAACCATTATGACTTCCTTGAGATCGGGAAAGACCTGTGTCAGCTCTGAACTTACGATCTCTTCGATGTCTACCTGAGCGGAAGGGCAGCCCGCACAGGCGCCAACCATGCGCACGTACAGCTTCCTGTCTTCCAGTTTCTCTACTTTGACATCACCCGAATGAAGGGCAAGGTTCGGACGAACCTTCTCATCCAGGACCTTCTCGATATTCTCTACAGTAACTCTTTTCATTTACCATCCCTCCACGCGGAAATTTAAGTTTTCAGGTTTTAGTGTTTTTAGCAGCCTCCCTGCCGCACCGCAGCGGCAGGGATATGACTGTAAATCTAAGGATAGGATTATTACTCCTCGATGTGAGCGATTGCCTTTGCAAGCTGCTTCTTGTACCCAAGGTTGCCCTGACGGGAGATCATGATACGCTGAGCCTGAGGTGAACCTGCGCCGTGCATGGACTCTGTACGATATCCAACAGCTGCAGTACCAAGGCAGAGGTTCTCGATAAGTCTGAGCATCTTGAGACGGTTCTCAGTAGTAACATCGTTAACACCTCTGAGGTACTTGTCGATGTACTTGCCAAGCTTGGGATCTCTGAAATCCTTCTCTGAAGGAGCTGTAACCATAAGACCGCCGGCGATATCCTCAGCCAGACGAACGATCTCATAAGGGAATCTTGTAACGTTCTGCTTACATACATTTGCAAGAAGAAGGTCGATCATGTAGTTGCCGGACTCTGTCTGATAGCCCTCTGCGGAACATGCGATACCACAGCAGTACAGTGTCTCGTTGAGGTGCATCATCTCGATGAGCTTATCTTTAACGTGAGAAGCCTTAGGGCAGCCGTTGTAATCAGCGATAACTGCTGCAGCACCGATGAGGACATCACCAACACCAACCTTGCAGCCGCCATATGACTGACGATGATAACCAGCGAATCTCTCAACGAGCATACCAGCGAACTCTGTCTCGCCGTTCAGGAAGATCCTGTCGTTGGGTACGAATACGTTATCAAAGATCGTGAGTGCCTCAACACCGCCGAACTCCGGATTACCAACATCAAGTGTTACGCCTTCTGTCTTTCTTGTATCGCAGGACTGACGGCCAACGATCATGAAGATACCGGGTGTGTTGATGGGAACTGCGAAGGAGATTGCATAGTCCTTATCATCGGGTCCCATTGAAATTGTGGGCATTACGATAACTTCGTGAGAGTTGATGATACCTGTCTGATGAGCCTTAGCGCCGCGTACTACTACGCCGTCAGGTCTTCTCTCTACTACATGGAGATAGAGATCGGGATCAACCTGTGCGTGAGGAGCTTTGCCACGATCGCCCTTAGGGTCTGTCATAGCGCCGTCAACTGTGAGGTCATTTGTCTGAGCATACTTCATGAAGTTTACGAAGTTCTCATGATACTTTGTGCCGTACTTCTTATCGATCTCAAATGTTGTTGAGAACTCAGCGTTGAATGCATCCATACCAACGCATCTCTGGAAGCAGGCAGCTGTCTTCTGTCCACAGAGCCTCTGCATCTTTACCTTATTCCTAAGGTCTGTTGTGCTCTGATGGATATGTGTGAAACGGTTTACGATCTCGCCTGTGTAGGGAGACTTAACTGTCATGAGGTCCTTGTACTGAGGATCCTGTGCCAGATCATATGTCATACGTACGGAGTTAAGGGAAGGACGAAGAATGGGATCGTCAACGGGATTCTCGATCTTCTTACCAAACATATAAACTTCCGGCTTCACCGCACGGATACTCTCGATATACTGTTCACCAGTCATAAGTGCCATAGCAAATACCTCCTTAAATATTAACAATGCTATAAATAACTGTAATGTAAAGATACACCATCAGATGCATTTTTGCAAGGATAATTATTTCACAATGCGATTTTTTGGCAAAATACGCAATTTCTGGATTGGTAAACCTCTGATTTCGCATCAGTTTTGTGAAATTTCAACATATTTCGCGTGCGAACTATCTATTTTTCCACTTTTACAGCAGTTTTTCGAATTTGCAGCCCCACCCCCAAGGGCAGATTTCTTGTGCAGTATTGCACTTTTGCAATCTCCCCTTCCGCCGGCAGGCCCTTTTCCCCCTTTTTCAGGGAGATAAAATAACATAATCCGTGCCAAATTTTCACTTTTCAGGAAATATTTCCCGAATATGTCTGCCTCTTTTTGGGTGCATTGCATTTTTGCATCACGCAGTGAATGCCTGTTTTTCTGCAGTTTCAGCTGCCCTGGCTGCTGAGAAAAAAAAGAATCATGTTTGTGGGGGCGGGCAGGAAAAAGGCGGAGGAAGTCAGCGCGCCGGCGCCCGCCAGAAGAAATCATGTGCGTGGGGTTCGCCAGACATAAACTGGCCTGGGAAGGATCCCGGCACCCGCCGGAAGAAATTAGACAGGTACAGGGACGAATACGTCCAATTTGAAGGAAAATGCCAGATAGTACGTAATGACCAACCCGAATTTGGGGCGAACTACGTCTGTATCGCAGAAAAGAGGGAATACGTACGTAAGGGGCACAGAGAAAAGGCAGGCAAGCCTACGTACTGGAACGGCAAACAGCCTTGAAACAGACGTAATCTCCTTTTCGCACGGTCAAGAGATACGTCCAAAATCAGGGGAAATTAGCCAAGTGGACGTAATCTCGCCACAAGAAAACAAGGTTGCAGCATATATCAGGCAAAAGGCAGGCCCGGGAGTCATCCCGGCCCCCGCCAGAAAAAATCATGTGCGTGACGCCCGCATGGGAATAAGTGGAAAGCCAGCGCGCCGGCGCCCGCCAGAAGAAAAAGAAGTGGTGCTGCCCCTGTACTCGCTTGAAAGGCTCTTCAGCCTATAAATGCTAAACTAAAAGTGAGCCATTTTAGCTCAAAACGCCGACTTGAAAGTGAGCCACTTTAAGATTACTCTGAATAGA
>OMWV01000048.1 GCA_900314845.1 uncultured Eubacteriales bacterium
ACCAGCCGCTTTAGCAGACTGACCGATGGCATGAAAAAAGCATACACTTTTATTTTTGCTGTGTCCTTGACATGGGGTACACTTTACTGCGATGGTCCAATACCGCCGCCTACGCCTGCGATGGTCCAATACCGCCGCCGCCTGCGCCTGCGATGGACGTAATCTCCCGCGCAGCGACAAGCTCATGAGATTGTCCTTCTGGGAAGCCCGGCAGCCTCCGTCTTTATCGCGCTCAGCACCGGCAGCTGCTGCCGGATCCTGTCGGCTTCGGCCAGGTCGATGTCTGTGATCAGCGTGCCGGGGGCCTCATCCAGCTCTGAGATGACATTTCCCCAGGGCGAGACCAGCATGGAGTGGCCGTATGAGACATAGGAAGCATGCTCATTCCGGGCTGTCGAGGTGGCAGCGATAAAACACTGGGAGGAGAGGGCATTGCTCCGGTGCAGCAGGTCCCAGTGGACCGGCCCGGTGGAGAGATTGAAGGCGGCGGGCACAAGGATCAGGCGGGCGCCGGCAAGGGCCATGTCCCGGAACTGGTCCGGGAAGCGCATATCAAAGCAGATGCAGATGCCCAGGCGGCCGAATTCCGTGTCAAATGTGACGGTCTCCTTTCCGGCGGTCAGCGTCTCGGACTCATGAAAAGACTGGCAGGGCCTGCCGGCGGCCGGGTCTGCCGGAATGTCCACCTCGAACAGGTGCCTTTTCCGGTAGCGGGCGATCTGCCTGCCTTCCCGGTCAAAGACAAAGGCGGTATTGTAGACATGCCCGCCCTCGTCCGTCTCCGGCATGGTGCCGGCAGACAGGATGACGCGGTGGTCCCTGGCCATGGAACTCAGACGCTGCCAGGTCCGGCCGCCTTCTTTTTCCGCATAGAGGGGGAAGGCGGGCGTTTCATAGGGGCAGCAAAACATTTCCCCAAACATGACCAGGTCAATCCCCTGCCCGTCCAGCCGGCAGAACTCCTCCTCCATCCTGTCAAGATTCTCCTCTTTTCTTCCTGAAACAAGAGACTGTATCTGTGCGATTCTCATAGCATTTTCTCCAATTAAATATATCGCAGGGCGATGCCGCAGGCGGGCCCGCTTTACTAGAACTTTAACCCCTCCGGGCATTCCCTTTACAAGTGCATTATAAAATAAAAAGATCACAGACGCCATAGGCAGAGATATGGGCAAATGCACAAAGGGGAAATGTATGAGCGAAGAGAAAAATGAAAAACAGAAGCTGACGAAGCTAGAGCGGTCCTGGATCCTGTATGATGTCGGGAATTCGGCATTTACCATGCTGGCCTGCACCCTGATACCGATCTGGTTCAAGACCCTGGCCATCGGGGACGGGCCGGGGCAGATCACATCGGATCAGGCGACGGCCTGCTGGGCAATCATCACGGCGGTCGTGACCGTCATCACAGCCGTTCTCGGGCCCATCCTGGGAACATTCATGGACTATGAAGGCCGGAAAAAGAAATTTTTCATCACAACGGTCGCGGTCGGCGCAGCCGGCTGCCTGTTGACCGGATTTTCCACAAACTGGATCATTTTCATGGCCATCTACATCGTCAGCCGGATCTTCTACTCCATCTCCCTGCTTGTCTATGACGCGATGCTCGGCGATGTGACGACGGATGAGCGGCTTGATCTGGTGTCCAGCTATGGCTACGGCTGGGGCTACATCGGCTCCTGCGCCCCCTTCTTTGTCGCCATGATTGCCTACATCCTGGGACCGGACATGAAAGGACTTCTCCCTAACCGGCTTGTCATGATCATCGGCTTCGGCGTGACGGCCGTCTGGTGGTTTGCCGTCACGGTCCCGCTCATGAAGCGATACCGGCAGGTTCATTACGTAGAAAAAGAGCCGGGCGCGGTCAGGGATACCTTCAAAAAACTTGGAAATACGGTCAGGCGGATTGCGCTGGAGGACAAAAAGGTCCTCTATTTCCTGATCGCATTTTTCCTGTATATAGACGGCGTGGGGACGATCATCGACAACTGCATTAATGTCGGCACAGACCTGGGGCTCAGCACGGTCGGGCAGGTCGTGACCCTGATCATCACCCAGGTCGTCGCCTTTGTCTTCTCCATGATCTTCGCAAAGCTTTCTTTAAAATACCGGACGGTCACGCTGCTGGAGATCTGCATCATCGGCTATTTCTGCGTCTGTCTCTATGCGCTGACCCTGCACAGCCTGCTGGGCTTCTTCATCCTCGCCATGGGCGTGGGCATGTTCCAGGGCTCGATCCAGTCCCTGTCCCGCAGCTATTTCACAAAGATCATTCCCCTGGAAAAATCCGGTGAATATTTCGGAATCTATGATATATTTTCTAAAGGGGCTTCTTTCCTGGGATCCGCCCTTCTGGGCATTGTCAAGCTGGCAGGCGCCAGCATCAACATAGGCGTTGCCTCCCTGGCAGTTTTCTTCCTCCTCGGCTTCATTTTTATGCGGATCTGCGACAGGACGCCGGGAGCCGGGGACAGGGAAAATATTTGAAAGAAGGACAGAAAGCATTATGAAAATATGGGCACACAGGGGCTGCAGCCTCCGTTATCCGGAAAATACGCTGCTGGCTTTTGAAAAGGCGGCGGCGCTTGCCGGGCTGGAAGGCATAGAGACGGATGTGCAGCTGACCAGGGACGGACAGATCGTCATCCTGCACGATGAAAGGCTTGACCGGACGACAGAGATGAAGGGCTGGGTCAAAGACTACACGCTCGCTGAGCTTAAGAGTATTTATGTAAAAACGGCACACGGAGAATTTCAGGAGAAGATCCCGACCCTGGAGGAAGTCCTTGACCTTTTAAAGGACAGGATGAAGGAGGGCCTGCGCCTTAACATAGAGCTGAAAAACAGCGAGGTGGAATATCCGGGGCTGGAGGAGAAGGTCATTGAGACGGTGGACCGGTTCGGGCTTTCGGAGCACATCCTCTATTCCAGCTTCAATGCACAGTCGCTCGGCACCTTGCGCAGGCTTCTTCCGGATGCGGACATCGGCATGCTCTCCGATAAGGCTTCCGATTGCCTGAAAATGATGAGCGGCCCCTGCCGGGTTGATGCCATCCACCCCTGCGGCGAAGAGATCGACCTTCCGCCAGAGAAGCTTGCCGGCATGACGGTCAGAGCCTGGTTTACCGGCCCCCTTTACCCGGAAAAGGGCGGTGAGCGGATGAACCTTACAGCCTATGAGGCCATGGGGGTCACAGACGTTTTCATCAATGATCCGGAAGAGTATCTGTAAAGAGAAAGTGCGCAGCTGTCTATGAATCAGTTTGAAGAGTATATGAAGACAATTGTCTATCCCTATATCGATCCGCGGCGGTCGGAAGATTATTTTTACAACAAGGCCGGGAAAAGGCTGCGCTATAAGGTCTACCGAGCGGACGAGCGGGGGAAGAGCGTTCTGATCATCCACGGCTTCAGCGAATTCCTGGAGAAATACGATGAGGTCATCTATCATTTCCTGAGGGCAGGGCTTGACGTCTATCTGCCGGAAATGCAGGGGCACGGCTATTCGGACCGGCTGGTAGATGATCCGTATCTTGTCCACATCGATTCCATCCTGACCTATATCAGTGATATCAAGCAGTTTGTGGAGGCGAAGATGCCTCCGGACCCGGCGCAGCGGATCTTGTTCGGACATTCTATGGGCGGCGGGATCGGCGCCCGCTATATCAGCCTCTACCCGAAGGATTTTAGGAAAGTGATCCTCTCATCCCCTATGATAAAAATGCGGACCGGAAGCGTCCCGCACGCTCTGGCAGTGGAGATCTCCCGCCTGCGCACCTGCAGGGGGAAAGCCGCCGAATGCGCAGCCGGCGAGTCGGGCTTTCCCGGCGAGGCGGTGCCGGAAAAGATGACGGAGAAACAGAAGTTTTTTTACCGAAAGCGCCTGCAAAATCCTCTCTTTCAGACCTGGAACCCGACCTACGGCTGGCTTGTGGCAGCAGGCGAAAACGAGAAGGCCCTATCCCGCGTCAAAGACCTGCCCTGCGATCTGCTGGTCTTTGCATCCGGCAGAGATGACCTTGTCTACCCCGAGGCGACCTCCCGGTTCGCCAGGCGGCAGCGCCGGGCAAAGCTGGTCCGGGTGGAAGGGGGCAGGCATGAGCTCTTCAATGACAACGACGAGAAGGCGGAGATATTCTGGAAAGAAATATGGGAGTTTCTGGTTGACACAATGTCTCCTGCGAGGCGACCAATGGTGTAAAGGTCAATGATATGATAAAATCAGCCCAGAAGATGCATATAGGGCGAATTCAGTCTTGCGAGGTAGATATGGATAAGCAGCAGAGAATAGAAGAAGTCAGAAAATATATTGAGAAATATTACATTCCCGGCGATGACGATATAGCGCTGGCAGAATCGCGGGCTCCTTCTGCGCCGCTGTTTGATATCTCATCGGCCGAAAAGAAAGAATTTGCCCGTCCGATGGGCGAGCTGGCGGCCGGCAACCGAAAACTCGAGGATCTGATGGATCAGATGGACGAGACATTCAGCAGGCGGCTGCTCCGCATGATCCGGGAAAGAAACATGACGGAAGCCGAGGCTTATAAGAAGGCATTTGTCGACAGACGCCATTTCTCCAAGATTAAAAATGACGAATATTACGCTCCGAGCAAGAAAACTGTCCTCGCCTTTGCGATCGCACTGGAGCTTTCTCTGGACGAGACGAAGGATCTGCTGCGGTCCGCCGGGTATGCGCTCTCCCGGAGTTCGAAATCTGACATTATTGTCATGTATTTTATAGAAAATAAGGATTACAACATGTTCGACATCAACGAAGTCCTATACGAATACGGTCAGTCGGTCTTTGAGTAAAAATCAGGCCTTGTCGCCTGGTATGCGACCAACTCTCTCATGTGAATCGATATAATGAAGCCATCAAGAAGTTAACAGGAGAACAACCAGGATAAGGATTGGAGGCATTCATTATGAGAGAAAACATGACAGAGTTGGTTTTTATTTTGGACAGAAGCGGGTCTATGAGAGGGCTGGAGGACGACACGATCGGCGGCTTCAACGGAATGCTCCGCAAGCAGAGAGAAGAGAGTGAAAATATCAATGTGACCACAGTCCTGTTTGACGACAGGATCGACATCATCCACGACCGGTTCCCAATCGCCATCGTGCAGCCGCTGACGGAGAAGGACTATACTGTCCGCGGCTGCACCGCCCTTCTTGACGCCATCGGAGAGACCATCCATAAGATGGAAAATGTCACGGACCATCTGCCGGAATTCCATCGGGCATCGAAGATAATTTTCGTCATCACCACAGACGGGCACGAAAATTCCAGCAAAAATTATTCCTACACCCTGATCCGGAAAATGATAGAGGCAAAAAAGGAATGCGGCTGGGAATTCTTATTCCTGGGCGCAAACATCGACGCAGTGGGCGAGGCAGAGAAGCTGGGCATCAGCAGGAACCGGGCCGTAACCTATGAGAATGACAGACGGGGCGTAGCGCTGAATTACGAAGTCGTCGGCTCTGCTCTGCGAAAGGCAGTTTCCTGTTCAAGCAGCTGTCCCACTGCACCTCTGTTTGAAGATAATTGGGCGGAAGAAATAGCGGAATATCATGAGTTGAAGGCATGGAATGAGGGGGATGAATGAAACATGAAGGGAACCGGATGGAGCAGGGGGATGAAGTTCCCCTGCTCCATTGAAAAAAACAGGTTCCGTTTGTATAATGAATAGATGATATTTGAAGGAGAAAATGGTGTTTATCGTTTCGATAAATATCATGCAGGATGAATATGTCTGTGAATTATAGTAAAGATATCAGGGAACTGGTATTTGACAGTGTGGAGAATGAGGTCGATGGTCTGGTAGTGGCAGATATTGAAGGGAAGATCCTTTATGCCAATAAAGCTTATAGGCTCCTTACGAATCTGGGATCAGGATGTGTAGGGCGAAATCTCCAGGAATATATAGATGCGGGAGTCATAAAGTCATCTACGATCCTCAAGGTGATCCGGTTTGGCAAGGCACTTACAGAGATACATTCCGGAGAAAATGGTGCTGAGATCATAACGGTTGCCAAACCTGTATTCGCTGATGACGGAAAGCTTAGATATGTAGTGGCGAATATCAGGAATATCTCAGATTATGTGAATCTGAGCAGCGATCTGAAGAAATTGGATACTTATCTGAATACATACAGAGAACTCTCCTTTTATCACGGGACAAGCAGCGAGCCGGGAGAAGGCGACGTCGTGGCGGTCGATCCTGCAAGCATCGAAGCTTTCAAAACTGCCGAGAGGGTTGCCAAAGCGGACGCTTCCGTGCTTATTCTGGGTGAATCCGGCGTTGGAAAGGATATCATGGCCCGCTTTATCCACGATCACAGCCGCAGGCGGGAGAAGACCTTCACAGCGGTGAACTGCGGGGCGATACCGGAAGAACTCATGGAATCCGAGCTGTTTGGCTATATGCCGGGTTCCTTTACCGGTGGACTTAAGGGAGGCAAAAAGGGCATACTTGCCTGTACCGACGGCGGAACCCTTTTCCTGGATGAGGTCGGAGAGATGCCCAAGGCTATGCAGGTCAAATTTCTGCGCGTGCTGGAAAACCATGAATTTACCCCGATCGGGAGCACGGAGGCAATCCCGGTGGACATCAGGGTGATCGCGGCGACGAATCAGAATATCACAGACCAGGTTCGGGCAAAGAATTTCCGGGAGGATCTCTATTACAGATTGAACGTAATAACGATCAATATACTCCCTCTCAGAGAGAGGAAGAATGATATAGCCCCGCTGGCACTCTATTTCCTTCGCCGCTTTAATGAGAAATATGATGTTTCCAAAAAGATATCTACAGATCTGATGTTTCAGCTGCATAAGTATGACTGGCCGGGCAATGTCAGGGAATTAAGAAACGCTATGGAGAGGGCAGTGGTAATGAGCCCGGGAGAATACCTGCAGATGCAGGCGCCGAGGGACAGTATGGAAAAAGCGGATCCTGCCGCGGCTGATAAGGGAGAGGCTGGCAACAAAATTGAAATAGAGCATGAGGATATGTCACTGAAGGAATACATGGACAGAGTAGAAAAGGAATTTCTGCAAAAAAGCAGGGACAAGTATGGATCGACCAGAAAAATGTCACAGATCCTGAAGGTCGATCATTCCACGATCGTGCGCAAGTTAAAGAAATATAAGATAAACTGACAGGAAGTGGTGCAATAATGCAGGTGCGCGTGCGCACCAAGGTGCAGATGCACACCGATTTATAAGCTGTTTTATTCTAAAAAAGGAAGCTCGCAGGGGCTTCCTTTTTTTTGGAAAAAAATAATCGTTAAAAAAACAACGGAATTGCGCGGCTTTCGGGCATTAAAAATTTTTTATTTTATAAGTTTTTTATTTTTGGCACACCCTTTGTTTATTAATACAGGTGTAAAGGACACCGGGACCTGAACAAAAAATAAAGGAAGTAAATGGTTAACATTAATCAGAGGGAGAGAAAAATGGACAACAAGAAAAAAGTTTCTTTCGGAACAATATTCGGAGTTGCTGCAGTCTGGTTCGGCGCCCATGCAGGCGGCGGTTTTGCCAGCGGCAACCAGACAATGAACTTTTTCGTACAGTATGGATGGCCGGCAATATTCACCCCGATCATTTCCATGGTGGTTTTGGCGATCATATATCGCATCATCGTTATCATGTGCAACGAGCACGGATGTACAAACTACAATGACTGGTCTCATCAGCTTTATGCTCCGTATGACAAAGTTTTGTCACCGATCTATGAAGTCTGCAACCTCGGCGCGGGACTTCTGGCTACCAGCGCGTCTATAGCAGGCGGCGCAGCCGTTATCCAGGAAAGCTTCGGACTTCCCTACATGATGTGCGTATTGATCGTATCTGTTGTAACGATCCTGATCTCACTGTTCGGAGCAGGAGTTATATCCAAGGTTTCATCACTTCTGGTCGTTCTGATCATGATATCAGTACTTGCCATTTCAATCTGCGGACTGGCAGCAAACGGCGGTCACATTTTCCAGGATATTGCCGCTAATTATGCACCCATGGGTGTTGGAGCAGCAGTCTGGAAATCAATGACATATTCAAGCTTCCAGATCTTCTCACTGCTCGGAACCTTCGGTGTGGCAACACAGCTTGTCACTCAGAAGAACTGCAATAAGGCAACTATCATGGGCTTCATCATGAATGCTTCCATGCTGCTTCTCAACACCCTGCTCTGCCTGGCTTACAGAGAAGATGTCATGGGAAATACACTTCCCATCCTTACTATAGCAAAGTCACTTCATATTCCGGCACTCACCATTCTCTACTCAGTCTGCCTCTTCAGCGCATTCATATCAACAGCAGGATCGGTAGTTTTCGGAACCATCATGAGGTTCAGCAAGTTCAACGTAAAGTTCAAGATGAACAGCACAGTATGGAACCTGATCGTAGGTATCATCATCATAGCAGGTTCTATGTTCGCGGCTTCCTTCGGTCTTACAGCAATCGTTGCGGTAGGCTACGGATACCTCGGCATTATCGGTATCTTCCTGGTAGCTATTCCCGCCATCATTGTTGGTACCAGGAAGATCAGCAAGTTCCGCAAGGAGCATCCGGACGCAGAAGTCAATCAGTAAAATATAAAACAAAATATAAAGCAAATAGAAAAGGAGAAAAATAAGATGGTCATTACAGAAGAAATGAAGGAAATCGGAAAACTTGTCAGTGATTACCTCAAGAACGAGGTAACTCCCAACCTCCGCGAGATGGAAGCAGCTCCCGAATATCCCAAGGCAGTCTATGACGGACTCCTGGAAATGGGACTTCACATGCTGGGAATTCCCGAAGAGTACGGCGGCCTGGGAATGAACCGCCAGACAGAGATATACGTAGCAGAGCAGATCGGCAAATATGAGTGCGGTATCGGAAGCGCCTTCGGAGCAAATAATTCCGCCGCTTCTACGATAGAGATGTTCGGAACGGAAGAACAGAAGAAGGCATATTTCGGCATCATGGCAACCGGCAAGCTTGCTGCCTTCTGCCTGACCGAGCCCAATGCCGGATCCGATTCAGCAGCAGTCAAGACAAAAGCAAAGCTTGTCGGAGACGAGTATGTTCTCAATGGAACAAAGTGCTTTATCACAAACGGCGGTATTGCCGGAGTTTACACAGTATTTGCCAAGACAGCTATGGATAAAGGCGTAAAGGGTATTTCCTGCTTTTACGTCGAGGCTGACAGAGAGGGAGTTTCCGCCGGCAAAGAAGAGGACAAGATGGGTATCCGTCTTTCCAATACAACAGAAGTTATCTTCGATGAGGTTCATATCCCCAAGGATCATCTGATCGGCGAGGAAGGCAAGGGCTTTAAGTATGCCATGATGACACTCGACACATCCAGACCCTTCGTAGGCGCAATGGCAACCGGTCTTGCAGAGAGAGCCCTCGATGAGGCAATCAAGTACTCAAAAGAGCGTGTTCAGTTCGGCAAGCCCATAGCAAGCCTCCAGGCCCTTCAGTTCATGATGGCTGATATGAAGATCCAGACAGAGATGGCCAAGAGCGTAGTCTACAGGACAGCAGAAATGATGGACAATCATGAGAATTATTCAACATTCTCCGCTATCTCCAAGGTCGCAGGTTCTGACACAGCTATGAAGGTTACACTTGACGCTCTCCAGATCCTCGGCGGTTACGGCTACATGAGAGAGTATCCTATCGAGAAGATGGTCAGGGATGCCAAGATCCTTCAGATCTATGAGGGTACAAACCAGGTTCAGAGAGTTGTTATCTCAGGCAATATCCTCAGATAATTTCAGGAGAGATATTAGATGTATACAATGGGAATTGATATAGGGTCAGCTTCCTCGAAAGCAGTGATCCTTAAGGACGGCCGGGATATCATCTGCGACGCGGTGATTCAGGCCGGCACCGGCACCAGCGGCCCTGACCGGGTAATGGAGGAGATATACAGCAAGTCTGGGATCTCACCTGACGATATAAAAAGGACCGTCGCCACAGGATACGGACGTTTCTCAGTAGAAACAGCCGACCGCCAGGTGAGTGAGATCACCTGCCACGCAAAGGGGATCAGCTTTCTGATCCCCGGAGCGCATACCATTCTCGATATAGGCGGTCAGGATGTCAAGGCCATAGCCATAGATGACAAAGGCAGTGTCAGGAACTTTTACATGAATGATAAATGCGCTGCAGGAACGGGCAGGTTTATAGAAGTTATGAGCCGGATCCTGGAAGTGGATATCAGTGAAATGGGCGACTGGGATGAAAAGTCGAAGGAAAATGTAGTCGTGAGCTCGACCTGCACGGTCTTTGCCGAGTCCGAGGTCATTTCCCTGCTGTCGCAGAAGAAAAATAAGGAAGATATCATCAGGGGCGTGCATAATTCTGTTGTCTCCCGTGCATCCGGCCTGCTCTACAGGACAGCCCTTGAGGACAAGGTAGTATTTACCGGGGGAGTCGCAAAGAATGAAGGTGTGTACAGGTCTCTCGTAAGAGAACTGAAAAGGCCTGTATACCGGGCAGAAAAGCCCCAGATCACAGGAGCTGTCGGCGCAGCCTGCATAGCCTGGAATGATCTGCAGCAGTAAAGATAAAAACGACCCTGATGGCGGAATTTGGAGGTTTTATATGTTAGATGTGATAAATGACAGCATGACATCCAAGGAAATGCTGGATATCCTGGTTGCCAAGAATATGGAAGATGCCCGCCAGGCAAAGAAAAACGGCGGACTTGTCTGCTGGTCAAGCTCTATAGCACCCTGTGAATTTATGGAGGCAATGGATATCTATACAGTATATCCGGAGAACCATGTCGTAGGAATCGCGGCGAGAAAAGGCGCTCCCGAGCTTCTGGAATACGCTGAGAGAAAGGGCTACAACAACGATATCTGCGGATACGCCCGTGCAAACCTCGCCTATATGGACGTTCAGCACTGTGTTTCCGAAGAGATGCCGCTCCCGGACGTTGTTTTCTTCTGCAATAACATTTGCGAGACCCTGGTCAAGTGGTATGAGAACCTCGCCAAGGAACTCAATGTTCCATGCATCTGCATCGACGTTCCCTTCAACCAGGGCGACACGGTAACGGAAGAGAATATCCGTTATGTAGAAGCTCAGTTCAAGCAGGTCATTGCCCAGCTGGAAGACCTGACAGGGCGTCCCTTCAACTATGAAAAATTCTATGAGGTGCAGAAAATCGCAGCTCAGAATGCCAACGACTGGTATGACGCAACTATGATGTGCGCAGCCACCCCTTCTCCCCTGAACGGCTTCAACATGTTCAATTACATGGCCCTCATTGTATGTATGAGAGGCAGAGAAGAATGCGGAGTTACATTCCGTAAGCTCAAGCAGGAACTGCAGGAAATGGTGGACAAGGGCGAGAGCGGACTGAAGGGAGCAGAAGAGAAATATCGTATCATGTGGGACGGTATTGCCTGCTGGCCTTATCTCTCTCATACCTACAAGGTCCTCAAGAACCTCGGCTGCAACATGGTCGGCTCCACATATCCTTCTGCATGGGCACTTCGCTATACACCCGGAAATATGTATGAGCTCGCCAAAGCCTACACCAGCATGGGCAACAACCTGTCCCTCAAGGGTCAGATCGATCTCCGCGAGAATATCATCAAAGAGACAAAGTGCGACGGCGTCGTCATGCATATGAACCGCAGCTGCAAGATGTGCGACTTCCTGCAGTATGAGGTCGGCCAGAAGCTCCAGGAAGACCTGAACATCCCGATCACTACCTTCGACGGCGACCAGGCGGATCCCCGCAACTATTCCAAGGCTCAGTACGAGACAAGGATAGAGGCGCTGGTAGAGATGATGGCTGACCGCTGATAGAAGGAGAGGAGAAAACAATGGAAAATACCAAATTGGATCAGTATATCAAGCAGCTTGCAGAGATAGCGGATGCTCCGGGAAAGGCCTGTTACGACCTCAAAGCGTCAGGCAAAAACCTGGTTGGCTGGGTAGCGCCTTATGCCCCGGAAGAGATCGTCTACGCCGCCGGCGCCATACCGGTAGGCCTCTGGGGAGGCCAGGTGGAGCTGAAGAAGGCCCGCACCTATCTGCCCCCCTTCGCCTGCTCCATTATGCAGTCCATTATGGAAGGAGAGGCGACGGGAGTCTACGATATCCTCTCTGCCGTCCTTATTCCCGCTCCCTGTGACACACTGAAGTGCTTCGGCCAGAAATGGAAGGGCTCCTGCCCGGCCATTCCCTTCGTGCACCCTCAGAACAGAAAACTTGACTGTGCTGTGGACTTCCTTGCCGGCCAGTATGAGATGATCAGGAAGAAGCTGGAGGAGATCCTCTCCGTTGAGATCACAGACGAGGCTCTGGCAGATGCGATCGCGGTCTACAACGACTGCCGGTACGCAGTCAGAGAATTTACGGAAGTCGCAGCTGATTACCCCCAGATCATAACTCCTACGGTGCGCCATCAGATCCTCAAGGCAGCCATGTTCATGGATAAGAAGGACTATACAGTTATTATTAAGGGCATCACCCATGAGCTGCGCAAGATGAAGCCTCAGGAGTGGGGCGGCAAGAAAGTCATCGTGACCGGTATCACCCTGGAGCCCACGGATCTTCTGCAGATATTTGAAGAATTTTCCGTAGCTGTTGTCGGCGATGATCTTGCCCAGGAATCCAGACAGTTCCGCACCGACGTCGTATACTACGGCTCACCCATCAGGAGCCTGGCTAAGCAGTGGCAGAATCACAGGGCCTGCTCCCTTGCCTTCGATCCTTACAAGGAGAGAGTTTCCTATCTCTCCAGACTGGCAAGGGCGACAAAGGCGGACGGAGTCATCATAGCCCTGATGAAGTTCTGTGATCCCGAGGAATACGATGTGCCGATCATCATGGAGGAAATGGAGAAGGAGGGAATTCCTCTTCTCACCATAGAGATCGACCAGCAGTCTAATTCCTATGAGCAGATTAAGACCAGGATCCAGAGTTTCGTGGAGAGCATGGAATAAAAACAGCAGCTAATCACAACATTTCATAAATTTGGAGGAATATACAATGAGCAATCCTTATGCACTGCTTAAAGGAGTCAGAATAATCGAACTTACCACTTACGTCGCAGCTCCGTCTTCAGGACGTATCCTTGCTGACTGGGGAGCTGAAATCATCAAGGTCGAGGCAACTCCCAGGGGTGACGTTACCAGATTTGTTGTTCCGCTTCCGGGAATGCGTTCCATGACCTATCAGGTTCACAATGCCAACAAGAAAAGTATCGCTGTCAACCTCAAGACAAAAGAGGGCCAGGATATCATGCACAGGCTTCTGGGAACAGCCAATGTTCTGCTTACAAATACCCGTCTCAGCGCCCTGAAGAAGCTGGGCATGGACTATGATACACTTTCTGCTCAGTTCCCCAGCCTGATTCACGCACAGGTCACAGGCTACGGAGAGACCGGCCCCAAGGCAAGCGAACCCGGATTTGACAATGTATGCTACTGGGCACTTGGCGGTCCTATGATCGCCGGTATGGAAAAGGATACCGCTCCCATTATTCCTCCCAGCTCATTTGGCGACAACAGTGCAGCCTGCACCATGGCAGCAGCTATCTGCGCAGCTCTCTACAAGCAGAAGTGTACCGGAGAGGGCAGCAAGATCGTTACCTCCCTTTACAGCCAGGCCCTTTTCAGTATGTCGGAGCCTATCATGTCAATCCAGACCAGCAAGCTGGACAAATATCCCAAGAGCCGCAAGGAGAACACACCTCTCAACAACACTTACCTGTGCAAGGACGGCAAGTGGATCATGGTCTGCTGTCATGAGTACGACCGTTACTTCCCTTACTTCTGCCGTATCTTCGGCCTGGAAGATTTGATCGACAATCCCGAATACAATAACTTCGCAAAGGGAAATGAGAGAAGCCGCGAGATCATCGAGATTCTGGAGAAAGGATTTGCCAGCTTCAACAGAGATGAGGTGGACAAGCTTCTCACCGAGAACGATATCCCTCATGCCATCGTCGCAAATGTCGATGACCTCCTGACAGACCAGCAGGCATGGGACAATAAGTTCCTCACCAGGTACAAGCTTCATACCGGGGAAGAGATGATCGAGGCAGCGACACCCGTCAAGTTCGGCGGCGTTACCGATGCTCCCAGAAATCCCGCACCTTTCCTCGGACAGCAGACCATAGAAGTCATGAAGGAACTGGGCTACACAGATGAACAGATCGATCACTGCCTGGAAGAGGGTATCGTCATCCATAAAGACGGCCCTACAGATATGGGCAACTGATGCCCGGCTGCAGAGGCTGCCATATGTTCACTATTTGAAAGAGCAGCGAGGCGGAATATTTTTCCTATTGTTCCGCCTCGATTTTTATAAGAGAAAGTATCAGTCGAAAAGACAGGGAGATTACAATGAAAGAGTACAGCATCTGGGAACTAACCCGTAGAAATGCATCTTTGTACCCCGACAGGACAGCTTATATATTTGACGATATCCCCCATACCTGGAAGGATGTGGAAAATGACAGCAGTGCCATCGCGATTTTGCTGAGTCTTAATGGGGTAAGGCATGGCAGCCATGTTGCGATCTGGGGAGTCAATTCCTATGACTGGGTCATCACAATGCTCGCTTGTCTAAAGCTCGGGGCTGTCTGTGTCCTGGCAAATTATTCCTACCAGGCGCATGAGATAAAACATGTCCTGAATGAAGGCGGCGCTGCTGAGTTTCTTATCATAGGTGAGCCCAAGGACGGCCTGTCCTATGATGAAATCATACAGGAACTGGGAGACCAGATTCATCTGAAAAAGATCAAGCATATGTCCTGCCTGATGGATTCCATACCCTCGATCGACCTCAATGATTACCAGGCAGAGATAACTGCTATGCATGAGAAATCCGATCCTGATGATACAGCTCTGATCATTTTCACATCGGGAACAACCAAGGCCCCCAAAGGCGTTATGCTCTCCAACAGGAATATTTTCGGTATTACGGAAACAATCGCCCAGGAACAGGGATGGACAAAGGATGACATCCAGTTGATCACACTTCCCATGTATCACGGTTCAGGAGCCAATGCCTGTGTATTTACAGGAATACAGGCTGCTGTGACATCCGTTATCATGCGTTACTATGCGTCTGTTCCGGTCATGGAAGCCATTCAGCGCTACAAGGTAACCGCGTTTAACGTGGTTCCTGCGCTGCTTCTGGTCATGATGAACCATAAAGATTTCAACAAGTATGACCTGTCCACACTGAAAAGCGGGGTCTGGTCAGGAGCCGGGATAACAAGGGATAATTTCCTCAAGGTAAGCAAAGTATTTGACCTGCGCCATGTGAAAATGGCCTACGGCCAGACGGAAGCCTCAACTTTGTCTACTATGTCAGGAGATAATGACTGCCTTGAAATGAAAATGGCTTCCTGCGGCAAGCCCCTGCCCGGTGTTGAGATGAGGATCTTCCACCCGGGGAAGAAGATGGAACTGGGTGCCGGCATGACAGGTGAGATCCAGATAAACGGCTGCACGAAAATGCAGGGCTATTTCAATCTTCAGGAGGAAAATGCCGGGAAGTTTGAGGAAGACGGCTGGATGAAGACAGGCGACCTGGGCTATATGGATGTAGACGGCAACCTGTATTTTGTCGGCAGAATGAGCGAGATGATCGTCAGAGGCGGGGAAAACATATCCCCTGCGGAGATCGAGGACTGTATCCAGAGCTATGGGGAAATGATGGATCAGATCTTCGTGACCGGCGTCAAGTCCGACGTCATGAACGAGGAGATTGCCGCCTTCTACACTGCTTCAGAAACAGTAGACGCCGAGAAGATCAGAGCCTATATCGCTTCCAAACTGGCCAAATTCAAGGTTCCTCGTTATATCTGCCAGATGAAGGAATTCCCCATGAATGACAATGGCAAGATCGATAAGAGGAAGCTGAAGAGACTGGCAGAGAATATGGGAGCGGATATCAGCGAAGACCTGATCGTGTCGGTGTCGGCAAGATAACCAGCAATATTGAATAATCCGGAGAATAGGGGCTGCGATGAATAATAATACACCAGTGAGAACATTGAAATTGCGTACGGTCTATCTGATCATTGGAACTATCGGACTTCTGTTTTCCGGTATTATTTATGCCTGGTCTATTCTTAAGGTTCCTCTTGTTAAAGAATTTGGCTGGACGAATGACCAAATGGCAACAAGCTACACCATTACGATCAGTATGTTTTGCATTGGCTGTGTTGTGGGCGGCCTGGTCATGAAGAAAGTGGGACCGCGGGTCACGATAATAGCGGGAACGGTGCTTGTCACAGCCGGGTTCTACCTCACCTCAGTTCTAAATGGCAGTTCGGTTGTCCATCTTTATCTATCTTATGGCCTTATGGCAGGGCTTGGTATAGGAATGGCTTACAACACGATACTGGCTGTAGTGGGGAGCTGGTTCCCGGATAAAAAAGGAATTGCAACCGGAATACTCATGATGGGCTTCGGTGCAAGCACTCTTATATTCGGAAATATAGCCAGTGTCCTGATCAACAGTCCATCGTTCGGATGGCGCAGAGTTTTCCTGCTCCTGGCAGTCTGCACCGGCGCAGCCCTCCTGATCAATGGTATTCTGATGCGGCTGCCATCTGTGGAAGATGAAGTCCCTTTGCCGGCTGCAAAGTCAGGCGCCAAAGTGGGGGCAGCCGATGTAATGACTTCAGATATGCTGCGCAGGAAGTCATTCTGGATATTTTTTGCCGCGATGATATTTCTGGGGGCGGCAGGAAGTTCTGTTATCAGCTTCGCCAAGGACTTCTCGCTCTTTGTCGGTACATCTGCGGCGTTGGCAGGCCTTTTTGTGGGAATCCTGTCAATAGCGAATGGTTTCGGCAGGATACTCGCGGGATTCATCTATGACCATTTTGGCAGAAAAGCCATAATGACGTTTGTCAGTCTGATAGAGATCATTTCCTGCCTTATATGCCTGGCGGCAGCAGTTCTGCATATGCCTGTCGTATGTCTGGTCGGATTTATCGCTGTGGGACTCAGTTATGGCGGAAACGCGATAGCTATTTCCGGGTTCCTGACAGATTTTTACGGCAGCAGATATTATCCTCAGAATCTCAGCTTTGGCATGCTGACCCTGATGCCGTCTGCATTCCTGGCAAAGCTGTCAACTACTATTCTCACTGTCACCGGCGGCTATATCGTTCCTTTCATGGTTCTTGCGGCGTACGGTGCGATTGCAGGAGTGCTAAACTCGTTGAATAAACGTCCATAAGTGATATGAAGATCTTTGTATACAATCTGCGGGATTTTGATGAGAAAAAATGGTTTGACAAATACTGCGGCCAGTTTGGCATCGAGTACGAGGGGACTCCTGATTACCCAACCGAGGACAATGTAGATCTGGCCGCCGGGGCGGAAGTAATCAGCATCATCCCCTGCCCCATGGGCAAGGATCTGCTCGAGCGATTCGCATCCGTGGGGGTCCGCCATATCGCCGCCCGCTCGATCGGACTTGACCACATCGACCTGGCGGCAGCAGAAATGCTTGGCATAAAGGTCACGAACGCCCACTATTCTCCCTCAAGCGTGGCCAACTACGCCATCCTGATGATGCTCAGCAGCTGCCGCAGATACACTCAGATACTCAGGCGCGCCGCTCTGCAGGTCTTCACCCTCAGGGGCAGCATGGGACGCGAGTTTTCCGACTGCACAGTCGGGATCATAGGCAGCGGCAGCATAGGAAAAACCGTGATCCGCCACCTGCAGGGCTTCGGCTGCCGGATCCTAGTCTGGAACAGAAGCCGGGACGAGCAGGCAGCAGCCATGGCCGAGTACGTCCCCCTGGAAATGCTTCTGGCCGAGTCCGATATCATCTCCCTGCACCTGCCCGGCAAGCCCGAGCTTTTCCACTTTCTGGGAGAAGAAGAATTCCGCCTGATGAAGAACGGCGTCATCCTTGTCAATACCGCAAGAGGCAGCCTGATCGATGAGGACGCGCTCATCGCGAACCTCCAGTCAGGCAAAGTCGGCTATGCGGCACTGGACACGATCGAAGAAGAAACCGGCCTCTACTACCACGACTTTCAAGGCAAAACCCTCCCCGGGAAAAAGCTGAACATCCTGCGCTCTCTGCCAAATGTCGATATCACCCCGCATATGGCCTTTTACACAGAAAAAGCAGTTGCAGAGCAGATCGAATGCGTAGTCAGGGCGGCGGGGGAATTGGGATAGTGTTGTCCGTTAGGTTCCGGTATGAAACAGAGGAAGATTATTCAGCTTAGTCTCCATTCGAGAGGAAAGGGACTGGTACAGTTTGTATCATCCCATCTTTGACAGGGAAAAAGCTTCGAACACCCATATAGCAAGGGCGTCGGAGCTTTTTTAGTGTTGATTTTGCGGCTATATATACATGCGTTTTTAATCTCGAAATAAGGGAACGCGCCTACCAGCCTGTCAAGATTGCCAAACTTCTCGACCATGCTGGGAGTAGTCTTTCCATCAGGCTTCCAGATGGCTTTTTATCAAAATAGGGTTTGCCATATCATTGAATATTCAGACAGAATACGGTATTATTTAAAGTGCATTAGTGTGCCCTGCTCATTCACATTTTGGCAAGTGTATTACACTGACAGCTGAGGAGCTGTCTGCCTTAATAGATATTTTGATGGAGTTGTTATAGTTATGGGAATGCGTCAGCCTGCATGGAACATATATGAAGCGGTTATTCTCTTAGATGGATATTTAGAAGTGGTAGAGGGGAAGAAGACAACCCAGGAGATAGTCAAGCGTGTATCCCTCGATTTGCGTCGGATGGCTGTTCATCAGGGCATCATGATAGATGAAACATACAGAGATGAAAATGGTATTTATTTTCAGCTGTGCAGTATGGAATCTGCATATCATGGGTTTAGGATAAAAATACAGGCCAGCAGACTTTTTTCTGACACAGTGAAGCTTTACAAAAATAATAGACCTGAATATGAAATAAAACTAAGAGAGGCAAGGGCAATGATTGCTGGATTGCCATCTGCTGAGCAGGAAAAGCCAGATTCTGAAAAAGTTATAGAATCTTCTAGTGCTATAGAAAAGTGTGAAACATCTTATGCAGATGTCTCTGCAGCTAAAGACAATCAGTTTGTGCGTTCAGATCAAGATGCCCGTCTGCTCCATCAATATCCAATAATATACAAGAAAGTATTCGAGGCGCTTAAAGAATATTCGAAGGATCAGTCAAGAGGTGCTTCAATTGGTTCTATCTATGACCTAATAGAACACGTCGGAAGATGTGCAGATATAGAGAATATTCTCGATAATGCAAGCTGGTCAAAAGGTGAGGTTACGTCTGTATAATGGTGTAAATTGAAAAATTAAAAAGAGCCAAGTGCTCATCTCTTAGGTATAATGAAAATCGACCAAAAT
>OMWV01000022.1 GCA_900314845.1 uncultured Eubacteriales bacterium
AAAGGTATGTCCAGGCTCAGATATGGTCTCTCCAAAAGCATACACTTTGGCGAAAATCCGTGTCCACCATATGGGGTACAGTTTAGATGCCGGAATACGTCCGTTTTGATGCAATTAATCAAATATGGACGTATTCCGGTTTTCTAGTTGTCCATTCTATTTACGTCCGCATTTCCCTTTAAGGGATAATGCGGACGCTTTTTGTCCCAATTTCAGACTAATTATTACGTCCACTTTTAGCATTCTCCCCCGATGTGGACGTGCTGCGCAGTCTTTTTAATAAAAAGCATTTTAAAGCTATCACTAAAATGATATAATCCTCATAGAAGGAGGGGAAGGCGCAATGGAAGATAAAATCACAATTTTTCACGGATCGGAAAAAGTCATTGAAAAGCCGGAATTCGGGCTGGGACGGAAAAATAATGATTTCGGGCTTGGATTTTACTGTACACAAGAGAAAGAGCTGGCAAAGGAATGGGCCGTTTCCTCTCTCAACGATGGATATTGCAATTGCTATCATCTTGAGACAGAGTACTTAAAGGTCCTGCATCTGAACAGCCCGGACTACAGTATTTTGAACTGGATCGCAGTATTAGTGGATCATCGTCTGTTTTCCATAAAGACGCCTGTTGCCAGGCGGGCAAAGAGATATCTGACCGACCATTTCAGCATCAATGTGAACGCGTATGATCTGATTACAGGTTATCGGGCGGATGATTCCTATTTTGATTATGCAGAAGCCTTTTTGAATAACGGGATTTCAGTCGGTCAGCTGGCCAGGGCAATGAGGCTGGGGAAACTCGGAGAACAGATCGTGGTAAAATCAAACTATGCATTTTCCAGATTAGAATTCCTGGGTGCGGAAACGGTTGACAAGAATATCTATTTTGCCCGGAGAAAAGACAGAAATGACGAAGCAAACAGAAAGTATCAGGAGATGCTGGAAGAAGAGAGCGATGATCTTTATATCCAGGATATCATGAGAGAAGGTGTGACAAATGATGATCCACGCATACCCCGAAATGTATCTGAGTCATGCCCAGGCAGCGCTGGGGGATGCTTTTGATTACGCAGTCAATACATGCGAGATCCCGGGGAAAAAATTTACGCAGATGTTTCTTGTCAGCTCTGCCAGTGCAAGGCTTGAGAATGGAGAACCGGCCTATCTGGCCGGGAAAAGCGGCATTGAGCTTGCCATAGAGATCGTGTATGAGACAAGCGGAAAAGAGCTATCAGAGGAGCCGGCAGAGCATTTCTATCGATCCCGTGAATATTGGATCGGCTGGGCCGCGGCCTGGTATCAATGGTATTCCGACAGAACATACCGCGAGATTTTTACGGCGCTTCCGTACGATGTCCTGGAAATAATGTATGAGCCGCTGCATGAAGCGGACATTACAAAATTTGCGGATATCGCGGCAGAGAGGATGAAGGCCTGCTACCCGGAAACAAATTTGAAAAGATTCCGCTCAATATATGGCATCACACAGGCAGAACTGGCCAGGAGATCCGGGGTGAGTCTCCGGTCTATCCAGATGTATGAGCAGAGAAGGAAAGATATCAACAAGGCGAGCGCCGAAACACTCTACCGGCTGTCGAAAGTCTTGGGCTGCAGCATGGAACGCCTGATTGAGAAGGGATGAATATACATGGAGTAAAGCTGAATATTATTATTTTTCTTCCCCTACATCCCAGTTATTATTTATTTCCATCTGCTGAGAGTCTCCTTCAAAGTTAACAAGCAGCTGAAAACCCGCATTTTTTATATCATCGATACTCATTATCCCTGCATTCTGAGCATCCTGATCTGAAAAGCGCAGCGGGATATCAGATGTTTCCCCTGCGGCGATCGTCCCGGCGGAATCTGCCGCGATCACCTGTCCATTTATGGTGATCTGCGGGCAGGAAACACTGACTGTGCTGTTTTTTCTGTTCTCTGCAGAAAGGATAATTTCATAGGAATTGATCCGGCTGTTATAGCTGATCCCGTTCAGCACGAGCCGGATCCGATCATCGCTGCGTATCACATCCTCCTCAAATGCAAAGGCTGCTACGTCCGGCAGATCTGTCCCGGCAAAATCAGAGGATTTCTTTTTGTCAAAGAGAAGTTTGCTGCCGGAGACAGTGAAGTAATATTTTGCGCTGCTTCCGGAAGCGCTGCCTTCCAGCAGTAATGTATGGCCGCTGTATTTCCAGGTTCCCTGGTCCAGGGGGACTTTTTCGCCGGCAGACCATGCCGTGAAGCGGCCGCTGCTGTCAAGCGACAGGGAGAGCAGCCTCTGTCTGCCGGGCTGTGTATCTGCATAGAAATAAGTATCCTGGGGCGGCTTTTTTATAAATTTTTGCGGAGAGGTAAAATAGCAGACGGCCGCCGCCGCACAGACGGCAATAGCTGCGATCGTTATCCAGGTTCCGGGTTTTCGGTAACGCAGCACATGTTTAATCCTTTCTTTTACCCCTATTTCCCCGAACGAGAGTGGAAATGCCGCGACTTTTCTGCGAGGACTGCTGCAGGCAAGCAGAGCCTGAGAATAGTTTTTCCTATCATTTGATCCCATATCACGGATGGCCTGCTCATCACAGGCTTCCTCTATGTCCCTGCAAAAAAGGATGTAGGAAAGCCAGACGAGAGGGTTAAACCAATAGACGGAAAGAAGAAGAAAACCGAGCATCTTCCATAAGGGATCGAACCGCCTGATATGCGCCTTCTCATGCAGCAGAATGAAGGAAAGGTACTTTCTGTCCAGACCGGAAGGAATATAGATGACCGGTTTTATGATTCCGAAAATAAAAGGAGAATCGATCTTCTCTGCTATTCTTACATCCTGAGAGATTGGGATAGAAACAGCGGTTTTTCTCTTGAGAGAGAAGTAAGCATACAGGGCATAGAGCAGAAAAGCAAGCAGACCGCAGACCCATATCACAGAGGAAACAGAAAGGGCGGTCTGGACCGGTCTTTGCCTGCTCTCCGGCCTGATGGCAAGATCGGCAAGGATCTGCGAATTCACAAAATCATTTATCGCGGGGACGCCGGCGTCTATGGCGGGATTTTGTCTTACTGTAATGTCCGCAGGGATTGCCTGGGCTGCAGGCTGCAGAGAAAAGGGACTTTCCGGCCAAAAAGGCATAAGGAGCCGGGCGCCGGCCAGGACCCAGAGCAGGCACACGGTCCACCGGGGCGCCATTTTCACAAAAATGAAACGCAGAAGAAGCAGGGCTGCAATCAGCCAGCTGGCTGAGATACTGATGTTGAGCAAATGCAAAAAGAAAGTATTCATAAGCGGCCTCCCATCTGATCGATGCAAAAGCAGCAGGCAGTTCTTATTTATTTGTCTTCATCTAACTGGTCGATCAGTTTCTGGATCTCGTCTATGTCTTTCTGAGAAAGTTTCTTATGAGAAACAAAAGAAGCGATAAATGCAGGAAGAGAGCCATGAAAAACATCTTCCACAAAAGCTTCACTCCGGGCTGCATAAAATTCCTCGCGTGACAGCAGGGATGTGACGACGCCGTCTGTATTCTGGAAAAGGCCTTTTTCACATAATTTCCGGAGAACGGTATAGGTTGTGGGTTTCTTCCAGTTGAGTTTTTCGCTGCAGATTTTGACCAGATCACCCGATCTCACCGGCTCATTGTCCCATATGATGTTGGCAAATGCCTCCTGTACTTCTCCCAGTTCAATCTGTTTCATTTGAGTATACCTTCTGCTGAATTTGGAAATCACATTTGGGAACGTTGGTTTATTATAAATAAACCTCTATTAATAGATTAACAGATACATAAACATATGTCAAGATATTTTCCCATACATCCGTTTAGACCAAAAAGCAGACAGGGCCGACGCGCATCGTACATGCGCCCGGCCCTGTCTGCGCAGGTCGCAAGGCATCCTCCCATGCTTCGCATGGGTCCCTCCTTACGACAAATTATCGATTTCTGTGGGCGATCAGCCTGCAGATGGGCTTGCCCTCGCTCACAAATTTCTCCTCGTACTCTGTCATGATATTGCCCGGGGGATTCCCCTGCTCATGGAGGTCAAATGTGTATTCGTCCAGCTCCCAGCCCGCGGCCCTTACCTCCTCCAGGGAAAAATCGAAGAGGGGGCGGTTGT
Source organism: uncultured Eubacteriales bacterium (assembly GCA_900314845.1). Taxonomy (GTDB): domain Bacteria; phylum Bacillota; class Clostridia; order Lachnospirales; family Lachnospiraceae; genus UBA2912. Next base: position 4,112 of record OMWV01000022.1, read on the forward strand.
CGGTCTTGAAGATGACCCTGCCGTCGGGGACCAGGATCTGGTTGTAGCGGTCCCAGAACTGGCGGGATGTCAGCCTCCGCTTGGCGTGCCGGTCCTTGGGCCAGGGATCTGAGAAATTAAGATAGATGCGGCTGACTTCGCCCCTGTCGAAGACGTCCGTGAGATTCTCCGCCTCCATACGGAGGAAATACACATTGCTCAGCTGCTCCTGCTCCTGCTTGCGCATGGCCCGGACAAGGACGCTGGAGTATTTCTCAATGCCCACATAATTTATGTCCGGATTCATCGCCGCCAGGGTCATGAGGAAGCGGCCCTTTCCCATGCCGATCTCTATGTGCAGGGGGGCCTGATCTCCAAAATGCTCCTGCCAGTGCCCTTTCATCATGGCCTGCTGGTCTTCGTCGTTGGATGAATAGGGATCCTGGGCGATCATCTCCCGCGCGCCGGGCACATTCCTAAGTCTCATAGCTCTCCTCCTGCAGCTGTGTCCATTTTATCCCGTCCCCTTCCGGAGGCGGCAGTTTTTCTGTCTGATTCTGTCAATCGATCTCTCTCTGGATGGCTACCGCCCCGGTCCGCGCAATCTGCACGATGCCGAAGGGCTGCATGAGCTTTATAAAACGGTCGACCTTCTTCGTCTTGGCCGTCAGCTCTATGACCATGCTCTTGGGAGCCAGGTCGACAATGTGGGCGCCCGTGATGCTGCAGATCTGCATGATGTCCGCCCGGGTTGCGTTCGTGTAGGTGACCTTTATCATGAGAAGCTCTCTTGTGACGACCTTGCTCTCCGAAAAACGGCGGACCTTGATGACGTCTATCTTCTTGTTGAGCTGCTTTTCTATCTGCTCCATGACCCTCTCATCGCCCGAGGAAATGATGGTCATATTGGAAATGTCCTTATCCTCCGTCTCGCCAACGGCCAGGCTGTCGATGTTGAAGCCTCTCCGGGCAAAAAGACCCGAAACATGACTCAGTACACCGGCTTTATTTTCTACTTCAACTGAAAATATACCCTTCATTCCATTACTCCTTTACTGAATCATAGGGATAAACCTCGCAGACCATGATGGCCGCGCCCGGGCTCTTAAGGAAACTGTCGATCCGCTCATCCATCTGAGAATTGTCCCGAAGATAGAAATAGTCTATCCCATAGGCAGCCGCCAGCTTCTCAAAATCGGGACTTCCGTCAAGCTTTACGCCGATGTAGCGGTCCTTGTAGCTCCTGTGCTGATACTCCCTCACAAGGCCGAGATAGCCATTGCGCATGATGACGATCTTGACCGGCAGATCCCACTGCTGCATGGTGGCAAGCTCCATGAGGGACATCTGGAAGGATCCGTCCCCGCACACGGCCACGACCTGCCTGTCCGGAAATGCCGCTCTTACGCCCAGGGCGGCGGGCAGGGAATAGCCCATGGTGCCGAAGCCGCCGGATGTCATAAAACGGCCGCTCTTCATGACATAATTCTCCGCAGACCAAAGCTGGTTCTCGCCGACATCGGCCAGATAGATAGCGTCATCTTCCATCTTCTCGCTCAGAGTCCTCACAAAAAGGCGGGGATCCACGTATTCGGGATTGTAGGTCCTCTTGTCTGTATAGGCGGCCTTGCGGATGGTCAGATCATAGTTCCACTCACTGTAGTCGCTCTCAAAGGAAAATTCCAGCAGTTTGCTGAAAATAATCTTCACATCGCCGACCAAAGGAATGGTCGTCCCCAGATTCTTGCCGATCTCAGCCGGATCCACGTCGATGTGGATGATAGCCGTATCCCTGCGCTCCAGCCTGTAGGGCCTGACGACTGCCCGGTTGGCCACCCTGGCTCCCACCAGCATGAAAACATCGCACTCGGAGACCGCATAATTGGCGTAGGGCTTCCCGTTCTCCCCCAGCATGCCCAGGTAAAGAGGCGAGCTTGTCGGCATGACGCCTATCCCCATCATGGTCGAGACAACAGGGATGCCGTGGAGCTCCGCAAAGAGCCTGACCTCCGCCTCGGCATCGCCCAGGATCGTGCCCCCGCCCACGCAGATGAGAGGCTTCTTCGCCTTCTTCAGCGTATCAATGACCTTCTTGATCTGCAGGCTGTTGCCCTTGACCGTAGGCTTATAACCCCTGATGTTCACAGGGCCCGCCGGCTTATATTCTATCTTTGCCTGCTGGATATCTATGGGCAGATCGATCAGGACCGGACCCTGCCTGCCCGTAGAGGCAATGTGAAATGCTTCCTTTATAATGCGGGGCAGATCCTTCGCGTCCCGCACGACATAGCTGTATTTTACAAAGGGCTCCGCGCTGCCCGTGATATCCGCCTCCTGGAAAACATCTCTTCCCATGAGGTCTGTGGAAACCTGACCCGTTATGGCCACGATCGGTATGCTGTCCGCATAGGCCGTGCCCAGGGCCGTGATCAGATTCGTTGCCCCCGGCCCTGACGTCGCTATGCAGACTGAAGGCTTCTTCAAAACCCTTGCGCATCCGCTGGCCATATGTCCGCCGTTCTGCTCCTGTCTGACAAGAATGAGCCTGATATCAGAATCATATATAGCGTCAAAAAGCGGACAGACTGTAACACCCGGATAGCCGAAGACCTTGTCTATGCCCTCGGCCTCGAGACATCTGACTAAAACCTCTGCCCCTGTCATCATATAATACCTCCCAAAGACCGCCCCTGCGGCCTGATCTTAAACATTATCAAATTCTGTAAGCCTCTTGAACGGGCTGGCGGAAGGGTCTGCTTCTTCCAGAACCATGTACTGCAATGTAGCCTTGAAGACTTCCCTCTCCCTGTCATCCTTTATGCTGCAGTCAACGACGACAATATGACGTCCCCGCTTTACCACCCTGGCCTGACAGGTGATCTCCTTCGCGCCGGCGACCGGCCGCAGGAAATAGACATCGCCGCTGATCGTAGGGCCGCAGCTGCCCAGAGTGTTGGCAGCTCCCCCGGACGTGGAATCCGCGATGGCGAAGAGGCAGCCGCCGTGGACGACCCCGAGAGGGTTGAGATGCTTCGGCTCAACCTTCATGCCGGACACAGCCCACCCCTCACCGGCATCCAGGACCCTCATGCCGTTTTCATAAAAAAATGTATCCCGCTCATTGATCTGATGCAGTTTTTCCAAAATCGTGTTTCTGTCCATTTTATCATCTATATCCTATTCTTGAAATACTTATTTAATAAAGTTTAACACAACGAGAGATAATTTCAACAGCTTTCCCACTCACGGCCTCCCGGACCCCCGCCGCCCGCATTGACTTTTCAGCGCAAATCAATTAGTATTATTCATAGAATTCATGTGATTTTTGAGAGGGTTATGATGAGAAAAATATTTGCCGGCATAATGGTTTTCTTTTTGCTGATCTCGGCTACGCCGGGACCGGCCTATGCACAGGCCGCCTCCTCGGGCTCTTCCTCACAGACTGCCGCCGAAACGCAGGCGCCTGCCAGGAACAAAAAAAGTGACAAGGTCTCCACCCAGGACACAGCCATCTATTCCAGAGCAGCCTGCGTGATGGACGCAAAAACGGGCCAGGTCCTCTATTACAAGAACCCCGAAAAAAGGCGTTATCCGGCAAGCATCACGAAGATCATGACCGCCCTCCTTATGATAGAGAACATGAATCTGAAGGACAAGATCACCTTCACAGACGACTGCTGGAATGACATAGACCGGTGGAGCGATATGAACGTAGCCATGGAGACCGGAGAATCGCTCAGCGTCAGGCAGGCCCTCTACTGCATTCTGCTCGTCTCGGCCAACGAGGTCTGCAACCAGGCCGCCATCCAGATCGCCGGCTCTGCAGATAAGTTTGCCGACATGATGAACGAGAAGGCAAAGTCTCTGGGCTGCACCCGCACTCACTTCGTGACGACAAACGGCCTCCACAACAAAAAGCATTATACGACGGCCGGAGATATGGCCCTCATCTCCCGGGCGGCCATCTTAAACGATACCTTCCGCAAGATAACCGGGACCACATATTATAAGGTAAAAACAGACCGGCGGCCGGAGGGCTTTGAACTCTACCACAAGCACCGCATGATAGCCGCCACGTCCTACCACGACGACCGCTGCATCGGCGGCAAGACCGGCTATACGCCCCAGGCCAACAACACCCTGGTCACCTACATGGAGTCCGGCGGCACGACTCTGGTCTGCGTCGTCCTCGACAACAATAACGGCCATATCTATTCGGATACAAAGACCCTGTGCGACTACGTCTTCAAGACCTACCCCCGCGAGGCCATCGACAAACTGGCAGAAAGTCCCGAGGGAAAGCAGATGAACGAGGCTGCCTTCGGCGCCGACCCTTCCCCCGCTCAGGATCAGACATCCTCTGCCGCCTCTGCCTCTGAGGAGAAGACATCCCAGGGGGACAAGACGTCCATTTCCCTGATCCAGACACCGGGCAGCAGTTCTTCCGCGTCCGCCGGCCAGGATAAGGGAAAGGCGGCCATGGAGAATATCCGGTCAGGCCTTAAGGAATTTACCCAGTCGCCCTCCGCCTTCTTCTCCTCCCTGAAGGATCGGGCGATCAGTGCCTTCATAAAGCACATCCCCTATTCCTTTGCCATCCTGCTCTTAGTCTTCCTCGTGCTGAGCCTTATCATCATCTGGCTCAGGGGAGTCATCCACCGCAGCGTCCACAGGCGCCGCTACAGGAAGATGCGCAAAAAAAGATCAAAGAAAAATCAAAAATGATCAAAAAAATTAACTGCTGCACGAATGCCTGTGCAGCAGTTTTTATTCTGTATGGCGGCGCTCCCGCCTCTTGTCCGCGATCTCTTCCTTCATATGGCGGATCTTCTGGGCTCTCTCCTCTTCTATGATCCTTACGGTCTTGACGACGTATGTGCGGTTCTCATCTGTCTTCTTTATGCGGATCTTGCCCCGGATCCAGCCGTGGACCGGGCAATAGCCCAGACAGTAATAGGCGTGGGACTTGCCGGAAAACCAGCGGATCTTTATCTTGACATCATTGTCACACTTGTAGCAGCGCAGAGCCCTGACCTCCCTGTCCGCCAGAGCCTCCTCCCTGCCGGAAAATTCTTTTGAAATGAATTTATAATATTTGTCGTATGTGATGTGGATCTCCTGGGCTCTTGACTTGGGATTCTGGTAATAATCCACGGAAAAAAGCCGGCTGGCTGCCTCCATATCCAGATGCCTCATAACGGCAGCCGTGTAGGCGGCGTCGTTGACTGCCCTGTGAAAATTCTCGTTCTCCGGGATCCCCAGGTATTCTATGGCTGTCTCCAGGGCGGCGCTCCTTTGCTGGGGCATGACAAGCTCCCTAAAAAGCTTCTGTACATTATAATACTTGATGGGGCCGGGCAGCAGGTCATCCAGGTGATAATATTTCATGTTCCGCTGCAGCTCGATCAGGTCTGTGTTGCCCCAGGTGCAGAATGTGAAGTCATTCCCGCACCAGAGCATGAAGTCGACCAGCACATAGGAGAAGGGGTCGCTCGCGTCCAGCTCTTCCTGTGTGATCCCCGTGAGCTCCTTTGTGATCCTGTGCAGCTTCCTGTATATCTTCGGGCGCACGGTCTGGCTGAACCTGTCTATCTCATTCAGGTCCTCATCCAGCAGCACAGCCCCTATCTCTATGATCTCGAAGGGTACCCTTTTGCGCATGGCATCTCTGCCGCCCATGCTCTGGTTCCACTCGAAATCAACAACAACGTAGTTCATCAGCATTTCTCCTCTGTAGACTATTACCAGTATAGCACAAATGAACTCATAGCGCTCAGTCTCTTTACAGATAGAAGAAAAGCCGGCGTCAGTCATTTGCATGGCTGATGCCGGCCCTCTTGCTATTAAAAAGTTTTATCAGGAGTCTTTGGTTAATAAATGTTTACTCTACATCGGCAAGGGCTGCTCTGTCCTCTTCGCCTGTACGTACCTTTACGACACGGGTTACATTGTATACGAAGATCTTGCCGTCGCCGATATGACCGGTGTAAAGCGCTTTCTTTGCTGTCTCTATGACATTGTCAACAGGGATCTTGCCCACGATGACTTCTACCTTTACCTTGGGAAGGAGAGTCGCGTCAACGGGAACACCACGGTATTTCTCTGTGGTACCCTTCTGGATGCCGCAGCCCATGACCTGAGTCATCGTCATGCCGGTAACACCGACCTCGTTGAGGGCTTTCTTGAGAGCGTCAAACTTGGACAGACGGCAGATGATGGAAATCTTATGCATGCCGGTGTCATATTCAGGAGCCGGCGAAGGTTCTCTCTCCACCTTGACGGCTGCATTTCTCCTGGCCTCATCGGCGAGATCGTAATTGTCTTCGCCAAGGTCAGTGTTCTCATTTACATCCATTGTCATATCTGTTACATCGGAGATCGCGAATCCTGAGTAAGCGCTTGCAAGGCCATGCTCATGGATATCAAGACCATCTATCTCAACCTGTGCCGGAACACGGAGGCCGATGAACTTGTCGATCAGCTTGAATACGATAAACATAACGATCAGGGTGTAAGCTGCTACGGATACAACGCCCAGGGCCTGAACGCCGAGCTGCCTAAGGCCGCCGCCATAGAAGAGGCCGACGCCGACGCCGTCATCGCCTGTTGAGAAGAGGCCGACTGCTATGGTGCCCCAGATACCATTTACCATATGTACGGATACGGCACCGACGGGATCATCGATCTTTGCCTTGTTATCGAAGAATTCTACGCTGAATACTACCAGGAATCCTGCTACGAGTCCTATGAAAAATGCTCCTACCGGTGATACGCAGTCGCAGGGAGCTGTGATAGCTACGAGACCTGCAAGTGCTGCGTTGAATGTCATGGAAACATCAGGCTTGCCATAGCGGAACCATGTGAAGATCATGGTTACAACTGTTGCAACTGCTGCTGCCAGGTTCGTGTTGAAGAATACCAGGCTGGCTGTTGTAGCAGACTCTACGCTGTCCATGGCTACGGTTGACGCGCCGTTGAATCCGAACCAGCAGAACCAGAGGACAAATACGCCCAGGGCTGCTGCCGTCATGTTGTGGCCGGGAATCGCTCTTGCCTTGCCGTCCTTGCCGTACTTTCCGATACGGGGTCCTAACATGGCTGCGCCCAGGCAGGCGATAACGCCGCCGACCATATGTACACAGGTGCTTCCTGCGAAATCATGGAAGCCGAGGTTAGAGAGCCAGCCGCCGCCCCAGATCCAGTGACCGCTGATGGGATAGCAGAAAAGTGAGATCGCTGCGGAATATACACAGTAGGCTTTGAAATTGGTACGCTCTGCCATGGATCCGGAAACGATCGTGGCTGCCGTCGCGCAGAAGACGGTCTGGAATATTGCGTATGCCCAGAGCGGCATGGTCTGCGGTACGACGCTGTTGTCTGCTGTGTAGGAACCGCGGATCAAAGGATCAAATCCTCCGATGATCGGCCCAAGGCCTCCGAACATGATTCCGAAGCCGACCAGCCAGTAACACGGAGTACCAATACAAAAGTCCATCATGTTTTTCATCAGAATGTTTCCGGTATTCTTCGCTCTTGTAAGACCTGCCTCGCAAAGCGCAAATCCTGCCTGCATGAAGTATACCAGCGCTGCACCAATAAGAACCCAAGCAACTGTGGTGAAGCTAATCTCCATAAATCACAACTCCCTCCCTAAATAAAAAAGCGCCTGCAGATAGAATCCTATCCTGCAGACGCCTTTGTCTACGAATCTCTCAAAAATTATGTCCTGCCTGTCGGCCTTTCCCGGGGAGGACCCGCTGGCAGTACTTAGAACATAAAAAAGCATTTGGATTATATTTCCAAACGCCTTTGTTCTTGACTTGTACTTTACTCCTTTAAGAAATATTTGTCAATACCAAAATTATACTTTTTTTATATTTTTTATCCGGCCTTTATTTTTCCTGTGTCCGGCGCCCTTCCTGGGCGGAATGAGACAGGCCGGGCCAAAGCCGATCAGATCTTTCCGGCCTTCCCGGAGCAGGGCCTCCCTGACCAGGTCGTAATTGTCCGGCGACGCGAACTGGATGAGGGCCCTCTGCATGGCCTTCTCGTGGGGGTCCGAAGCCACATAGACCGGCGACATATCGCGCGGGTCTATGCCCGTGTAATACATGCAGGTCGATATGGTCCCCGGGGTAGGATAAAAATCCTGGACCTGCCTGGGATTGATCCCGGCTTTTTTCTCGTACTCGGCCAGGGCTATGGCGTCCTTCATGGTGGACCCGGGGTGGGAGGACATGAGATAGGGCACGACATACTGGTCCTTGCCCAGCTGCCTGTTTACCTTCTCAAACTCCCGGATGAAAGCATCGTAGACCTTAACGCCCGGCTTGCCCATGCGGCAGAGGACATGATCGGAAATATGCTCCGGGGCCACCCGGAGCTGGCCGCTGATATGATAGCGGGAGAGTTCCCGCAAAAACGTCTTGTCCTTGTCCGCCATCAGGTAGTCAAAGCGGATGCCGGAGCGGACAAATACCTTTTTCACGCCGGGCAGATCTCTGAGTTTCCTCAGAAGCTGCAGATAATCGCTGTGGTCGACCCGGAGGCTGGGGCAGGGCTGCGGCCAGAGACACTGCCTATCCCGGCAGGCTCCGTGTTTCAGCTGTTTTTTGCAGGCCGGCGCGCGAAATTCCGCCGAAGGACCGCCTACGTCATGGATGTAGCCCTTAAAATGGGGATCTGCCAGAAACATTTTTGCCTCATTTATGATAGACTCATGGCTTCTTGCCTGGACGATCCGCCCCTCGTGAAATGTCAGGGCGCAGAAGCTGCAGCCGCCGAAGCAGCCGCGGTTTGATGTCAGGCTGAAGCGGATCTCTTCCAGGGCCGGGATCCCGCCCTCCTTATCGTACATGGGATGCCAGGTCCTCATATAGGGCAGGGCATAGACATCGTCCATATCTATGGTAGAAAGGGGCAGGGCAGGCGGGTTCTGCACCACAAAAAGAGCCCCGTCGTACGTCTCATAGATCCGCCGGGCCTGAAAGGGGTCTGTATTCTCGTACTGAAGGGCGACGCTTTTTGCATAAGCCCTCTTATCACTCTTTATGGCCTCAAAATCAGGCAGACGGACCGCGTCCTCTACGTCATCCTTATCCCTTGTCTTGTAGACCGTGCCCCTGATAAATGTCAGCTCGCCGGCCTTCAGGCCGCTTGCCAGGGCATCCGCTATCTCGACGATGCTCCTCTCACCCATGCCGTAGGATATGAGATCGGCGCCCGAGTCGAGCAGGATGGATCTTCTCACCTTATTGTCCCAGTAGTCGTAATGCCCCATCCGCCGCAGGCTGGCCTCCAGTCCGCCTATGATGATGGGAGTATCCTTATAGGTCTTGCGGATCAGGTTGCAGTAGACGATGACCGCCCGGTCCGGCCTTTTTCCCATGACCCCGCCCGGGCTGTAGGCGTCCTGATGCCTGCGCTTTTTTGCGACCGTATAATGGTTGACCATAGAATCCATATTGCCGGATGAGACCAAAAATCCCAGCCTGGGCTTTCCCAGAACGCAGACACTCCTTTCATCCCGCCAGTCGGGCTGGCAGATCATGCCGACCGTGTAGCCCCTGTCTTCGAGCACCCGGCTTATGATGGCGCTCCCGAAGCTGGGATGATCGACGTAAGCGTCCCCGCACACATATACAAAATCCAGCTGATCCAGGCCGGCTTCTTCCATATCCTGCCTGCAGACCGGCAAAAATCCCTCTGCCATTCTTTTCTCCTGCCCTATATTTTCTATCCGCAGATCAGTAAGGGATCCGCGCCTTGAAAAAGCGTCTGTAAAGCTCCAGTTCTTCCGGGGTATCCCTGCTGGAGAGCAGCACCGTCCTTCCCTCGGAGCCGGCATCCTTTATCAGGCCTCTCATCTCAAGCACATGCCTCAGCTCCCTGGCCGTGCCGTCTGCGCTGTCAAAAAGGGGCAGATCCCCCAGCACCTGCCTGATCTGGTCTGCAATAAAGGGATAATGCGTGCAGCCCAGGACGACGGCGTCCACCCGGCCTGCGTACCGGTCCAGAAGGCTGTGGAGCAGATCCATCAGATCGGGATCATGAAGCCTCCCCTCCTCTATGCGCCCGGCCAGCCCTATGCATTTGACAGGGATAAAATCCGCCTTCCCAGCCAGCCTCTTCGACAGGTTGCGGAACTTCTCCAGCTCCAGGGTGATCTCCGTCGCCATGACAAGGATCCTGCCGTTTGGAAATGCTTCCGCCGCCGGTTTGATCGCCGGCTCCACGCCGACAATGGGGAGCTGGGGATAGCTGTCCCTCAGATAGGCTGCCGCCGCGCTTGTCGCCGTGTTGCAGGCTATGACGATCGCCTTGACGCCGTCATCGATCATTCCCCTGGCGATCCGCTCAGACAGGGCGAGCACCTGGCCGGGCGTCTTCTCGCCGTAGGGGGCATTTGCCGAATCCCCGAAGAAGAGAAAATCTTCCTGCGGCAGAAGCTCCTTCATCTTCTTGAGTATGCTGATCCCGCCCACGCCGGAATCAAAAACTCCTATATAATTCCTGTATCTCTGACTCATCTGTGTTACCACCTGATAATATATCTCAATAAATCCCCGCGGTCTGCGCAAGTCGCAAGGAATCTTCCCATACTCCGTATGGGCCCCTCCTTACGACATATTATTATATGTTGCAGACCGATTTAACTCCGAACTTCGTTCGGATCCGGTCTGCGCAGGTCGCAAGGAATCTTCCCATACTTCGTATGGGCCCCTCCTTACGACATATTACCACATATTGTGGGTAAAAAACAGGACTGCAGGGGTCAGATGGGCAATTGGAAACTTCTGCAAACTATTATTGTATATAATTTCATACTTGCTTGACAAAGGATGAAGAAATAAGATATTATTTGGTTAACCAAAGTTGTTAACGAATTAACATTCAGGAGGATACTATGTTTCAGAGAATTTTTGACATTTCCGAAAATGTAGCAATCGTAACCGGATGCTCCGGCGGTCTTGGCGTTCAGATGGCGAATGCGCTCGCGAATGAGGGCTGCAAGATCGTAGCTATCGCAAGAAGGCTTGACAAGCTCCAGGAAGTCTGCAAAAAAATTTCCGATAAGTACGAGGTGGAGACACTCCCCCTCCAGTGCGATATCACGAATACAGAGAGAGTAGAGGAAACCGTCAAGGAAGCCTTAGACCATTTCGGAAGGATCGATATCCTTGTCAATAACGCAGGAACCGGCGCTGTCGCAGCTGCTGAGAATATCACAGACGCCCAGTTCCAGAACGAATTTGATATAGACCTCTTCGGTACATTCAAGCTCGCCAGAGCCGTTGCCAACCAGGCTATGATCCCCGCAAGATACGGCCGCATCATCAACATCGCTTCCATGTACGGCCTCGTAGGCAACAAGATCGCCGGCAGCGCGCCCTACCACGCAGCAAAGGGCGGCGTTGTCAACCTCACAAGAGCCCTCGCGGCAGAGTGGGGCAAGTATGACATCACGGTAAACGCGATCTGCCCCGGATACTTCTACACACCGCTCACAGAAGAAACCCTCAACTCCGAATTCTTCCAGGAAAACGCAAGAACCATGATCCCTCTGGAAAGATACGGCAGAGAAGGCGAACTTGACACCACCGTAGTCTACCTCTCATCCAGAAACTCCACCTACACAACCGGAGCCATCATCCCCGTAGACGGCGGATACACTTGTATGTAATACTTGTCGCAGGGAGGGGCCCAATCGCAGATTGGGAAGAATCCCTGCGACCTGCGCAGAGCCCCGTCCGAACGCAGTGAGGACTTTATATGGCTCTGCTACCCGATACCATAAGGGGGTACCGTCCGCAAGGACGGGAGATTCCTTATGACCTGCGCAGAGCCCCGTCCGAACGCAGTGAGGACTTTATATGGCTCTGCTGCCGATAGATGTGCGGCGCTTCTCATGCGTTTGGACATACAACATCATATTTCTGGCCGGGAATAACAGCGCATTCCCGGCCCTTTTTGGGATAAAATCGGCGCGGATTCGAAATACGTCCACATCGAAGAAAATGGCAAATAAAGATGCCATAATTAGTCTGAATTCAGGACTAATGGCATCCACAGCGCACCTAAAAGAGGAATATGGACGCCAAGTGCGCCGGAAATAGCCGGCTGGCATACGTCCATAATCGGCAATAAACACTGAAATGGATGCCATGCCCCCCGGCAGCTCATTAAGATACGTCCATAATCGGCAAATACCGGCAAATGGATGCCGCCGGCCAGAAGAAAAGTCAAGTTTGTGGTATATATGCGGCAAAAAGGGCTCAGATGGAATCTTTGCGCCCGCCAGAAGAAATCATGTGTGTGGCGGCCGCCAGGGAAAAGACAAAAAATCAAGCTATTGGCGGGCCCGCCAAAATGGCGGCCAGGCAGCCGTCACTCCCCGGCATCCCCGGTATCATCCTTGAGCACGCCGTTCTCGACACTGGGCCTGATAAAATTATCAAAAGCGTAATCCCAGAGCTTATAGGAGCCCTCCGCTGTCCGGGCGTTGCGCCCCAGGGGCTGGCTCAGATGGATGCCGTGCTCCTTCCAGGATCTTCCGCCCGTCGCAGCATTTAGCATGAGGGGCTGGAGATTGTCCATGACATGGGCAAATCTGGCCTCCGGACTGTCCCAGGCCTCAAACTCATCCCAGAGATCCCGCAGCTTTGCGGCCTGGTCTTCGGGCAGAAGGCTGTAGAGCCTGTCTGCGGCATCCGTCTCCCGCTTCTTCTGAGTCTTGTGGCCCTGCTCGTCATAGGCGTAGGTATCGCCGGCGTATATCTCGACAAGATCATGGATGAGCAGCATCATGACCGTGTGCAGGACGTCTATCTTCTCATTGGAATAATCGGACAGCAGATAAGCCATGACAGCCATGTGCCAGGCATGCTCCGCGTCATTTTCCATGCGGCTGCCGTCGGAAACATAGGTCTGGCGGCTGACAAACTTCTCCTTGTCTATCTCGCGGATGAACGCGAACTGCCGGTCCAGCCTCTCCTTCATGGTCTGGGGCCGCTCAAAGGCCTGCCGGATGCTGTCATAGTGGAGGAAAATTCCCTGGCCGGCCAGTTGCCGGATCTCCTCAAGATCTGCCGCCTTCCAGGCTGTCGTCTCCTCCTCCTGCAGGTGGATGTCAGCCGGGTCGAAGTCCTTCTGGAAAATGTAGATATCCACAAAATAATTGTTCTTCTCCTGGGGATTGTCCCTGCGGTAATCAAAGGCAAACCCGCCCGGGCAGTCTCTCACGTCAAGGCCGGTCTCCTCGGCCACCTCGCGGACGACAGCCTCAAAAGAGCTCTCCCCGGCCCTCACGCCGCCGCCGGGCACCTCCCACCAGCCGGGCGCCCACTCCTTGTCCAGCTTGCGCCTTGTTATGAGAAATCTGCCGTCAGAGCGCCTGACAAGGCCAAGGACGGAGAGATGATAATCCCCGTCCTTCATATTCCAGTCGTTGCGCTTCATCGTCCGGCCGGTCTTCTTCTTATTTCTGTCATAAATGTCCCAGTATTCCATATCCTGTCTCCTGCGCCTACTTCTTCTTGTTCCTGTGCTTCCTGATAAAATACCTCAGCACAACATAGAGCGATACGATAAGAGCGGTGAAAAATCCTGCCGCGCCCAAGAGCGGGATCCCCAGCACCTTTGGCCACATATCCGTCGTACAGATGATGCTGGAGCTTATCAAAAGTCCGGCAATGCATATGCCTATGACAAGGTTTCGCACCAGATGGTGCAGAAGCACCGTCAGTTCCGTCGAAGAATGCAGTTCCAGATTGATCCTTGTCTGGCCCTTCTGATAATTTCTCAGGATCTTGGCCGCCAACGTCGGCAGCGTTACAAGGTTCTTGGCCGACATCATCACATCTATGCCGCTGTTCTTCAGGCTGCCGCGGATATTGTGAACGTCAAATACCTTCTGCTGCATCCGGGTCGAGGCTATCTTCACAATGCTCAGGTCCGGACTTATGACGGTCAGAACTCCTTCCATCTGCGTCAGGCCGCGGACCAGCAGGGTAAAGCCATGGGGCATGCCCGCGTTGTTGTTCTTGAGCATGTTCATGAGTTCCGTCATGATCTTAACAATATCGATCTGACCGAAATCAAGGCTGCCATAGCGGGTCATGATATCCGACAGGTCGCTGTAAAGCTTTGTCTGGTCCGGCCTCTGGGAAAAATTCCCCAGGGCTACCAGGGCGTCCTGGATCTGTCCGATATCGTCCTCAGCGATCCCCTTCACGGCGTCGCCGACCAGCCCGCAGTCCCTCCGGGACAGGCGGCCCATCATACCCATATCTATGTAAACGATCTGGCCCCCGCGGACTCTTAAGTTGCCCGGATGCGGGTCCGCGTGAAAGAATCCGTCGTCCAGCACCTGCTTGACATAGTTGTCGACCATCTTCTCGGCTATCTCATCGAGATCGTATCCGTTCTCCTTCAGACCTTCCACGTCGTCAATCTGGAGACCGTCTATGTACTCCATGACCAGAACCTGTTCCGTCGTATACTGGCGGTAGAGCCTAGGAGAGTCTATAAAGGCCACATCCCTGTTCCTGCTGGCGAACTCCTCCATATTGGAGGCTTCCGTGAGGAAATTCATTTCCTCCTGGGTGACGACCCACAGCTCGTCCAGGACCATATCCAGGTTCAGCACGCTCTTTATGGCGGGAACAGGCACGAGCTTGACCGCCTTGTGCAAAAGGCCGATATCGCGTTTCATGATATCGTAAATTCCCTTGCGCTGGACCTTTACGACGACATCATCGCCGTTCACCAGCCGGGCGCGGTGCACCTGGGCTATGGACGCTGAGCCCAGCGGTCTGTTCTCTATATACCGGAAAACATCCTCCCAGGGCAGGCCGTAGGACTCTTCTATCACCTCTATGACCTCGGAAAAAGGCATAGGCGGAACATCCGACCGAAGCTTCATCAGCTCGTCGCAGTATTCCTTGGGCATGATATCCGATCGGGTGGACAGAAGCTGTCCCAGCTTAATATAAGTAGGCCCCAGATCCTCCAGGATCTCACGCAGTTTTACCGGTGTCATACCTCTGACCACTTCGTGTCTGCGAAGGATCCTGGTGATCTCCAGAAGCCTGGAGCCGCTTTTTTTCTGAGCCTCAGCTTCCTGGCTCTTTTTATTCTCCACTAGATAACGTTCCCTTTACTCTTCGTCTGTATCCTTCTCTTCTGCCTGCTCAGGAGCCTCTTCCTCAACTGCCTCAGCCTCACCCTCAACGGTCTCTTCCTCAGGCTCAGTCTCAGCCTCAGCCTTGCCTGCCCCTTCTGCCTTTATCTTCTCCAGGATGACCTGAAGCTGGGCGATCTGCTCCGCAGACATATCTCGTATGATATCAGCGATCTCCTTGCTGCGGTAATTCTCGGAAGCTTCTCTCTTCTTGTTCTTCACATTCTCCTTGGCCTCATCGACCTTGGACTTAATGTTGTGCTTGAGCTCCTGATTAAGGACCTTGCCCTGCTCAACGGTGATCTCGCCCTTCTTGACAAGATTATCAATGAGCTCCTGTGACTTCTCACTCGTAGCCGCAACTGCTCCGATACCTGCAAGTACGATCTTCTTTAAACCGTCTCCGAATTTTTCCATGGTACTACCTCCTTCATGGTAAAATGATCTGACTGTGAAGCTCCTTGTTTGTTTCAATCCACGCGCGGCTTTTCCGAAGCGCGGCATCAAAAGAGGGCTGCCAGCTTAGGCAGAAATATAATGCACCCGATAATGGCGGCAATGATCGCCGCGATCAGCACGGCTCCCGCCGCCACGTCCTTGGCGACCTTGGCAAGCGGCTGGTACTCATCTGTCACAAGATCGACAACGGCCTCAATTGCCGTGTTCACCATCTCAAGCGACATGACAAGGCCGAACAGGATAAGACATTCCATCCACTCACGAAGAGATATCTTAAGAAATATCCCCGCCAGTGTGACAAGAGCCGCTGCGCCGCAATGGATCTTCATATTCCTCTCCTGCCTGACGCAGGTAAAAATACCAATAAACGCATATTTAAAGCTGTCGGCGAG
The DNA here is from genome assembly GCA_900314845.1 of uncultured Eubacteriales bacterium. Classification (GTDB taxonomy): domain Bacteria; phylum Bacillota; class Clostridia; order Lachnospirales; family Lachnospiraceae; genus UBA2912. Next base: position 20,123 of record OMWV01000022.1, read on the forward strand.
CGAACCCTTCTTCCTCTTATCCTCCATATCACTCCATCCTCTGTCTGCTGTATCTGTGCAGTATACTGTAAGTATAAACTGAAATGAATGTTTTTGCAATGACCCCGACCCGGGCCCCTATAAGAAAAGGACCCAGAGAAATATCTCTCTGAGCCCCGGAAATGACCTAAACTTCATCACTTAATGGTGACCTGATAGCTGTAAGCCTTCTCACCTGTAAAAGAAGACCCTACATAGACCGTGCTGCCCTTTTTCAGTTTGAGCTTTGCGTATTCCCTTGTGCCTGTACCCATAGGGAAATTGTGCTCAGCTGAATATTTCTTCCACTCATCTGTTCCCAGTGAATCTGTGAAAATAGATTTTTTCCTGACCTCTTTATTATTTGTGGTCGTTTTAAACTGCTTATAGTCCAGACGTCCTCTGCGGACATAACGGATATAGAAAGAGCCGCAGTTTACGCTCTCACCGCCCTTGAAGCCGTCATCATAGTGCTTGAAGACAAAGGTATATGTCTTTGTCTTGGGAGCCTTAAACTTTACATAATATTGTGTCTGGGCCTCCCCCTTGGGGCATTTTACCTTTGTTGTGCCCTTCTTGACAGTCTTGGCCTTCTTATATTTCTTGTTTGCCTTTACCGTCTTGGCTGCCGCGTAAGCTGTATTCTGCGGGAGTGCCGGTACTGCCGCAATGGAAAATGCCATTGCCGCCGTAAGCGCTGCCGCCATCATCTTCATCTTTTTCATAATTTCCTCCTTGCATCAGATGCAATACTGATCAAAATCCTTACCGATATTATAACACAGGCCTGACAATTATTGTGCGATAATACGGCTATTTTCATAATATTTATGTAAAATTATGAGCATTTTTTCTATAATATTTGTGTAAAAGGCAGGACGGGTCTTCCTCTCCGGTTTCTTTTAGCACTCACCTATTGACAGTGCTAGCAAAACATGGTATAGTTATCCTGCCTAATTAGCCTGTTATAAGGTGAATAGAACAGCAGATATCGAAAGATTTCAGATATACCGGAGGTGGAAACATGGTGATCATACCTATTTACAATACAGTCATTCTGCCGAATGTGAAACTTTACTTTAAAAATGAATTGCTGGATCAGCTGGATATAAAAGAAGTGCAGACAGGAGAGAGCGTTATCTTCGTCATACTCAAGGATGGCGCGGACCAGTCTTCCCTGCCGGAAGAATTCAAGGAGGGTTCCTACTATCCCATCGGCGTCAGCGGCAAGGTCCTGTCTATAGATGAAAAGGGCGGCATCAATGTGGAGACCCACAGCCGGGTCACGATAGAAGATATCCTCCCGGGGCCGGAGATCATAACGTCCGTCCGCCCCGAGGTAGAGGATCTGGCAGAGAACGCGGCCAGGATCCGGCTGGAGTCCCTGCGCAAGCTCCTGCTCGAATATGTGAACGACTACCAGTGGGGACTGATGGCAAGAGGATTTATCATGCAGTGGCACTCCCTCAATGAAGTAGTCGTAGGCCTCTCCCCCTTCCTCAGCATTTCCAATCAGGAAAAGTATGATATCCTGGCAGCGGACTCACAGGAGGAAAGGGCCGACCTGATAGAGAAGGCCGTCAGAGGCTTTATGGCTGCCTCCGAGGTCGGTAATGAAGCCGAGCAGGCCCAGCAGGAAGACACGCAGAAGCTCTACCGGGAGGACGCCTTAAAGCGCCAGATCAGGTATCTGCAGGATCAGCTCGACCAGATGCACCCGGAGAATATCACGGATGCCAGGAGATTCGAGAAGAAGATAGAGGAGGCCGGCATGAACGAGGAGGCCCGCAAGGAGGCCGAGAACGTTCTTCTGCGCTTTAAACAGGAAGGCCAGGACGGCCACGAGTACGGCATGCTCTATGATTACCTGGATTTTGTAACAAGCCTGGAATGGAAGAAGGAGCCGGTCGGCAGGATAAACCTGAACAAGGCAAAGAAGATCCTCGACCGCGACCACTACGGCCTGAAGAAGGTCAAGGACAGGATTCTGGAGCATCTGGCCGTTATGGCCCTGAACAAGAAGCAGTCCGGTTCTATCCTGCTCTTTGTCGGCGCCCCCGGCACCGGCAAGACCAGCATCGGGAAAAGCATTGCCGATGCCCTGGGAAGGAAATATGTCCGCATCAGTCTGGGCGGCGTCAGGGACGAGGCGGAGATCCGGGGCCACAGGAGGACATACATAGGCGCTATGCCGGGCAGGATCATGGACGGGATCAAGAAGAGCGGGGTCTCGAACCCGGTTGTGGTGCTCGATGAAGTGGATAAGCTTTCCATGAGCTACAACGGCGATCCCTCAAGCGCCCTGCTGGAAGTGCTGGATCCCGAACAGAACAATACATTTACGGATCACTACATGAACGTGCCCTACGATCTGTCCGATGTTCTCTTTATCTGCACGGCCAACACGACAGATACCATTCCCTCCCCCCTGCTTGACAGGATGGAGATGATCCGCTTCCCCGGCTATTCACCGCTGGAGAAGTTTTCCATAGCCAAGAAGCATCTTCTGCCCAAGGCCAAGGAGAAGACCGGCATAGCTCCCGGGGCTCTGAGGCTGACGGACGATGCCATAGACGATATCATAAACAGCTATACCATGGAGGCCGGGGTCAGGGGCCTGAAGAAGAAACTGGAGACCCTGTGCCGCCACGCTGCCGTCGAGCTTGTCTCCGGCAAGAGGAAGAGGGTCTCTATCGGCGTCGATGACCTGCCCGATTATCTGGATCAGGTTCCCATCCGCCATGGCAAGGTAAAGGAAGTAAAGGAGCCCGGCATCGTCACAGGCCTCGCCTGGACTGCTGTGGGCGGAGAGATCCTCTTTATAGAGACCATGTTCACAAAGGGAAGCGGCAAGATCCAGATCACGGGTCAGCTGGGAGACGTTATGAAGGAGTCCGCCCAGCTTGCCATAAGCCTGGTCAAGAAGCTCTACCCTGACAAGGTGAAGCTCTTTGAGGAGAATGACCTGCACATCCATGTTCCCGAGGGTGCTGTGCCCAAGGACGGCCCTTCGGCCGGCATAACCCTGACAACGGCTCTGTCAAGCCTTGTCAATGATATCCCCGTGGATCCCACGATCGCCATGACAGGCGAGGTATCCCTGCGCGGCGATGTCATGCCCATCGGCGGCCTGCCCGAGAAGCTCATGGCAGCCCAGAGGGCGGGCGTCAAGAAGGTATTCATTCCCGATGAGAACGTCGACAGCCTAAGAGATGTGGCGCCGGAAGTACTCGAAGCTCTGGAGATCGTTCCGGTCAAACATGTGACGGAGGTTCTCAGGCAGACCCTGGGCGGCGACGGCAGGGAAGCAGCCTGAAAGATGTGAAATATCACAGGAAAATGTGCCCGTAAACGGGGATAGGCCAGCTGATTGGGGAAACCAGCTGGCCTTGTAATATGAAAAAGAAATCTATTGGTGAAGGCTCTGCCTTCAAATGTAAATATATCAACAATTTTATGTAAAATCAAGTCAATATTTTTTCGAGATCCGCCTCCTCGATTCAATGCTATAATAGAGGCAGAAATTTCCGACCAGACTCTTGCCGGCAGGGATCTGCCGGCGGAAAGGAACAAATGTGATGGCAGAAAATCTTCTTCCCAGGATCATATGCTTTGGCGACTCAAACACATACGGAGCCCACGGTTTTACCGGCGGCAGATACAGCAGGCAGGAAAGGTGGACCGGCCTTCTGACAGACGATCCCCTCTTCAGCGGAAAATATGAATTTATCAACATGGGCGAAAACGGGAGGGCGATCCCTTCCGGCGATTTCGAGCCTGATTACGAATGCCGGCAGATAGCAAAAAACGGGCCGGCAGCCCTGCTGATCATCATGCTGGGCACAAATGACCTTTTAAGCGGAGCCAGGGGGCTGACGAATGCCGTGTCAAAGATGGACGGCTTCCTCCAGAGTCTTCTGGCCTTTGAACCGGCCGAAAGCCTGATAGGAGGCGACGCCTCGCGGCTGCTCCTTCTGGCTCCGGTACGCACAGACCTGGCCCGCTACGGGGCCCAGGGAGCCCGTTTTGACGACCTGTCCGGCCGCCTTGGCGGGGAATATTGCCGGCTGGCCGAACGCCTGGGCGCGCATTTTGCGGACGCCGGAAGCTGGGGCGTGCAGACAGGCCAGGACGGAGTGCATTTTACAGAAAAGGGCCACAAGACATTTGCCGGCTGGCTGAAGCTGGAACTGGCAGAGATCCTGGGCCTGTAAGTCTCTTTCAGGCTCCCCTGCCCATGGTCAGCCAGAGAAGACCGTATATGACCGGCTGATGGAGAAGATAGAGGATAAGGGTGTGGCGGCCGGCTGCCTCAAGAGGCGGGCACCATCCCTTCTTCAGTCCGTCCATGGCCCGGCTCTTTCTGATCAGCCTGTGCAGGTAAAAGCCTGTCAGGTAAAGGAAGAACCAGGGGAAAAAAGGGAAATAATCCGTTGAGAAAAATCCTTCGAAGGGGAAGCCGAAAAATGTGAGAACATAAGCGCCCGGTCCTGCGGCGGGAACCGCCGTATATTGCCTGGCGATCAGGGTGAACATCACAAAAAGAGCGAAATTTGCCCCTGCCCCCGCACCGGAGGGAATCTTTGGCAGGGCAGACCCCAGAAGATAAGAGGCCATCTTGCAGGAGCCGATGAGAGTCAGCACGCCGAACAGGATCCGTTCTTCGGGCATGAAGATCAGGGTCACGGCGCTGACCAGGGCTCCCGCCCCCAGAACCTGAAGGGCGCGGATCAGGCTCTTCCCTGTCCTTGCTCCGTCCTCGGGGAAGGTCAGAGAGGCGCTAAAGCCGGAGAGCAGGATAAAGGACCAGCAGATGCTCTGCTGCCACAAGAAGCCCGGCCTGCCCTGATACCAGCCCATGGCAGGGCCGAATATATAATTGACATCCCAGAGGGCATGATAAAATATCATACTGATCAATGTGATGCCGCGCAGTCCGTCCAGTTTTCTATAACGCATAGACTTCCTCCCTGCCTTATTTTTCAGTTCTATCAAGTGTAAAGCTTTTGCCCATCTGTGTCAATGCCCGCAATTATGATATAATACTCATACTTAGATGTTTTCTGAAAGGGGTATATTCGTGAACATTGATCTGGAAACTCTCAATAAATTAACAGAAGAAAAACCGGAATACGCGCGCGAGGAAGTTCTCAATCTGACAGGAGAACTTCTGAAGGGGGCGCAAACGGCTCCCGGCTGGGGGCAGGCCGGTCAGATGACTGTCCTCATCCGGGCTGCCTGTTATTATATTGAAAAAACAGGCGACGCCGGCATCTTAAGGGAGACGTGCGGCAAGATGCCGGGGCAGGATAAGGTATGCAATCTCCTTTACTGCTTATACGACGGCTTCCACCTCATCAGCAGGGAGGAGTGCCGGCCGGATCCCGGCAGAGCTGAGAGTGCTGACACTTTCCGCTGCCAGGCCCGCGATTACATAGAAGCCTGTTCCTCTTACTCCCGCCTTTGCACTGCCCTGGATGAGGACAAGGATTTCCGCTATATGACAAGCGGCGCCGCTTCTGTCTCCCTCCGCAGCCAGTGCATGAAACCAACGTCCAGCGCGGGGGCAGGCCCCAGAACGGGCAGTGAAAAATTTCTCTCCTACGGCAATGAGGCTAAGCTGGCTGCCAGGGAAGTTTCTGCCATGCAGCAGATGTTTAAGTCCCTGGACGAGCCTTCTGACGGCATTCCGCCGCAAGAGGAGGGGAAAGCGGCTCTGGATGACAAGGTCTACTGTCTGAAGTTCGGCCTCAGCGGCATGGACAGGAGGGATGTCTCCTCCCGGCCGGACACTGGACAGGATGACACGGAAGATGTATAATAGGCCGGCTGCAAGTTTACACTGATATTACATTTCTTTTTTATGTGAGGTTAATATGGCTTTTGGATTTTCAAGAGGCAGCAAAAAGGAACAGGTCAAAAGAAAATGCGACCGCTGGTACCGCTGGTCCCCTATCAAGAAGAATAAGATCGTATTCAGCCAGTTCGGAGGCAAGGGCTACGGCTGTAACCCCAGAGCGATCTGCGATGAATTTATCAGAAGAGGCGGGAACTACGATCTTGTCTGGATCCTTGCCAAAGTCAACCCCAGGGAATTTGCCAACATTCCGGACGGAGTGCGCGTCGTCCACGGCGAGGGGGCTCTCCATGAGCTGATCACGGCCCGGGTCTGGGTCAACAACGTTCTTTTCAATGATCTCTACAATCAGGGTCTGCGGAAGAAGAAGGGGACGATCTACCTCAACACATTCCACGGGGGCATCACCCTCAAGACAGAGGGGACAGACAAGCCCACATACAAGGAAAAATCCTTCGATAAGATGAGCCAGAAGGAGAAGAATTACAGGATAGACGCCGCCAACGTGGACTATATCACATGCGGCTGCGATCAGGAGAAGCATGTTCTCGATGAATTTTTCTACGGGCATGGCCAGATCCTAAAGCTTGGCGACGCCAGGACGGATATGATGGTGAACGGATCCCCCGCCGACGTAAAGAGAGTCAGGGATTTCTATCAGATCCCGGACGGGACAAAGATCGTCGTCTATGCTCCGACCTTCCGGCCGGATCTGAAGATGGACGCTTACAATCTGGACTACTCCCGGATCCTCGACACGCTTGAGAAGCAGGATGGATGCCCCTGGGTCATGCTGGTCCGCCTCCACCCCAGGCTGGCCGACCGGACAAAGGATATCATACCTGCCGGGGATGAGCGCCTGATCAACGCGGCCGCCTACCCGGATATGCAGGAGCTTTCCGTGGCGGCAGACCTTATGATCTCTGATTACTCTTCCACGATCACCGACTTTATGCTTACCCGCAAGCCGGCTTTTATGTATGTCCCGGACCTGAAATATTACCTGAAAAAGAGGGGCCTTTATTTCAAGATGGAGGATCTGCCTTTTCCCTATTCTCTCACGAACGATGAGCTGAATGAGCAGATCGGCTCCTTTGATCAGGAGGACTACAGCCGGAGAGTGGACGCCTTTATAGAGAAGATCGGATATCTGGCTGACGGACACGCTTCCGAGAGGATCGTGGATTTCCTCATAGAGCAGATGAATAAGTAAGAAAAGGAAATAATATACAAGAATGGACAACGCGATAGAGATGGAAACCTGGCAGCTGGCGGATCTGCCGGAAGGAACCTATGAACTGATTGACATCCGCGACCAGTCGTCTTTTGAATACAGCACCATGCCGGGCGCTGTCAATATACCCGACATCCTGCAGAGGGCTGCCGCCCAGGCTCTGGATAAGGAGAAGGGGGAGGCCGGCCTGCTCCCGGCAGACAAGAAGCTCGTGCTCTTTTGCATGCACGGGACAGAAAGTCTTCCCGTGGCCGCTGCCCTGCGCAAGCTGGGCTTTGACGCTTACAGCCTTAAGGGCGGATTTTCTGCCTGGATCCTGGCCGATATGGACGACACGGACCGGTCGGAAGAGATAGACGACTCCATCCGCAAGAACAAGCATTTTCACAGATGCCTTTTCAGCAAATTCGCCAAGGCCTGCAAGACCTACGAGCTGGTCCAGCCCGGCGACCGGATCGCTGTCTGCATATCCGGGGGCAAGGATTCCATGCTGATGGCCAAGCTCTTCCAGGAGCTCAAGCGCCACAACAAGGTGCCCTTCGAGCTCACATTCCTTGTCATGGACCCCGGCTACAATGAAGTCAACCGCATGCTCATCGAGCACAATGCCCGGACCATGGGCGTGCCCATCAAGATATTTGAGACCAGGATTTTCGACGCGGTATACAAGATAGACAAGAATCCCTGTTACATGTGCGCCCGCATGCGCCGCGGCCACCTCTACGCCAAGGCAAAGGAACTGGGCTGCAATAAGATCGCCCTGGGTCACCATTACGACGACGTGATCGAGACCATCCTCATGAGTATGCTCTACGGATCCCAGATCCAGACCATGATGCCCAAGCTTCACAGTGATCACTTCGAGGGAATGGAGCTGATCCGCCCCATGTACCTGATCCGGGAGGACAATATAAAGGAGTGGAGAGACTACAATGGCCTGCACTTTATCCAGTGCGCCTGCCATTTTACGGACACCTGCTCCTCCTGCCGGCCCGACGGCAGCTCCGTGTCAAAACGCATGGAGATCAAACACCTGATTCGGGACCTGAAGAAGACAAATCCCTACGTCGAGGGCAACATCTTCAAGAGCGTGGAAAATGTCAACCTGCGCACGGTCATGGCCTACAAAAAAGACGGGGTCAAGCATTATTTCCTGGAAAATTACTGATCACAAAAAAAGACTGCCGCATCAATGAAACATTCCATTCATGCGGCAGTCCTTTTTCTTATCTTATAACCATTTTTCAAATTCTTCATCTGTGCACTTCACGTAGTGGGTGCCTTCTACCAGATGATTTGTGCCCTGGCTGTAGTCTATGCCGGACGTCTTGTAATCGTATGTCAGGGCCTTCCTCTTCTTCTCTACCTGGGGATTTGGCGCAGGGATAGCGGAGAGCAGGCTCTTCGTGTAGGGATGGACCGGATGATCGAATATCTCCTCCGTCGTCCCGGTCTCCAGCAGGTGGCCCAGATGAAGAACGCCGATCCTGTCGGAAATGTACTTGACCATGGACAGGTCGTGGGCGATGAAGAGGTAGGCCGTGCCGGTCTCCTCCTGGATATCCTTCATCAGGTTGACTACCTGGGCCTGGATGGAAACATCCAGAGCCGAGATACACTCGTCGGCTATGATGAGCCTGGGGTTCATGATCAGAGCCCTGGCTATGCCGACACGCTGTCTCTGGCCGCCGGAAAACTGGTGGGGATAACGGGTCGCGTGCTCGGGGGAAAGTCCTACCTTCTCCAGCATGGCCTTTATCTTATCCTCCCTGTCCCTGGAACTCTTATAGCTGTGGTGGATATCCAGGCCCTCGCCTATGATATCACCGATCTTCTTGCGGGGGTTAAGTGATTCCATGGGATCCTGGAATATCATCTGCATCTGAGTGCGGAGCTTGTCGTTTGTGCCCTTGCTCAGCCTGCCGCTGATATCCATCCCGTTGAACGTGATCTTTCCCGCCGTCGGGTCATACAGCCGGATGACGCTTCGGCCTATGGTGGACTTGCCGGATCCTGACTCCCCTACGAGTCCATAGGTCTCGCCCGGATAGATGACAAAATCAACTCCATCCACGGCCTTTACTGTAAAATTCTTATTTATCCTGAAATACTGCTTCAGGCCCTCTACCTTAAGGAGGGGCTCAGCTTTCTGATGATCATTCGGCATATTTGCCAGCCTCCTTCTTCATTCTCTCTATCCTGGTCTTGAGCTCTATGGGCATCTCTACCTTGGGAGCCCTGGGATCCAGGAGCCATGTCGCGGCATAATGGGTATCCGTGATCTTGAACATGGGAGGCTGCGCCTTGTCATCCACGACAAGGGCATACCTGTTTCTGGGGGCAAATGCATCGCCCGGCTTTTCATGGAGAAGGTTGGGCGGCGATCCGGGTATGGTATAGAGTCTGTCATCGTCCGTATCCAGATCCGGCATAGCTGAGAGCAGACCCCAGGTGTAGGGATGACGGGGATCATAGTAGATCTCGTCTATGGTTCCCTTCTCAACGATCTTGCCCGCGTACATGACATTTACATAGTCGGCAACCTTAGCCACAACGCCCAGATCGTGGGTAATGTAGATAACGGATATGCCTCTCTCCAGCTGAATCTTGCGGATGAGTTCTATGATCCTGGCCTGGATGGTAACATCCAGAGCCGTCGTCGGCTCGTCGCAGATCAGAAGATCGGGGTCACAGGCAAGAGCGATGGCTATGACGATCCTCTGCCTCATGCCTCCGGACAGCTGATGGGGATAATTCTTCATCCTTTTCTCGGGTTCTTCTATGCCTACTTCTCTCAGGAGCTCGACAGATTTGTCCCAGGCCTCCTGCTTGGGCGTGCCGTAGTGCCAGATCATGGCCTCCATGACCTGCTTGCCTATCTGCATGGTCGGGTCAAGGCTTGTCATGGGATCCTGGAATACCATGGCGATCCTGCGGCCGTTTATGTGCTCCCGGATCCACTTTTTGTTCTGTTTGAGGATATCGACGGTATCGGGGCTGCCATCCTTAAGGTGCGTATAGGAAAAATTGATCGTTCCGCTGTTGACGACAGCATTGGAAGCCAGGATGCCCATGGCAGCCTTCATGGTGACAGACTTGCCGGATCCCGACTCGCCTACGATAGCTACCGTCTCCCCCTTGTAAAGGTCGATATCCACGCCTCTGATCGCGTGCACCAGGCCCGCTGTCGTGCGAAAAGAGATGTCAAGATTTTTTATCTGAAGAATCTTTTTGCGTTCTTTTTCTGACATATTCTTCCTCCTTTCGCCTTACATTTCCTTGAGGGTAGGATCAAGAGCCTCACGCAGGCCGTCAGCGACAAGGTTGAAGCTGAGCATCAGAAGCGCCATAACGATGATCGGAGGCACGATCTGATAGGAGTGCGTTGTGAAGCTGTTGAATCCATCCGAGATCAGGGATCCCAGGGAACACTGGGGAACAGGGATGCCCAGACCTACGAAGCTCAGGAAAGCCTCTGTGAAGATAGCAGTGGGGACAGAAAACATAACCTGCGTGATGATAGGGCCGATGATATTGGGAAGGATCTCGCGGAATATGATGAAGAAGCTTCCCGCTCCCAGGGTCCTGGAGGCAAGTACGAATTCTCTCTCTTTTAATTTCAGCATCTCTGCCCGGGCGATACGGCTCATGCTGATCCACTCTGTCAGCATGAGGGCAAATATGATGGTGATCATACCCGGTTTTAAGATGAGCAGGAGGAGAGTTACGATGACAAGCCTGGGGATACCGTTGGCGATCTCCAGGATACGCTGCATGATCATATCCACCCTGCCGCCGAAATATCCGGAGATCAGGCCGTAGCTCATGCCGATGATCATATCGATGATGGCTGCCGCCACCGCGATGATCAGGGATACCCTGGCTCCTTCCCAGGTACGGGTCCAGATATCACGTCCGAAGTTGTCGCTTCCGAACCAGTAATAAACATCCTTAAGGCCCTTGTCCACGTAGGAGTTGATCTTTGTGTGGCCGGATGAGGTCTTCATGGTCTCATGGCCGTCGAACATTCCGGTCTTCTCCAGACCCGGAACTCTGGGAGCCAGGTTCTTCTCATTCAGGTTCTGCTCGGAATAGGAGTACTTGTTCATGCCGGGACCGGCAGCCGCCAGTATCGTGATCAGCACGATCAGGACAAGGCCGACCAGGGCGCTCGTCTTTCTGACAAATCGGATCAGGGCGTCCTTCCAAAAGCTCTGGGCGGCAAAGTTCTCATCTATCGCCAGAGCGCTCTCGTCATTCTTTAAGACAAAATCCGAATCGACCGGCACGTACTCGGGAGTCTGAACCACTGCTGCTGCCGCCGCTGTTTCCTTTTTACTCATAAGGCATCAGTCTCCTTTCTTTGCCAGACGGATCCTCGGGTCTATGACTCCGTAGAGGATGTCGACGGCGAGCATGATCAGTATGTACATAGCCGAATAGATGAAACTCATGGCAATGACAACATTGTAGTCGTTAGACTGGATCGCATTGACCAAAAGAGAGCCTACGCCGGGAATGGCGAATATCTTCTCAACGACCAGGGAACCTGTCATCAGATCGACGATCAGCGGCGCAAGCACCGTGATGATGGGGATAAGAGCGTTCCTCAGCGCGTGCCGGAAGATGAGGGCTCTGCCGGACAGGCCTTTGCTCTCTGCCAGGAGCATATAATCACTGCCCATGACCTCCATCATCTCGCTTCGGGTGAACCTGGCGATAGATGCCATGGTGAACATGGACAGGGAGATACTTGGCAGGACACTGGACGTAAATGCCTTTCTCGCGTTGAATAGGATGGGGAACCAGCCAAGCTGGAAACCGAACTCATAGCTGAGGAAAAGGGCAAAAACGTAGGAGGGTACCGATACGCCGATAACAGAGATGATCGTGCAGATCGTATCGATAAATGTGTCATGCTTGAGGGCAGCTATGAGACCGAGGATCAGTCCCACGAGCGCTCCGAACACAACAGCCGCGAAACCTATGCCCAGAGATATAGGGAGCCTTGTCTGTACAAGCTGGGAGATCGGTGTATTCTTCGATATATTATAGCTGACACCCAGATCGCCCCGCAGCAGATTCCCTACATAACGGAAAAACTGAACGATGACCGGCTGATCCAGTCCATACTTGGCATAGAGCGCAGCCCTCATATCCTCACTCAGTTTCTCATCGTTGAAAGGGGATCCGGGCATCAGCTTCATCAGCACAAAGAGGATGAGCACGATCACAAGAAGAGTAAAGAGAGAGGTGATCAGTCTCTTTATTGTATACTTTTTCAACTTGTGCCTCCTGGAAATAATGTGATCTTTTAGGGAAGGGTATAAGCCGCTTCTTGCCAAATGTCCATACGCGGCAGGCGGATGGCCGCTTGGCAAGGGCTTATACACGTTAATTCAGTAAAGGGATAAAATCTCAAATAACCGCACCGGAGCACAGGCTCCGATGCGGTCATGATCATCTGCCGGGATGCTTACTTGGAAGCAGCCTTGACAGCGTTCTTGTATACTCGGTTCAGAGCTACAGGATGGAACTCTATGCCGGTTACGCTGGGAGAGATCATCTCAGCGTTAGCCTGTGTATAGAGAGGAAGGATAACCGCGTCATCCATCACAATCTTCTCAGCGTCATAGAGAGTTGTCCAGCGCTTCTCAGGATCCTGAGCTGTCTCGCCCTTTGTGCACTCGTCTATGATCTTGTCATAGTCCGCATTGCTCCAGAGACCGTAGTTGTTCGGGTTGTCTGTATACCACATGCCAAGGTATGTCATAGGATCCGCGTAGTCAGGTCCCCATCTTGTGAGGCCGAGCTCAAAGTCGCCGTCCTGAAGCTGCTCTACCCTCTGCTTCTTGGGCTTTACATCGAGTGTAACTTCGAAGCCGGGCAGTGCCTTCTCCCACTGCTCCTTGAGGACAGTGGCAACCTTCTTGGGCGCGTCATCGGAATCAACGACCATGGAGAGGCTGAGCTTATCTATGCCGAGCTCTTCAAGGCCCTTCTTCCAGTACTCTGCTGCCTTATCTGCATCATATGCGCATACATCCTTGAACTTGTCCTGATCACCTGAGAAATCAGAGCCGTCCGGGCCTGTTGCGAACTGAAGAGGAACAGCTGTGTATGTAGGGATAGAGCCATCCTTGAGGACATCTGTTGTGATGGCTTCACGGTCGATAGCCATGGTCAGAGCCATGCGGATGTTCTTGTTGGCAAGTTCCTTTACCTTTGATACGTTCGGTGTTACATACCAGAGATAGCCGGCACCGATCGTCTGGAAGGCGGGATCGTCCTTAACCTGATCAACCTGCTCGCCGTTAACGAGTGTTGTGTCAAGTGAACCGCTCTGATAGTTCATGAGAGCTGTCTGAGAATCCTGGATAACCTGATAGTTGAGGCCTGCAAGCTTTACAGAGTCAGCGTTGTAGTAATCAGGGTTCTTCTTAAGGTGGAAAGCTGTTGCAGCAGGCTGATAGTCATCGAGGATGAAAGCGCCGTTTGAGAGAACGGTATCAGGGCTTGTTGCAAAAGTATCCTTGCAGGAGTTGAAGAACTCCTCATTAACAGGATAGAATGTCGGGAAATACATCAGGGAAAGGAAATAGCTGACAGGCACGTTGAGCTGAACCTCAAGAGTCGTGTCATCTACAGCCTTAACGCCGAGTTCGGACTTATCCTTCTTGCCGCCGATGATATCAGCCGCGTTCTTTACCTGGCCGATATCGCTGAGCATGTAATTGTACTCGGATGCAACCGCGGGATCAACCGCTCTCTGCCAGCCAAATACGAAATCCTTGGCTGTAACAGGCTCTCCGTTGCTCCACTTTGCGTCATCACGCAGTGTGAATGTGTAGGTAAGACCGTCGTCAGATACCTTATAGTCCTTTGCGATCGCGTTGATCGGCTTGCCTTCTGCATCCATCTGCATCAGGCCGTCTGTGTAGTCAGCGATAACTTCGAATGAAGTACCGTCTGTTGCCTGCTGAGGGTCAAGGGACTCAACAGGTGTCTCAACCATGACATTGAGGTCATCCGTGCTGGCCTCTACGCTGCTGGCAGCGCCGCTTTCGCCTGCTGCTGCTCCGCTCTCTGCCGTGCTGGCGGAACCACCGCCGCAGCCTGCCAGGACGCTTCCTGCCATAACTACGCAAAGAGCAGCCGCAACTACGGCTTTTTTCTTCTTCATTACATCTTCCTCCTTGTAATGTGATCTTTCGGAAGTACTCTGTGTTCCTGGGGGTAAATAAAAAAGAACCCCTCTCTCAGGCAGACCCGCCGGTCTCCCATCAAAAGGGGAAATATTCTCGTCAATTACCCTGTCAGCTGCCGGACAGTTTCCGTCAGCTTCCACAACACAAATCGAACCTGATTCGATTCTTTTGTACCCCCATACATGAGAAAATTGTAGCATAGTCCAAAATTTTCTGCAAGAGCTTTTTCCTATATGGCCGGGGTGCTTTCCGAAATTGGAGTAAATTTCGTCAAAATTACCATAAAGGGCAAAAACGCCGTCCTTTAGTTCGCCTTCCTGCTCTGAGCGATCCGGCGGGCTACATAGACACCGCTTGCCGACGCGTGGGAGAGAGAATGGGTCACGCCGCTTCCGTCTCCGATCACATACAGGCCCTTATGGCGGGTCTCAAGATTCTCATCTATGGAAACCTCCATGTTATAGAACTTGACCTCGACACCGTAGAGGAGGGTATCCGCGTTGGCCGTGCCCGGAGCGATCTTGTCAAGGGCATATATCATCTCTATGATCCCGTCCAGGATCCGTTTGGGCAGCACAAGGCTCAGATCGCCCGGCGTAGCCGCCAGCGTAGGCACGACAAAGCTCTCGTCTATCCTCTTCTTCGTGCTCCTGCGTCCGCGGATCAGATCGCCGAACCGCTGCACGATCACTCCCCCGCCCAGCATATTGGAAAGGCGGGCGATGCTCTCGCCGTAGCCGTTGCTGTCCTTAAAGGGCTCTGAAAAATGCTTTGCCACCAGCAGGGCGAAGTTTGTATTTTCCGTCTGCAGCTCCGGATTCTCATAGCTGTGGCCGTTGACCGTAACGATGCCGTTCGTATTCTCCGCAACGACAGCCCCCTTGGGGTTCATGCAGAATGTCCTGACCAGATCCTCAAATTTCTCTGTGCGGTAGACGATCTTGCCCTCGTAGAGCTCGTCCGTGATATCCTGAAATACGACAGCCGGCAGTTCGACTCTGACGCCGATATCCACACGGTTGGACTTTGTAGGGATATCCAGGTCCGCGCACACATCCTCCATCCAGGAGCTTCCGCTTCTGCCGACAGAGATGACGCAGTCCCTGCAGCTGTACTCATCCTTCTTTGTCCTCACCAGGTAGCCGCCATCCGCGATATCCACCTTCTCAACAGGGGTGTCAAAGTAAAAATCCACCCTGCCCTCGAGCTCTGCCAGCAGATTCCCCAGGACGATATAGTTGATATCCGTGCCCAGATGACGCACAGAGGCGTCCAGAAGATGCAGATCATTCTGCATGCAGACGGTCTTATACCTTGTGTTGGCGGTAGAGTAAAGCCTGGTCCCCTCCCCGCCATGGCTCATGTTTATGCCGTCAACATACTGCATAAGCTCCATGGCCTTCTTCTTGCCGATATATTCGTAGAGGGTGCCCCCGAAATCATTGGTCAGATTGTATTTCCCATCGGAAAATGCTCCGGCGCCGCCGAAACCGCTCATGATGGCGCAGGTCTTGCAGCTGACGCAGCTTTTTATCTTCTCCCCGTCTATGGGGCACTTCCTGGCCTCCAGCCTGCGGCCCCTCTCAAAAACAGCGACTTTCAGGTCCGGCGCGGTCTTTAAAAGCTCATAGGCGGAATATATGCCGCCCGGTCCGGCGCCGACGATTATCACATCATATTTCTTCATACTGCATCCTTATCCTTCCTGATCTTCTTTAACTGGGAATATGTCATGCTCTCCGGCCAGCCGCCCTGCCCGTACATGTCATTGAGCCAGGCGACAGCCGCCTCCTTGCCCTCGCCGCTGAATTCAAAATCCTTCTCCTTCATGAGAGCCTTGTCTGTATTTTCAAAGGAAAAGGGCTCCGGCCACACCGTGACATGGAGAACCGGCGGGATGACCGTCCCGTCTTCCTGCTGCTCCTGCTCCCGCTTTATCAGCCGGTAGCGCATCCCCTGACAGCTGCCGGAGAATGGCTGGCCGTAATTATAATAATTCAGGGATAATATATCCGATTCCTTTATCATATTTCTCTTCACCGTCCTCTCCCATAAGAGATCATCCCGCGTAGTGGAGGGCGTCTATGGGATTCTTCCTGGCGGCCTTATTGGCCGGATAGAGGCCGAATATCACGCCGATGGCCAGGGAAAATACTGTGGCCAGTACGACGACGCCGGGCTCGAGCCCGAACTGGATCTTGCCCCAGACATCGCTGATGATCTTGAGGACAGCGCCCGACAGGGCCACGCCGATAAAGCAGCCTATGACGGAGATCATCATGGCCTCTATGAGAAACTGCAGGAGGATGCTGCCTC
Organism: uncultured Eubacteriales bacterium; assembly: GCA_900314845.1. GTDB lineage: Bacteria > Bacillota > Clostridia > Lachnospirales > Lachnospiraceae > UBA2912. The sequence goes on from OMWV01000022.1 coordinate 36,756, forward strand.
TGCCGGCTCCTATGGCCTTGCGGATGCCGATCTCCTTCGTCCTCTCCGTGACGGATACCAGCATGATGTTCATGATGCCGATGCCGCCGACCAGGAGGGAGATGGCCGCAACTCCTCCCATGACCAGGGACAGGGTCGACGTTACATCGCCCAGGATGTTCATGACTTCCTCAAAGTTTACGATATAGAAGGAATCTTCATCCCCGAACCTGTCCGTCAGCCAGTCTCCGACCTCGCTCTGGGCCGTCTTCAGATCCCCCTCTGCCGAAACCATGAAGGCGTTAATGCCGCTGCCCAGATCCGTCAGCCTGACAAGGGCGGTATAGGGTATGTAAATGCTGTAGACGCTCATGCCGAACATCTGGGCATTTTGCTGAGAATTCTCCGCCTCTTTTATCACACCCACGATCGTGAGCGGATGGCCGGAAACGCTGATCTGCTCTCCCAGGGCCTGGGCGGGATCCCGCGTCCCCAGGATATCCTCTATGACTTCCTGGCTGACTACAGCCACATAGCTGTTATTGCGGTAATCTGTGTCCGTAATATTCCTGCCCGCGGCAAGCTCTGTCTGTGCTATGCCCGCGTAGGATCCGTTTACCCCGTATATGCTGCCGCTCTCGCTGTTATGTCTGCTCTTTATCGTCCCCATGCTTGTCACATAGGGGCTGACAGAAGCGACATGGCTGCTCTTTTCTATATCCATCAGGTCTTCATACTTCAGGGACCGGCCGTTATCGTCGACAACCGTCACCGTGAGGGAATTGCTTCCCATGCTGGATATGGAATCCGTGATGGAGCCGGTCGCCCCTGATACGATGGATACGAGCACAACAAGGGAAAATACTCCGATGATGATCCCCAGCATGGTGAGAAAGGACCGCATCTTGTTGGCCCGGATCGACTCCCATGCCATCTTAAGAGACTGAAGTATCATGGTCCTCACTCCCTTTATCTCGTGGTGCTGCCTGTCTCCGCCTGCATCTCATTAAACATGCTGTAATCCTTCTGGGCCTTGAAGTAGCAGATATCCTGCCCTTCCTTCAGGCCGTCCGTGACCTCGGCTGTTTTGCCGTCCGAAAGCCCTGTCGTAACCTTTACCGGCCCTGTCAGTGTGCCGTCCGGCTCAGAGCCTGTGTATACAACATCGCTCCCGTCCAGGGTCTGAATGGCTTCCACGGGGATCGTGAGCACATTTTCCTTCTTCTCTATATAGATGGTGGCGGTGGCGCTCATGCCAAACTTCATTTCTTTGGCCTTTTTCAGCTTTATGCTGACCGGATATTTGCCCGATTCGCCTGAGCTGAGCTGGGAGACCTTTGTGATCTTCCCGTCGAACTTCTGCCCTTCTATGGCATCAAGAGATATGCTGACGCTCTGCCCCTTCTTGAGCTCGTTGATATCAAGCTCATCAACGTTTATCTTCAGGCAGGCATTCTTAACCGGAACGATGCCGACAGCATCCGCCTCTTTTACCTGGCCTGACGTGTCTGCCTGGGCAAGACCTGACAAGGCACCCGCGTCCTGACTGCCCAGCAGGGAGGAAAGATCCGCTCCGCTGGCAGAGGGCAGGCTTCCCATCAGGCCGGAGAGGGCATTCCCGGAAAGGCTCTTTGTCAGCTTCTTCGCCGACTTAGCCAGCTTTTTGCTGGCCTTCTCCAGCTCCTTTTCTATCTGCTTCTCCAGTTTGGGATAATTTTTTGACAGCTGACCCAGAACCTCAAGGGCCTGCTTCTGAGCCAGCCCATTCAGGTATTCCTGCTCCTGTTTGCTGAGTCCGGATCCTCCCGGCACATAGGGGCAGGCTGCCACTGCCGTATCTATATATCCGTCACGGTCTGTATCATAGGAAGTGCTGACTGCCTGGGGGCAGGAGTCCACCTTGACCGTGACCTTTCCGTCCCTGCCTGCCAGATAATGACCCTGATCCGCCTTGATCGTGACAAGAGCTGTATAGGGCTGGCCGTCACTGAACTTATCAGTCTGAGGGAGCCACAGGATCTGAGCCTTGGCGTGCAGGTCTGCCGGCAGGCTGACCTCCTTCTGGGGGCTCGCCCCGGCCTTTGGCTCTTCTATGGAGATATTTATGCTGTCAAATTCGACCTTGGCGGGTTTTTCTCCTGTCTGCCCGGTCTGGCTTGTCTCTTCCTGCCTGTCTGTCTTCGTCTCGGCAGCCTTCTGAGTCTCCTCAGCCTTCTGGGCTTCCTCTGCCTTCTGGGTCTCATCTGCCTTCTGGCTCTCGGGAGCCTTCTGCGCCTGGGGAGCCTTCTGCGTTTTCCGGGACTGCTCCTCCTCTGAAGCTGCAGTCTCCTCCTGGGACTGGGGCTGTGCAGACCCTGTCAGCTGCCCGCCGGATACATAAACGACAGGCTCATTGCCAGCCAGGGAGTCCGTTCCCGCCGGAAGGGTCAGGCTGCCGGTCCCGCCGTCAGAGTCGTCGGAGTCTGAGCTGCCCGCGCTGCCTGCCGAGCCGCCCATATTGAGAAATGCTTTCAGGCTGCTGCTGTCAAAGCCCGCCGTGTCCGATGAACCTGACGTGCCGGAGACAGCGCTTACTTCCTCGCCCTCCGCTATATTTACCACGGAGACGACCCCGCCTGAATCTGCCCGGACCGTCTGGTCTTCCTTCAGCTTTTTCAGGGATTCTCTGGCCTTCTTCAGCCGGCCCACTTCTGTCTGGGCGATCTCCTTGCGCAGCTGATAATCCTCATCCTTTTTATCCAGTTTATCTATGTCCTCTTCGCCCTGGTCTATGGCCTCTTCCACATCGAGCAGCCTCTCTTTTACAGACATCTCGCTGACTTTGGCTATCTTATCGCCTTTTTCGACACTGTCGCCCTGCTCGACATAGATCTTGTCTATCTCGACGCCGACCGGGATCTGGACATAGGAAGGATCGCCGGCTGTTATGCTGCCCGTGCCGACAACTGTCCTGCTGACGTCTCCCCTCTTCACCTGCTCTGTCACCAGGCCTTGGGTCGCCGCCTCCCGGCTGCGCTTTTTGGCCGTACTGTTTCCGTAGGCAAGTCCGCCGGCGACTACTGCTGCCGCCGCGCATAAAGCGATGATCCTTTTAAGACCCGGTCTTTTCTTACCAGCCATGGGCACGCTCCTTCCCCCGTCTTCAGACGGATAATGTGATAGATCTTCCTGTGGGAATATATCTTCTATAGTGCACGCCCGCCGCGTCCAGCATTCTCTTGGACGCTATGACGCCGGCTGTGTCGGCATATTTGTCAGCCGCGTAGATCAGCTCGCTGATCCCGCTCTGGATGATAGCCTTTGAACACTCATTGCAGGGGAAGAGGGTTACATACATCTTGCTCCCCTCCAGGCTTCCTCCGCGGAAATTCAAAATGGCATTGAGCTCGCTGTGGGTCACATAGACATACTTTGTGTCCAGGGGCTGACCCTCCCTGGCCCAGGGAAATACATCGTCAGAACAGCCTCTGGGGAAACCGTTGTAACCGATGGAAAGGATCTTGTTGTCCGTGCTGACGATACACGATCCCACCTGGCTGTTCGGGTCCTTTGACCTCAGAGCGGCGAGTTTGGCCACTCCCATAAAATACTCATCCCAGCTGATATAATCTGTTCTTTTGTCTGACATAAGGGTCACCTCCGTCTGAAAGACCCGCCTGGCGTCTTATTTCTCGATATTCTCCATATCGTCCATCTCGTTTATTCTTCTGATATGTCTCTCTCCCTGGGAAAATTCTGTCTCCAGGAAAGCTTTCAGGATCTCTATGGCTGTGCCGGTCCCGATCACTCTGCCTCCCATGCCCAGGATATTGGCGTCATTGTGCTCTCTGCAGGCCTTCGCCATGAAGACATTGGCGCAGTTGGCAGCCCGGATCCCCTTGTATCTGTTGGCGGCGATCGTTATGCCGATGCCGGTGCCGCAGATCAGCACGCCCCTTTCACACTCCCCGGAAAGGACTGACCTTGCGACTCTGCCCGCGAATACGGGGTAATCGCAGGACTGCTTGTCATAGGTGCCGAAATTTTTAAATTCAATATTGTTGTCCTGAAGGTAAGAGATTACCTCCTGCATAAGATCAAAACCCGCATGGTCGCATCCAAGTGCTATCACTTTCATAAACCTCCTGTTTTTCCTAAATGATCTGCAGATAAAATATCCTGTCCCTGCCTGCCTTCCGGCCTAAAGCCGGATGATCTTGTGGCCGGCCGCCTTCAGAAGCCTGTTCATGATCGCGGTCCCAAGGCCCGCGCCGGCAAAGCTTTCTGAATAAATGTACTCTGCCCCATCCCTGTCCATGCGCCTTAAAACGTCATAGAGGTTGGCGGCTATGCTCTCCTCATGCTCCCGGGATCCTATGGTCTCCCGGATGCCGCACCGGTAAAGATTCCTCGTCTCCTCGGAGCAGATCACGGCCGTGCGCCTTCCCTGGCTCTCCCTGAGGGCGATCAGTTCATTTATCTTCGCCGCCACGGCCTGCCTGCCGCCCTCGACGATCGTAAGATCGCCCCTGGGGGCGTAGTGTTTGTACCTCATGCCCGGAGCCTTGGGCTTCTGCCCCGGGATCAGGCTGTCCGATACGATGGTGGGATCCACATCCACATGTCCTATGACATCCTCGAACATGGCCCTTGTGATATAGCCCGGCCTCAATATGGTGGGGACCGGGACGCTCAGATCTATGATAGAAGACTCCAGGCCGATATCACAGCGGCCTCCGTCTATGATCATATCGATCCTGCCGCCCAGGTCTTCCTCCACATGGGAGGCCAGCGTAGGGCTGGGCCTGCCGGATGTGTTGGCGCTGGGCGCCGCTATATAGACGCCGCTGCTGCGGATCAGCTCATAGGCCGCCGGGTGCGAAGGCATGCGGATGGCCACGGTATCAAGGCCGCCTGTCGTCTCATGGGGGACAGCATCCGACTTGTTCAGGATCATGGTAAGGGGTCCCGGCCAGAAACGGTCTGCCAGCTTTAACGCATTCTCCGGGATCTCTCTTGCCAGAACCTTGAGGGCCTCCATATCGGCTATATGCACGATGAGCGGATTGTCCGAGGGTCTGCCCTTTGCCGCGTATATCTTCTGGGAAGCCCTGGGGTTTAACGCGTCCCCGCCCAGGCCGTAGACAGTCTCCGTGGGAAATGCCACCAGGCCGCCGTCCCTTAAGATGCGCCCGGCCTGCTCCATGACGCCCGGATCCTTGTGATCCCTGTCATACTTCATGATTACGGTCTTCAATCTTATTACCTTCTTACTATTCATCCCGTCAGATCAGGACATGAAATCTCTGTATTCCTCTATGATATCCAGAGGATCGCCTATCTTGACGATCTTGCCGTCATGCAGCCACATGACCCTGTCGCAGAGGGTCTCCAGGGTGAAAAGGTTGTGGGAGACGATAACGACCGTCCTGTTCTTCTCGGAGATCAGTTCCTGCATCTTGGCATAGCTCTTTTTCTTGAACTTGGCGTCGCCGACACTGAACACCTCGTCTATCAGCATGATATCCGTGTCCAGAAAGGCCGTGATGGAAAATGCCAGCTTGGAGTACATGCCGCTTGAGTAGGTGCGGACGGGCATGTCTATGAAATCGCCCAGCCCCGCGAAGTCTATGATATCGTCCATATGGTCCTTGACTTCCTGCTCCGTGAATCCGAGCAGCATGCCGGAGAGCATGATATTCTCTCGGCCTGTCAGATCCTTCATAAAGCCGACGCCTATAGCCAGCAGGGATACAGAGTGACCGTAGAGATCTATCGTTCCCTCATCCGGCGAAAATATGTGGCCCAGAGCCCTCAGAAGGGTAGACTTGCCGCTTCCGTTCTTGCCTGTTATGCCGAATATCTCGCCCTTCTTCACCTCAAAGCTTACGCCCTTGACGGCTTCAAAGCTCTGCGTATTCACCTTTTTCAGGCGCAGAAGACTCCTCTTTATAGAGTAGGACTGCACGCTCTTGTAGCGGATCTTTACATCCCGCACCTTTATGGCGTACTCCTCCCCTTCCTTCAGAGGCTCTGTCCACGCGGAATCGTCCACGCCCGGGATGAAGGGAGACTTCTCTTTTTTCTTCTTTTTCTTTTTCTTCTTCATCTTGGACGGAAGTTCCGTGTAAAAATCCTTGTTATTCTCGGAATCCCGGATCAGCTCCTGCTTGCTCTTGCCCGCGGCCTGCGCGTACTTCGCCCTCTTGGCCAGGACCTTGGCTATCCTTTTTTCCTTCTCCTCGGCTTCCTTTTTGGCCTCTTCCTCCGGATCCATCTCCAGGCCGTTGGCAATCGCCTCGTTCTCTTTTCTCGCGGCCTCTACCAAAGCCCTGTGGCGGATCTTTTCTTCCTCTTCTTCTTTTTTCTTTATCTCTTCCGGGGAAAGCTCAACCGCTTCCTCAGGAGTTCTCATATCTTCCTGTTCTTTCATATATATTCCTCAACAAGATACATTGGATCAGATCACCTTGACATAGGTATTCTCGTTCCGATAGATATTGCGCACTCCCAGCCACGCGAGCACCAGGGAGAACAAAAACCAGAAGCCCAGCCAGTGCCAGCCCGGCGACGTATGATAGAGCATGGTCTGCCTCAGGCTGTAACAGAAATAAGCGACCGCGTTGCCATGAGCGAGCACGGTATTGTAGGGCGCCGGAAGCACTTTCATGATATCGTAGAAAACGCCCGTCAGATAAAAGAAAAATCTCAGAGCAATATCTATGACATTCACCATATCCTCAATGAATACGCCCAGGTGCAGCAGGATCGTGCAGCATCCGAATGTAAAGAGGACCGCAACCGCGATAACCGGCAGGCTCAGTATAATATGCCAGTCGACATGGACTCTGTATGCGGCAAGCATGCCCAGCGAAATGGCCAGACAGATGCACATCTTAAAGCCGTTCACCAGCATATCCGAAATGATCAGCATATATTTGGGAAGATAGACCTTCGATACGATGGGTTTGTTCCTGCGGACCATGCGGACAGAGGACTTTACACACCTGCGGAAGAAATCCCATATGGCAAGTCCTATGAAAATGTAACAGTTGTAATACTCCATCTTCCGGTTCAGCATATAACCAAAGACAAGAGCGTAGATAAACATAAAACACAGCGGCTCAAGCACCCACCAGAGCCAGTTCAGGTAGGAATTGGCCACCTCGCTCTTCAGCTGTGATTTCGCTGAATAGATGGTGTACCTCCAGTACTTTTTAATATCAGATACAAATTGCTTCATACTTCCTCCCCGGTTATGTCAGCACGCAGAATGACACTATATTATATCATTGCAGGCAAAACCGGTCAACCGACGGTTTTCAGGGGACAGAGGGGCTCCTTTTATGTTTCGGAGCCGGAGACAGCCGAAGGAACAGAGGCTGCCTTGTCAGGAGCTGCTGCCTGCCGTCAGTTTTCATATAGGTGGCGGGCCCGGTCATAGACTTTCTGAAAATCCACACTGCAGCTTCCGCCTGACAGAGCCAGGGGAACCCGGTCCGCAAAGCTGTATATCTTCGGAAATTCTTCTCTATCAAACAGGTATACCAGAACTCTTTTCTGTTCCGGATCGACGATCCAGTATTCTTTTACGCCGTAACGGCGGTACAACTCCTGCTTGCGCCAGATGTCATGTCCTCTGCTGGATGGAGAAAGGATCTCCAGGACAAAATCCGGAGCGCCGTGATGAGGACGGTTGCTTTCCTTTTCCGGAGAACAGTGGATATACAGATCAGGCTGTACCACTGTCTTGCCGTCTTCCCCCAATTCCACATCGGAAGGCGCCAGGTAAAGAAAGCAGGCTCCTTCGTGCTTTTCCACACAGGCGTCCAACTGCAGGTACAGGGAACCGAGGATGCTCTGATGGAGCTTGGAAGGGGATGCCATATCATAAAAAACGCCGTCGATCAGCTCCACACGCCTCTCATCAGGAAGAGCATAATAGTCCTTTAATGTATATTCTTTTTTTTCCGCTTCCCTGACTCCGTAAGCCGGCGCGGGTTCCCGGATCATTGCCGGAGAGCCGGACATATTAGCGCTGCGGAAAATGGCGGACAAAGCGTCAACGGTTTCCTTTCTCGGCGCGGAGGTAGCTCCGCCGAAAATCTTTTGTACGGTACTTAAGGGTACGCCGGACAGGGAAGCTACCATCTGATTTGTCCATCCGTATTCCCGTTTCTTTTCTTTCATTTCAGAAATTGTCATGGCTGTGAATTCCTTTCCGTTTACATCGAAGGTGCCTTGCGGTCTGTTAAATATTTAGGAAATAGTAACATACGCCCGTGATCTTGTCAACGGAAAACATCCAATAAAAATCCATTCAAAGCCAGACAAATCCATTTATAAGCCAAGTATGATCCTCGATAGGAGGGAAATGGCTGAGGGCTGAGTTATTCTGAGTTATAAAGCGGGGCTGCCGCACAAATCGTGCAGCAGCCCCTTTGAATCCCACCGCCTGCTCCCCGGTCAGTCTACCCTGGGATGCGGACAGTTGGTGACAAATTCTTCGTAGAGGGCCTTTATGGCTTCCTCGAAATATTTTTCCTTGACAGCGATGATGATGTTCAGCTCGGAAGAGCCCTGATCTATCATCTTAATATTTATATTTTTGCGTGCGAGGGCAGTGAAAGCTCTTCCCGCTACGCCCCTTGTGTCCTGCATGCCCCGGCCTACGATGGCCAGAAGGGCAAGACCGGACTCCAGTTCCAGGACATCGGGGTGAACAGCTCTGTGAATGCCTGATATGACCTGCTGCTCCCTGTGCTGGAATTCGGACTGATGGACAACGACGGTCATGGTATCTATCCCGGAGGGCATGTGTTCCATGGAAAGCTTGTTGTCCTCAAAGACCTGGAGAACCTTGCGGCAGAAGCCGATCTCCTCGTTCATCCTGTCCTTCTCTATATTGATAGAGGCAAATCCCTTCTTGCCGGCAATGCCGGTCACCAGATATTTTGCTCTCTTGCAGGTGCTCTCGACGATCATGGTTCCCTTGTCCTGGGGGTGGTTCGTGTTCCTTATATTAATAGGAATACCCTCAGAGCGGACGGGGAATATGGCGTCCTCATGGAGCACGGAAGCCCCCATGTAGGCAAGCTCCCTCAGTTCCTTATATGTGATGGTGTCTATGACCTCTGTATCCTTTATGATATGGGGATCCGCGATCAGCACACCGGATACGTCCGTCCAGTTTTCATACATATCGGCGGTGACAGCCCGGGCAACAATAGAGCCGGTGATATCCGATCCTCCCCTGGAAAATGTAGCGATGCTGCCGTCGTCCCTGCTGCCGTAAAAGCCGGGGATAACCGCGTAGTCCGCATCCTTGAGCCTTTTCGCCAGCATAAGGTTCGTCCTGTCATCCTCAAACTCGTCGGCGTCATTAAAACGGATCACATCGGCCGCGTCTATAAACTCAAAGCCAAGAAAGGCCGCCAGAAGCTTTCCGTTCAGATACTCTCCGCGGGATGCGGCATAGCTGCGCCCTGCGTGAGAGAGAAGATTCTGCCGGATGGTCTTAAAATCTTCATCCAGGCTGACAGCAAGGCCCAGGCCGGAGATGATCTCTTCATAGCGCTCACGGACAAGGGCAAGGGGCCCGTCGACGTCCTGGCCGGCCTCTGCCGCATTGTAGCAGGCATAGAGCAGGTCCGTAACCTTCGTATCGTCATCAAACCGTCTGCCCGGCGCGGAGGGTACGATGTATCTTCTGCTGGGATCCTCATGAATGATATCCGCCACCTTTTTGAACTGCTCCGCGCTTGCCAGTGAACTGCCTCCAAATTTTGCTACTGTTATCATAATCTGCATCCTCTCCCGGGATATTTATCTTAAGGCTTTGTCCTATAATTTGCTGCAGACCGATTCTAATCCGAGCTTCGCTCGGACAAGGCTCTGCGCAGGTCGCAAGGAATCTTCCCATACTTCGTATGGGCCCCTCCTTGCGACATATTATACAATACACTATTTTCGCTAATATGCAAGAAAGTTTTGTCAAAAAATTTGATAAATCACCCTGTAAAATACTGGTGAAATATCGGCCTCTATGTGTTAACATAAACTCTAAATGATTATTTACTCAGAGAGGACGGCCCATACCGATGGAACACGCAAAAACAGATCCTAAAATAATAAGAAGCAATCTTCTGCTCCTGCTGACGGCAGCCATATGGGGCATGGCCTTTGTCGCCCAGAGTGTCGGCATGGACTATGTCGGTCCCTTTACATTCACAGCTTCCCGAAGCTTTATAGCGGCCCTTGTCCTCATCCCGGTGATCCTTTTTATGAACAGGAACCGTCAGCCGGCAGACCGCCCCGCCTTCGCGGACAGGGTCCGCGCCCACGGAGGGAAAAAGCTCCTCTCGGCCGGCATCTCGACCGGCCTGGCTCTGGCGGCAGCCAGCTCCCTGCAGCAGTACGGCATCATGTACACCACGGTCGGCAAGGCGGGCTTTATCACCGCCCTCTATATCCTGATCGTTCCCCTGTTCGGGCTTTTCCTGGGCAAAAAGGTCCATGCCCGGATCTGGCTTTGCATAGGCATAGCCATAGCCGGCCTTTACAACCTCTGCATGACGGACTCCCTGAGCCTGAGCGGGGCGGATATCCTGCTCATCCTGTGCGCCTGCACATTTTCCATCCAGATCCTGCTGATCGACTATTACTCACCCCTGGTGGACGGCGTCATCATGGCCCAGCTGCAGTTCCTTGTCTGCGGCGCAGCCTGCCTGATCCCGGCTCTTATCATAGAGCACCCCTCCCTGGGGGCTCTGATGGCAGCCTGGAAACCCATCCTCTACGCCGGGGCTCTCTCATCCGGTGTTGGCTACACCCTGCAGATCGCGGCCCAGAAGAACACAGATCCCGTCATAGCCTCCCTGCTCATGAGCCTGGAATCCGCATTTTCCCTGCTCTCCGGCTGGGTCATCCTGCACCAGCGCCTGAGCGGGCGCGAGCTGTTGGGCTGCGGCCTCATGTTCGCCGCCATCATGATATCCCAGGCCCCCGCCCGAAAGGCGAAGACTCAGGGCAAAGGAAAGACGCCGCAGCAGATCGGATGATCCAAACACTGAAAAAGCTAAAGGCCGCAGCCGGCAGAAAGTGCCGCTGCGGTCCTTTTTTCGTTTCATGCCCCGGCACATGTGCCGGTCTTTTTTTATCTGTTATTTATCGCTGTCACAAGGGCATCAATGGATGCGCGGATGATATCGGGATCAACGGCAGCTCCCCAGGAAAGCTTTCCGTCCGGCTTGGCTATTCCAACATAGGCGATCGCGTTGGAGCTTGAAGACTTGGAAAGGGCGTGCTCCTGATAGGTGGTCAGCTGGTAGTTGAGATCATGGGCCTTCTTAAGCGCATTGCTGACCGCATCCAGACGGCCGTTGCCCTCCGCCTCCGTGACAAAGAAATCGCCGTCTCCGTACTTGGAGTTTACGCTGGCCTTTATCCTGCCCTGGTCCAGCTGGGTAAAATGCACCCCGTTGACAGCCAGGGGCTCTGTGACGTCCTCGAACTTCTCCTTGAAGAGGCTGTAGATCTCGTCCGGCCTGAGCTCCTTGTGCAGGTGGTCGGACAGGTCCTTTGCCGCGTAGCCCATGGCCTCGCGCATCTTCTTGGGAAGGATCAGGTCATAATTTGTCTCAAGCACATATCCTACGCCGCCCTTGCCGGACTGGCTGTTGATCCGGATGACATCCTTGTCGTAATTCCTGCCGATATCTGTCGGGTCGATGGGCAGATAGGGAACCGTCCACCTCTTGTCTTCCGTGTGCTCCCTGAAATGCATGCCCTTGGCGATCGCGTCCTGATGGGACCCGGAAAATGCCGCGAAGACCAGCTTGCCGCAGTAGGGTTTTCTGGGGTCTATGGGCATATCCGTGTACTCTTCGAACCTCTCGCAGATATCTTTCATATCATTGAAATTCATCTTGGGATCGATGCCCTGCATATACATGTTCATGGCCAGAGTCACGATGTCCACATTTCCGGTCCTCTCGCCGTTTCCGAAGAGGGTGCCCTCCACACGGTCGGCGCCGGCCAGGATGCCCATCTCGGCGTCGCTGACTCCGCATCCCCTGTCATTGTGGGGGTGAAGAGAAAGAACGACATTGTCGCGGTATTTGAGATTTTTGCTCATATACTCTATCTGGCTGGCGTAGACGTGAGGCATGGAAAGCTCAACCGTGCTGGGCAGGTTTATGATGGCCTTGCGGTCGGGCGTCGGCTTCCACACATCCAGGACCGCGTTGCAGACCTCAAGGGCAAATTCCGGCTCCGTGCCGGTAAAACTCTCCGGGCTGTACTCGAACCTGTATTTCTCGCCGGCCTCGTCCGTCAGCCTCTGCAGAAGCTTAGCCCCGTCAACGGCTATCTTCTTTATCTCTTCCTTATCCTTCTTAAAGACCTGCTGCCTCTGGGCAAATGACGTGGAATTGTACACATGCACAATAGCGTTCTTGCAGCCCTTGAGAGCCTCGAAGGTCCTCTTTATGATGTGCTCCCTGGCCTGGGTCAGGACCTGAACAGTCACATCGTCGGGGATGAGGTCTTCCTCTATCAGCCTGCGCAAGAAGACGAATTCTGTCTCGGAAGCGGCCGGAAAGGCCACCTCTATCTCCTTAAAGCCCACCTGGCAGAGCATTTTAAAATACTCGATCTTCGTATCCAGGTCCATGGGAATGACAAGGGCCTGGTTGCCGTCCCGCAGGTCCACACTGCACCAGACGGGCGCCTTGTCTATGGAATCCTTCTTTACCCAGTCATTGCACTCGACCGGGGGCATATAATACTGCTTCATGTACTTCTTGTAATTCATCATAGTAAATACCTTCCTCCTGACTGTGGATTCTTCCGGCTTATCTTCTTAAAGACCGCGCCGTCTGCCGGTTTCCCTTTCCCGGCACTAGAAAAGCCCTGCATCTCTTTTCTTAAGAGACGCAAGGCTGAAAAATCTTACGCGGTACCACTCTTCTTCACGAATGATCGTGCACTCACCGGATACGATCCTTTAAAAGACTTATATCCTCTCCCCGATAACGGTGGGAATCCGTCTGTGCCTACTCTCGCCGGCAGATGATCATCTGACTTTGCCTTATGATTTGGGACAGCCGCTCAGGGGCGAGTTCCCTCTGCATCCTCTGCTGCCTCACACCTGCCGGCAGCTCTCTGAACTCAGATAACAGATATACTATTCCCCGTCATCGCATTTGCTCTCTGATACGATACCATTACGGGGACAAAATGTCAACAGCTTATTTCCCTTACCTTCTGATCCGGTCCATAAAGGCGCAGATCTCCTCGTATGTCTCTTCCCTGTCATCCTCGTTGAGGATCTCGTGGCGGTCGCCCGGGCGGGACCTTACGATGACCTTCCGGATCCCTGCCTTTTTAAAGCTGCGGCGGATGCCTTCGATGTCCTTGCCGTAATGGCCGACCGGGTCTTCGCTTCCATAGATCATGAGGATGGGCAGATCTTCCGGTATCCTTTCTATATTATTGGGATCCTGAATGAAATCCAGGAGCTCAAAGAGAGTCTCAAATCCATTCACCGTGAAGGGAAAACCGCAGTAGGGGTCAGCTATATAGGCATCGACATTGTCCGTGTTGACGGAAAGCCAGTCAAAATCCGTCCGGCTGGGCTTGATCTTTGCGTTGTAGGGGCCGAAAGCCAGGGCGTTCAAAATCCGGCTTCTGTGATGCTTCCCCCTGGCCAGACCTATGGTCTTCGCAAGGGCTCTGCCTGTCTTCAGGGTCAGCGCAGGCTGCGAACCTGTGCCGCTCAGAATGACCCCGTCCAACAGACTGCCGTATGTCATCATGTAGCGGCGGGCCAGGAAAGATCCCATACTGTGCCCCAGCATAAAAAATGGAACATCCGGATATTTGGATCTTACTTCCTTCGTCACCCGGACAAGGTCGGTCACCACGGTCTTTGACCGTCTCTTTGCGGGAAAATACCCCAGCTCATCCATATTTTTTGCCGTGAGCCCGTGGCCCAGGTGATCGTTTCCTATCACAAGAAAGCCTCTCCTGGCCATAAAGCTTGCAAATTCATCGTATCTGTCTATATACTCGCACATGCCGTGCGCGATCTGAAGTATGCCTTTCAGTTTCCCGGTCGGCCGCCACTGGACCACGTGGAGCCGGTTCCTGCCGTTCGTCGATTTGATATAAAATTCTGTTTTCTCTATCATCACTGGCACCTCCGTATCATTCCATCTGCATTTTTGAACTATAGTTTAACACAGATACGCCCTGCCAACAACAGGGTAAATCAGCACAATGTTTACATTATTTTCCTTATTCTATTGACAAGCTGTTCTGCCATGATATAATCAAGTTAATATATGAACAGATATTCATGTATTTAAAGGAGGACAAACAGATGAAGAAAACCTACAAGATCGATGTCGACTGTGCCAACTGTGCTGCCAAGATGGAAGAAGCGGCCAAGAAAGTCGAAGGCGTCAACGATGTGATCGTCAATTTCATGACTCTGAAGATGAAGGTAGACTTTAAGGACGGAGTCGACAAGGACGCAGTCATGGCCAACATTTTCAAGGAGTGCCGCAAGGTCGAGGACGACTGCGAGATATACTTCTGATCATGAATAAAAAGCAGAAGAAGAATCTTACGCGGATCATCGTATCTGCCATCCTGCTGCTGGTATTTTCCCTGCTGCCCGTCAAGGGGGCGGTCCGCTTTATCCTCTTCCTCATCCCCTATTTTATCATAGGATATGACGTTCTGAGGAAAGCCGGCAAGGGCATCATAAACCGGCAGGTATTCGATGAGAATTTTCTGATGGCGGTTGCTACGGTCGGCTCTATGGCCCTGGGCGAGTACGTGGAGGGGAGCGCTGTTATGCTCTTCTACCAGATCGGCGAGCTTTTTCAGAGCATTGCCGTGGGCAAGAGCCGCAAGAACATTACAGAACTGATGGATATCCGGCCGGATTATGCCAATCTGGAGACAGAGGACGGCATAGAGGAAGTGGACCCGGATGACGTGGAAGTCGGAAGCATCATCGTTGTGAAGCCGGGCGAGAAGATCCCCATAGACGGGGTCATCATCGAGGGGACTACATCTCTCAATACAAGCGCCCTTACGGGCGAGAGCCTGCCCAGGGACGCGGCCGCCGGAGATGAGGTCATAAGCGGAAGCATAAACACGACCGGCCTCATCCGGGTGAAGACGACCCGGGAATTTGGGGAGTCAACCGCTTCCAAGATCCTGGATATGGTCGAGAACGCCAGCTCCAGGAAGTCGCGTCCGGAAGACTTCATCACGAAGTTCGCCCACTATTACACACCGGCTGTCTGCGGAGCCGCCCTGGCCCTTGCCGTGCTGCCCCCGCTTGTTCGCATGGCTTTCATGCAGGCGGATCCCCTCTGGTCTGCCTGGATATTCCGGGCCCTGACATTTCTGGTCATCAGCTGTCCCTGCGCTCTTGTCATCAGCATACCGCTCAGCTTCTTCGCCGGGATCGGCGGGGCCAGCCACGAGGGCATCCTGATAAAGGGTTCCAACTACATGGAGACCCTTTCCAAGGTACGCTATGCGGCATTTGACAAGACAGGGACCATGACGGAGGGCGTTTTCGAGGTCAGCGGCATCCACCACGCATCCATGGACACGGACAAGCTTCTCGAATATGCTGCCCTGGCGGAGAGCTACTCCAGCCACCCAATCAGCCTGAGTCTTCAGCGGGCCTATGGGAAGGAGATAGACCCCGAGCGGGCATCTGATATTAAGGAAGTCGGCGGAGCCGGAGTCACGGCCAAAGTCGACGGAGTCCCTGTCGCCGTGGGCAATGCAAGACTCATGCAGCAGCTGGGCATAGACTACATGGACTGCCACAGCATCGGCACGATCGTCCACGTTGCCGTAGACGGAAGCTACGCCGGCCACATCCTGATCGCGGATGTGATAAAGCCCCACGCCCGCCAGGCCATAGAGACCCTCAAGGCCTCCGGCATAAAGAAGACCATACTTCTCACCGGCGATTCAAAAAATGTAGCTGACAACGTCGCGGCCGAGCTGGGAATAGACGAGGTGCACGCCCAGCTGCTGCCCGGGGATAAGGTAAAGTTCGTGGAGAACATGATAGGAGCCGAATCTTCCGGTGAAAAGCTCGCTTTTGTGGGAGACGGCATTAATGACGCCCCTGTCCTGGCAAGGGCCGATGTCGGCATCGCCATGGGCGCTCTGGGCTCAGACGCAGCCATAGAGGCTGCAGATGTCGTTCTCATGGACGACGATCCCTTAAAGATCTCCAAGGCCATCCGCATTTCCAAAAAGTGCCTGCGCATCGTTTACGAGAACATTGTATTCGCCATAGGGGTCAAACTCCTGTGCCTGATCTTGTCGGCTCTTGGCATCACAGATATGTGGGCCGCCATCTTCGCCGACGTCGGCGTTATGATCATTGCGGTCTGCAACGCCATCCGCGTCCTTCGGGTTAAGAATCTCTGATCTCAATTATTAAAAATCCGGCAGGATCCGTTCCCTGTGAACAGACCCTGCCGGATCTTTTTATATCTCGCGGCTTTGAACAAATTCTCCGAACATGTCCTGGTCCGGCCTCTGCCGCCTGACATAGACACCGTCAAGGGCATAGGCATCCAGCCTGTCGCCTGTATAGACCAGCTTCAGGGAGAAGAAGGGAGCGCCGTGCTGCATGAGCCAGAAGAAGATCTTATCTCCCTCCCAGATATTCAGGTCAAATACCTTATCCTTGTCCAGCCACTCCAGCTCGCCCTCGTCGCAGTCCCCTATGCTGCCTTCCCAGTCATAGGCCGAGTACAGATGCATAAACTCTGTCTCATAGCGGTCCGTGACAAATGTAACGATGCCCCGGAAAGCATAGTCCGTGAGGATAAGGCCGGTCTCCTCTCTCGTCTCTCGCAGCAGGCAGTCTTCCGGGCTTTCCTTGTCCTCGAACTTGCCGCCGACACCGACCCACTTATCTTTATTGATATCATGCTTTTTCTTGGTCCGGTGCATCATAAGATATCTGCCGTCCCGCTCAAGATAACACAGCGTAGTCAGAAGCATGCTCTATCCCCATCCTAATTTGATCCAAAGTAATACTGATACATCTGGAAACCAAAGGCACAGGCTGTGCAGCAGACAAGAGCCGCCAGAGTGAAGAAAAGACTCCTCTTCTTATCCCTGAAATCGGAGACGATCATAGCCTGATCGTATTCATCCCCGCTCGCCTCATGAAATACGCGGATCTGAACCTTGGCCCCCTTGGGATAATACTGGGCAGCCTCCTTCAGAGTATCAAATACCTGTTTGGAATAGCAGTACTTCTTCCTGCCCTTCTCATCGCGGTACATGATCTTGCATACGAAAGTCAGCTCTCTTTTATCTCCCTTGAAGGGATGGACATAATTCTCGACCGTCCCGTCTGTCCTTTTATTCTTCAGGTAGGGCGACCAGAAGGCAAACTCAAAAACACCAAAAATAATAAGGATGATGAGATTGGTAACGTTAAATATGTATGAATACATAGTCATGATCCTCCATGTATCTGTTATTATGCGCAGCAATATTAATATACTCTATAGGAAACGATTATTCAATAAGGAAAATGACACTTAACTTATCCGCAAAATTATGGTAGACTTATATACATATTCGTATATACATGACAGTTTTTCTTCACATGATACAGTTCCCGCAGGGGGGAACTGCCTTTACTATCTACATAAACTGGGGGAATGAACTCATGAAGATGCAGGAATCACCGGAGGATTACCTCGAGACGATCCTTATGCTTTCCAGGGAACAGGAGCATGTGCGCTCTATTGATGTTTCCAGGCATCTCGGTTTCTCCAAACCGAGCGTCTCCGTTGCCATGAAACGCCTGCGTGAGAACGGCTATGTCGAGATGGACGAGAATAATTACCTTACGCTTACAGACGCGGGGATGAAGATCGCGTCGGAGATCTACGAAAGGCACACGGTTCTTTCGGCAGCTCTCATGTCGCTGGGGATCGATAAGGAGACCGCGACGAATGACGCCTGCCGGATCGAGCATGTGATCAGCGAGACAAGCTTCAACAAGATAAAAGAACTCTACAGGCAGTCACTGGAAGAGAAAAAGACATCTGAATAAAAAGGCATCTCTATAAAGAGGAAGAGGCCGCCGCACCAGACAAAGGTGCGGCGGCCTCTTGTTTAAAAAAAGCTGATCATGAAAATTTACACAGCATTTGCTGCCAGGATCCCTTCCAGGGCAGATCCGCTGCTCGTATGACAGCGCACAAGCTTAAAGTTCTTCCTGCCCGCTTCTTCCACAGCGGTCCTCACCATCTTGTGGGAGACCGTATTTGTAAAAAGGATGCACAGATCCGGATTCCCGATCTTCCGTGAGAGATCTGCCGGCATCTGGGTAAACACCTTCGCCTTGCATCCGTGTGTCTTGCATATGTCCTTATATCTGCATACCATTCTGTCATGTCCGCCTATGATTACAATACTCATATTCTATCCCCGCCTGTCAACTGCTGCTTTTGCTATCTTACAAATCTTTCTCTCAACTGATATCAATCTGCTGTTTTATGTTCGGATCTTTGGTTAGCTTTATCTAACCTTGTAAGTTTATCTTAACGGTTAGTCTGCACTAATTCAAGTCCTTTATTGAGAATGAATCTCAACAACGGACAATCCTGCCTGCCGCCCGGATCCAGACCATAAAAATCAAGATGAGCCTGCGGCATGGACCGCAGGCTCGTCTCGAGTACGAAATATTCTATCTGTCAGTATTCTACCTGGACTTTTTTCTCAAAGATTATGATCAAAAGCATCAGTTAGCAATATCTAACTTATGGTCTTATTGTAACAGCTATCTATAACAAATGCAAGTCTTATTTGCGAATTTTATAAAATAAATATCTTCTTACCTAACGATTACTTTTACGATATTGCAGGGGCCGCTCACGCCCTTCTTCCACAGGGCTTTCTCCAGCAGGTTCATCCACTCTTCCCGGCTGAGCCTGATCTCCCTGTTGTCATCCAGCCGGATGCAGCAGCCGTCCATATTCTCCTTTATCCTGGGCTTTATGGCCGATGTTCCCAGCACACCCGCATCCGTCAGCGTATTCACCATCCGGTAGACCGTCGCCATTCCGATCGTGGGATCCGTGCGTTTTGCCTGATAATAGATCTCCTTGCAGCTGGCGCAGTCATAGGAAAATATCACATCGAGAATGACCTGCCTCTGCCGGGTTATCCTGTATCCCTTATCTCTGAGCAGGCTTATGATCTTCTCTTTACTCTGGATCAGCTTTTTATACTTTTCATCGCTCTCGCCTGAAAAATCAGCTGTAAATGCCATGTGGTTCACCCCGCTGCTGCGTATTAGATGGCGCTAACTTCCTCTTGAAAAATTATGGCGGCCATGCCGCCATAATCGCCACTATTATTTTAGAGGATCGTTAAATTAACTAACACTAACTAATATACACCATATGAGGGTTACTGTCAACTAACTTTCTGCTACTGGGCTTTTACTTTTGTCCAGAGCTGAGCATAGAGTTTCTTGACATCCTGAGTCTGATACCGGAAGACCTCATCCTTCGCATAGCCGCTTCTGGGTTGGTAGGCATCTATTCCCTTGAACATGGTCTGAGACATTTTTTTGTAGACTCCTGTCACCGGGGATGTGTAGCCGATGTATTCCGTATTCTGCTCTCCCACATCCTGCTGCAGCATGAAATCTATGAAATCGTGGGCCAGCTCCGTATTCTGGCAGTCCTTTGTGATGACCATGGCGTCATACCAGATATTTGTCCCCTGCTCCGGCTCAAAAAAGTCCATATTTTCATTTTCCGACATGATAAGAGCACCATCGCCCGAATAAACCACCGCCATAGCCTTATTGCCGGAAACCATATTGTCTATGACATCGTCGCCGGCATATATGGGCTTCATGGTCTTGCGCTGGCGGATAAGCCAGTCGTAGGCCTGGCGGATCTGGTCCTCGTCCGTCGTGTTCATGGAATAGCCCAGAGCCTTTAACGCCACCATAAAAGAGTCTCTCTCCGAATCATACATATAAAGATTTCCCTTATACTTCTGATCCATCAGGATATTCCAGCCCTCGCTCAGGTCAGCCTTATCCACAAGAGTCTTGTCATAGAGGATGCCGACGCTTCCATAGAAGTAAGGAACAGAATATACATTTCCCGGATCATATTCCTTGTCCATGACGTCCGGATTCAGGCTGTCCTTGTTTGAGATCAGACTCCAGTCTATGGGCTGCAGATAATCTTCTTTTATCAGCCTCTCTATCATATAATCAGAGGGAATAAGGATATCGTACTGGTCTCCCGCCAGAAGCTTTGTGTAGAGCATCTCATTGGAATCGAATGTCTCATAGACAACGGTACATCCGTACTCCTCCTCAAAACGCCCCAGAAGGTCCATATCAATGTATTCGCCGGCATTGTATACGCGAAGCTGCTGCTTCTTCCCGGCCGCGCTGGCGCTTTTTTTCGCTGCCGAGTAGGATCCAGCCACAAGAACGACTCCCAGAAGGGCAATGACAAAACCGGCTCCCAGCCTTCTGTGCTTTTTTACGCCGCCGGATGGAGGCAGAGCCCCCTCTTCTTCAAGCTCCTTCTCCATTTTCCTCTCTGCCGCCGCCTTTTTCGCCCTGATCCGGGGAGTGGCAAATACCACGATCAGGATGACGACGATCACAAGTATCACGATGGTCGAGAGGGCGTTTATGATGGGATTTATGCGCTTTGTCATATTGTAGACGATGATAGAAATGTTCTTGACCCCATTTCCCGTGACGAAATAGGATATAACGAAATCGTCAAATGACATGGTAAATGAGAGAAGGACTCCCGCATAGATCCCTGTCTTTATCGCCGGAAGGATGACCTTTATCATGGCCTGAAAGGGAGTCGCCCCCAGATCCATGGCCGCATTTGCCAGATTGGGGTCAAGAGAGCGCACCTTGGGATAGACGCTCGTTATGACAAATGGCGTGCAGAAGCCGATGTGAGCCAGCAGCATGGTCCAATACCCTTTTGAAAATCCCAGGGAGGAGAAGAGCAGCATCCAGGAGATAGCTGTCACGATATCCGGATTGAGGATGGGGATATCGTTCATCGTGAGGATGGCATCCTTGAGGACCCGGCCGGTGCTGGACAGGCCTATGGCCGTGATCGTGCCCAGGATCGTCGAGACGATGGTCGCTATCACGGCGATGGTAACAGAGACATAGACAGCCTGCACGATATCATTATTTTTCAGAAGCGCCTCGTACCACCTCATGGAAAAGCCCGTAAAATGCGAGAGTGATTTTGAAGAGTTAAAGGAGAAAAATATCGTAACTCCTATCGGGAGATAGAAAAAGGCGAAGCACAGCACCACATACAATTTTGCCCAAAATCCGTTTCCTTTATTCATCTGCCTTATCTCTCCTCTGCTTCTTTCAGATCTATCTTCTTCATCAGCCTCATGGCCAAAAGAATGATGATGGCAAGGATCAGTGAGATCGCGCTGCCGAAGTTCCAGTCTCCGATGGAGATGAACTGGGACTCTATCAGGTTTCCGATCAGCACATACTGGCCGCCGCCCAGAAGCTTGGGGATGACGAAGGAGGAAATAGCCATGAGAAATACCATGACGACTCCGTTTATCACGCCCGGTATGGAAAGCTTGAATATGACGCGGCGGAATGTCTGCAGGGGATTGGCTCCCAGATCCATGGCCGCCTCTATGAGAGACCGGTCCATCTTGCGCAGGGACGTGTGGATGGGAATGATCATGAAGGGCATGAAGTTGCAGATCATGCCGATCATAACAGAAAAATCCGTATACATCATGTGAACAGGATCTATGCCCAAAAGGCCCAGCAGGGAATTGATAATGCCGTTGTCGGAGAGCAGGTTCATCCAGGCATAGGTGCGCAGGAGCATATTGATCCAGGTGGGTATGGTCACGGCCATGATCAGCATATCCTGAGCCCCCTCCGGCGCCCTGGATATGATGTAGGCCAGAGGATATCCTGCCGCGAAACAGATAAATGTCGTTATAACGCCCAGCTCCAGAGACTTGAGAAATACCATGACATAGGTATGCTCATTGATCTTTGCCAGGTTGGAGAGGGTAAAGTTCAGGGTCTTCACGCTGTTCCCGCCGCTGGTAAAGGCATAGAGCACGATAAGCAGGATAGGAATGATGATAAATATCGCGCACCAGACAATATAGGGTATGGTCAGTTTTTTGTAGTGTTTCACGTGAAACCTCCCAACTGCGTCAATAAGGCGTCTTCCACATTACATGAATGTCATCCGGCGTCAGGGTGAGACCGACGGGGGTTCCGACCTCCCAGTAGTCTGTCGTATTTATCATATAATCACGGTACTTTGTCTTCACCATGACATTGTAGTGGACTCCCTTGAATGTGACAGAGGTTACCTGGCCGGTCAATTTGCCGTCCTCCGGCTTTACGATATCGATATCCTCCGGTCTCAGGACAACTTCCACAGGCTCATTTTCCGGAAATCCCTTATCCACGCACTCGAAGTCCACGCCGTCGAAGTGGACAAGGAGGTCTTTCTTCATGATGCCGTCTATAATATTCGACTCCCCGATAAATCCTGCCACAAAGCGGTTCTCGGGCTCATTATAGATATCGATGGGCCTTCCGATCTGCTGGATGGTCCCTTCATTTATGACGACAACCGTATCCGACATGGTCAGGGCCTCTTCCTGGTCATGGGTGACAAAAATGAATGTGATGCCGACTTCCTGCTGCATCTTCTTCAGCTCCACCTGCATATCCCGGCGCAGCTTGGCATCCAGAGCCCCCAGGGGCTCATCGAGCAGAAGGACCTTGGGCTCATTCACCAGGGCGCGGGCTATGGCAACTCTCTGCTGCTGGCCGCCCGAGAGCAGATTCACATCCCTGGGGCCGAAATCAGCCAGACCGACCATCTGCAGCATCCGGTTGACCCTTGTTGTGATAAAGCTCTCATCCACCTTCTTTATCCTCAGGCCAAAGGCTACATTCTCAAAAACGTTCATGTGAGGGAAGAGGGAATACTTCTGAAATACCGTATTGACCTCCCTCTTGTAGGCGGGCACTTTGGACACATCCACCCCGTCAAAGAGCACCTGGCCCCCGCTCGGCTCCTCAAAGCCGGCGATAATGCGCAGGGTCGTCGTTTTCCCGCAGCCGCTGGGGCCGAGCAGGGTCAGAAATTCATTCTGATAGATATCAAGGTTTATCCCTCTTAGCACCTGCTGATCCCCATAATTCTTCGTAAGATTCTTTAGTTCTATTATCTTTTCCATCCGCGGCTCTCCTCGCCTAAAATGAGGGCGGCGTCGTCACCCAGATGACCTTCGCCTGTCTGTTTCCAGTATTTTTCAGAAAATGGATCCTATCCCCCCGAAAATAAAATGTCTGACCTTTTCTGACCGTGTAGACCCGACTGCCGTAATGCAGCTCCACCTTCCCGGCCAGCACATAGCCGAATTCCTCTGCCTCAAAAGGCCCGCAGGTCTGCGACTGCCCTCCGGGATCCAGACTGATGACGATCGGTTCCATCTTGTTTTTCTGCGCGTTGGGCACGATAAAGGAGATATCGTAGCCCTCCTGCTCGTTTATAAAGTAATCCGCGGCCGTGAAGACGATCTGATCCTCCTCGTCGTCCTTGAAAAATTCTCCCAGGTTTGTCCCCAGGGCCTCGAGAATATCTTCCAGGCTGGCGATAGAAGGAGACGTCAGATTCCTTTCTACCTGGGAGAGAAATCCTTTCGTAAGCTCGCTCCTGTTGGCCAGTTCCTCAAGCGTCAGCTGATTTGTGATTCGAAGGCGCCTGATCTTCGCCCCGATATCCATGGCATTCTCCAATCTGCCGCCAGGGTAGGAACCGGCGGCTTTTTCTCATGATAAACATAATGTTTTATAATACTAAACTACTCTCCCCTCTCAATGAAGTCAAGTATTTTTAAACAAAAAGTTTAGTATAAAAGAACACCCCCCGCGGGCATGAAAAAAGCATGCAGATGGATCTTAACGGATCCGCCTGCATGCCGCGGAAATTTTTCTTATCTTGTTTCCTTTTCTCTTTGGGCAGAAATGATATCAGCCAGCCTGGCAAACTCTTCCAAAGTCAGAGCCTCTCCCCTCACCGCGGGGGCAAAGCCTGCCTCCTCTATGGCCTTGGCGGCCGCTGCCTTGGAGATATCAAGTCTCTGGCTGCTGCTTATGCCGTTGACCAGGGTCTTGCGCCTTTTCTCAAAGGCTGCGTGTATGATGTCAAACATGAGCACAGGATCCGATACGCTGACCGGCGGGGTTTCATATTTTGTCAGCCGGATGACCGCCGAATCCACATTGGGGCGGGGCATAAAACAGTTGCGTGGAACATTTGCCGCCAGGTAAGGGCGGGCATAATACTGGACAGCCAGGGACAGGGCTCCGTAGTCCTTGCTGCCGGGGCCGGAATTCATCCGCCGGGCAACTTCCTTCTGGACCATGACCGTTATGCTCTCCACGGGGATATCCTGCTCAAGCAGCATCATGATGATCGGCGTCGTGATATAGTAGGGAAGATTGGCCACGACCTTTACATGGGCAAGGCTCTGCCTCTCCTCCCCGATCAGCTTCTTCAGGTCAAGAGCCATGATGTCGGAGCTGATCACCTTTACATTGTCATAGGGGGCCAGCGTCTCCTCCAGAATGGGGAGGAGATTCCTGTCTATCTCCACGGAGACGACTTTTCCTGCTGCCTCCGCCAGATACTGGGTCAGCGTGCCGATGCCGGGCCCGATCTCAAGGACCATATCATCTTTACAGACTCCTGCCCCCTCTATGATCTTCTCCAGCACCCTGGCGTCTATGAGAAAATTCTGGCCGAATTTTTTCCGGAAGCAGAAATCGTACTTTTTTATCGTCTCTGCCGTTTTCCCGGGATCTGAAAGTTTTTCCATATCACTTCATCCTGTAAAGTCTCATCGCGTTGTCCCAGGTGACAGCTTCCACCTGCTCTGTACTTACGCCCTTTATCTGGGAAATGGCTTCCACAACATAGGGAATGTTGAGGGAGCTGTTTCTCTTGCCCCTGTTGGGCTCAGGCGTCAGGTAAGGGCAGTCTGTCTCAAGTACCAGGCTCTGAAGCGGAGCCATCTGAACGACCTCCTTGAGTACGCGGGCGTTTTTGTAGGTGAGCACCCCGCCTATGCCCAGGTACAGGCCCATCTTCAGATATTCCTTTGCCTGCTCGGCCGAGTAGGAATAGCAGTGGACAACTCCGCCGATATCCCCGATCCGTTCCTCTTTTGCTATATCCATGGTATCCTGGGCTGCCTGCCTGGAGTGGATGACGATGGGAAGACCCACCTCGCGCGCCAGATCTATCTGTCTTCTGAACCAGTAGCGCTGATGGTACTTCTTCTCCTCATCCTTCTCCCAGTAATAATCCAGCCCGATCTCTCCCACGGCGACGACCTTGTTCCTGCCCGTCAGCTCCCTGATATGGGCAAAGCTTTCTTCATTCAGCTGGTCTGTATCCGAGGGGTGCACGCCGACGGCAGCGTAAATAAAATCATAGCGGTCTGCCAGGTCCGCGCTCTCATCCGAAGACTGGATATCGCATCCTATATTCACGATGCGGCCTATGCCCGAGGGGACCATGGAGGCAAGAAGTTCCTGCCTGTCCTCGTCAAATTTCTCATCATCGTAATGTGCGTGGGTATCAAAAATCATTCTCTGAACTCCTGATGTATTTCTGACCGGATCAGCAGATCTCGGCGCCTGAAGGCATCTCGCGTTCAGGGACCATGAGAGAGAGCTTCCCATCCGCGTCCTCCGCGCACAGGAGCATGCCCTCAGACTTTATCCCGGCCAGCTTTGCCGGCTTGAGATTTGTCAGGACCATGACCTTCTTGCCCTTCATCTCTTCTGCTGAATAATACTTCTTTATGCCGGATACGATCTGCAGAACGCGGGAGCCTACCTTTACCTGGGAGCAGAGAAGCTTCTTTGACTTGGGAACCTCTTCGCAGGAAAGGATCTCTCCCACCTGAAACTGCATCCTGTCGAAATCGTCATAGAGGATCTCCGGTTTTGCCTCCAGGTCTATGCCTTCCTCTTCCTTTTCAGCCGTTTCCTTCTCAGCCTCCTTAGCTGCAGGAGTCTGCATAGCGGGATCAGCCTCTATCTTCTCCACGAGCTCCTTGTAGTCCATCCTGGCAAAGAGGATCTGGGGCTTTTCTGCCACCTTTATGCCGGTCTCAAGTCCGCCGAAGTGGTCAAGGCCCAGATAATCCCTGTTCTGCGTGCCGATCATATCGAGGATCTTCTCAGAGGTATCCGGAAGATAAGCCCCCAGAGCAACCGCGCTAAAGCGGATGCCCTCCAGCAGATTGTAGAGGACTGTGGCAAGCCTGTCCTTTTTGCTCTCATCCTTGCCCAGCTTCCAGGGCTCTGTCTCATCTACATACTTGTTGCAGCGGCGCAGAAGGGTGAATATCTCTGTGATCGCGTCCGCAACGCGCAGCTGATCCATCTTCTCGTCTACCTTGCCGGGCATAGCGAGGATGGCTGCCTTGAGCTCTTCGTCTACAGGCTCGCTGACACCGGGATTTGATACGACTCCGCCCAGATATTTATTTGTCATGGATATAGTACGGTTGACCAGGTTCCCCAGGATATTGGCAAGGTCTGAATTCATGCGCTCTACCATGAGCTCCCAGGATATGGATCCGTCATTTTCAAACGGCATCTCGTGCAGGACGAAATAGCGGACGGCATCCACTCCGAAATATCTTACCAGGTCGTCGGCGTAGATCACGTTTCCCTTGGACTTGCTCATCTTGCCCTCACCCACCAGGAGCCAGGGGTGGCCGAATACCTGTTTGGGCAGGGGAAGGCCAAGAGCCATCAGCATGATGGGCCAGTAGATCGTATGGAAACGGATAATATCCTTGCCGATCAGGTGCAGGTCTGCCGGCCAGTATTTCTTGAAAAGCTCACCGCTCTCGCCGTCCACATCGTAGCCCAGGCCGGTGATATAGTTGCTGAGAGCGTCGATCCAGACGTAAATAACATGCTTGGGATCAAAATCTACCGGGATCCCCCAGGTAAAGGAGCTTCTGGAAACGCACAGATCCTGAAGTCCGGGCTTGAGGAAGTTGTTCATCATCTCGTTCTTCCTGGATACAGGCTGGATGAAATCCGGATGCTCATTGATATAGTCGATCAGCCTGTCGGCATATTTGCTGAGCTTGAAGAAATAAGCCTCCTCCTCCGCGTCTATGACATCGCGGCCGCAGTCGGGGCATTTGCCGTTTACAAGCTGAGCCTCTGTCCAGAATGACTCGCAGGGAGTACAGTACTTTCCTTTATATACGCCCTTATAGATATCCCCCTGATCATGGAGCTTGCGGAATATCTTCTGGACCTGGATCTCGTGATCCTTATCTGTTGTCCGGATAAAACGGTCGTAGGATGTGTTCATCAGATCCCAGATGTTCTTGATCTGACCGGAAACATTGTCCACGAATTCCTTGGGTGTTATGCCTGCCTTCCCGGCGTTTATCTCTATCTTCTGGCCATGTTCGTCTGTTCCGGTCTGGAAGCGGACGTCATAGCCCTGCATGCGCTTAAAGCGGGCAATGCTGTCCGCGAGCACGATCTCGTATGTGTTGCCTATGTGAGGCTTTCCCGAGGTATATGCGATAGCTGTTGTTATATAGTAAGGTTTCTTCGCCATAACAAATCCTCCTCTTTATTTGCGTGATATCAGCACCTTTTAGATTAACATAAAATCCTGCCTCCCACAATACTTTACGTAGGCAGACATTTAGTTTATGCTGTAGGCAGCAAAGCTATTGTTATAGGCACGGCGACAGGAGCCGCGGCCACGGTAAATAATGCGGAGGCGATCCATTAGGATATGGCCTGCCCGGCATAGAATGAGGAGCACTATGAGAAAATATAAAGCTGCGATCTTCGATATGGATGGGACCGTTCTCGATACGTCGGGCGATCTCACAGACGCTATGAACCATGTGATGGAGGAAGCAGGCCATCGGCATGATTACACGGTGCGAGACGGCTGCGAATTCTTCGGGAGCGGCGTTGGCGTCGCTGTGAGAAGGGCCCTGGCTCTTGAATGCGGGGCTCCCCGGGAATCTCTTGTGGCGATAGGCACACCCGAAGAGGTCCTCCCCCAGGCAGCCATGCGCTTTATCCCGGATGAGGAGAACCGCCTGCAGGAGGCTTTCCGCAGCTACTACGGGGCCCACTGCGACATAAAGACCGGCCCCTACCCGGGGATAAAGGAAGCCATAGAAAAGCTCAGACAAGCCGGTGTCATCACCGCCCTTGTCTCCAACAAGCCTGACGAGGCGGTAAAGACCCTGGCAGACGATTTCTTCAAAGGCCTTTTTGACCTGGCTGTGGGAGAGAAAAAAGGCATGCGCAGGAAACCGGCGCCTGATATGACCCTTGCGGTCCTTCGCGCCCTTGCTGTTGACCGTCACGACGCCGTTTATCTGGGCGACTCTGAGATAGATCTCCAGACCGCGGCAAACTCAGGCATGGACTGCATCAGCGTAAGCTGGGGCTTTCGAAGCGTAGAATTTCTCAAAGCCCACGGGGCGAAGGTCATAGCCTCGGATCCCTGTGAGCTATTTTCACTTGTCTATGGCAGCTGATCCTGCTGCGAAAAAAAGGCCCCGGAAGCTTTTATCCGGGGCCTTGCTGCTTTATGAAATCTGATTATTCATCGTCCATGCAGCCGAGCACGATGGCGAAAAATGCGGTGCGCTCGCGGATGGAGGGCATATTGACGCGCTCTACCGTCGTGTGGATGTCTCTCGCGTCCGCAGAGAGGGCATCAACTGTCGGGACGCCGAGGGAACTGAAATAAGCTCCGTCCGTCGCGCAGTGAACACTGAGCTGGTGGATATCTCCCATGCCGACCAGCTCGGCCGGCTTTTTGAGAAGGTCAAAGGCCTTCGTATTCTGCGGGCCGCTCTCCATGGAAGGGAAGAGGGTATGGTACTGGACTTTTACGGACGTACCCGGCACGGTAACATGATTCTCCAGAGATCGAAGATTTGCCTCTATCTCGGGGAAGTCGCTGTTAAAAGGAATGCCTGCCACGCAGAAGTCCGCATGGGCATCTCCGGCTACAACGCCGTTGGGCCTGCCGCCCGATATGGGGGCAACATTGTAGTAGATCTGCCTGTCAAAGTCGTTGAAATCATAGTATTCCAGGATCTTATAAGCCAGCTCATGGATCGCGGAATGGCCTTCCAGATAAGCTGCCCCCGCGTGAGCTTCCTTGCCCTTTACGTCCATGCTGCCCAGGATAACGCCCCTCCTGGCAGTGACGAATCCGATCTGGCCGTCCTTTGTCTCGGCCTGCTCGAACACGAAAGCGTAATCCGCGCCCGGAGCTTCCCTCTCATAGACCTTGCTGCCGCTGGCGGTCCCTATCTCCTCGTCACAGTTGAATATGAACTCTATCTGCCTGTCCGGCAGAAGTCCTGCCTCCTGCATGATCTTTACGGAATAGATGGCAATCATGATGCCGCATTTGCAGTCGGCTATGCCCAGACCGTAAGCCCAGTCCCCTTCCTCGTGATAAGGATGAGCCGCCGTGAATCCTTCCTCAAATACAGTATCCATATGGGCATTGAGAATGATCTTGCCCTTGCCTGACTTGCTCTCCGGGCCCAGCTTGGCCACCAGATGGGTGCCAAGATCCGGAACAGCTATCTCCTCGACCTGGGCGCCCAGATCCTCCAGCAGAGGCTTTATGATCTCTACGACCTTGCGGTTGCCCTCGACATTGCCCGATCCGCAGTCTATAGCAGAGAACTTTTTCAGGGCGTCCATCTGCTTTTCAAAATACTTGTCGGCACCCGCCCTGGCGGTGCTTACGATCTTGTCATAGTCCTTCATCTAAACTTCCTCCTTGTTCACTGGGTGAACTTTTATTTTTTCAGATCCCCGATCGGATTGACGATCAGATCTTCTGCCTTGACATCTTTTTCTATCAGACCGTTTTCCTTGAGCCACTTTATGTTTTCATTCCACACAGCAGGATCCTGATAGAGGAAGGGCTTGTCATCGCTTTCCATGATGGGGAGCAGGATGGAAAGACTCTTCTTCTCAACATCCTCATCCAGCGGGAAGTTTGAGCTGTCCTGATTGTCCAGGAGGATATTGAGGGTATCCTCGGGCTTTTCCTTCATATCGGCAAATCCCTTCTGGCAGCCGCGCAGGAATCTTGCATACTTGTCCTGGTCAGCTGTGATATTCTTTTCTCCGGCAACGAATACAAGAGAATAATATTCAGGAATGCCGTAATCTGAAGCCATGAAGGTATTCATCTTGAATCCTTCCTTCTCCAGCTGGGGGATCTCATGGTTGATGTAGCAGCCATATGTCGCGTCAACATTTCCTGTCGTCATGGAACTCATAAGATCAAAGCCGACATTGACAAGCTTTACGTCATCCATGGTAAGCCCGGCATTCTTGACAACACACTTTATGGCAGCGTCGCTGTATTCTGTCCCGGTGTAGCCCAAAGTCTTGCCCTTAAGGTCCTCAGCCTTTGTTATATTCTTGTCCGCTACAGAGGCAAAGACATCAACCGGCTCGTTTACAACGGTTCCAAATGCCTTTACAGGCACGCCTTCCTTGGCGTTTGTGATGATGACATCGTCCATATAGTAAATGCCAGCGTCCACCTTGCCTGCTGCTGCCAGTGAGATCGGGTCATTGTTGTTTGACGGGAAAAGCACCTTGACGTCGAGGCCTTCATCCGCAAAATATCCCTTTTCAATGGCGTCATAGATAAAGGAATGAACGGCATTGGGGTACCAGTCGAGCACAACGTCAAATTCTTCCAGCTTGCCGCTGCCCTTGGCAGCCGCCTGGGTTTCCTTTGCACTTCCGGTCTGTCCGGCAGTTTCAGACGAAGCGGCGGAACTTTTACCCGATCCGCACCCGGTCAGGAGCATGCCGGCAGTCAGGGCTGCCGCAGCTGCGCCGCAGAGTAGTTTCTTCATCTTCTTCATAATTTTCCTCCAAATCTGACAAGCAAAGCCTGCCTACTTTGCAGGAAGGTCCAGAGACCGCATTTTTTCTAATAAAGTTGTACCAGATTTTACGTTCCGGCCATAAAAAAAACGCATCATACATCGTACGATACGTGTCCGCGTTCTCTGATGACGTTCCTACGATGGTGTTAACCAACAGGTTCAAAGGGTCAGGCAAAGCCTATCTCAACTTTCTCCGCGCCGGCTGCAGTCCGTCCGGGAAAGTTCCCCCCGTATTTACAGGCACATTGTAATACAATATTATCCATTTGTCAAACATTATATAGGATCGTCAATAAGTGTCAGCTCTCTTTGTGCAGTTTGGTGGAATTCCTTGGTGTAAGGACTGTAAAATTTCAGAGAATTTTGACGGGAACGTTGAATTATTCTCTCACTTCTGTTATCATACGGATAGCAGCCCAAATATTATCACATTCTATGGGCTGAATTTTCGCATGGGGGTGTATATCATGGATCCGGTATTTGATGAATATAAGGAAGAAGCAAAAAAACGCATTGACGCCTGGGAGGGCGTTAAGAC
The DNA here is from genome assembly GCA_900314845.1 of uncultured Eubacteriales bacterium. GTDB lineage: Bacteria > Bacillota > Clostridia > Lachnospirales > Lachnospiraceae > UBA2912. Next base: position 68,350 of record OMWV01000022.1, read on the forward strand.
AGAAGATTTTCAGTATGAGCCCGAGCGTGCCGAGCTGAAAGCCCAGATGAAGGAATGGCTTTCCGGCAGGATAGACGAGCCCGATGAAAAGGCGCTGAATACGAAGAACAAAAAGTTTTTCGCCCGCTGCATGGCTGCACTTGTCTATGAAGAGAACGTAAAACCGCACCTGGCAGACTTCCTGAAATAGGCAATTGTTCAGCAGAATCTGTAAAATTTTGCTTTATCCTGTTGACAATAATACCCTGAAAAGCTATAATTCAGACAGATAAAGTCAAAGGAGACTTTCAGCAGACGCTGGAGGTCTCTTTTTTTATTCCGGCATGGACCGGATCTGATCTGGCCGCCTTTTCCGCGGCAGGAAACGGAGGATAAGAGTGAAAAGTACAGGTATTGTCAGAAGACTGGATGAACTAGGCAGGATAACACTCCCGATTGAACTGCGCAGGAGCATGAACATCTCCGAGCATGATCCTTTTGAGATTTTTACGGAAGACAACACGATCATTCTCAAGAAATATGAAGACACAGATGTTTTCACCGGTGAGACCGGCGATCTGATAGAATATCACGGCAAAAAGGTATCCCGCACTTCCATCCTGGAGATGGCCAGGCTTGCCGGGATCAGTGTTAATGAATAAGACCGGGGCAGCGCTGCCTCAGTCTTTCTTCTTTCTATCGACCATATAATTGTATACTTCCTTGCGGGATATTCCTCTGTCTGACGCCACGCTTTTCATAGCATCCTTTCTCGTCAGTCCTTTTTCCATGTACATTTTCATATGTTCTTCTATGCTGATATCCTGCCATGCTCTGTGCCGTTCTTCGTCCAGAACCTTTTGGGATACGCCTTCCACGACCAGAACGATCTCCCCTTTGGGTGCATTTTCCGTGTAATGGGTAAGAGTCTGAGATATGCTTCCCCTGAAAACCGTCTCATGCTTTTTGGTAAGCTCCCGGCAGACGGCAACTCTCCGGTCCGGTCCGACTGCGTCACACATGATCTTCAGCGTGCGGACAAAGCGATGGGGCGCCTCATAGAATACCGTCGTTCTCGTCTCCGTCTTCAGCCGCTCGAGGACCGCCTTCTGACCTTTTTTGTCTTCCTTCTCATTTGGCAGAAAGCCTTCAAAGCAGAATCTTCTTGTAGAGAATCCGGAAATGATAAGAGCTGATATGCAGGCAGCAGGACCCGGAAGGGGACTGACCTCTATGCCCGCGTCTATGCACATCTTCACAAGTTCTTCCCCCGGATCCGATATTCCCGGCGTGCCTGCGTCCGTTATGAGGGCAACATTTTTCCCCTCCTGCATTTGGGCTACCAGAACTCTCCCCTTATCGATCTTGTTGTATTCATGGTAGCTGGTCATGGGTACATGGATATCAAAATGATTCAGCAGCTTTATGCTGTTCCTGGTATCTTCAGCCGCTATGATATCAGCATTTTTCAGTGCCTCAACGACCCTGTATGTGATATCGCCAAGATTTCCGATTGGCGTCGCGCACAAGAATAATTTTCCCGGCATAATTCCCTCCGTCAAAAAACATCCCCGCCTGAGCTCAGGCGGGGACCGTCATCAATAACCGTAAATATCATAGATCTCCGGTGTATAAACTCCCGGTCTCTCATAGACGATCAGGGGCTTTTCCACTGTGATCCGGGACTTCGCCCCCCGGATCCCTTCTATCAGCACCATATTGGGCTCCCTGTCCACATAGGGATAGACAAGTTTCATCCTCTTGGGTTCCAGTGAAAAACGGGTCATGACCTGGAAGATCTCGACAAGGCGGAAGGGTCTGTGTACCAGATAAAAATGCCCGCCGCTTTTCAGGGACGCTGCTGCCTCCCTCACTACATCCTCCAGGCTGCACAGGATCTCATGTCTTGCTATGGCCTTGGGCATATCCGGGTTCGTAAGACCGTGGCTGTCTATCATATAGGGCGGATTGCTGGTCACAACATCAAAAGCTGCCGGGCCGAAGATCCCTGACGCCTCTTTTAAGTCGCCCTCTACGATATCTATCCTATCCTCCAGGCCGTTCAGTTTTACGCTCCGGGCAGCCATATCGGCACTTTCATGCTGTATCTCCAGGCCGGTTATGTGAGAGGCTTTTGTCTTCGCCGCCATAAGGATGGGGATGATCCCTGTACCCGTGCCAAGATCCAGCACCTTATCCCCCGGCTTAGCGCCTGCCCATCCCGAAAGGAGGACAGCGTCCATACCAAAGCAGAACCTGGCCGGATCCTGAATGATCCTGTAACCATTCCTGTTCAGGTCATCCAGCCTCTCGCCCTCTAAAAGCTCATCCATATATTACTCTTTCTGCTCAGCGCCCTTTTCGCCGCCCTTGCCTGCGGCAGGACCGTTTCCGCGGCTTTCCTCGGCTGCCGGTCTGTTTTCCCTGCCGGCCTCTCCTGCCGGCCTGTTTTCTCTGCCGGCCTCTCCTGCCGGCCTGCGCCTGCGGCCGCTTCTTTTTCTGCTTTTATGAGACCTGTGCTCACCCTCGCCGTCTGCCGCGTCATTCTCATGCCGTCTGCCTCCGGCGTTCTCGCGGCGCCTGGGCTGATCCTCATTATCATGTGAGCGGGAATCCGATCCCCTGGCCCTTCCGGACTGGCCATCTGCCTTTCTGTCGCGGCGGCGGCCCTTGTGGAACTGCAGCCTGTCTACGCTGTACTCGCGGGCTTCCTTTTCATCGTTCTCATCTGTAATTATGATCTTGACCCTCTGGCGCATCACATTGACGCTGTCCACAACGCCCTGGATCCCGTCGTCTGTTGTCACGACATCCCCCACATTAGGGAGCTTGCTGTTGAGCCACTCATACGTCTCCTGCTCATACTTCAGGCAGCACATCAGCCTTCCGCACACACCGCTGATCTTGGCGGGATTGAGGGAGAGCGACTGCTCTTTGGCCATCTTGATAGACACAGGAACAAAGTCCGACATATAGGAATAGCAGCAGAGGGGCCTGCCGCAGATACCAATACCTCCCAGCATCTTCGTCTCGTCCCTGACGCCGATCTGCCTCAGCTCTATCCTTGTCTTGAAAACAGAAGCCAGATCCTTGACCAGCTCACGGAAATCTATCCGCCCGTCAGCCGTAAAATAAAAAAGGATCTTGTTGTTATCAAATGTATATTCTGTATCGATCAGCTTCATCTTCAGACCAAACTTGGAGATCTTCTCCAGGCAGATCCTGTATGCCTCTTTGCTCTTTTTATGGTTATCCTCATTTATCCTGTCATCCTCTTCGTCAGCAATCCGGATAACCTTCTTGAGCGGCTGAACGACAAGGGAATCATCAAGATCCCTGGGAGGGATGCAGACCGTTCCGTATTCCACTCCCCTGGCAGTTTCCACGATCACATGCTGCCCCATGCTTATATCAAGATCTCCCGGGTCGAAATAATAGATCTTTCCGGCCTGGCGAAACCTGACTCCTATAATATTCACCATACTGTCAGTTTTTTCCTTTCAAATACGATCTTCCCCGCGCCCTGTCTAATTTTCCTTCATGGTCAGAAGCATAAGCTCCATGGCCGTCTCAAAATTGACATTGGCCCTCAGTCTGACCTTGGCCTTTTCCAGGGCCTCCATAATATTCTCCAGACCTTCATATGATGAGCTGACAGCCTTTCTGTTCAGCGCCCGGAACTCATCTCTGTACACAATATGGTTCGTATCGTTCGTAGCCTTCAGAATCAGCACATCGTGATACCAGACCTCCATGAGATCGATCATATCGTAAATATCGCTCTTATAGGTCATCATTTCCTGAATAGCAAACACGATCTCATAAACGTCCATCTCTCCCAAACGCTTGAGGAGATCTATGACGAATGTATTCAGGGCATCGAATCTATCGGACGATGCCATAGCCTTTGCCCTGCCGACATTTCCCTGTGCGTAGGCGGCGCAGATCCTGGCCTGATAGTCAGGCAGCCTGAGTTCTTTCATAAGGTAATCACAGATCTTATCCGTGTCGACCGCCCTCAGATCCAGAGAAATGCACCTCGATCTCACGGTCGGCAGGAGAGCCTGCGCGTTATTCACCAGAAGCATGATCACCACATAGGCAGGCGGCTCCTCTATTGTCTTCAAAAGGGCATTCTGCGATCTCTCAGGAAGTTTCTCCGCCTCATCGATGATATATATCTTATATTTGCTGCTGTAGGGCTTTATGATAACGTCGCGGTCCACCTGTTCCCTTATCTCGTCGACGCTGATGATATCCGGCTTTTCATGGCTTACATACCTGATATCCGGATGGCTGCCGCTGTCAAACTGCATGCAGGAGCGGCACATATTGCAGGCGTCACCGTATCCGGCCTCACACTCCAGGGCCTTGGCAAATGCCCCCGCCAGCATATTCTTTCCGCTGCCATCCTCACCATTGAAAATGTAAGCATGGGATACCTTACGATTCCTCAGTGAATTCTGAAGATATTCCACAATATCCTCATGACCGATTATCTCGCTGAATCCCTTCATAGATATCATCTCTTTCATATAAAAACGCCCGCACTTACAGCAGACCGTGATCAGTGCCGTCAGATCATATTTATGTCTGGAATTTGTGGCAAATTATCCACTATATGAAAGTATATCATATCACCGTCATGCTTGCACGTTATTTTATATCAGTCGCGGCGTTTAACTCCTTGATATGGTCCACATATTTCTGCCTGTAGAATGTAAAAAGCTCTCTGAACCGGGGACTGTCCATATTCTTTATCTGCCTCAGATATTCATGAGGATCGTAGGTATCCGATCTCGCCTCCAGCACCGCTACCGCTATATTAGAGCAGTGGTCGGATATTCTCTCATAATTATTCAGGATATCAGCAAGGACAAATCCTCTTTCTATCGTACAGGCGCCGCTCTGCAGTCTGTCCACATGATGAAGCCTGATCGTTTCCGTGAGGACATCTATCACCTGTTCCAGAGGCTCTACCTTCTGAGCCAGTTCCATATCCATATTTGCGTAGGCCGATACCGTAATGCCGATAATCTCGTGGATGGCCGTCTCCAGTGATCCCAGTTCAAGGTCTGCCTGATCTGATATCTCCAGCCTTTTCTCCTCGATCTCTTTTGCCGAATAGGTAAGATTCAGGGCATGATCGCTCATTCGTTCAAAATTACCCAGAGAATGAAGAACCCGGGAAACTTCTTTGCTGTCACTTTCCGTCAGGTCTGTTCCGGAAAGTCTGACAAGATAAGAGCCCAGATGATCCTCGTAAATATCGACTGTGCTCTCCAGCTTCGCAATCTCCTGGCATCCCTCCTCGCTGTTGTGGAAAAGATTGTGAACTGCCAGTTCAACAGACTGCTTCGCCATCTCCGCCATTTCCACAGAGAGTTTTACGCATTCTGATACAGCAACGGAAGGCCTGTCAAATATTCTCTCATCAATAAAGGCAACCGGCTGCTCCGGCTCCGTCTTTATTGCTCTTGTCGCCAGCTTGACAAGCTGTTTCGTGAAGGGGAGAAGCAGGGCTGTCGTTCCGATATTGAAGATACTGTGGCAAAGGGCGATCCCTACGGGATCTATCGCTTCTTCTACAAAAGCAAAGTCAAAGATAGCATGGGCTGCAAAGTAGACGATCATGAAAAACGCGGTGCCGATAATGTTAAAAGAAAGGTGAAGCACAGCAACTCTCTTTGCGTTTTTGTTAACGCCGATACTGGAAAGAATAGCTGTCGCGCAGGTACCTATATTCTGCCCCATGATGATGGGGATAGCCATACCGTACGTAATGCCGCCCGTCATAGAAAGAGCCTGCAGCATGCCGACGGAAGCGGCGGAACTCTGGATGATCGCCGTGATGACAAGACCTGTCAGGACACCCAGAATGGGATTCTTAAATGATACAAGAATATTGGCAAAAGCCGGTGAATCGGCAAGCGGTTCGACAGATCCGCTCATGAGAAGCATTCCATACATGAGAATGGCAAATCCAACCAGGCCGTTGCCCAGATCTTTCCTTTTCTCCCGCTTTGATACCATGATAAGAATAATTCCAATAAATGCGAGCAACGGTGAAAAAGAATCCGGCTTCAGCATCTTGATAAAGATATTATCACTGGAGATACCGATCAGGCTCATGATCCAGGCGGTAATCGTTGTACCGATATTCGAACCCATGATAACGCCGACCGTATTGCTCAGATCCATGATGCCGGAATTGACAAGACCTACCAGCATGACCGTTACAGCGGAAGAACTTTGAATGGCGATCGTGATAACACATCCCATCAAAAGGCCAAGAAAACGGTTCTTGGTCATACCGTTTATGATGCTCTCCATCTTCTCGCCTGCGATCCTCTCCAGACTGTGAGACATCTGATTCATTCCGTAAATAAAGAAAGCCAGCCCCCCAAGGAGCGTAAAGACAGAAAATATGCTCATTGCACCCTCCATTATCAGCTTCAGGCATTTTACACATCTTTTTCCATTATAAAAATAAGAAATGTAAAAAACAAGTAAAGTATACTCAAATAATGTAATGAAAATGTTAAGGTGAAATGAGCTTGCTATTGGTAATGTAAACAAAAATTTACAAAATGTCTTTTTTTATTGCCTCAAGGCAGGTCTCAAGGTCTTTATTCTGATATCTTTTTGTGATGCCTGCTGCCTTCAGGTTTTCTTCGGAAAAATCTTTGCTGTCTGCCAGATATCTCCTGCACATTTCTGCGTAATCCGGTCTCTCCTGGCTGCGCTCTCTGGCAAGGGCTCTCTCCAGCCTCAGGCCGTCGTCCATATCAAGATAGATGGCCGATACCTGGTCTCTTCCGAAATGTGCCTGCAAAGCTCTGTAGACATCTAGCGTCCCTACGATCAGGTATCTGCCCCTGTCCGCTATCTGTCCGTCGTCCGCCGTAAAGTACGTCCAGGGTCCGTGCACCGTCTGATACGTGCGGCTCTCAATGACCCGGCCGGCAGCCTTCATTTCCTCAAACCTGCCATTGCTGACAAAAAAGTAATCCCCGCCGTTCTTTTCACTGGTACGCATGGGACGCGTCGTATAAGGGACAACCCTGCACAGACCCAGGCTTTTATCTGCCAAAAGTTTCTTATATATCGTATCCTTGCCGGACGCGCTCTTCCCCATAATGCAGAAGATCTTTCCCATTATTCAAAACTCCTGTAAATAAATATTTTCCCATCGGTATTCAGGCCGGTAACTTCCATACCACACTCTCTCCATCCGCGGATAAGGGCAGCTGCATCCTCATTTATCTCTTCACCCGGCGCGATCAGGGGGATCCCCGGCGGATAAAGATAGATATATGCCGCGGACACCTCTCCTATCGCTTCGTCTAACATAACCTGGCGGCTTTGTCCCCACCCGGCTTCATAGATAGACATCCTCTGCCGGAGAACAGGAAACTGTGAAGGCATTCCTTTGGCCTGCCCGCCCACAGTTTCTGAAGGCATCTCTTTGGCCTGCCCGCCCACAGCTTCTGAAGGCATCTCTTTGGCCTGCCTGCCCATAGCTTCTGCCTTCCTGTCCAGGTCAAGCAAGGCTTCCTTTATCCGCAAAAAGCCCTCTCTGTCATCCCCGACGCTGGTAATACCCAGTACATACTGAGCTGCCTCCATCTCCATCTGAATATGGTAATCTTCCAGAAGCTTTCTGTACAGCCCATGTCCGGTCAATTCTGTGGAGACAGTAGAGATAAGAAGCTTTGATCTGTCATAATCAATGCTGGAAGAATACTCAAGATCCTCCTTCTCGAAAAGGTGAAGATTCTTCATTTCCCTCAGGCTTTCCCTCAGATCATCCAGCATTTGGGTATAGGCTCTGTAAAGATCCTCTCCCCTTTCCGAGAGCATATGCATACATCCATCTATGCTGCCCATCAGCAGATAGGAGGGGCTGCTTGACTGAAAAACAGTAAGCATGCTGCGGACCCTCCTCCTGTCCACGATCGGACCGTTGATATGAAGGATAGAAGTCTGTGTGAGGGCCGGAAGAGTTTTATGGGTGCTCTGTATCACGATATCTGCCCCGCAGTCCAGGGCACTTTTAGGAAAATACTCTGAGAAATGAAAATGAGCCCCGTGTGCCTCATCTACGATCAGAGGGATCCCTTTTACGTGGACAGTCCGGCAGATTCCTTCTATATCTGATACCACTCCGTCATATGTCGGAGATGTAATGACAACTGCCTTCACATCTTTGCAGCTTTCAAGTATCTCCTCTGTTTCTCTTGAAGAGACCCCCTCAAATATTCCGAATCTCCGATTTACATGGGGATAGAGATAGACAGGTCTGAGCTGGAGGATCTCTATTGCATGATAGACAGCCTTATGGCAATTTCTGGCAACAAGGATCCTGCTGCCCGCCGGGCACAGAGCAGCAATCGCGCTGAGAATCCCAGCGCTGCCCCCGTTTATCACAAATGCAGTCTCCTCTGACCCGTACAGCTCAGCTGTATATTCTTCTGCCTGCCGGATGATCCCTTTTGCGTCATGGAGATTATCAAATCCTTCTATCTCCGTGATGTCCATTTTGCAGACGGATCTAAGCTGCTCTGGTATCAGTCTTCGCTTGTGACCCGGCATATGCATCGGATACATATCCGTCTTACTGTAATCAAATAACGCTTTCAGCAAAGTTTCCATATTCTTGTCAGTCTTCTCCGTCCAGACATTTCCTGATTACCCTGGCCATATCCCTGGGGCTCTCCAGATGCGGCATGCCGCTTCCTTTTACCTTAAATATCCTTGCCGCTTTATTGAAATACCTGTATCCTCTCAGTGTGTAATCAATTCCTCTGACATTCTCACCGCCGATCAGATAAAGAGGGTTCTTTATGTCCTTCAGGGCATTAATAAAATATACGTCCGTGTAATGCTCTATCATGCTTGCATAGGCAAATCTGGCCGCGAACCCTCCTATATGGGCCGCCTCATAGAAGTCGTCTATCACATCTGAACCTACAGGAGCATCTTTCTCAAAATACCTGTGCCTGATCCTGAATTCTATAAGAGGTCTGAGCGTACCTATTGTATATATGGTGGTTCCTATGCACGGCACCATCATGATCCGCGAAAGCATCCTTTCAAAGGGCAGGTGCTTCCGGGACATATGCTTAAATGATTCCGGATTGATCAGGATCATTTTCCCATAAAGCTGGGGCGATTCACGGCAGGCCATCAGGGCAATAGATGAACTGAGATTGCTTGTCACAACATCTGTCTTTTCCCCGATCACATTTGTTATGAAATCATTGACAGCCCTCACAAACATGTAGTTTGTGTAAATTGTCTTTTTCTTCTCAGAACGACCGCATCCCGGCAGATCTATCGTATAAACCGCGTGATCCCTGGCAAGATACTGAACCATATCCCGCCACTCTCTGTCGCATACGATGGAATCCATCGCATGGATCAGAAGAAGGGGACTTCCTTCTCCTTTTTGGGAATAATAGATACTTCCAAATTTCCAGCTGTAATATGACTGGTTTCCACCTGCAAGCTTTCTTTTTGATTCTGCAGCTAAAAATGCAGCCCTGTTAAAGATGTGTGCCACAAGTGCAGCCGAACCAAGGGCCGTCAGCAGACTGATTATTTTTCCATTTTTTCTCATATATCCGCACACTCCATTCTGCCCGTGCGGGCGTCAATATTAATTTAGAATAGCATGATTTTCTGATATAGGCAAGCCAAGCCCCCGGGCTATGAAGGCTCCGGCTGTCTGCCTGCCAAGGTCTGTCCACCCTTGCCTGCAAATTCTAATGATGCTACAATATTGTGGCAGAATGAAAGGTTGTGATCTCATGGCATTAGGCCGTCACTGTAAAAGAAGTTTTCCCACCCATGATAATAAGGGCAGTATAGATCTTATTGGTGGTTCTATCGCGGGAAGTATCCTGCGTTTTTCTGTTCCTATTTTCCTGGGGCAGCTTCTGCAGATGCTCTACAACCTGGCCGATGCCTGGGTTATCGGTAATTTTGCAGATAATAACGCATTCGCCGCGGTCAGTACAATGGGTACCGTTGTTTTTCTGATCATAGGCTTTAGCATGGGACTCTCCGCAGGGGGCAGTGTTGTGATATCCAGATATTTCGGAGCCGGCGACAAAGAAAAAGTTTCCATGGCAATCCACACAAATTATCTGCTGGCAGTCATTATCTCCATCGCGGCAACCATTCTCGGGCTTACCATCACACCTCATCTGCTGGTATGGATCGGGACTCCCTCTGAAGTGATTCCCTATGCATCTGTCTATCTGAAAATTTATTTTGGAGGGATCAGCACAGTTATCTTCTATAATATAGCCATGTCAGTGATGCGCGCTCTGGGGGACAGCATTCATCCTCTGATATACCTGGCTGTATCTTCATCGATGAACGTCATACTTGACCTGCTCTTTGTCGCACACCCCGCCTTTCACTGGGGGGTCGCCGGAGCTGCTGCCGCTACCGTGATATCTCAGGGAACCAGTGCACTTCTTTGCATCGGAAGACAGCTCCATATGTCCGACTACACCAGACTTCAGATAAAGAAGATCCGTTTTATCCCGGAACAGATGAAAGAGGTCGTTTCTCTTGGACTTCCCTCCGGAGTACAGAATGCCGTGCTTACTATCGGCAATCTCGTGGTTCAGAAAAATGTCAATTCATTTGGGACGTATGCCATGTCCGGTTTCGGCGCCTATGTGAAGATAGAATCCGTTGTCTTCCTGCCTATACTGGCAATGTCCATGTCTATTCCGACCTTTATCAGTCAGAATCTTGGCGCTGCCCGCTATGACCGGGCAAAAAAAGGCGCTGCCTTCTGTCTCTTGTTCGGTGTGGCCACTGCCCAGCTAATAGGGTTCCTTACCTATCTGTTTGCTCCTGATCTTCTGGGGATCTTTACGCAGGAAGCTCAGGCAATAAAATATGGGACCATTCACTCCCACATCGTTCCTCTTTTTTATTGTGTTCTGGCCTTTGCCCACTGCGCTGCCGGCATCATGAGAGGATGTGGAAAAGCTGTCGTTCCGATGGTAAATATGCTTGTCTTCTGGTGCATCTTCCGGATCATCTATGTAACTCTGGCTGTCAGATTCCACCCTGTATTTCAGTCTGTATCCTGGGCTTACCCCATCACCTGGAGTCTGACTGATATTATCTTCTTGTTTTTCCTCTTGAAAACAGATTGGGTTCACAACTTTGAAAAGAGAAGGGGATAATTTGTCGGAATATGTCGGATAAGGTCGAACGGTTAGTATTGATAAATAAATATTTTTCTGTTATCATTTCACTCGTAAAGGACAATAAAAGACCACAATAAAACAAACAAATGTTCTATTTATAGGAAGGCGCTTTTCTTTATGTTGGCGCCGCATTTTCAATTATACAGGAGACATATAGAAATGAAGAAGCAGATTGCAGAACTACTTTCATCGAAAATTGATGAATTATCCGCAGAAGAGATTGCAGGGCTATTGGAAGTTCCGCCGAAACAGGATATGGGAGACTTTGCCTTTCCCTGTTTCAGACTGGCGAAAATATATCACAAAGCCCCTCCTCTCATTGCATCAGATATAGCAGCATCTATCGGGGAACAGCCTTTTCTCAGTCAGATTAAAACAGCCGGCGGTTATATCAACTTCTTTGTAAACCGTCAGGAGTATGCAAAACAGATCATCTCAGAATTCCGTGCGGCTGACAGCTTTGGGGCATCTGAGACAGGCAAGGGGAAAACTATCTGTATCGACTATTCTTCTCCCAATGTTGCTAAGAATTTCCATATTGGACACTTAAGAACAACGATCATAGGTAATTCACTCTATAAAATATTTTCAAAACTCGGCTACAAGGTCGTAAGAATCAATCACCTTGGCGACTGGGGTACTCAGTTCGGCAAGCTGATCGTAGCTTACAAGCGCTGGGGGAGCAAAGAAGAAGTCGAGGAGAAGGGTATCCAGGAACTTATGGATATCTATGTTAAGTTCCACCAGGAAGCAGAGAAAGATCCCGCACTTGAAGATGAGGCAAGAGAAGCATTTGCTAAAATGGAGCAGGGTGATGAAGAATACCTTGCCATCTGGCAGTGGTTCAGAGAGATCAGTCTCAAGGAGTTCATGAGAGTTTATAATCTTCTCGATATTGATTTCGATGCATATACCGGCGAGAGTTTTTACCGCAATATGACAAAGAATGTAGTTGACGTACTTACAGAGAAAGGCTTGCTGGTTGAAAGCGAAGGCGCTTTGGTCGTACGTCTCGATGACTATGACATGCCTCCCTGCATTGTTGCCAAGAAGGACGGAAGTTCTATCTATGCCACAAGAGATCTTGCCGCTATCCTCTATCGTAAAAAGACATATGATTTCGATAAATGTCTCTATGTCACCGGTCTTGAGCAAAAGCTTCATTTTGCCCAGGTATTCAAGGTGATAGAATTGATGGGCAATGATTATGCAAAAGATCTCGTTCATATTCCTTATGGGCTTGTAAGTCTTAAGGATGGAAAGATGTCCTCTCGTACCGGCAACGTAATATACGCCGAGGATATTCTGAAGGAGTCTATCGGAAAGACAAGCGCTATTATCGAGGAGAAGAATCCCGATATTCCCGAAAAGGAAGAGGTAGCAAAAATTGTGGGTATCGGTGCGATTATCTTTAACGATCTTTACAATCAGAGAATCAAAGATGTCGTATTCGATTGGAACAAGCTCCTCAACTTTGACGGAGAGACCGGCCCCTACGTACAGTACACATACGCCAGAGCTTCAAGTGTTCTTCGTAAAATTGGTGACATTCCTGAGGAAATTGACTATTCACTTCTCACAGATGATGCTTCACTTGAACTACTTAAAACTATCGAAAGATATCCTGATATTATCGTTGATGCTGCATCAAAATTTGAACCCTTCATCATTTCAAGGTACAGTATGGATGTTGCTCATGCCTTCAACAAATTCTATCAGGCTTGTCAGATCAATGTGAGTGATGAGAATCTTAAATTTGCTCGTGCCAATCTTGTAAAGATTGCCCGCTGGGTCATCAAAGATTCTCTTTCCCTTCTCGGCATGAAGTGTCCTGAACAGATGTAATTATTTAATACTAATGTTTCACGTGAAACATTCTTACTCAGATGTTTCACGTGAAACATTTTCAAACAGACAAATATAGAGTCTTCTTCTCCATCAATTTCTATATATTCTAAGGATAAATTTTTCTCCACAAAGGTAAAAAACATACACATAATTCATATCAATGTTTCACGTGAAACATTGTATTTTTATACTTTGTTCGATTGTAAATTCATAAGTCAAAAGTATGGATTAAATAGGAAAAAGGTGGTATCTTATTAATAAACGTTATTGGGGGGAGTGAGCCAATGGGCAGAATAATATCAATAACAAACCAAAAAGGCGGGGTCGGTAAGACCACTACAGCAATCAATTTATCCGCAGCATTAGCTGAAAAAAGAAAACATGTACTGTTAATAGACTTGGATTCTCAGGGTAACGCCACCAGTGGTTTAGGAATCGATAAAAACAGTGTAGATAACTCCATATATGAGCTCTTAATCAACGAATGCCAGGTAGAAGAATGTATTTGCAAGACAAATATTAAGAGATTAGACATCATACCATCGAATATCAATCTATCCGGTGCTGAGATAGAACTTGTTGATATGGATGATAAAGAATATTTGCTGAAGAAACAGACAGAAAAGATAAGAAATGATTATGACTATATCATCATTGACTGCCCTCCATCCTTAAGTATGCTGACAATAAATGCCCTTACTGCCTCAGACTCAATCATAGTTCCTATACAGTGTGAATACTATGCCCTGGAAGGATTGACTCAGTTGATCAAGACAGAAGAGCTGATAAAAGAACGCTTAAATCCCGAGTTGACAATAGAAGGAATTGTCTTTACAATGTTCGACGCAAGAACAAATCTTTCCAGCCAGGTCGTGGAAACCGTGAAAAATAATCTGAATCAGCATATTTATAAGACAACAATTCCCAGAAATGTAAGGCTGGCGGAGTCTCCCAGCTATGGAATGCCAGTCACTGAATATGATTCTAAATCTTCCGGTGCCAAGGCCTACAGAAGTCTGGCTAAAGAAGTAATAAAAAACAGGAGGTAATTAATTGGCAGCAAGGAAAAAAACTGGATTAGGGCGCGGACTTGATGCACTGATCTCGCCCCACAATGATGATGGAAAAACAAGTTCAGGAGAGTTGAATCGTACAAATAAATCTACCGAAGGAACAAAAGTCGCTGAAAATGGATTCCATCCAGAAGAGAAGCCATTAAAGCACGACTTGATGATAAAAATAGATGAAATCGAGCCAAATAAAAATCAGCCGAGAAAGGATTTTAATGACGAATCCCTGAACGAACTTGCTGATTCTATAAAAACCCATGGTGTGATCCAGCCCTTGGTAGTTGTGAAGGAAGACGATCACTATAAGATAATAGCAGGGGAAAGAAGATGGAGAGCGGCCAGAATAGCCGGTTTAAAAGAAATTCCCGTCATTATTAAAGACTATACCCCCCAGGAAGCAATAGAGATTGCCCTGATAGAGAACATTCAGAGAGAAGATCTAAATCCCATAGAGGAAGCGGAAGCATTTCAGAGACTAATTGACGAATATGGGCTGAAACAGGAAGAAGCGGCTGACAGAGTATCCAAGAGCAGAACTGCAGTGACAAACTCTCTCAGACTTCTGAAATTGGATTCCCGCGTTAAACAGATGGTAACTGATGAGATGATCAGCAGCGGACACGGGAGAGCACTTCTTGCCATAGAGGATTCTGATCTTCAGTATGAACTTGCTATGAGGATATTTGACAATAAGATGAGCGTGAGGGAAACAGAGAGAATGATAAAAAATCTTCTCAGTCCAAAACCCGAACGCAAACCTGTAATAGATCCTATAACGGCAGTTGCCTACCATGAAGTTGAGGAGAAGATGACAACGTTTATAGGTTCAAAAGTATCTATCAACCCGCGCAGCAAAAAGAAAGGAAAAATAGAAATAGAATATTACTCCCAGGAGGATCTGGAAAGAATCATAAACCTTATAACAGCTAATAAGGCAAACTAGAAATATTAAAATATCGATTGGAGGAACAGTCTGATACTATTATGGAAAGTAAAATATTCGCTAAACTGAATTTTGACCCAGGCATACTGGTAATAGGATCGCTGATAGCGACAATAGTGCTTATTGTACTTGTACTGATGCTGCTGCTGAGGCAGTCACGTCTGGAAGTCAACTATAAGATATTCATGAGAGGACGCGGCGGCCGCAGTCTTCAGGAAGTTTTCAAACAGGAACTGGAAGGTCTGGACGTAATAAAAGAGCAGACAGATCTTCTTCACAGAAGGCTCTCCTATGTAGAAAACAGTATGAACCGCTCCTTTCAAAAATGTGGAATCGTAAGGTACGACGCCTTTAAGGAGATGGGCGGTCAGTTAAGCTTTGCAATCGCCCTACTGAATGACAGCAATACAGGATTCATCATTAACAGCATACATAGCCGTGATGGTTCTTATAGCTACATTAAAGATATTCTCAGAGGAGAATGTGCAATAGAGCTGTGTGATGAAGAAAAGGAAGCGCTGAAAATAGCTCTCGAAGCAGCCGGAAGCAATCCCTCAATGACAAGAACCGAGAGGAAGAGGAAAAAGAGTGCCATTTCCTCCGCAGCTGCCTCTGGCGAGACAGGCAGTGAAAAAATCAAACTCCCTCATCTTCCCGGCAGCAAGAGAACAGGGATAAGCGATACCAAAGACACGGAAAGCCGTCTTGAGATGGAAGAAACAGCAGATCATACGGCAAAAAGAACAAGGCGCAGACGCTCATCCAGTGTAAAAGGCACAGTGATCAGCAGCGAACAGAAACAGGAAAAGATATCCTGATAAAAAAAGAGGCAGTGAAGAAAAATTTCTTTCTCCACTGCCTCTTTTTTTCAGCTTTAGTCATGGCAGCTGTGATTTTTGTAATATTCCCTGAGATCAAGAACAAGTCTTCCATCCACAAGTTTAAAATCATATTTTTTGAAAAAATCCGGATTATGATCCGTCTCATCACTTACAAGTCTCCTGGCACCGGATACCACAGCCTTATCGAAAGCCATATGCATAATAAAATCAGCCAGGCCATCATTTCTGTACTCCGGCAGAACCGCGAGCCGGTCCAGACCAAAATCGCCGTTCATATCATAAGTAATCCTCACCGTGCCAGCAGGAATCTGATCCTTATTAAATAATAGAATGTGAACGGCATTCTTATCCTTTTCATCAGAAGTTTCCGTCACATGAAAATCATTCTGATAAACATTCTCTCTTATCTTCAGGCAGGGCCTGATGTCATCCTTATAGCCATTTAAATAAATTCCATGTATCATATTCTCTCCCTGCCTCTCCTTATCTGATTGGTGTTTTTGAAGGCGTACCAGCCTTTCTTGGATACTTGCGGGGCGTGGATAAGGTCTTTTCTATACGTACAAGTGTTCTTGAAAGATCCGTTCCGGGTAGTTCGAACGGATACTGATCAGCCTGACCTCCGCCCAAAACTTTTATCGCCTTAGAAGCCTTTTTCACCTCGTCAGCCGCGCCTTTTGATTTATAAGAAACAAAGGTTCCCCCAACCTTCACAAAGGGAAGACAATATTCGCATAAAACAGAAAGATCTGCGACAGCCCGGGATACACACAGGTCATAGGCCTCTCTCATAGTTCTATCTCTCGCTGCATCCTCTGCCCGGGCATGTACAGCATTTATCTTATCGAACATTAGTTCGTTTATGACCTGATTTAGAAAATTTACCCTCTTATTTAAAGAATCAAGAAGCGTAACTTTCAGATGAGGAAAAACGATCTTCAGAGGGATTCCGGGAAATCCGGCCCCCGTACCCACATCGATCAGACATTCTGCCTTCTCAAGATCCATACATCTTACAACAGAAAGGCTGTCTATAAAATGCTTATCTATCACTTCCTCTTCGTCCGTTATGGCTGTAAGGTTCATAACTTTATTCGTCTCGATGAGAATATGATAGTAATGCTCAAACTGGTCCAGCTGATGGCTGTCCAATTCAATTCCGATTTCTTTCGCCTTTTGGTATAATAATTCTTTCATGATAAACGTAAGCTCCGATCAGGAATTATGCCTGCTATGATTCCACTGCATGATATAGATCAAAAGGACAGAAATATCTGCCGGTGTCACACCTGCTATTCTGGACGCCTGACCGATAGAAAGGGGCTTTATCCTGTCAAGTTTCTGCCTTGCTTCTATCCTGAGACCACTGATATCCGCATAAACAATGTCCTGAGGAATAAGCTTATTCTCCATCTTTTTAAACTTTTCCACCTGGCTGAGCTGTCTGCTGATATATCCCTCATATTTTATATTGATTTCAACCTGCTGCCAGACTTCCTGCGGAAGATCAGGTCTTTCCCTGTCCAGATCACTCAGCACTGCATATCCAAGCTCCGGACGCCTGATCAGTTCACCTAAGGTGGTACCTGTTTTCAGAGGAGTGCTCTTATGATCAGCCAGAAACTTCTGAACATCCGCCCCGGCGCCGATGATCAGCTTCTTCACCCTTCTGGTCTCAGCTTTTATCATCTCTTCCTTTTCCAGGAGATGTCTGTACCTTTCATCACTGATAAGGCCAATCTCATGTCCCAGCTCAGTCAGCCTCTGATCAGCATTATCCTGTCTCAGCAGAAGTCTGTACTCCGCTCTAGACGTCATCATCCTGTAGGGTTCCTGGATATCTTTTGTTACAAGATCATCTATCAATACTCCGATATAGGCCTGGGAGCGGCTGAGAACGACCTGCTTCCTTCCCAGTATCTCCATAGCTGCATTGATACCGGCTATCAAACCCTGAGCACCGGCCTCCTCATAGCCGGAACTGCCATTAAACTGGCCTCCGCTGAAAAGTCCCTTTATCTTCTTAAACTCAAGAGCAGGAGTCAACTGGACAGCAGGAATACAATCATACTCTATCGCATAGGCATTCCGCACGATGCGCGCATTCTCAAGCCCCGGAACGGTCCTGTACATTCTATACTGAATGTCTTCCGGAAGAGAACTCGACATTCCGTCGATATAAACTTCGTTTGTATAAAGCCCCTCCGGCTCAATAAAAACCTGATGTCTCTTTTTGTCAGCAAACTTTACAACTTTATCCTCAATAGAAGGGCAGTATCTGGGACCTGTCCCTTCAATGACACCGGAATAAATAGGAGAGCGGTCAAGATTCTCCCTGATAATGCGGTGGGTATCTTCATTGGTATAGGTCAGATAACAGAGAACCTGATCCTTCTGAATGCTGTCCGGATCCGTGGCAAAAGAAAAGGGGACAACCCTTTCATCGCCCTTTTGAGGCACCATCTTTGAATAATCAACTGTTCTTCCGTCTATCCTTGCGGGAGTCCCTGTCTTAAAACGCACCATATTTATGCCTTTTGCCCTCAGAGCATCTGAAAGAGAGCATGCAGCCTTGAGACCATTTGGACCGGTATAGGTTATTGCCTCCCCGCAGAGGCATCTGGCATTGAGATAGGTCCCGGTACACAGAACAGCAGCCTTACAGGGGTAGATGCCGCCGGTAAATGTCTTAACACCGCTGACATGTCCGTCTTCCACACAAATATCGACGATCTCAGCCTGCTTCACCGTAAGATTCTCTGTATTCTCCAGAACCATTCTCATGGACCTGGAATAAGCCATCTTATCTGCCTGGGCGCGAAGGGAGTGAACAGCAGGCCCTTTAGAAGTATTGAGCATCTTTGACTGAATAAACGTCCTGTCGATATTCTTCCCCATTTCGCCGCCAAGGGCATCGATTTCCCTGACAAGGTGACCCTTCGAACTGCCCCCTATATTCGGATTGCAGGGCATGAGAGCGATACTCTCGACGCTGACCGTGAAAACGATCGTCTTAAGGCCGAGCCTGGCACAGGCCAGAGCGGCCTCACACCCGGCATGGCCGGCTCCCACAACTGCTACATCATAGGCTTCATACACAAAATTCATACAATAAAATCACTTTCAGTAAATAAAACTATTTTCCCATGCAGAACTGACTGAATATGGCATCGATCATATCCTCGCCCACGGACTGGCCGATGATATGGCCCAGTTCCTCATAAGCATCCATAAGATCTACCGTAAAAAGATCCTCCGGCATGCCGTCCTCTATGCTCCGGGCGACAAGCCTGAGACTGTCACGCGCCCGGTCTGCAGCTGCCTTCTGTCTGGCATTCGTGAGAAATACCTGATCATTGTAAGAAATATTGCCGGAAAGAAACATTTTCTTCACAAGAGCTGCCAGCTGGTCTATCCCTGTCTCCTCCTTGGCTGATACCTCAACAAGAGGAGCATCCAGTTTATCCGCGATCTGGGCTGCATCCGCTCTGCACTCCAGATCGGATTTGTTCATCAGAACAATAACATTCCTGCCCCGGATCATATCCATGATATCATAATCATTCTGATCCAGTCTGGTGGAACGGTCAACAACATAAATAATCAGATCTGCGTCTTTTAAAGAGTCCCTGGCCCTGTCCACACCAATTTTTTCTACAAGATCATCCGTGCGGTGAATACCGGCTGTATCTACAATAATAAGAGGAATACCGGCAAGATTCACCTCTTCCTCCAGCGTATCCCTGGTCGTACCCGCTATATCAGTCACAATAGCCCGGTCCTGGCCAAGAAGAACATTCATGATAGAAGACTTTCCCGCGTTCGGTTTTCCCAGAATAACAGTCTTCACGCCCTCCTTGAGAACCCTTGCATTTTCACTGATCAAACCATCAATTTCGCTCATCCATCCCTGAATATGTTCGGCGATAAGAGGACCGATATCCGCGGAATCAATATGCTCCGGGTCATCAAGAGAAGCCTCTATCCAGGCAATATCATGCATGATACTCTTTCTGAGCTCTATAATCTTATCCTTTATGCTTCCTCTGAGCATGCCGACAGAATTCTTAAGAGCGAAAGTGCTTTTTGACTGAATGATATCCATAACAGCCTCTGCCTGAGACAGATCGATCCTTCCATTCAGAAAAGCTCTCTTTGTAAACTCACCGGGATCAGCAGGTCTTGCCCCTCTTCTGATCAGAAGATCAAGAACTGACTGCAGGACAAGAGGTCCTCCGTGACAGTCGATCTCCACGACATCTTCTCTTGTATAAGTATTCGGAGCCTTCATCAGCATCAGGAGTACTTCATCTATGATATCGTCCCCGTCAAAGATATAGCCATAATGGATCGTATGTGATGGCATATCCGAAAGCTTACCGGGTCTTTTCCCTCTGAAAACAAGGTCTGCGATCCGGACAGCATCCGGTCCGCTCATCCTCACGATCCCTATTCCTGAAGATGAGGTCATTGCCGTTGAAACAGCAGCAATTGTGTCACTCAAAATATATTCTCCCCTCAGATGTCTGCATAATATATACATAAAGCCCACCTGTAAATACTGATGGGCTTTTTATCATGTAAAATTAAAATACTGATCGATTATTCGCTGTCGCCTGATTCAAATGAAACACTCTTGTCAGGAGCAGAAGTATTCTCCTGGGCATCCCCGGATATCTTCTCAGAGGACTCTTCCCTGTCAGAATATCCGCCATTGCCATATCTGCGGCCATCCCGGTTATACTTGCTGCGGTAGCCGCCCTTGCCGCGGCCGCCTCTTCCATAACCGTTTCTGCCGTAAGATCCGCGGGCAGGTCTGTCGCGATATTCTTTCTTGAGAGTAACAACGATCTTTCTGTAAGGCTCATCGCCCTCGCTGTGTGTCTCAACAAATTTATCATCCTGGAGAGCAGAATGAATGATCCTTCTCTCATAAGGGTTCATAGGCTCCAGGACAACAGAATGCCTGCTTCTCTTAACTTTAAAAGCTATATTTTTGGCAAGATTCTCAAGAGTAGCCTTGCGCCTGTCACGATAATTCTCCGTATCCACTCTTACCCGGATATAAGAAGGACTCTTCTTGTTCACTACCAGACTGATCAGATACTGAATAGAATCAAGAGTCTGCCCTCTCTTTCCGATCAGCATCCCCATATTGGGGCCGGAAAATTCTATATCCATGGTCTTTTCCTCATCGTCCATGGAGATGGTCGTGTTTACTTCCTCTCCCATAGCCTGGAAAATCCTTGATGTGAAATCTCTTGCAGCCTCTATCAGTTCCTCGTCATTGACAGGTTCCTCTTCCGCTAAGATCTTCTCTGTAAAACTCTCAGCAGGAGCGTCAGAGGAAGGAGCCTGTTCTTCAGTTATTTTCTTTTCTGCCGGCGCTTCAGATCTTTCTTCTAATGAGACATCTTCCTGGACATCTGAAGAGACAGGAGTCTCTGCTTTCTTCCTGACCCTTATAACAACCGGTTTTGAACCGATAAAACCAAGGAATCCTGAGCTTCCCTTGTCGATGACTTCATATTCAAGCTTGTCGCTCGTTGTCTCAAGCTTTATAGCTGCCTCGGTCAGAGCATCCTCCTCTGTCCTGGCGCTAACCTCTATATAATCATTGAACTCACTCATATTTAACCTCGCTGGGCTGTCCGGAATGACAGCCTGAAAGAATAGAGAAGATGGTTCTTATTTCCTGCCATTCTTGTTTTCAAGCATATTGGCAATATCAGAAATAGACTTTCCGCCGGCTGTCTTTTTGGAAGAGCTGCCGGACTTCTTTCTCCTCTTATTCCCCTTACCGCTGTCTGCGGTCTTTTCGTTCGTATTCACAGCACCCTGTGACGTCTTCGCGTCCCCGGCAGATGCTTCATTCTTCTGAGTCTGAGATGCTCCACCTGTTCTCTTTATTTCCTCATGGCTTACACTGCTGCCGGCAATACTGGAAATACTTTTGTTCTTAATACTGCTGGTGCTCATGGAAGCATACTCTTCAAGCTTCTTATCTCTTAATCCGCGCTTCTCAGCCTTCTTCTTGGCCTTCTCCTTGTTCGCCTCTATGATCTGCTCTATATCCGTCCTCTTGAGGAACTTATCTATAATAAGAGAGATCACGGTTCTGATCGCGGCACTGGATATCCAGTAGACACCCATACCTGCAGGAAGCGTAGTACAGAAAAATACAGACATAAGAGGCATGATATTGTTCATGGTCTTCATCTGAGAAGTCATGGGATTGTCATCATTTCCTGACATCTGAGTCTGATATCTCTGATTGACCTTGAGATTCAGCCACTGAGTAAGACCTGCAAGAATAGGGACCAGTACACCGGGAAACCAGCCTGCAAGGCCGCCGCTGAAAATGATAGGGGTATCAGAAACACTCAGTCCGCCCGGAAGCCAGTTCATGCTGACGATATTCGACGAATATTTCGATATAGCGGAAACCACATCCGCGTGAGAAGAAAAAGCTTCACTGACAGATGACCAGCCTGTCGTCTTCACAAGGTTCAGCGCGTCTATTACCTTATCGATATTACCGATATCAAATTTACTTACCTTAAGGCCAAGGTCCTTTATCAGACCGGTCATGATGCTGCCGTCTGAATCCGCAGCCATGATAGGCGCTGCTATCTTCTCATATACACTCTTCACCGGGCTTACATAAGCCGGAACGTTGTAGATAACACGATAAAGAGCGAAGAGGATAGGAATCTGGATAATGGAAGGCAGACATCCTCCCATGGGAGAAGCTCCATACTTGTCATATACCGCTGAAGTCTCAGCCTGCATAAGACGCATGGAATTCTCATCCTTCTTATTCGCATACTTCTTGCGGATCTTCTGCAGCTCCGGATTCATAACAGCGGACATTCTGGAAAACTTCTGCTGCTTGTAAGTGATAGGAATAAGACAGATGTTTACAACAACTGTCAGCAGGACAATCGTAAGAGCAACATTGGCAATACCGAAATTCTCCAGAAAGCGGTATATAAAATCCATGATATAACCGAGCAGGATAGCAAACGGTTTAAGGATTCCGCCCTGCTGCGTTAATACTAAAATATTCAAATGAATTTCCTCCAAGGATCATGGAACAGGATCGTAGCCGCCCTTATGAAAAGGATGGCACCTCAAAATTCTCTTAGCCGCCAGAAAACTTCCTTTCAAGGCACCGTACTTCTCTATGGCTTCTATGGCATACTGCGAACAGGTGGGCGTATAAATACAGTGAAATGTCTTGAGAGGAGAGATAAATCTTCTGTAAAACCTAATGATCTCGATCAAAATTCTACTCATATCAATCTTTCAAATATCTGATACCATGCGCGTCCGACAGTTTCAGAAGCGACGCTCTGATCGTATGATAATCAGCATCCGCCGCCCTCACGCGCAGCACAACAACAATATCATATCCCCGCCGGAAACTTTTTTCCTCCAGACGGTATGCCTCTCTCACAAGTCTCGTCAGATGATGTCTGACTACACTGTTTCCAACCTTCTTGCTGACTGATATCCCCAGCCTGTTCCTGTCTGTTCCATTCTCAAGCACGTACACGACCAGATAGCGATCCGCACGTGACTTCCTGCCATTATAAACCTTTTTAAAAAAAATGCTCTTCTTGAGCGATTCAGAAAATTCCATAGATATGAAATCCTCTTTCGACATAAAACAGGAAAGAAAAAGGCCACATTCCATGCGGCCATATTTGCACTGTCATCTCAAAAAAAGATATTAAACAGTTAATTCCTTTCTTCCCTTAGCTCTTCTTGCAGATAATACCTTTCTACCGTTAGCGGTACTCATCCTCTTTCTGAAGCCGTGTACCTTTGATCTCTGTCTCTTCTTCGGCTGAAATGTCATCTTCATGTGAACAAACACCTCCTTCACCCATGCGTGCCCTCAAATATATGCATGCACCTACTGATAATAGCGGCTAATCAATCTACTCTATTATATTAGTTTGATAAGTCCTCGTCAAGAAGAAATTAAATTATATCAGAAGGACTTTTCCCGGGGATCACGCACATGGAAGACATATCCCGCCGGTGGAAAAACCCTTACCGGTCCAGTGGATTTTTTCCTTTTTTCAGAGGATAAAATATACTTTTCCACCCCTTTGTAGAATGTATTAAGAACTTATCAACAGCTTTTTCCACCGTTTTTTATAGAATGTAAATGATGATTCCAATCTTATCCACAAATTGTGAATAAGTTGTGGATAAGTTGAGGACAACGTGTGAATAAGATTTTCAGGACCGCATTTTTAAAGGCATTCCCGGCAGTGCATAATTCCGGTAACCCTCCGGTGATATGTGTGGATGGAGAAAATTTTTATAGCGATGACATCTGTTTTTTTAACGTGTACATATGAATCCCTTATCAACTTATCAACTTTATCCACATCTTGTGCACAATTGCGGTGAATATCAGGTGGATTTTTTCAGCGCCAATCTGTGTATTGATTCTACCCCTGAAATGATATAAAATATTAATATATTGCCATTAGATTCAGGGGGACAAAAGTGATTAATTTAAACCAGGAAAACTGGGACAGAATACGCGGTATTCTCGTCGATGAATACGGAATATCCAAGGCAGCGAGAGACGCCTGGATAAACAAGCTTTCAGTGTATTCGGTAGAAGGAAGCACCGTGACACTGATCATAGATGATAACATAAGCCAGCTGATATCATACGTGAGGACGAAGTACGAGCAGCCCCTCAAGGTTACGATATCAGAATTTTTTGACGAAGACTGCAATGTCGTCATAACAACAAACGAAGAGATAAGAGCCGACGAAGAGAAGAAGAAAAGCGCTCTGCATAATAATAAGAAGGAATCGGTCCCCTCTGCAGCGGCACCCAATATAAATTACATGCTCAATCCAAAGTACAAATTTGAGACATTTATCGTTGGCAAGAACAATGAGCTGGCCTACGCTACAGCCCTGGCAGTGGCTTCCGATCCGGGTGAATACGGCAACCCTCTTTTTATTTACGGAGGTGTCGGACTGGGCAAGACCCATCTCATGCAGTCCATAGCCCACTACATCATGACGGAGAGGCCGGACTATAAGATCATATACACGACCACTGAGACATTTTCCAGTGAATTGATCACTGCGATAAAGAACAGGACTCAGGAGGCCTTCAAGAAAAAATACAGAGATATCGATGTGCTGCTCATAGATGATATACAGTTCATAGCGGGCAAGGACAGCACAATGGAAGAATTTTTCCACACATTCAACGCCCTCTATGACAGGAAGAAACAGATCGTCATATCGGCGGATAAACCGCCCAGGGACATGGTAGACCTGGAAGACAGGCTCGTATCAAGGTTCAAGGTCGGACTCACAGTCGATATACAGCCGCCTGACTATGATACGAGAGTAGCCATACTGGCCAAGAGAGCTGAGCTTGAGAATATAGATATAGATGAGGCTGCCCTCCACTATATCGCGGAACATATCGTTTCCAATATAAGGGAGCTGGAGGGGGCGCTGAACACCATCAGCAACTATGCCCGCCTCAGACATACGGACCACATAGATACAGATCTTACCATGGAAGTTCTGAAGGATATCATAGAACCTGAACAGAAGAAGAGCATAACGCCCGACTCCATCATAGAGACCGTGATCGATCATTTTAACTACAAGGTCACCGCCTCCGATATAAAAGGGAAGAACAGGAGCCGGGATATCGCATATCCCAGACAGATCTGCATGTATCTCTGTGAAAAATATACCGGCCTTTCCCTGGCCGCCATAGGCAAGGCCCTGGGAGGCAAGGATCACACGACCGTGCTCCACGGAGCCAGAAAGATAAAAGAAGACATGGATACGGATCCGGATCTCAGGAACACGATAAATATACTGGTTAAGAAGATCAACCCTTAACACGCAGGGGCAGACGGTTGATAAGCGGTGTATATCCATGTTGATAAACGGTTCATAGCCGGTGCATATGTTTTATTTTTTTAACCGGCCAGAAAGAGACAAAATAAACGGCAGTGGAAAACCTGCCGTTTATCCAGAATGAGAGCAAAAGAAGTCCACAGGCAGGAATCTCTCTGAAGCGGCAATTTGGGCGGTCTCAGAAGATCTGTCAACTTTATGCACTGCTCCAACAGCAACAACAGCATTTATCATTCATTCATACATAGAAAGGGCGTGCGGGAGCCAATGAAAATAATCTGCAGTAAAAGCGATCTCCTGACAGGTGTTAATATCGTACTGAAAGCCGTTCCGGTCAAGACGACCATGACTGTCCTTGAATGTATTCTCATCGATACGTCGGACGGAGTCATAAAACTGACTGCGACAGATATGGATATGGGCATAGAGACAGTCATAGAAGGGGACATCATAGAGGGAGGACACATAGCGCTCAATGCCAAGCTTTTTTCAGAGATCGTGAGAAAGCTTCCGGACAGTCAGGTGACCCTGGAGACAGATGAATCCTGCAAAGCGCTTATTACCTGTGAGAAGGCAAAATTTAATATAGCCGGAAGGTCAGGGGATGACTTTGCCGCCCTTCCGGTCGTGGAGAAGACGAATGCCTACAGCATTTCCCAGTTTTCCTTAAAGGAGATCATAAGGCAGACCATATTTTCTACCGCTGACAATGATGCTAATCCCATATTTTCCGGCGAACTCTTCGAGTTCAGCGACAATACCCTGAAGGTTGTTGCCCTCGACGGGCAGAGGATCGCCATAAGGAAGATAGAACTGAAGGATTCTTTTGAGAGCGCCAGGGTGATC
Organism: uncultured Eubacteriales bacterium; assembly: GCA_900314845.1. Lineage (GTDB taxonomy): Bacteria > Bacillota > Clostridia > Lachnospirales > Lachnospiraceae > UBA2912. Next base: position 95,039 of record OMWV01000022.1, read on the forward strand.
GTGCCGGGCAAGACTCTCTCCGAGGTGGCCAGGATCCTTCCGGGCGAGATAGATAAAGATGTGAATATGTACATCACACCTCTTCACATGCTTTTTGAATTTGAGAATACGATCGTAGTCACAAGGCTGATAGAGGGGGAGTATTTTCAGGTGGAGAGGATGATCTCCAGCGACTATTCTTCAAAAGCCCAGGTCAATAAGAGAAATCTTCAGGACTGCATAGAGAGAGCTTCCCTTCTGGTCAGGGAGAGTGACAGAAGGCCGACGATCATGGGAATAAGCGAAGGCGTCATGGAACTGAGCATGCAGTCTCAGATAGGCACCATGAATGAAGAGATAGATATCAGCCGGGAAGGCAAGGATATAGAGATAGGATTTAATCCCAGATTTATGCTTGACGTACTCAGGGTAATAGACGACGAGGAGATCAGTATTTATCTCGTGAATCCCAGGTCGCCGTTTTCTATCCGCAGCGATGACGGCACTTATACTTACGTCATACTTCCTATCAGCTTTAACTCAGGCATATAGGTAAAAGGAGGAGATCCGCTTTGATCTTTCAGCTAAAGGGTGAGAATATTAAGCTGGGCCAGCTTTTGAAAGCCTGCTCACTTGTGGATTCCGGCGCCATGGCCAAGGATCTGATCCAGGCAGGAGATGTAAAAGTTAACGGGCAGGTCTGCACGCAGCGTGGCCATAAGATCGTCAGGGGCGACAAGGTCGAGCTTGACTCTCAGACCGTCGAGATAGAATAGAGATGTATGTGGAATCTCTGGCACTTAAGGATTTCAGGAATTATGCCAGTCTGGATCTGAAGCTGGATCCGGGAACGAACATTTTGTGGGGGGACAACGCTCAGGGCAAGACAAATATACTGGAAGCCCTGTATCTGTGCGCTACGTCAAAATCTCACAGAGGAAGCCGGGATCATGAGATGATCCGCTTCGGCTGCAGTGAATGCCATATCAGGAGTATCCTGCACAAGGAAAATGTCAGACACAGGATAGATCTCCACCTTCGCCGCGGCAAGGCAAAAGGGATAGCCCTGGAAGGCAGCCCGATCAGAAGATCCGGCCAGCTTTTCGGCATGCTCAATATTGTCTGTTTTTCGCCGGAAGATCTGTCCATGGTCAAGAATGGACCGGCTCTCCGCCGGCATTTCATAGACATGGAGCTTTGCCAGTTAAAGGGGGTCTACCTGCACGATCTGTCATCCTACAATAAAGCTGTGAATCAGAGAAATTCTCTCCTGAAACAGATCGCCAATGACAGGACTCTGGCTGATACGCTGGATGTCTGGGACCAGCAGCTTGTGAGATACGGAAAAGGCCTGATAGGCGAGAGAAAAAAATTTATAGAATTTCTGGGGCAGCTGGCAGCTCCCATCCATGCCAGGATAAGCGGGGGGCGCGAAGAGCTTAAGCTTATGTACGCGCCGTCTGTTTCGGAGGAGGAATTTGAGCAGAAGCTTTTTCTGCTCAGAGACAGTGATCTGCGGACGAAATCAACCTCTGCAGGTCCCCACCGGGATGACATGATATTTCAGATAAACGGAACAGATGTGAGAAAGTTCGGTTCGCAGGGACAGCAGAGGACGGCGGCCCTTTCCCTGAAACTGGCTGAGATAGAACTGATGAAAAGACAGACAGGAGATAAGCCGGTTCTTCTTCTGGACGATGTTCTTTCAGAACTCGACAGCAGAAGGCAGAAGGATCTGCTGGACAGCATCAGCGATGTGCAGACTATCATTACCTGCACGGGGATCGATGAATTTCTGGAGAGAAATGTTGATATCGGCAGCATGCACAGGGTGGTAAATGGAACAGTAGACTGATCAGGAGGTATTTGAATGGGTTCAGATAGTGAAAGCAGCAAGATTCCGGGTTACGGAGCAGATCAGATTCAGATTCTTGAGGGTCTGGAAGCGGTCAGAAAGAGACCCGGAATGTATATAGACAGTACCTCGTCGCGAGGTCTCCATCATCTTGTGTATGAGATAGTAGACAATTCCGTCGATGAAGCTCTTGCGGGTTTCTGTGACCATATAGAAGTTACGATAAATAAGGACAACTCCATAACCGTAGTGGACAACGGCAGGGGGATTCCGGTCGGCATCCAGCCCAAGGCGCACAAACCGGCTCTTGAAGTCGTATTTACCGTTCTGCACGCCGGCGGCAAGTTCGGCGGCGGCGGATACAAGGTAACGGGAGGCCTTCACGGTGTAGGCGCCTCTGTCGTCAATGCCCTCTCTACATGGCTGGAAGTCAACGTCTATGTAGACGGATCTGAGTATTATCAGAGATATGAGCGGGGCAAGGTTATGTGCCAGATGCAGAAGCTGGGCCCCACGGACAAACACGGGACGAAGGTTCATTTTCTGCCGGACGCAGAAATTTTCGAGGAGACAGTCTTCAATTATGATGTTCTGCTTGAGAGACTGAGGGAGATCGCCTTTCTGACAAAGGGACTCAAGATCAGCCTGACAGACCTGCGGCCCGAAGAACCCATAGAGAAGCATTTTCATTATGAAGGCGGTATCAAAGAGTACGTTCATTATCTGAACAGGGCTTCCCGGCCTCTCTATGACGATATCATCTACTGCGAAGGCGTTAGGGATGATGTGCTTGTCGAGGTGGCCTTCCAGCACAATGACGGCTACAACGAAGATGTATACAGTTTTGTAAATAATATCATAACCCCCGAGGGCGGCACGCATGTATCCGGCTTCAGAAGCGCCATGACAAAGACATTTAATGATTATGGCAGAAAGATGAAGCTGATAAAGGAGAACGGGGACAGTCTGACCGGAGAGGATATCCGGGAAGGCCTCACGGCTATCATAAGCGTTAAGATCAGTGAGCCCCAGTTCGGCGGCCAGACAAAAAGGAAGCTGGGCAACTCGGAGGCAAGGACAGCTGTAGAGAGCGTTGTGTCCGAGAAACTTGGCATATACCTGGAGCAGAACCCTGCCGTGGGAAAGATGATCATAGATAAGTCTGTCCTGGCCCAGAGGGCAAGGGACGCAGCCCGCAAGGCCAGGGAGATGACCCGGAGAAAGAGCGCTCTGGATTCCATGAGCCTTCCCGGAAAACTTGCCGACTGCTCCGATAAGAATCCGGAGAACTGCGAGATCTATATCGTTGAGGGAGATTCTGCCGGCGGTTCCGCCAAGACAGCCAGATCCCGCGCGACTCAGGCCATCCTTCCCCTCAGGGGCAAGATCCTCAATGTGGAGAAGGCCAGACTGGACAGGATCCTGGTCAATAAAGAGATCCAGGCCATGATCACAGCATTTGGAACCGGGATCAATGAAGATTTTGATATCACAAAGCTCAGGTATCATAAGATCATCATCATGACGGATGCCGATGTGGACGGAGCGCACATATCTACCCTCCTGCTCACATTTTTATATAAATTCATGCCGGACCTCATAAAGGGCGGATATGTCTATCTGGCTAAGCCTCCCCTCTATAAGGTGGAGAAGAATAAGAAGATATACTATGCCTACAGCGACGAGGAGCTAAGCAGCATACTTGAGGAAATCGGAAGGGATCAGAACAACAAGATCCAGAGATACAAGGGTCTGGGAGAGATGGATGCCGAGCAGCTGTGGGATACGACCATGGACCCGGCCAAGAGGATCCTGACCAGGGTAACGATGGACGAGGCGGAGAAAGTAAGCATAGACAACACATTCTATGTGCTCATGGGCGATAATGTAGAGCCCAGGCGTGAATTTATAGAGAAAAATGCCCGCTATGTAAAGAATCTCGATATATAAGAATTATCCTTGTATTTGATATACAGATTGACAGGAGGAAGATAGATGGATGACCAGAGCAAGATCTTTGATGCAGTAGAGGAAGTCGATCTGAAGGAAAGGATGGAAACTTTCTACATAGATTACGCGATGAGCGTTATCGCTTCTCGTGCTCTTCCTGACGTCAGAGATGGTCTAAAGCCGGTACAGAGAAGGATCCTGTACGCCATGATAGAGCTGAACAACGGACCGGATAAGCCGCACCGTAAGTGCGCGCGAATCGTGGGCGATACCATGGGTAAATATCATCCTCACGGCGATTCCTCCATCTACGGCGCCCTTGTCAATATGGCTCAGGACTGGAACATGAGATATACTCTCGTGGACGGTCACGGCAATTTCGGATCTGTCGACGGAGACGGAGCCGCCGCCATGAGGTATACAGAGGCAAGGCTCAGCAAGATTTCCATGGAGATGATGGCGGATATCAATAAGGATACCGTAGATTTCACTCCGAACTTTGATGAGACGGAAAAGGAACCTGTCGTGCTTCCTTCCAGGTTTCCCAACCTTCTGGTGAACGGAACGACAGGCATCGCGGTAGGAATGGCAACAAACATTCCTCCTCACAATCTGAATGAGACGATAAATGCCGTCGTCCGCATCATAGACAACAAGGTCAATGAAGACAGGGATACAGACATCGAGGAGATCATGAACATCGTAAAGGGTCCTGATTTTCCCACAGGTGCCGTTATCCTTGGAAGAAGCGGGATCAATCAGGCCTACCGGACAGGAAAAGGCAAGATAAAGGTCAGGGCCGTAACAAATATAGAGACCCAGCCCAACGGCAGGCAGCGCATTATCGTGACAGAACTCCCCTATATGGTCAATAAGGCCAGACTCATAGAAAAGATAGCTGAGCTTGTCAAGGATAAGAGGATAGATGGAATATCGGATCTGCGCGATGAATCCAGCCGTGAGGGCATGAGAGTCGTCATAGAGCTCAAAAAGGGCGCCAACGCGAATGTTGTGCTCAATCTCCTTTACAAACATACCCAGCTGCAGGATACATTCGGAGTAAATATGCTCGCTCTGGTAAATAATCAGCCGGTCGTTCTTAATCTCCTCCAGATGCTGGAACTATATCTCAAGCACCAGGAAGAGGTAGTAACAAGGAGAACCAGATTTGAACTCAACAAGGCAGAGGAGAGGGCTCATATCCTGCAGGGTCTGCTGATCGCTCTCGACCACATAGACGAAGTGATCCGGATCATCCGCTCATCAGAGAATGTGGCCGCGGCAAAGGCGAGGCTCATGGAGAGCTTTGCTCTTTCCGACGCTCAGGCCCAGGCCATTGTGGATATGAGGCTGCGCACTCTTACAGGTCTGGAAAGAGAAAAACTTCAGAATGAGTACGACGAGCTGATGAAGAGGATTTCCGAGCTGAAGGCTATACTGGCAGATGAGAAACTCCTGCTCGGCGTAGTCAAGAAAGAAATCATTGAGATCAGGGATAAGTATGGAGACCAGAGAAGGACAGCGATAGGGATAGATGACGAGGAGATTACCATCGACGATCTTGTGAAGCAGGAGAATACAGTCCTGGCTCTCACAGATCTCGGTTATATCAAGCGTATGACCATGGATAATTTCCGCATACAGAACAGGGGCGGCCATGGAATAAAGGGCATGACTACTCTGGACGAGGATGTGATCGTCAATATCCTGATCGCAAATACCCACGATCATGTTCTTTTCTATACCAGCAAGGGAAGGGTATTCAGGCTCAAAGGCTACCGGATCCCCGAGGCGTCCAGGACTGCCAGGGGCATTGCCCTGATCAACCTTCTGGAGCTGGAAGCGGATGAAAAGGTAACGGCCATGGTGGACTTGCGGGAAGAAGCCGGCAGCAGCCAGTACCTGATCATGGCTACGAAGAAGGGAATCATCAAGAAGACATCCGTAACGGAATATGAGAATATCAGAAGATCCGGCCTCAAGGCTATTGTCCTCAGAGATGATGACGAGCTGATAGACGTCAAGCTTGTGAATCCGTCTGACAAGGTATATCTCATTTCCAGGAAGGGAATGTGCATCTGCTTCAATGAAGAAGATGCCCGCCCTCTGGGAAGAAGCTCCATGGGAGTCAGAGGCATAAAGCTCGACGACGATGATGAGCTTGTTTCCATGCAGATAGAAGGCGAAGGTCAGTACATGCTGATCATATCGGAGAATGGTCTGGGAAAGAGAATAAAGCCGTCAGAGTTCAGCATGCAGAACAGGGGCGGAAAGGGCAATATCTGCTATAAGATTAATGATAAGACCGGCTGTATCGTCGGGGCCCTTTCTGTCGACGATGGAGATGAGATCATGCTGATCAATACACAGGGTGTCATCATCCGCATTTCTGTCGATGATATTTCAGTCCTTGGAAGATACGCGGCAGGAGTCAAGCTTGTGAATCTGGATGCCGGGACGAATGTGGCAAGTTTTACCCGGATAACGAGAGATATGATAGAAGAAGACGAAGACGAAGATGAAGAAGATCCTGAAGAGCTGGATGAGGATCCGGACTCAGATGATGAATAAAATTAAGCCCCATCGCGAAGGTGGGGCTGATTTATTATCTGGGATGACGGTTTATAACGGAAGAGGGCAGATATTTTGAATATACGATCTTCTGGCTGTTGTAGAGGCCGTAATAGCCTGACATAAGATAGGAAACGGCGATCGTTATGATATAGTAGGGCAGGGCGTCTATGCCAAAAAGCTCAAATGCCATCATAATAGAAGTGATGGGGCAGTTTGTAACGCCGCAGAAAACACCAACCATTCCACAGGCCGCGCACAGGGGGGCAGGAAGGCCGAATACAGGCCCTATAAAGCAGCCAAATGTCGCGCCGATGAAGAATGAGGGGACGATCTCTCCGCCCTTATAGCCTGCTCCGAGGGTCACAGCCGTAAATAATATCTTCAGCAAAAATGCGTACCAGGGAACACTGCCGGCGAAGCACTGTTCTATCATAGGAATCCCGGCGCCTATGTAGTCCCTTGTCCGGAAGAGATAGACCATAGCAATGACCAGAAGTCCTCCGACTACAACTCTCAGGTAAGGATTCTGAAAATATCTGTGATAAAGCTTCTCCGAGGAGTGAAGAGCAAAGCAGAAAAGTACGCTGACTCCCGCAAACAGTATGGCGACGATCAGAATGCGCAGTCCCGGCACAACAGAAAAATGCGGTATCTGGGTGAAAATGTAGTGCTCAGCGGGCGCGTGAAATGCTTCTGTGAGCAGGGAAGCAACAAAGGAAGAGACAACGCATGGAACAAGAGCCGAATAGTTCATGATCCCGACGCTGACGACCTCCATTGAAAATATAGCCGCGGCCAGAGGGGTTCCGAATACGGCAGAGAAACAGGCGCTCATGCCGCACATGATAAATGTCTTCCTGGCCTGGTCGTTAAAGTGGAATCTCTCCCCTATGTAATCTCCGATGCTCCCGCCAAGCTGAAGAGCTGCCCCCTCACGTCCGGCAGATCCGCCCAGAAGATGGGTGATCAGAGTGGATATAAATATCAGAGGGGCAACCTTTATAGAGATGGGCTTGTTCTCGTGGATGCCGATCAGGATAAGATTTGTGCCTTTATTATCCCCCTCCCCCGCGGCGCGGTAGAGGAAAATGATAAGAAGGCCGCCAAGAGGCAGCAGGAATAGAAGCCAGGGGTTATTCATTCTTGTGTTGGTGACAAAGCTCATGCAATGGTAAAATAAAACTCCTGTTCCCCCGGCGCAAAGTCCCACTATGATAGAGAAAAAAAGTTTCCTGGCCAGGTGGTAAAAATTCCTGACAGACGGCCGCAAAGGTCCGGGGATCTTCTTAATCAGTTCATCATATCTATTGCTCATGGGTATCTCCTGCTTTAATAATTTATTTATCAGTTATATAAGAGTATAGATAATAAGAAATAAATATGCAAGGATTTGCTGTCAAAGACCTGACAATCCATTTAGGTGAAAAAGAAAGAACCGCGAAAAAAAATCCTGACGAAATTTCAGGAAAATGATTGACAAAAGAGAAACTATCATATACAATCATATATACACTGCTGATAGTTCGGCAGTATTCGGAGAAGTACTCAAGAGGCCGAAGAGGTGCCCCTGCTAAGGGTATAGGTCGTTTAACGCGGCGCGAGGGTTCAAATCCCTCCTTCTCCGTTTGTCTTTCTAAGACAAAGATACCCATGAGATCATCTCAAAAGAATTTAAAAGTTTTCTAAAAAAGTTCTTGACAGAGAGTTCATCTGGTGGTATTATAGTGAAGCTGACCCGCTGAGGGACAGCGAAAAAAACGACAGAACATTGACAATTGAATAATAAAACAATCCCGAAAGTTTTTTTGAAATTTTCAAATTTAAACGTACAGTAAATAAGGGAATAGATAGCAGCGAGCTGTTTATCTAAGACCAAGATCAAAACATGAGAGTTCGATCCTGGCTCAGG
>OMWV01000017.1 GCA_900314845.1 uncultured Eubacteriales bacterium
TATCTATTCCCTTATTTACTGTACGTTTTATAAATTTGAAAATTTCTTAGAATCTTCGGGATCGTACTGTTATTCAGTTGTCAATGTTCCGTGTCCCTCAGTGGGACAGCTTCATCATTATATAACCATACCCGGTTTCTGTCAAGCCTTTTTTTGAATTTTTTATTTTTCTTAAAAAAGCCCGGCACAGCCCCGGATTCAGGCCTATAGAAGCTTGTCCTGCAATTAACACAAGGGCCGCTCTACAGGGATCCGCCTTCCAGCCTGGTAAGGAAATTCATAAGGATATTGTTATTGTAGAGAGCTGATAATACCGGATTCCCGCTTATCCCTTCATATATATAGGAAGACAGCTGGGTGCCTCCGAATACCGTTGCCGCGCTGCAGATCAGCCAGAGGATAAAAAGGCCGTTTATGATGCCGAATATGAGCCCGCCGACTCTGTTCATGGCTCCCAGGACCGGGATCCTGTCTACAAGATCCAGAGCCAGGCCTATGAGCTTTAGCAGGATAGATACTGCGGCAAATACGATGATAAATACAAGTACTCTGATAATGATGCGGCTCAGATATGAGCTCACATATGTCTGGAAGGCATTCACGCCCAGAGCATCATAGATGTTGATATTATTGTTGGCGGCAAGAGCATCCTTCAGATAATCCGGCAGAGGAAGACCCTCTATAAATTTCTCCTGGCTGCCGTCTGACATGCCGGATCCCTGATCATCCGTCCCCTGACCTGCTTCATCCGGCTGATAAGCCGTCAGCTGCAGAGCATCCCGGCTTACCAGCCCCTGCCCGCTTCCTGATCCGTTCTCATCCCCGCCTGCTTCCCGACTGAATAGAACGGCCTGCACGCCGGTATTCACGGAGTCATAGACCGGGGAGGCGATAACAGCGGAGCTGAGCGCAGGCGTAACCGCCAGAGCTGCAAAGACAGCAATAATGAACGAAAATGTCGAAAAGAGGGAAGCGATCAACCCGCGTCTGAGTCCGTTCAGAACATTAATGATCAGAATAGCAGCCGCAATGATCGTAAATATATTCATACAGGAACACATCCTTTCATTGGCACCTGTTCTGCCGGGTAAGATCAAAAAGGCGGTCCCGCCTATTTGACTTTTATCAGGCTCATATTATTGTCATCGACCACCCAGTATGTACCGGAATCCCAGCCCGGCATCATGCTGATGATCCCGCTTTCAAATGTGCCGTCAAAAATCTGTCTGCCGCTGAAACGGAACCCCTGAGCTCTGGTATCGTTGTATACAACAATATTATCGCCTGCCGCGGAGACATTCATGTAATCGAGGTCAAAATAAATACTCCTGCCCTCGCTGCCCGAGCTGTCATAAGTTCTTATTCTGTATTTCCCTTTTTCATCTGAATTGCTGAAAATAAAGCCTATTCTGCCGGATACAGTGAAAATGCTCCTGATATCTTCTTCAAAATCAATTTCTTTATCCTTGGAGGCCTTATCCCCCATAGAATATATACTGCAGCCTTTTTCCTTAAATACCGCAGCCTTTGTTCCGCTGAGATATTCTATTCTCGGGCAGATCCCGTCTATCGTCTCACTGTAGATCTCCTTCTCGGATGCTCCCTCGCTGAAATTGTAGAACTTAAGCTGAGTTCTGACCTTTCCCTTGCTCAAATCGAGATAGGATACAGCCAGATATGTCCCGTCAGGAGACAGGGCAAGAGTCTGAGGATAGCCTGTATCCCCCAGCGTCGCCTTTATGCTGACAAGAAGCTTGCCCGTCTTGTCATACAGATTGATATAACTGCTGCTGCTGTCCGAGAGCACCGCCGCGGCAACTCCCTGTTCGGAAATGCGGATATCCTGCAGAGGTTCGTCAGCTGTAAGGCTGCCGCACTGCCCCTGAGCGTCAAAAATATAAATGCCCGCCCCTCCTCTGTCGCCGACAGCGGCATAGGATCCTGAACAGGCCAGCACAGGAGAGGACATATCATAAGTCTGATCCCACAGCTCACTGCCGTCTCTTCCCGTCATTGCCACTCCGTTGCTGCCGCATCGGAGAATGCCTGCATCCACCACCCTATAGATCACAGACACATCCCCGCCCCTGGAGAACTGCTCCTGGACCTCATAGGACTTATATACCTGATTGTTCTTGAACAAGGCAAATAACAATATGGCGCCGAGCAGGATAAGCCCGGCCGCCAGGACTGCCTGACCGGGGCGGGCCGGCCTGCTTCCTCCGGACCTGTCTGCAGGACTGCTGTTCTCTCCCATAAGCCCCTCCTGTTCCGATATCACAGATTGCCGCCAGTTCAGGCGGCAATCTTATAGTTCAACTCTTCCGTTTAAGGCTCTGAGCAGGGTTACCTCGTCAATATTCTCGAGATCCCCTCCAACAGGCACACCGCTCGCGATCCGGCTGACCTTTATGCCGGCCTGCTTCACGAGCCTGCTGATGTACATAGCAGTCGTTTCACCCTCCAGTGTCGAGTTGGTCGCGATAATGACCTCATCGACATCTCCCTGCAGTCTGCTCATCAATTCCTTCAGACGGATATCCGAAGGACCGATCCCCCTCTGAGGATCGATGGCTCCGTGCAGGACATGGTAGACACCTGTGTACTTCTGCGTCTTTTCATAGGCAGCCAGATCACGCGGCGTCTCCACCACCATGATCGTGCGCTTATCCCTGTCGGGGTCAGCACAGATGGGACAAAGCTCCGAATCCGACAGATTTCCGCAGCAGCTGCAGAGGCGGATCTTCTGTTTCGCCCCGATGATAGCAGAGGACAGACTTTCGACCCGGTCCTCCGGCATGGAAATGATATAAAATGCCAGTCTCTGCGCTGTCTTCTGCCCGATCCCCGGCAGCTGCGAAAGCTGTTGTATCAGCCTCGTCATCTGACCTGAGTAGGCATCCATCAGATTCCAAAACCTCCGCCGAGTCCTCCGGTGAATTTGGACATGGAGCTCTGGGCCTCCTCATCCATCTTGCGCATTGCCTCGTTGACAGCTGCCACTATCATATCCTCAAGCATCTCGACATCATCAGGATCAACAGCATCCGGATCTATCTTCACGGATACGACTTCCTTCTTGCCGGATACCTTTACCGTGACAGCTCCGCCGCCGGCGCTTGCCTCGACTTCCTTTGTCTCAAGCTCCTTCTGCGCCTCTTCCATCTGGCGCTGCATGCGCTGTGCCTGCTTCATGAGATTGTTCATATTGCCCGGCATACCTCCCGGGAATCCGCCTCTTCTTGACATATCTTTCCTCCCAAAAATAATGTCTGTTCAGTCTTCGTCTACTATATCAACACCGTCTGTGTTAAACAGGTCTACAGGATCAAATTCAGGACCGCCTCCCTGAGGCATCTCCTGTTTTATCTTAAGATCTATCTCGGTGCCGGCGAAATCGCCGGCTATCCTGTCAAGCTCCTGAAGATGCTTATTCCAGTACTTATAAGTCATATCATCATCACAGATCACGGTGATCTGCGATCCTTCTCCGGCCTGCGGATGGGTTTTCCTCAGCGTGACCTGAGCCGGCGCGGACGCATCGCCAAAAGCACTGTACCAGTTATCTATCAGTCTTCTCACTCCGTCTGCTGTGCTTCCCGCTTCGTTTCCCTCAGGATCCCGATCTTCAGTCTTCTGACCGGCGGGTCTCTTCTGCTGCCCTGACGCTTTTATCTCCGCCCTCTCCTCTGATGAGGAGGCTCCGGAAACCTCTGCGCTCTGCACGACAAGCCGCCCCTGCGCAGCCGCGCTGCCAAGCGCCGCCACTTTCTTCTCCAGCATGCCGATCCGCTGCAGCAGCGAAGAAATATCTGTCTCCATGGCCGGCCTGCACAGTTTCACAAGCGCGACCTCCAGCGTCACTCTCTTCTGCGTGGATAATCTGAGTTTCTCCTCCAGTTCGGAAAGCACTCTGATGCAGCGCATGAGGGACTGCGTATCCACAAGCTGTGAATCATCTCTCAGAGCAGCCAGCTGACCGGCAGAAACATAGGCTGCCGCCAGATCATCGTCTCCGCACTGGACCATGAGCACATTCCTGAAGTACATAGTCAGATCCCGCGTGAACTGAATGACATCTCCGCCGCCGGCGATCGCCCCGTCCAGCTCATCCAGAGCCCTTGCGGCATCCCCCTCTGCTATGCACCGGAAAACAGTACTGAAGACAGACATATCAACCGCCCCCAGGACTTTCAGTACATTCTCATAGGTAAGCTCCTGACCGATATAGAAGGAAACGCACTGATCAAGGAGACTTAGCGCGTCACGCATAGATCCGTCTCCCATCCGGGCAATATATTCCAGAGCCTGATCCTGAGCCTGGATCCCCTCGGCATCCGCAAGTTCCCTGAGCCTGTCTGTGATGACCCGGACCGTTATCCTGTGAAAATCATAGCGCTGGCATCTGGACAGGATCGTAACAGGTATGCGGAAAGGTTCCGTGGTGGCCAGAATAAATATGACATATTCCGGCGGTTCCTCCAGAGTTTTCAGCAAGGCGTTGAAAGCGCCCTTGGAGAGCATATGCACCTCATCGATGATATAGACCTTATACCTGCCTTCGGCGGGCGAAAATGCGACCTCGTCCCGGATCTCCCTTATATTGTCGACTCCATTGTTGGAAGCCGCGTCTATCTCTATCACGTTCATGGAACGCTGTTCATTCACAGCGCGGCACATATCACATTCGTTGCAGGGACTTCCATCCACCGGATGCTGGCAGTTGACTGCCTTGGCAAATATCTTGGCAACAGAAGTCTTGCCCGTTCCCCTTGTCCCGCAGAAAAGGTAGGCGTGCCCGATCCGGTTCATCCTGATCTGATTCCGCAGTGCTGTGACGATATGGTCCTGCCCCTTCACATCATCAAAGGAGGCAGGTCTCCACTTGCGGTAAAGAGCCTGGTAAGCCACCTTGTCACCCCCCTGCCTGAAAATGCTTTCCCTGTCTGAGACTTTTCATAGTATAACTTATTATTTTCTATTTGGCAATGACTTTCAGAATTTTTTTCGAACTAATGTTCTGTATTCCCTTGACAGGATCGCCCTTCTTGATATATGATATTTGTTATCACAATGTCGGGGCGGCAGACAGATGCCGCTCCGGCGTATTCAGTTTATTATTGAAAGGATGTCTTTCATGAACGATTCATCCCAAAACTCATACGATGCCGGCAGCATAGAGGTACTTGAAGGACTGGAACCGGTACGTATGCGTCCTGGTATGTATATAGGAAGCGTATCGCGGAGAGGACTGAACCATCTCATATACGAGATCGTCGACAACTCAGTCGACGAACACCTCGCCGGATACTGCAATGAGATACATGTAAAGCTTAACGCGGACGGCTCCGCGCTTGTCAGCGACAACGGCAGGGGAATCCCTGTAGACATGCACAGCAAGGGCGTCAGCGCTGAGCGGGTCGTCTTCACGACCCTGCACGCGGGAGGCAAGTTTGACACTTCCTCCTACAAGACAAGCGGAGGTCTGCACGGTGTCGGTTCTTCTGTTGTCAACGCTCTCTCCGAATGGCTCGACGTGACGATAAAAAGAGGCGGCAGCATTTATCATGACAGGTATTCCAGAGGCAAGCCTGTGCTCGAGCTGGAGAAGGGCCTGCTGCCTGTCGTCGGTCGCACAAGAGAGACCGGCACCACCGTATGTTTTCTGCCGGACAGCGAGATATTTGAGCGGACAGACTGGGGAACAGATGAGATAAAGAGCCGCCTGCACGAGACAGCGTATCTGAACCCGGATCTTACCATATATTATACGGACGAATTTTCAAAAGAAGGTGAGAGCGCCGTATTTCACGAGCCTGAGGGACTCAGCGGCTTTATCCGCGGCCTTAACGCTTCGAAGGAAGCTATTACGGACGTCATCTGCTTCTCCGGAGAGGAGGACGGCATCAGCGTGGAGGGGGCTCTGCAGTATACAAGCGAATTTCACGAGACTGTGATGGGCTTTTGCAACAATATCTACAACGCGGAGGGCGGCACCCACATCACAGGCTTCAAGACGGTATTCACCGGGATCATGAACACTTACGCGCGCGAGCTGGGACTGCTTAAGGAAAAGGATGCGAATTTCACGGGCACGGACATAAGGAACGGCCTGTGCGCTGTTATATCCATAAAGCACCCGGCGCCCCGCTTTGAAGGCCAGACAAAGACCCGCCTGGACAACCAGGACGCCTCAAGAGCCGTCTCCAAAGTTGCAGGGGATGAGCTGACCCGGTATTTTGACCGGAATCTCGATACGCTTAAGGTCGTGCTCTCATGTGCGGAGAAGGCCGCGAAGATCCGGCTGACAGAGGCCAAAGTCAAGACAAATATGCTCACGAAGCAGAAGTTTTCCTTCGATTCCAACGGCAAGCTTGCCGGCTGTGAGAGCCGTGACGCATCAAAGTGCGAGATATTTATCGTCGAGGGAGATTCCGCAGGAGGCTCCGCCAAGACGGCAAGAGACAGGCGTTTTCAGGCTATCCTGCCTATCCGCGGCAAGATCCTGAACGTTGAGAAGGCAAGCATAGATAAGATCCTGGCCAACGCGGAGATAAAGACCATGATAAACGCCTTCGGCTGCGGCTTCTCTGAGGGATATGGAAACGATTTCGACATCAGCAGACTGCGCTATGACAAGATCGTTATCATGGCGGATGCGGATGTGGACGGCGCTCATATCTGCACGCTCCTGCTCACCCTCTTCTACCGGTTCATGCCCGAGCTTATTTACGAGGGGCATGTCTACATTGCCATGCCGCCTCTCTATAAGGCCATACCGGCACGCGGCCAGGAGGAATACCTCTATGATGACGCCGCCCTGGCTCGCTACAGGAAGAAGCATAAGGGCAGTTTTACACTTCAAAGATACAAGGGTTTAGGTGAGATGGACGCTCAGCAGCTCTGGGAGACCACGCTCAACCCCGAGACCCGCATCCTTAATAAGGTAGAGATAGACGACGCCAGAATGGCGTCCGACATCACAGGTCTTCTCATGGGGCCTGATGTCGAGCCCAGAAGGCAGTTTATCTACAGGCACGCGGCAGACGCGGATCTTGACATTTAAAGGAGGGCCTTATGCCGCATGAGAATATTATACATTCCGACTTCACGCAGATCATGCAGAAGTCTTACGTAGATTACGCGATGAGCGTCATCGTGTCCCGCGCGCTGCCCGATGTGCGGGACGGACTCAAGCCTGTCCAGCGGAGAACGCTCTATGACATGTATGAGCTGTCCATCCAGTATGACAAGCCATACAGAAAGTGCGCCAGGATCGTCGGCGATACCATGGGCAAGTATCACCCCCACGGCGACAGCTCTATCTATGAAGCGCTCGTCGTCATGGCACAGGATTTCAAAAAAGGACTGCCTCTCGTGGACGGCCACGGCAATTTCGGCTCCATAGAGGGAGACTCTCCCGCTGCCATGCGATACACAGAGGCTAGGCTGCGGAAGGTGACCCAGCTGGAATTTCTGGCTGACCTTGACAAGGATATCGTCGACTTTATGCCCAATTTTGACGAGACAGAGAAGGAACCGACAGTCCTTCCTGCCCGTGTGCCCAATTTCCTGGTAAACGGTTCAGACGGAATCGCCGTCGGCATGGTCACCAGTACCCCGCCCCACAACCTGGGCGAGGTCATAGACGCCGTCAAGGCTTACATGAAGAACGAAGATCTCACAACGGAAGATCTCATGAAGTATATAAAGGGGCCTGACTTCCCGACCGGCGGCATCATCACGAACAAGGATGACCTGCTCAGCATTTACGAGACCGGCCAGGGCAGGATCCGCATCCGCGGCCGCGTCGAGATAGAGAAGGCAAAAGGCGGACGGCAGCGTCTTGTCATAACCGAGATCCCCTATACGATGATAGGGGCCGGCATCGGCAAGTTTCTGGGAGATGTCTACTCTCTGGTCGAGAACAAAAAAACAACAGACATCACCGACATATCTAACCAGTCCTCCAAGGAAGGCATCCGCATCGTGCTTGACCTGCGCAGAAACGCGGATATCGATAACCTGCTGGCTCTTCTCTACAAGAAGACCCGGCTCGAGGATACATTCAGCGTAAATATGCTGGCTATCGCCGACGGCCGGCCGGAGACACTCAACCTTAAGAGCACCATCGAGCATTTTCTGGACTTTCAGTATGATCTGTATACCAGGAAGTATCAGAACCTGCTTCAGTCCGAGCTGGGCAAAAAGGAGATCCAGGAAGGGCTGATCCGCGCCTGCGATATCATAGACCTGATCATAGAGATCCTTCGGGGCAGCAAGAATATCAAACAGGCCAAGGCATGCCTGACCACCGGCAAGACAGAAGGCATCCGCTTTAAGACGAAAAAATCAGAAAAGGAAGCCGCAAAGCTTGACTTTACCCCTGATCAGGCTGACGCGATCCTCCACATGAGACTATACCGGCTGATCGGTCTGGAGATAGATGCTCTCACAAAAGAGCATGATAAGACTCTGGAGAGCATCGCCCGGTACCGGGATATTCTGGAGAATCATGATAGTATGTCCAGAGTCATCATCAAAGAGCTCGATCAGATAAAGAAAAGCTACAGCAGCCCCAGGAAAACTTCTATCGAGAATGCCGCGGTGCCTGTCTTCACAGAGAAGAAGCCCGACGCCATAGAGATTGCCGTCCTGATAGACCGTTTCGGCTACGCCCGGGCAGTGGACATGAGCACATTTGAGAGGAACAGGGAGGCAGCCCTCTCCGAGAGCAGACATATCGTGACCTGCATGAGCGATGACAGGATCTGTCTTTTCACGGCCGAGGGCCGGCTGCATCTGATCAAGGCGGATGATATTCCCTTCGGCAGATTCCGCGATAAGGGAATTCCTCTCGACAACTTCAGCAAATATGACAGTTCCGAGGAAGAGATCACGGCAGTTTTCTCCCTCTCTTCCATAAAGGATTCAAAGCTTGTATTTATCACGAGGAATGGACTGGCCAAACAGACGGCAGGCAGCGAGTTCGACGCAGCAAAGAAGACCATCCTGGCCACGAAGCTGCGGTCCGATGACCGCCTCGTCTGTGTATGCTCTTCCAGCCGGTACAGCCAGATCGTCCTGCGCACCCACAAGGGATATTTTCTGAAGTTCCCTATCTCCGATATACCGGAGATGAAGAAAACCGCAGCCGGCGTCAAGAGCATCAGCTTCATATCAGGCGATTACCTGGAAGATGTCTGCCCGATCGATCCCGCTGTCAGATGCAGTGTCAGCTGGAATGATCACGAAGTCGTCCTCAATGATCTGAGGCTTGCGAACCGGGGCGGCCGGGGAAGCAAAGTAAAATAAGCTGACGCAGGCAGGGATATTGTACAGAATGATGCTTTTTTGCAACAATCGTTATTAAATTTTTGATCAGATTCCGGAGCAAGGCCTATTTTCCTGCCAGATCTGTTTGTTATTTCGTCATTGTTGATAAAAAAATCTGCAGTAAGATGCCCTGTATGCCAGCAGAAATGATGATATTATCGAATCAGCAAGAAGGCACTTGAATTTGGCACACTTTTTGCTGTTTATATATATGAGCAAAATATGGATTGCCCGTGGCATCTCATGGGCAGGCATTTTCAAGGAGGGTTATTGATGAGTTTAATATTAACGGAAGACCAGAAGGATATTGTCGACCTGGCCAGGAAGTTCGCGGAGAAGGAAGTTGCTCCTTATTCACAGGAGATGGATGAGAAAGCAAAATTTAAGCCGGGTCTCATTCAGCAGATGGCTGATCTTGGCTTCATGGGCATAAACGTTCCTGAGGAGTACGGCGGCGCAGGCATGGACAGCCTGACAAAGGCACTTGTTATCGCTGAGATCGCCAAGTACGATGCCAGCCTGGCAGAGGTGCTCTCTGTTCACACTCTTTCAAGCGATATCATCTTAAAGAGAGGCAATGAAGAGCAGAAGAAGAAGTATCTCCCCAAGGCCTGCACAGGCGCTGTAGGCGCTTTCGCTCTGACTGAGCCCAACGCAGGATCCGATGCCGCATCCGCTAAGACAAAGGCGATCGCTGACGGCGATGATTATGTAATAAACGGCACAAAGTGCTTTATCAGCAACATGGGTCCCGACGAGGGCGACTACGTTATCCTCATTGCCCTGACGGAGCCCGAGAAGAAGACAAAGGGCATGTCCGCCATCATCGTTGACCGCGGCACACCCGGTTTCTCTGTCGGCAAGACAGAGAATAAGATGGGACTGCGCGCCGCACCGGTTTCCGAGCTGATATTCGATGACTGCCGCGTTCCCAAGACCCAGCGCCTGGGCGAAGAAGGCAAGGGCTTCATGATAGCTATGGCAGGTCTTGACGGCGGCCGTATCGGCATGGGCGCTCAGGCTGTAGGTATTGCCCAGGCTGCCATAAAGGCATCTGTTGAATATACGACCCAGAGAGTACAGTTCGGCAAACCCATTAACGCTAACCAGGGCATCCAGTGGTATCTCGCTGATATGGCTACGACAACAGAGGCTGCTCTTCAGCTTGTTGCCAGCGCGGCAAGGCTCTACGATGTAGAAGGCTACAGGGTAAGCAAGGAAGCCGCCGAGGCAAAGTATTTCGCGTCCGAGAACGCGGTAAGAGTTTGCGACAAGGCTCTTCAGCTCCACGGCGGATACGGCTATATGAAGGACTATGCGATCGAGCGTATGTACAGAGACGCAAGGATTATCCCTCTGTACGAGGGAACATCCGAGATCCAGAAGATTGTCATCTCCAGAGCGGTTCTCAACGAGTTCAAGTAATCTGATCAGGTTCTGAGATAACAAGAAGGGGCAGGAAAGAAACTTTTTGTTCTTCCCTGCCTCTTTTCATATCGAGGAGAATCCGGGCACCCTTGGCCCGGGCATGCTCCCTAGGCTCTCAATTCCCTTTTGACTGTAATCCCATATTTTTTCATCTTCCGCCAGAGAGCACTGCGGTCGATCCCCAGGGCTGCCGCGGTTTCCGATATGCGGAAATCATGTTTTTTCAGCTTGTCTGTAATATAATAAGTCTCAAAGGATGCCACCGCGTCACTGAGGGGCTCATCCTCCTTGTCCGGTATGTAGGAGGTCTTGCCGCCGGCAATCTTGGGAGGCAGATCATCCACCCCTATCACCAGGCCATCCAGGGAAGCGTAGGCACTCTCGACAACATTCTTCAGTTCCCTGATGTTTCCCGGCCAGTCGTATTTTCGAAAAGCCCGCTCCACCGCGGGGGATAGACTGATATTCGTGGAGTACTTTTTATTGAGCTCCCGCAGGAACCTGTTTACAAAAAGAGGGATATCAGACTTGCGCTCGCGAAGGGGCATGATATCCAGCCGCACAACATTCAATCTGTAGTAGAGATCTTCGCGGAAAAGTCCGTCCGCCACCATCTGCTCCACATTTTTCCTGGTAGCAGAGATGACCCTCACATCCAGAGGGATGGACTTGGAACTGCCCAGACGCTCAACCTTAAAATCCTGCAGGACGCGCAGGAGCTTGACCTGAAGATCCAGAGGCATATCGGCCACCTCATCCAGAAAAAGAGTTCCATGATTGGCAAGCTCAAACTTGCCCGGCTTGCCGCCCTTGCGGGCACCGGTAAAAGCGCCCTCCTCGTAGCCAAAAAGTTCGGATTCCAGCAGGTCTGCCGGAATAGCGCCGCAGTTGATGCTGACCATGGGACCGTCTCTCCTGTCGCTGGCCATATGGATAGCCTGGGCGAATACTTCCTTACCTGTTCCCGTCTCGCCGCTGAGGAAGATAGGGAAGTCCTTCCTGGCCACCTTGAGGGCCTTGGCTTTCAGCTTGAAAAACCGGGGATCCCTTCCAATAACAAAGTCAAATTTATCGGAATGATCATCCGCCTCTGCATTGCCTTCTGTCTGGGCATCCTCAAAACGGAAGAGCCGGTCCGCGGTCAGGCGGGCGTATTCTCTGAAACGGCACTGAGCCATGGATCCGATGACATTCCCCTCATCATCAAACAGACAAAAGCGCCGGGAAAGCGTGATCGTATCTTTGGAACCCACATAGGGATGGATATAGACGTCCTGGTCCTGTACCAGCTTCTGATCCATGACGTCGTACATAGATGTTGTGGGGATGATCTTCTCGATCGGTGTGCCAAGCGCTTCCTCCTTGGTCACATAAAGGAACTTGCAGTAGATATCATTGATATAGCGGATGATCCCCTGCCTGTCCACCACAATAAAGGCATCCTCCGAGCGCTTCATCAGCGTTTCAAACCACAGCTTATATTTATCAAGTGAAATATCTTCCAATATATCCCTCCAGACATAAAAATAGAATAAGGGGGTAGGATTTATTGCACATATACATCATATGTGTTGATTTTAAAACAGAATTTATCCTATTTATATCAGAAACTTTCCGAAAAGTCAACGAATACGGAGGGTTTTGACAGTTAACAATTTGGCACGCATTTTGCTATTATATAAAAGTGTAAATATGGATCCGCCGCGTGACGGGGATTCTGATACCTAATATATAATCAGAATTTTTGAAAGGAGATAAAAATGGCAGCAAACAAACTCACACTTGAGCAGGTAAATTCGCTGATCGGAGCCAAGATGGAGCCCAGATATCTGGAGTACAACTGGAGAGACGTTGTTCTCTACGCTCTCTCTGTAGGCGCCAAGAGAGAGGACATCCAGTACACATATGAGAAGGGCCTCAAGGCAATCCCGACCTACGGCGTAGTTCCCTACTGGGGCACTGTAAATGTAAAACCCTATCAGTGGATGCCTCTTCCGGCTTCCATGCTGGTAAATGATATCGTAAAGCCGACCATCAACTTCCTCAACATGGATCATGAAGTCATTTTCCATAAGCCCATAGATCCCATAAAGGGAACATTCCAGTGGCAGGATGAGATCACTGACATCTGGGACAGAGGCGAAGGCAAGGGAGCTGTTGTAAGGACAAAAGTTTTAGTCAGAGATGAAGCAGGCGTTCCCATCTGCACAAACTATTCCACGACATTCTTCCAT
Organism: uncultured Eubacteriales bacterium; assembly: GCA_900314845.1. GTDB lineage: Bacteria > Bacillota > Clostridia > Lachnospirales > Lachnospiraceae > UBA2912. The sequence continues at coordinate 12,999 of OMWV01000017.1, forward strand.
GAAGCAGGCGGCTTCGGCGGCGTGCCCATGCCCAAGAGCTCTGTTGTCATTCCCGACAGAGATCCTGATTTCGTAGTTGAGGACTACATCAGCCCTGTTCAGAACATGCTCTACAGGCTGACAGGCGATACAAACCTGGTACACGCGGATCCCGAATTCTGCAAGGAGAACGGATTCGACAGACCTATCATGCAGGGACTCTGCTCCTTCGGCTTTGCCTGCAGGATCGGCATAGACTGCCTTGTTCCCGGTGAGCCCGAGAGAGTTACAAGGATGGCCGCTCAGATGAGCTCCGTTCTCTATCCCGATACTCCTGTACAGATGGAAATCTGGAAGATAGAAGAAGGCAAGGCTTACTTCGTATTCAGAAATAAGCTTACAGGCAAGCCCGTCCTCAACAGAGGTGTATTCGAGTACAAATAAATCTCAGCTATCCCTCCCAAGTTAGTCTGAGAAATAAACAGCCATCAGGCTGCCCTTTTATAGGGCAGCCTGAATTTTTGCGCAGGCGGCGCGCTGTCAGGCCGCCCTGCCTGGTTTGTCAGTCCTCGATAATAAATTCCTGATTTTCTCTCTCCAGAGCCCAGACCGGACTTCTGAAAGGCAGGTCTCTGCTGCTGTCCACATACCTCTTCACAAGATCATACCTTTTCCAGAAATGCATGGGGAGGGCAAAGCCCACATCAAGTGCCTTCAGATACTCGTCTATGCTCAGGGCAGCCTTATCCTCAAGGCGGGGATCGAAGGGAAGGAAAGCGATGTCTGTCCCGCGGCCGGCGATCCGCTTAAGTTCTCCATAGAATGTATCCTTAAAAAAGCGGTTCTCATCCGGCGTGTTCTCATCCCAGAGCCAGAGCAGAAGATCTCCCGCATGGAAAATGGTCTTTCCGTTCTTTAATGTCACATAAAATGCCACTCCGGCATCTGTTGACAGGAGAGTTTCCACCTTCATGCCCTCCGACAGATATGTCATGTCAGGCTGGGCAAAAAAGATCTTCGCCCTGCCCTGGTCTTGTCCGCACACAGCCGCCCGGTCTCTTATGACCCTGTCCCGGCTGATATCATTTCCCAGAAAATATTCCACATTTTCATGATCCTGAGCCAGCTTCCAGATCCGCGCCGCATAGTGGTCGCCGTGGGAATGGCTGATGAAGACGCTGATCTTCTTAGCCGGGTCAAAGTCCGGCAGGATGCCGCAGCTGACACCTGCCTCCTCCGGGGCCGGATCCTGCCCCTTTCCCCTGGCAATGCAGTCAAAAAGAAGGATCTGATCCTTTGTCTCCACAATAAAACCACTGTGACCTGTATAGATAATCTTCATAGCATTTCTCCTGTTTTATTTTGAGGGAAAGATCATTCGCCTGTTCCCTGGGCATAGTGCCACCGGCACAGCAGCGCTTCCAGCATCTCCAGGAAGGCATACATGGCCGCGCTCATGAGGGCCAGGACGATGATGCCGGCATACATCTGGGGATAATCCCTGGAATCCATGCTGTTCATGATAAAATATCCAAGGCCGGATGTCGAGGCAAAAAGCTCTGTGATCATGAGCAGGGCAACCGATGTGCCCAGGCTGGCCTTGAGCGCTGTCAGGATCCCCGGCAGGCAGCCGGGCAGGATCAGGTGGCGAAGCCTCTGCAGGCGGGAGGCCCGCATGGTCTTCAGAACATCCGAAAGCTCAGGGTCGAGAGCCGCGGCGCTGTCCCGTATGATGATGGTCAGCTGAAAGAAGACGGCCAGGAAGATGAGAAATATCTTGGCTCCGTCTCCTATGCCCAGCATGACGACGACGATCGGCATGAAAACGACCTTGGGCACGGGATAGAGGAAGCGGAAAAATGCCCCCAGCACCCCGTCTGCTTTCCCGGACCTGCCCATGACAATGCCTAGAGGGGCGGCGCAGGCCAGACCCAGGGCGGTCCCGGCAGTTACCCTTCTGAAGCTGGCCAGAAGATGGGCCCATATGCTCCCATCCGCGAACAGCCCGGCCATGGCCTTAAGGCTTGTGATCGGATCCGGCAGGAAATACCGGTTCAAAAGGAGGGCTCCTATCTCCCAGATGATCAGGATCCCGGCCACGCTGATCAGAAGACCGGCAGCTCTGCTCCTGCCCCGGCCGGCTCTTCGTGCCGCTTTTCTCTCCCCGGCCTTGCTGACCCGCCTATTATCAGACTGCATCGGCGCCCTCCTCGTTCAGGGCAGCCCGGATATCCCGGATGCGCCTGTAGTAATCCATAGAATCGGCAGGCAGACTGCCTCCATCCGTATTTTCAATGATGTGGCCGAGCCTTCCTTCTGCCGGGTTAAATATGGCGATCCTGTCTCCCATGACCAGGGCTTCCTCTATGCTGTGGGTCACGATGACCGCTGTCATTTTCATGTCTCTAAAGAAATCTTTCATAAACCTCTGGAGCTTCTCCCGGTTCCTGATATCAAGCGCCGAGAAAGGCTCATCCATGAGGATCAGCCTGGAGCGGCCGAGAACAGCGCGCCCCAGGGCGGCTCTCTGCTTCTGGCCCCCGGAAAGCTCGGCAGGATATCTGCGGGCACAGTCTGTGAGCCCCAGATATTTCAGCAATCTGTCTACCTGATCCGGGTCTTCCTTCTCACCTCTCAGCTGAAGAGGGAGCACGATATTGGCTCTCACGCTTTTCCAGGGGAAAAGCCCGTAATTTTGAAATATCATGCTGATCTCATCCCCCGGCCCTGTCAGGGGCCTGCCCTTATAAAGGATCCGGCCGGCTGCCGGCGTCAGCAGGCCGCACATCAGCTTGAGGAGTGTAGACTTGCCGCTGCCCGACTCACCCAGCACGGCCAGACATTCGCCCTCCCTCACGGAAAGGTTCAGGCCTTTAAGCACCGGCACATCCGGCTGGTCGGCGTAGGCAAAATCAAGATCCTGCACTTCAATTATATTCTTCTCAGTTTCATCCATGTTTTTTTACTGCTGCCTTACCATCTCATCATAAGTGTAAGCCTTATCGATCAGGCCCTTTGAGACCATCCAGTCCTCTATACTGCTGACCTCATCCTCCGTGGGGACGCAGGAAGCTGTGTAGGAGGGAACTGTATACTTGTCCCTGACAGCAGGGGCGACATTTGCCTTTTCCGCAAAAAGATCAGCAAAATGATCCGGATCTTTGTCTATCTCATCAATGGCCTCGTTGATGGCGGCCACATATTTGTCCGCGATTTCCGGCTTGTTCTCTATAACCTCATTGCTGAGGGTAAATACGCTCTGGGAATAATTCTTTCCCAGCTTTGTATCGTCTATCACGGTATTGCAGCCCCTGGCCTCCGCCTCCATGGCAAGAGGATCCGGCAGGATAGCCGCCTGGATATCCTTGCCTTCTATGACAGAATCCAGCCTCAGGGTCAGCTTGGGAACATTGACAAGCTCCACCTGGGACAGGTCGACGTCCAGATCCTTCAGGTAGCTGGTCACAAGATATTCCATCATGGTATTCTCGGAAATGCCAATCTTGCAGCCCTTCAGGTCCTGGGGCTTCTTCACGCTGCTGCCCGGCGTGGATACCAGGAGAAATCTGCCCTCCTCCTGCGTCCCGCCAAAGGCCATGGCCACCGTTTTCATGCCCTTATCGCCGGTGCTCTTATTCACAAGGCTCTGCACGATCATATCCGTCATCATGCCGTCCAGCTTGCCGGCCTCATAGGCGACGGACTGGTCTGAAGCGCTCTGAAATTCAACGATATTCACCTTCAGGCCTTTTTTCTGGAAAATCCCTTCCTCCTGCGCTGCGTAGACCGGAAAAGAGTCCGCGATCTTGAGAACGCCGATGCTGAGCTCCTCCTGTCCGGAGTCTCCTTCCTTCTGCTCTGCCTGCGTCTGCGCCCGGCTCTCTCCCTGAGACTTTTTCTCTGATGCCTGAGAGCCGCAGCCTGCCAGGCCCAGACAGAGAAGGCCGGCTAAGGCAGCCGCTAACATTCTTTTTTTCTTCTTCATAACTTTCTTCCTCCACGAGACTTACTTCTCCTAATATACCGCAATACGCCTGAAAATGGAACTTCCTATTTTGTGATTATTAATGTATACTTAGGGCATGGCATATACAATTTCTGTCTATTTTGCATAATTTCAAGGAGTTTTTCTAATGATACTTCATTTTTCATGTCCCGACTGCGGAGCCGACATGGCCTACAGCATAAAGTTGGGCAAGCTCTACTGTCAGCACTGCGAACACAGTGAAGATATTAAGCCGGACCCTGAACAGTGGCAGAATCTAGGCGGTCAGGCTATGGACCAGGCCTGGACAGACCAGTTTGCCGGCCCTGAACAGTCTGCGGACCAGACTCAGGCCGCGGATCAGGCTCAGACAGCAGACCAGACTCAGGCGGCAGACCAGACTCAGGCCGCGGACCAGGCTCAGGCAGGCGGCCAGCCGCAGGTCTGCCCCAACTGCGGCAGTCCCATTGAGGCCTCATCAAGGGCCTGCTCTATCCGCTGTCCCTACTGCGATTCCTCTCTCATTCTGGCTGACAGGCTGCAGCGCAGCATGAGACCGGCCATGATCCTCCCCTTCCGGATGGATTCAGAAGCGGCCAGGCAGGCATTTTTAAAATGGTGCCACAAGGGCCGTTTCGCGCCAAGGGGATTTGCCGGCTCAAAGAATCTGAAAAAGATCCGCCCCGTCTATGTGCCCTACTGGCTCTATGACCTGGATCTGGATCTGTCCGTCTCGGGCATCGCCACAAAGGTCAACATCTATGTCAGCGGCGATACGGAATATACAGAGACATCCTTTTACAGCGTCGCCCGGCAGATGCAGCTCGACTACCGCAATGTGCCCCACGATGCCTCCGAGAAGATGGACGACACCGTCATGGCCAAGGTGCAGCCCTACGACTTCTCGCAGATGAAAGAATTTGCGATCCCCTATCTGGCCGGATTTGAGACGGACCAGAGGGATTATGCCGATGATGAGCTCCTGCCCCTTGTCAGGGAACAGGTCGGCGTCTACGCGTCCACATTTGCCAGGAGTACAATCAGCGGCTACAGCACGGTGAACATAAAACAGGAGGATTCTTCCTTCCGAAAGATCAGCGCAAAATATGTCTACCTGCCGCTTTGGTTCATCTCCTACCCCTACCAGGGCAAGGAATATGTATTTGCCATGAACGGACAGACCGGCAAGGTGATCGGCACACCGCCGCTCTCCCAGCTCAAGACCACCGGCTGGTTCGCCCTGATATCAGGCATCATTTTCGCCATACTTCTCGCGGGAGGGCTGCTCTTATGATATTTGCTGAAAAAAAGAAGAAGATCCTGACAGGTATAACAGCTCTGCTCTTGTGTGCCTTTTTCGTCGCAGCTGCCCTGTGGGGCTCAGCCGGGGATGCCTTCGCCGCATCTTCTGCTCAGAATGGAGTCTACGACGCGGCAGAGCTTTTGGACAGCTCGCAGGAGGACCGCTTAAAGAGCAGGCTGGACTCTTACTGCGAAAAATATGACTGTGATATAGCGATCGTGACGACAGATGACGCCGGGGGCAAGACGTCTGAGGATTACGCGGATACTTACGCGGAGGATCTGGGCATGTCCATGAAGAAGGAAGACCGCCCGGGCATCCTCTTCCTTATCGACATGGATAACCGCCGCATGCAGATCTCCACATCCGGCCAGGCCATATCCTACTACAGCGACAGCCGGATCGACCACATCCTGGACCGCTGCTATAAATACATTATCCGCGACGATTATTACCGCACCTGCGGACAGTTCCTGGACGGAGTCAGGGATTACATGGGGATCAGTGCCGCAAGGCATGGAAGGCTCAGGGCCATCCACATCCTGATCATGGCGATCATCTCCGCAGCAGCAGGCGGCCTCATCGTCTTCATCATGCTGCGCCGAAGCGGCGGCGTGATCACAACATCCGGCGCGACCTACCTGAACGCCAAAGACTCCCGGATCACAGGCCGCTCCGATCATTTCATCAACCGGACCGTGACCCGGCGCATCATCCACCGGGATACCGATGATGGTCCCGGCCCGGGAGGCTCCGGGGGCGGCGGTTTCCACGTCAGCTCCGGCGGCGGGGAACACGGAGGCGGCGGACGCAGTTTCTAAAAGATATGGCAGGAATGCCGGAACAGACCTGAAAAATAGCTTTCAACCCAGGGGCAGCTGCATTAAAAAAAGGAGCTGAACTATTAATTCAACTCCTTTTGGGGGACCATCCTCTTAGTGCGGCAGCCCCGCTCCTTATATTATACCAACTTGATTACAGACCAAGCGCTGATGCAGGAGCAGCTCCTGCCATATACTTGATATCCTCAACCGCTACGCCGTTCTTAAGCAGACCGCGAATGAGCATCCGCATACCCTCGGTCTCGGTGTAACCGGACAGACCAGAGTCGGTGATGAGACAAATGTGCTCCGGACCGCGAGCCTTGAGCAGTTCCTTAGTCATGTTGATGTTATAATCCCAGGCAACGATCCAGTTCATCATGCTTGTCCAGGGAACTGTGGAGTTAGCGCAGATCTCTACATAGGTGCCGAGGTCAATCAGCTGAAGCGCTTCCTCTGTAGTAAGCTGAGTCATTTCCTGTGTGATATGGTCATGAACGATGGGGACTTTCATGCCGCGGTCATGAACATACTTAGAGATATCATATTTCTCTTCATTAAATACATGGCAGGTAGCCAGAGCAATGGTATCACCCTTGCTATTGTCATTGTACTCGGCAATCATGTCGAGGATCTTCACCATCTCCGGAACCAGGGTACCCTTCAGGTCAGAAACATAGATGCCCTTGGTATCATCACCAAAGAGTGCCTGCTGAAGAGCGGAATCCTGACAGGGAAGGAAAACTTCCTTACAGAAACCATCATACATCAGAGCCTTCTGTACGCCTGCGACATTCAGACCGCCGTCAGCCTTGTCAAGAGTGATGCTTCCGAAGACCTTGCAGGGAGTAAACTCTTCTCCGCGTTTTGCCATCTCCTCTGCACGGAAATCCAGAGCTCTCTGTACTGTTCCGGCCATGGAATAGGACGGGCAATCCTGATCCTTGAAGACGATCGCCTTATATTTTGCCTCGCTGCAGGCAAGAGCTGTGTCAAAGAAGTTTGCACGTCCCTCTGACTGCCAAGCTGCCGGCGAACCATGGGCATGAAGTTCCACTGCCCCCTCCATACAGTAGTCCTCATCCTTGGGGTCTGCATATCCCAGAGGATGCTTGTAAGGCCAGATTGGATCTGTTCTCATGATCAGCTCTTCCTCTGTGATTACACGCCCGAACTTTTTCTCGCTCCAATCCTTCAGCTGTTTTGAATTTGCACATCTTTCTGTTAATGCCATGATTTAATCTCCTTTCCATGGTAAGTTTAGATAAAAAATGATTGTTATAATGTGTTTTATAGATATTTGCAGAATCTGTCAGAAATCCGCAATCATCAATCTGTTTCTCCGGAAACACCGGTTCTTGCAGCGCTTCGCGCTCTGCATACAGGTATCAATAGATACCAAGTGTTGACATGACAACGGTGATGATCGTAGCCAACGTCGTAGAAATGATCGTGCAGAAAACAAAGTGATAATAACCTTCCTTAAACTCGACACCGCACGCCTGGAATGTAATGATGTTTGCACTATTGTGCGGCAGGGAATCAAGTGTCAGACAAGAAACCGCAATGATACGGGTCAGGGCGATGGGAGAAGCCCCCATGGCCAGCAGCTTGTCCACATAATTTGCCAGAACAAACTGGATGCCTCCAAGAGAAGAACCGCCAAAACCTGCCAGAAGAGCAACAGCTACTGCACACAGAACATAAGGATTTCCAGAACCAACGCTCTCCAGGAAGCCAACTACGACCTGATAGCCGGGAACAGCTGAGATCAAAGCCGCAATACCACAGATAGCGCCAGTGGACATGACAACTTGAGAATTTTCAGCTGCCTCTGCCAGATAACTCAGAGCTTTTGCAAAACCGCCAAGTCTCTTGTAGAACATGATGAAGATCACCACACAGCCGACAAAAAGAGCTGCCCATGCAGGAACATTCACCACATTCATCAGAACGATCACGACAGCGAGAGGAACAAGGAAAAGCAGGGGATTGGGCAAGTCTGCCTCATTGATCGTGCTGACGCGTCGTTTCTCTTCTTCCGTTTCTTCTCCATAGCCAACACCGGCCTTGAGGAATTTCTTCGAGGCATGCTGCAGGTACAGCCAGTTGAAACCGCCTACAAATATGGTAGTCACAATACCCATGACAAAACCGGATGCAGGGTTAACTCCCAGCGCCTGAGCAGGAATGATCAGATTGAATGTCGGCACCCCGGGAAGACACTGCTCAGCAACTGCCGCGGCAAGAATGTTGATTGGAATCATGCTGCGCGGAAGACCGGCTTTCTTATAGAAGGCGGATGCCAACGGGAACATGGTAAAGATGATGACAAAAACGTTGATCCCGGCGACCGACAGGATGAAGGTTGCAAAAAAGACAGCGGAAACTACTCCCTTTTCTCCGAACCTGGCAAAGACAGCATCTGCAATGGCCAGCGGCAGGCCTGTCATTTCCAGCATCTTGCCAAACATGTTGCCTGCCAGGAACAGCGGAAACATCTGAATGATGATATCCGCCACGCCTTTCATATAAGAAACAGCATAATCATCGTAAAAGACTTTCCAGAAGCTGCCTCCATCAATAGAAACCGATGCAAATGCACCCAGCAGCGAACAGACAAGTGCTGCGATCGTGGAGACAAGGATCAGGGAATATCCCCGAACCGAGCCAACAATGATGACAACCAGTGCCAGAATGATTCCAATAAAACTCAGAATCGCCATACCAGACATTTTTTCTCTCCTCCTTTTTGGCTTTATTTATTCCGTATCGTGGTATCTGGTTTCATTATACGCAATTCTAAATAATTGTAAATGGACATTTTTTACAAATGTAAGTTAAAATTGTTGGCTATGTTTCATAATTCAAAATTCATATTTCATTATCTGGTATTTATTTCAATTAAGTCCCCTGTTTGCTGCAAAATTCCATTGACATTTCCACATTGTAGAATTATACTATTGTTGACAACATATGTATACATTTAGAATACCCACAGGAAACCAATATTCTGTAGAAAGGAGATACATTCTTGTCGGAAAAGAACACCCAGCTAAATCTATCCCTGGTAAAATCCCTTCAAATCGTTGAAAATCTGGCAGCTGCCAAAGGAACCATGCGGCTGCAGGATCTTTCGGCTGAAGCGAAAATACCGGTAAGCACCGTCTCCAGGATTCTCAACACCTTTTCTGAAAAGGGCTACATATTTCAGGATCCAAACACACTACAATATGGCCTGACCCACAAGTTCTCCGAGCTTAGCGCTTCCAGCAATTTTGAAGAAATGCTGATCCGCTGCGGACACCCAGTCATTACTGAGCTCTGCAAGTCCAGCGGAGAGACCTGTACACTAATCGTTGAAGCCGGCTCCCAGATCATCCATCTCGACACGATTGAACCGGCAGACAAGCTGTTAACAGTCCGTATCCAAACCGGGATGACTGTCCCCATTTACTGTACAGCGGCAGGGAAGCTGTTCCTGGCAGGCAAAACGCAGAAGCAGCTGGAAGAATATATAAAAGAAACGGAATTCACCCCGATGACACCCAACACTATTACTGACGGGAAGATTTTGACAGAAGAGCTGTACCAAATACGCGAACAAGGCTGGGCAATTGAAGATGAAGAAGTTGAATTGGGTGCATGGACGGTCGCCGCTGGAATTACTGATGATTCTGGCAAGATTCTCGCAGCTGTAAGTATCTCCGGACCCGTATCCCGGATCAGCAGCAAGAAAATTCCCACCCTGTGCCTCATGGCCAGCGAAGCAGCACAGAAAATTTCAAACCGGATCATATCCGGAGCTTAGCTGTAAAACACTTTACTTCTTGCCAATCTGTTTTATCGGTTACGTCTGTATAATGGTGTAAATTGAAAAATTAAAAAGAGCCAAGTGCTCATCTCTTAGGTATAATGAAAATCGACCA
>OMWV01000003.1 GCA_900314845.1 uncultured Eubacteriales bacterium
AGGGCATCTGCCCGGCATACCTATCCGTGTCCACGGATAAGTATGTAGAGTGATGACTACATTTCAGCATACAAAGGTATGTCCAGTCTCAGATATGGTCTCTCCAAAAGCATACACTTTGGCGAAAATCCGTGTCCACCATATGGGGTACAGTTTATTTTTCAGTTTACGTCCATTCAGGCAAGAATGCCCGAAATGGACGTATCTTTTGAGCCCCGTGTGGGTAAACCCTACGTCCATATTTTTCCTTTTGCACGATATGGACGTATATAGTCCCGATTGCAGACTAAATGTTGCGTCCATTTTTGGCATACTCATTCAAAATTCTGCCTCCGCAGCAGCTGCGGAGGCAGAATTTTGAAATTCGGGGTTATAATTTTGCCAAAAAGAAAAGCCCCTCAGATAAGATAAGATTCAGGCGCAGGAAGATTGTTTGTATAATAACAATTCGCATGCGTAATGTTGTCACATATACTCATGTATTTCTATTAATACATCATTTTTGCATCCTGTATAATGGCCGCCCAATAAATGTCAGGAAAAGGCCTTCTTCGAAAGAAAATATGACAAACAATCTTCCTTGGCTTTGGAAACGAAAGCTGTGAAAAATATATAAAAACAAGGCAAAAATAAGTAAAAGTGTGTGCAAATAACGGGAGAGGCTTGAATATAAACCTGTAAAGTGTTACAATTTTCACAGAAAAACATGGAATATAATCGGAAAAATAAAAGTATTGAATAAAAAGATCCGGCCAGGAACCGCTGAACAGGCATTCCACATATAAAAAAACCAGAAAACAGATATCGTAAAATACCTGAATTCAGTCGATAGAAAATTCCAGTATTTGTAAGATAATCAATACTGGTATACCAATTCCCCCCGATTGTTAATTAATTAATTCGTTATAATATAAACTATTCACTAAACAATTGAAAATATTTTCAGAACATTATATACTGTATAAGTCACCTGGCAGCGCTTGCTGAACACCGGATGCTTGCATCCGGGTGTCAGCAAGCATTGCCAGGTACAACAGGTATAAGCACGTGGGACGCGAAGCGGACCGAAAAGTGCGCATACCTGTTGAGTGATGCGTGAGCGAAGCGGAGCATCACGCAGACTTATACAGAGCGCGAGGCAGGTATAAGCACGTGGGACGCGAAGCGGACCGAAAAGTGCGTTATTTTGCACCTAAGTGGCTTTTAGTGCCATTTAATATAGGGGAGGTGAAGCGATGATAGAAGAAACCGTGAAAGCTGTCAGAGATGCTGAGGCCAAAGCGGACGACATGATCGCTCAGGCAAAGGCCGAGGCGGCCCGGATAATCAAGGGGGCCGAGGAGGAGAAAGCCAGGATCATGAAGGAGGCTGAGGAGGCTGCTAAAAAGGCCTATGATGAGAAGATGGCCGCTGCCGGAGCTGACTCAGACGCAGAGCTTGCCAAAGCGGGAGAAGAGACAGACAAAGAGATTGGGGAGCTCAGGGCTGCCGCAGCAGAGCGCGAAGATTCTATTGTGGATCAGGTGATCTCTTCACTGGCGGGCTGACACGTAACTGTTGACAATGTTTTCTAGACGAAAGCGAGATTTTGCATGGCTATTGTAAAGATGCAGAAGCTCAGCATCTGCGCAAACAAAAAGCAAAGGAAAGCCATCCTGAATCTGCTGCAGAGTATGGGGATTATGGAGATCACACAGACGGATCTCGATGATCAGGCAGGACTTGAGAAGCTTGACACGCAGGCTGCCCGGCTAAAGTATGAGAAGAGGGCGGCGGCATATGATCAGGTACTGGACCTGCTCGCCAAGTACGACAGCGGCAAGGGGACAGGCGGTCTGTTCGCTGATCTGGATCAGATCCCCCGTTCCAGAGTGGATGGCCTGGCGGCCGACAGGCACAAATATAATGTCGAGGCTGCCGATATCCTGAAGGCTGAGAAAAAGATAAATGAGTGCGCCGGCATTATACAGAAAGATGAGAATGCTAAGCTGGCCCTTGAGCCATGGCTTCCTCTCGACATTCCCATCGACAGCCCGGGGACAAAGAAGATGTCGCTTCTGCTCGGGACGCTGCCGGGGCAGATAGATGACGCGGGCCTTTACGCGGCGGCTTCAAAAGATATGCCGGAACCGGCAGCTGTGAATGCGGACGTTCTTTTTACGGCCAACAACGTAAGCGGAGTCCTTGTCATGTGCCTGAAAAAGGATGCGGACCAGGTCGAGGGCAATTTAAGGTCTCTGGGATTCTCCAGGCCCTCTCTTCCCGTCTCCGGCATACCGGCTCAGGAATGCGAAAGCCTTGATGCCGAGATAAAGGAGCAGGAAGAGGAGATAGAGAAGCAGAAGGCTGTCATCACAGCCTACGCAGGCGAGAAGGAGAATTACCGGATCCTCAGCGACTACTATAGAAGCAGGGCGCAGAGATACCGAACCCTGGGAGAGATCCCCCAGACCCGGAGCACATTCTTTATGGAAGGATGGGTACCGCAGGCGCAGGCAGACAAGGTCGCTTCTCTGCTGACAGAAAAGTTCGGGGCCTTTGTGGAGAAGGAAGAAAAACGCGAGGATGAGGTGGAACCCACCCTCCTTCACAACAACTGGTTTTCCAGGAATGTGGAAGGTATCCTGGCTTCCTACGACACACCCAGCCACGGCAAGGTAGATCCGACATTTATCATGTCATTCTTCTACGTATTTTTCTTCGGAATGATGCTTTCAGACGCCGGCTACGGCATTCTGATGGCGGTCGGATGCGCTGTGATCCTTCTAAAGCATAAGTATCTGAAGGAAGGCCTGAAGAAGACGCTGAAACTTTTCTTCTGGTGCGGTATATCGACAACATTCTGGGGCTTTATGTACGGCGGCTTCTTCGGGGACGCCATAGATGTGATAGCCAAGACATTTTTCGGATACCAGGGCACGGAAACCCTGCTTAAGCCCCTGTGGTTCGAGCCCCTTCACTCACCGATGAGACTGCTCATGTGGTGTCTGCTCTTTGGACTGATCCACATGTTCATCGGTCTTGGCATAAAGGGCTATGAGTATCTGAAGGACGGCGACATCGTATCGTTTGTATCGGATATCGCCGCATGGTATCTCTTCCTGCTGGGCCTGATATTCATGCTGCTTCCGACGAAGCTTTTCAGCTCCATATCCGGAATGACATTTACATTTCCGGCTATTGTCGGCCCCCTGGCAAAGGGAGCGGCCATAATAGGAGCTGTGATCATCCTGATCATGAGCGGGAGAGCCAATAAGAACTGGGGCCTGAGGATAGCGCTTGGAGCCTATGACCTCTACAATATCACAGGCTGGCTGTCAGATACCCTGTCCTACTCAAGACTTCTTGCCTTGGGACTTGCGACAGGCGTTATCGCCAACGTTGTCAATATGATGGCTTCCATGTTCGGGAACAGCCCCCTGGGCGTGATCGTTTTTATTGTGATCTTCATCCTGGGACACGCGCTGAACATCGCGATCAATGCTCTTGGCGCTTATGTTCATACGAACCGTCTGCAGTATGTCGAGTTCTTCGGCAAGTTTTATGAAGGCGGCGGAAAAGAATTTAAACCTTTTAAAACAGAAAATAAATATATTCAGATCAAGGAGGAAAAATAACATGAGTTTAGGTATGGCTTTAGCACTTCTGGGTGCTGCTCTTGCGACAGGATTGGCTGGTTGTGGTTCTGCATGGGGCGTCGGCGTTGCCGGCCAGGCAGCAGCAGGCGTTGTTTCTGAGGATCCTTCCCAGTTCGCGAAGGTTCTTGTCCTTCAGCTGCTCCCCGGTACACAGGGTATTTACGGTCTGCTTGTTACATTCATCACTCTTTCAAGCATAGGCGTTCTCGGCGGAGATCCCATTGAGAGCACAAGCGTTGGTCTTATGTATCTTTTCGCCTGCCTTCCTATCGCTATCGTAGGTCTGGTATCCGGTTATCATCAGGGCAGAGCTTCTGTAGCAAGTATCGGTCTTGTAGCAAAGAAGCCCGATCAGTTCGGTAAGGCAATGCTTTTCCCCGCTATGGTTGAGACATACGCTATCCTTGCTCTTCTTGTATCTATCCTGTCTGTTACAAATATTGTCCAGGCTTGATAGAAACTGAATGACCTCTGAAGGAAAAGAAGGAGAATAAGATGGCAGGAGTAGAGAATATCATTAACGAGATCCTGCAGGAAGCACAGGGACAGGCAGATGAGATCATATCTCAGGCTCAGGCAAAAGCCCAGGAGATCAAGACTGCTGCTGAGAAGGAAGGCGGAAAGATCTCAGCGAAATATGCCGCCAGGGCAGACAGGGACGTAAAGGAAGCCGCTTCGCGGACCCAGTCCCAGATCGGCCTCAGGAGAAGGCAGGCTGTACTCGCAGCCAAGCAGGAGATCATCTCGCGTGTCATAGAGAAGGCTTATGAGAAGCTCAGCGCTCAGGATGACGCCTCATATTTCGATATGATCCTCGGGCTTTTGGGCGGAGTGGTCCAGCCTCAGGAAGGCCTGATCTCATTTTCCGAAAAAGATCTGGGAAGGCTTCCGTCAGGATTTGAAGATAAGCTGAAGAAGGCCGCAAAGGCTGCCGGCGGAAAGCTGAAGGTATCAGACAAGCCGGCTGATATAGAGAGCGGCTTCGTGCTCAGCTACGGCGGAATAGATGAGAACTGTTCATTCAAATCGCTTTTTGACGCGAATCTGAACAGGCTGCAGGATGAAGTGCACAAGGCGCTTTGGTAAGGAGTATTTAACAGATGGGTGATACAGATTATATTTTTTCAGTCGCGCGTATCCGCGTGAAGGAAACATCCCTCCTGACTGACGCCGATATCATGCAGATGGTCGGCATGAAGGACGCGGATGCTGTCCTTGCCTTCCTGGCTGAGAAGGGCTGGGGAGACGGTTCCGGCAGTCAGGACGCAGATACCATGCTCGCTCAGGAAGATGAGAAGACATGGGACCTGATGAGGGAACTGAAGCTGGATCCGGCTGTATTTCAGGTGCTGTCTTACCCCAAGCTTTACCATAACCTTAAGGCTGCGATAAAGGAGACCTGTACAGGCAGCGCGCCCGGCCATATCTACTATGACATAGACGGATACGGCAGAGACAGGATGCTCAAGATCGTCGGCGAGAAGGATTTTCAGGCGCTGCCGGCACATATGAAAGATGCCGCCCAGAAGGCATATGAGATCATGGTAACGCTTATGGACGGGCAGCGATGCGATATCATCATAGACCGCGCCTGCCTTGAGGCAGGTCTTGCGGCCGGAAAAAAGTCCAGGAACAGGCTTCTGATGGATTATGAGGAATCCACAGTCGCCGTAACAGATATAAAGATCGCTGTCAGAGCGGTTAAGACGCATAAAAATATTACATTTCTCAGGGAAGCGCTGGCACCCTGCAAGTCCATAGATGTGAACGGACTGGCGGCGGCAGCCTCCATGAGCGATGCGGCCCTTCTGGAATACCTGGAGAGCCACGGATACAAGGAAGCCGCCGACGCGCTGCGGGAATCCCCGTCCGCGTTTGAACGCTGGTGTGACAACCGTCTGATCGAGACCATCCTTCCCCAGAAGATGAATTCCGTCTCGGCAGGTCCCATTGTCGCCTACTATCTGGGCAGGCAGAATGAGATAAAGACGGCCAGGATCATTATCACAGCCAAGGCTAACGGCTTCTCAGAGGAGAGTACCCGGGAAAGGGTAAGGATGATGTATGGTTAAGATAGCTGTCATGGGGAGTTACGATAGTATCTATGGTTTCGCGGCCCTGGGATTATCCATTTTCCCCGTTGAGAATGACGCCGCGAAGGCGGGCAGGCTTCTCCATGAGCTCGCTGAGAACGAGTTCGGCATCATCTACATGACTGAGGAGCTGGCCGCTGTGCTGAAGAAAGAAATCAGCAGATATGCAGACAGGATCGCGCCGGCTGTCATACTGATACCCGGTGTGAAAGGGAATACAGGAGACGGAATCCAGTCCGTCAAGAAATCGGTAGAGCAGGCTGTCGGCAGCGACATACTGTTCGGAAACGAATAGGAAGGAGTCCATTTAGAAATGAGCAAAGGTACGATATTAAAAGTTGCCGGACCACTGGTCATTGCTGAAGGGATGCGGGACGCTAACATGGGCGACGTTGTGCGTGTCAGCGATGAGCGTCTTATCGGCGAGATCATTGAGATCCACGGTGATCAGGCATCTATACAGGTCTACGAGGAGACTTCCGGCCTCGGACCCGGAGAACCGGTCGAGTCTACCGGCGCGCCGCTCTCAGTTGAGCTGGGGCCCGGCCTCATCAGTTCTATCTATGATGGAATACAGCGTCCTCTGAACAAGATCCTTGAGAGGACAGGGAGCAACCTTCTGACAAGAGGTGTTGAGGTTCCGGCGCTTGACCACAGCAAAAAGTGGGATTTCGCCGCAACGGCTCAGGTCGGCGAGGAAGTCGGCGAGGGCGATGTGATCGGTACCGTCAAGGAGACAGCGGTCATCACACAGAAGATCATGGTTCCCGTCGGCATAAAGGGAAAGATAAAGAGCATACAGTCCGGTTCATTTACCATAGATGAGACGGTAGCTGTCCTGGAGGATGAGAAGGGTAAGGAGATCAATCTTACCATGCTGCAGAAGTGGCCGGTACGTAAGGGCCGTCCTTACAAACGCAAGCTCTCCCCGGATATGCCTCTTGTAACAGGGCAGAGAGTAATAGATGCTTTCTTCCCGATCGCCAAGGGCGGTGTCGCGGCCATCCCCGGACCTTTCGGTTCAGGAAAGACAGTCACCCAGCATCAGCTGGCAAAATGGGCAGATGCCCAGGTCGTTATCTATATCGGCTGCGGCGAGCGAGGCAACGAGATGACGGAGGTTCTGAATGAGTTCCCCGAACTGAAGGATCCCCGGACAGGCGAGTCCCTCATGCAGAGGACTGTTCTGATCGCAAATACATCCGATATGCCTGTTGCTGCCCGTGAGGCAAGTATCTACACAGGAATCACGATGGCAGAGTATTTCCGTGATATGGGCTATTCCGTAGCCCTCATGGCAGACTCTACCTCAAGATGGGCCGAGGCCCTCCGAGAGATGTCAGGCCGTCTGGAAGAGATGCCCGGCGAGGAAGGTTATCCCGCCTACCTGACGTCCCGTCTTGCGGACTTCTACGAGAGAGCAGGCCGAGTGATCTCTCTGGGCAAGGAAGGCAGAGAAGGCGCTCTTTCCGCTATCGGAGCCGTATCGCCTCCCGGCGGTGATATCTCAGAGCCTGTATCCCAGGGTACGCTGCGTATCGTAAAGGTATTCTGGGCTCTGGACGCAGACCTGGCTTACCAGCGTCATTTCCCGGCTATCAACTGGCTGACAAGCTACAGCCTCTATCTGGACAATGTAGCCGGCTGGTTCAACAAGAATGTGGAGCCCGACTGGATGGATATGAGACAGAAGCTCATGAACCTGCTCCAGGATGAGGCATCCCTCAATGAGATCGTTAAGATGGTAGGTATGGACGCCCTTTCACCCGGCGACCGTCTCAAGATGGAAGCGGCAAGGTCCATCCGAGAGGATTTCCTCCATCAGAACTCATTTGACGATATCGATACCTATACATCCCTGCAGAAGCAGTATTATATGATGAAGCTCGTGTACGCTTACTATGAGGAAGGCGCTAAGGCTCTGGCAGAGGGCGCCGGCATAAACAATCTGGTCAAGCTGCCCGTGCGCGAGAGGATCGGACGTTACAAGTACACACCCGAAGACAATATTGACGAGGAATACAAGAAGATCAGCGATGAGCTCGTCCATGAGGTCTCCGAACAGATAGGTAAGGAGGATTGATCATATGGCAAAAGAATATCGTACCATACAGGAAGTTGCCGGTCCTCTGATGCTTGTCAAGGGCGTGGAAAATGTAACATACAATGAGCTGGGCGAGATAGAGCTGGGCAACGGCGAGATCCGCCGCTGCAAGGTGCTGGAGATAAACGGCAGCGACGCTCTTGTACAGCTCTTCGAGGCTTCCGCCGGAATCAACCTTTCCGACAGCAAGGTCCGTTTCCTGGGACACGCCATGGAACTGGGCGTTTCCGAAGACATGCTGGGCCGTGTCTTCGATGGAATGGGCAATGTAATAGACGGCGGTCCGGAGATCCTTCCGGACAAGAGAATGGATATCAACGGCCTGCCCATGAATCCGGCAGCCCGCGTGTACCCGGCCGAGTTTATTCAGACCGGTGTATCCGCCATCGATGGCCTGAACACACTGGTAAGAGGTCAGAAGCTTCCTATCTTCTCCTGTTCCGGTCTTCCCCATTCCCAGCTGGCAGCTCAGATCGCCCGTCAGGCAAAGGTTCTGGGAACAGACGAGCAGTTCGCCGTTGTATTTGCCGCTATGGGCATCACATTCGACGAGGCTAATTTCTTCGAGGAATCCTTCAAGGAGACAGGAGCCATAGACAGGACTGTTCTTTTCATAAATCTGGCAAATGACCCCGCGGTCGAGCGTATCTCGACTCCCCGTGTGGCTCTGACGGCAGCAGAATACCTTGCATTTGAGAAGGGCATGCACGTACTCGTTATCCTCACGGATATCACGAACTACGCCGACGCCCTGCGTGAGGTTTCCGCCGCCCGTAAGGAGGTTCCCGGACGCAGAGGCTACCCCGGCTACATGTATACGGATCTGGCTACCCTCTATGAAAGAGCAGGCAGGCAGAAGGGAAAGAAAGGTTCTATCACCCTTCTTCCTATCCTTACCATGCCTGAGGATGATAAGACACATCCTATCCCCGACCTTACCGGATATATCACAGAGGGTCAGGTCATCCTGAGCCGTGAGCTCTACCGCAAGGGCCTGCAGCCTCCGATAGATGTTCTCCCGTCCCTTTCCAGACTTAAGGATAAGGGTATCGGCGAGGGCAAGACCCGGGCAGACCATTCCTCCACCATGAACCAGCTGTTCGCGGCTTATTCACGAGGCAAGGACGCCAAGGAACTCATGGTCATCCTCGGCGAGGCTGCCCTGACAGATATAGACCTGATCTATGCAAAGTTTGCTGACGAGTTTGAGAAGAGATACGTTTCTCAGGGTTACAGAACGGACAGAAGCATTGAGGAGACCCTTGATATCGGCTGGGATCTGCTCAGGATCCTGCCCAGGTCCGAGCTCAAGCGTATCCCTGACGCTATGCTTGACAAGTACTACGATAAGAAAGACTGATGAAGCGGGGGGAAACCCTGGTTCGTTTACAGAGTTAGGAGGTTAAAGCATGGCCAGCAAACAGTTCAATCCGACCCGAATGGAACTGACCAGACTCAAGAAGAAGCTGGTCACGGCCATAAAGGGCCACCGTCTTCTGAAGGATAAGCGAGATGAGCTGATGCGGCAGTTCCTCGACCTTGTGCGGGAAAATATGGAACTGCGCAAGAAGGTCGAGGCGGAGATAAAGGATGCCAACAGGAATTTTGTCCTTGCCAAGGCTTCCATGTCCGAGGAGGAACTGCAGACGGCGATGATGTCTCCCAAGCAGGAGGTCTATCTGGATCTCAAGGCAAAAAATGTCATGAGCGTTGATATCCCTGTCTATGACTACAAGACAAGGACGGCGGACGCCAATGATATCTTTAACTACGGTTTTGCCTTCACATCCAGCGATCTGGATGGCGCGGTACAGTCTCTGTCCGACGCTCTGCCGGATATGCTCAGACTTGCCCAGATCGAGAAGTCCTGCCAGCTCATGGCATCGGAGATAGAGAAGACCAGGCGGCGTGTCAACGCCCTTGAGCATGTCATTATCCCCGAGACCCAGGAAGGCATACGCTATATCACCATGAAGCTTGACGAGAATGAGAGGAGCACCCAGGTCCGTCTCATGAAGGTCAAGGATATGATGCTGGAAGAGGCTCACGACTACTCCGGAAGAGACGAGAGAATGCATGAACTCGATGAGGAGTAATATTAAAGGAATCAGGGGGGGCTGCCGCTTTTTGCGGCGGCTCCTTTTGTGTACGGGAGGTATTCCTGGATGGAAGACCAGACATAAATAAATATTATACAGAAAATTTCTGTCTGCAATTGACAGCTGTCTGATATTTGTGCTAGACTGTGTTAAACCGTTGAAGCGGAGATCAAAGCATTCATGCGCGCACAGAGAGTCCGGGATGGTGGAAGCCGGATCGAGATGCAGTTTGCCAAATGGACCGCTGAGGGCACGCTGAACAGCCGGAAGGGATCGCCTCATGGCTCAGTACCGCGTGACGCGAGGCATGCGTCAGTTGCCGGGAATATGATGGTATTCCGCAAGAGCACGGCTCATTACCGTGAAGCAAGGTGGCACCGCGGGTGTTTGGATCGTTTATGATACGCTCGTCCTTGACAGATGAAAGCTCTGTTGGGGGCGAGCGTTTTTTTTGCGGCTTATCAGGCAAGCTCCTGCCGCGGATGAGGAGGGAAGTTATGTATCCGAGTTTGGATCAGGTAAAAAATATACTTCAGACCGGAAAATATAAGAGGGTTCCGGTCTGTATGGAAATGTATTCCGACAGGTACACGCCGGTGGAGGTCATGCGCATCCTGCGAGAGGCAAGCAGGCACTGCTATCTTCTTGAGAGCGCCAGCCAGCATGAAAGCTGGGGAAGATTCTCCTTCCTGGGCTATGATCCTTCGCTGGAGGTGACATGCAGCAGCGGCCTTTTGAGGATCCGCAGGACCGGCAGGGACGGGGACGATGAGGTCACTCAGACCAGGACGGATCATCCCGGCAGACAGCTGCAGAAGATCATTGACCGTTACCGGACGCCGGTCATGGAAGGAATGCCCCCTTTCACCGGAGGCCTGGTCGGGTATTTCTCCTATGACTATATCCGCTACAGCGAACCCAGACTAAGGCTTGCCAGCAGTGAGGACGGGGATTTCAGGGATATGGATCTCATGCTCTTTGACCAGGTCATCGCCTTCGACCATTTCAGGCAGAAGATCTGTCTGATAACCGGAGTCTACGCAGGCGATGTCGAGGCATCCTATGAGCAGGCCCAGAACAAGCTTACACAGATGAAAGACCTGATCCGCTATGGGGACAAGAAAAGATTTCAGCCCCTGCGCCTTCTGGAAGAGCTCCGGCCTCGCTTCACCCGGGAGGAATACGGGGCAATGGTCGCAAGGGCAAAACAATATATCTATGAAGGCGATATCTTCCAGGTCGTCCTGTCCAATCCCATCAGGGCCAAAGCTCAGGGAACGCTTTTTGATACATTCCGGGTCCTGAGAGCCGAGAATCCTTCCCCCTACATGTTCTACTTCACGAGCGATGATATAGAGATAGCCGGGGCGTCCCCGGAGACCCTGGTCAGGCTTCAGGACGGGAAGCTGTCCACCTTCCCCCTGGCAGGGACCAGGCCAAGAGGCGCTGACGCCGCCGCGGATAAGGCCCTTGAGGAAGATCTCCTTTCTGATGAAAAAGAGCTGGCCGAGCACAACATGCTGGTAGACCTGGGAAGGAACGATATGGGGAAGATTTCTCAGATCGGGACGGTCAAGGTGGAAAAATATATGGAGATCGAGCGGTTCTCCCATGTTATGCACATAGGCTCCACTGTCACGGGAAAGATCCGGGAGGGAAAGACAAGTGTGGACGCCGTAGACGCCATCCTGCCGGCCGGCACCCTCTCGGGGGCACCAAAGTTCAGAGCCTGTCAGATCATTGAGGAACTGGAAGGATCGGCCAGGGGCATATACGGCGGAGCTATCGGCTACCTGGACTTTACGGGAAATTTGGATGTCTGCATCGCCATCCGGCTTGTCTACAAGAAAAACGGCAGCATCTGCATTCGGTCGGGAGCCGGTATCGTGGCGGATTCCGTCCCGGAAAAAGAATTTCAGGAGTGCATGAACAAGGCAAGAGCCGTTGTGGATGCGGTAAAAGAAGCAGAGGGGGGTCTGGAATGATCTTATTGATAGACAACTATGACAGCTTTTCCTACAACGTTTACCAGCTGATCGGCTCTGTAGAGCCCAATATCCAGGTAATCCGCAATGACGACAGGACCCTGGAAGAAATAGAGGCCATGGACCCGCAGGCCATCGTTCTCTCACCCGGCCCCGGCAGGCCGGAGAATGCCGGTGTCTGTATCCCCCTTATCAAAAAGTTTGCGGGGGAAAAGCCCATCCTGGGGATCTGCCTGGGCCATCAGGCCATCTGCCAGGCCTTCGGAGCTCAGATCTCCTACGCGAAAGAGCTGATGCACGGAAAGAAAAAAGAGATCATCCTGACCGGGCAAAGCCCCCTCTTTCAGGGTATGCCGGAGCATTTTCCGGCGGCAAGATATCACTCACTCTCAGCGGTGGAGGCGACCATGCCGGACTGTCTTGCCATAACCGCCCGCTGTGAGGATGGGGAGATCATGGCGGTCGAGCACAGAGATTATCCGGTCTACGGCCTGCAGTTCCATCCGGAGTCTGTCATGACCCCTGACGGGAAGCAGATCATTGAAAATTTTATGAATATCGTAAAAAACAGATAGAAGATCAGGAGGAAGCAGAAAGATGATAAAAGAAGCGATCATGAAAGTGGTAGATAAGCAGGATCTGACCTACGAGGAGTCCTACCAGGTCATGAATGAGATCATGAACGGAGAGACGAGCCAGACGCAGAACGCGGCTCTTCTGGCGGCGCTTTCCACAAAAAGCTCCAAGGCGGAGACAGCGGCGGAGATCGCGGGCTGCGCGGAGGCCATGCGGTCGCACGCCATCCCTGTCGATCTGAGCGGTTACGATAATTTTGAGATCGTCGGCACGGGCGGCGACGGAGCCCACACCTTCAACATATCGACAACCTCGGCCTTTGTCGCGGCAGCAGGCGGCATGAAAGTCTCAAAGCACGGCAACAGGGCG
Source organism: uncultured Eubacteriales bacterium (assembly GCA_900314845.1). Classification (GTDB taxonomy): domain Bacteria; phylum Bacillota; class Clostridia; order Lachnospirales; family Lachnospiraceae; genus UBA2912. The sequence goes on from OMWV01000003.1 coordinate 12,865, forward strand.
GCTTCCTCCCTCAGCGGGACGGCGGACTGTCAGGAGGCCCTGGGCGTTAAGATAGACCAGGCTCCCGAAAAGTGCAGAGAACTTCTGGATAGGGTCGGCATCTGCTTTTTCTTCGCCCAGAAGTATCACACCTCCATGAAGTATGTGGGCGCCATCCGAAAGGAGCTGGGCATCCGCACAGTCTTTAATATCCTTGGTCCTCTGACAAATCCCGGCAAGCCTAAGAGATTTCTCCTTGGCGTCTATGATGAGTCTCTGGTGGCTCCCCTGACCCAGGTCCTGATAGATCTGGGGGTAAAGAGGGGCATGGTAGTTTACGGCATGGACAGGCTGGATGAGATATCCGCCTGCGGCCAGACTCTGATCTCGGAATTTAAGGACGGCTGGTACAAGATGTACAAGATCAGCCCGGAGGATTTTGGCCTGACCCCCTGCGCCAAGGAAGACCTGGCCGGCGGTACGGCCGGGGAAAATGCGCAGATCACCCGGGATATTTTAAGCGGAAAAGAGCGCGGACCTAAGAGAAATGCTGTTCTTCTCAACGCGGGCGCTGCCCTTTACATAGGCGATAAGGCTTCTTCCATGGCAGAGGGCATAACTCTGGCCGCTTCTCTGATAGATTCCGGCAAGGCGCTTGAGACCCTGGAAGCCTATATCAAAGAGTCAAACAGCTAAAGGACGGGTGTCTTTATGGAGAATATTCTGGATAGAATCGCTGCCAGGACAAGGCAGCGGGTCAGGGAGCAGGAAAGGGAAGTCCCTCTTGAAATGCTCAGGGAAAAGATCAGGCAGAGGCAGGAGATGGAGAAGAAGGGGCGGCCCCTTCCCGATTTTCTGGCTGCCCTGAAGAAACCTGGCATGTCCTACATCTGCGAGGTCAAGAAGGCGTCGCCTTCCAAAGGCCTGATAGCACCTGACTTCCCTTATCTGGCCATAGCTAGAGAGTACCAGGCAGCCGGGGCTGCGGCCATTTCCTGCCTGACCGAGCCGGTTTGGTTTCAGGGCAGGGACTCTTATGTGGAAGAAATATCCCAGGCAGTGGATATCCCCATCCTTAGGAAGGATTTTACCGTGGATGAGTACATGATCTACCAGGCAAGGGCCATAGGCGCCAGCGCTGTCCTTCTCATCTGCGCCATCCTGGACGATGAGCAGCTGCGCTCCTACCGGGAGCTGGCGCAGTCTCTGGGCATGAATGCCCTGGTCGAGGCCCATGACGCCTCAGAGCTTTCCCGGGCGCTTAAAAGCGGGGCCGGGATCGTGGGGGTCAACAACCGGGATCTTAAGACATTTACCGTTGATATGGAAAACAGCATCCGCCTGCGGGCCATGGCTCCGAAAGACATAGTTTTTGTGTCGGAGAGCGGCATAAAGACGGCAGAAGATATCCGCCGCCTGTCTGCCAGCCGGGTGGACGCGGTCCTCATAGGGGAGACTCTGATGAGGAGCCCTGATAAGGGAAAAATGCTCCGGATCCTGAACGGAGGCCCTCTTTCATGATAAGGATAAAGATCTGCGGCCTGAGAAGGCCGGAGGATATCGATATGGTCAACAGGTACCGGCCGGACCTCGCCGGCTTTATCATAGATTTCCCAAAGAGTTTTCGCAGCATTTCTCCGGATAGGGTCCGGGAGCTGGCAGGCGGCCTGGACAGAAAGCATGTCCATCCGGTCGGTGTCTTTGTGGACGCTGATCTTGAGATGGCTGCCGGCCTTTTAAAGGACGGGACGCTTGCTATGGCCCAGCTCCACGGGCATGAATCTGAGGAATATATCAGGCAGCTGAAGGCGGAAACGGGGAAACCGGTCATAAAGGCATTTCAGATAAGAGATAAGGAAGACATTCACCGCGCGCTGGCCAGCAGCGCCGATTATATCCTGCTCGATCAGGGGCAGGGAAGCGGCAGGAGCTTTGACTGGGGCCTTGTCCCTCCCATAGGGCGGCCATGGCTTCTGGCCGGCGGACTGAACGCAGGCAATATAAAAGAGGCGGCAGACAGGCTCCATCCCTGGGGTGTTGATCTTTCGAGCGCGGTCGAGACAGACCGGGTCAAGGATCCCCGCAAGGTGGAGCAGATCATACAGATCGTCAGGAACATTTAAGGAGGATGACATGACAAATCCAAGAGGAAGATTCGGCATCTTCGGCGGACAGTATATCCCGGAGACGCTGATGAATGCTGTGACAGAGCTTGAGAAGGCTTATGATACATACAAGGACGACCCGGCTTTTAACGCCGAGCTGACAGAACTTTTAAATGAGTACGGCGGCAGGCCGTCCCGGCTTTACTATGCCAGGCGCATGACCGAGGATCTGGGCGGGGCAAAGGTCTATCTCAAGAGGGAGGACCTCAACCATACGGGCGCCCACAAGATAAACAATGTGCTGGGCCAGGCTCTTCTGGCAAAAAAGATGGGAAAGACCCGTCTGATCGCCGAGACCGGGGCAGGTCAGCACGGGGTCGCGACTGCGACGGCAGCTGCCCTTTTCGGCATGGAGTGCGTGATATTCATGGGCAAGGAAGACACGATCCGCCAGGCCCTCAACGTTTACCGGATGAAGCTTCTGGGCGCCCAGGTCGTCCCGGTCACGACAGGCACGGGCACCTTAAAGGACGCCTGCTCGGCGGCCTTCCGAGAGTGGAAAAACCGCATCAGCGACACGCATTACTGCCTGGGCTCTGTCATGGGGCCTCACCCCTTCCCCACGATCGTGCGCGATTTTCAGGCTGTGATCTCAAAGGAGATAAAGGAGCAGATGCTGGAGAAGGAAGGCCGGCTCCCGGATGCGGTCCTGGCCTGCGTGGGCGGCGGATCAAACGCAATCGGTTCCTTTTACAATTTTATAGAAGACGAGGGCGTGCAGCTGATCGGCTGCGAGGCGGCAGGACGCGGAGTGAACACGGCTCAGACGGCGGCAACCATCGCCACCGGCCGGCTTGGCATCTTCCATGGCATGAAATCTTACTTCTGCCAGAACGAGTACGGGCAGATCGCCCCGGTCTACTCTATCTCCGCCGGACTTGATTATCCCGGCATCGGGCCGGAGCACGCTTACCTGCATGACATCGGCAGGGCCAAGTACGTGCCGGTCACGGATGAGGAGGCGGTGGACGCCTTTGAGTACCTGGCCCGGACAGAGGGCATCATCCCGGCTATAGAGAGTGCTCACGCGGTGGCATATGCCAGAAAGATCGTGCCCGGGATGGGGAAGGACAAGATCGTTGTGATCACCATATCCGGCAGAGGAGACAAGGACTGCGCGGCAATCGCGCGCTACAGAGGAGAGGATATCTATGAGTAAAACAATCGCTGATGCATTTGCCGGAGGAAAAGCCTTTATTCCCTTTATCACATGCGGCGACCCTTCACTTGAGGTCACGGAGCAGCTTGTCTATGCCATGGAGGAAGCCGGAGCCGACCTGATAGAGCTTGGCATTCCCTTCTCCGATCCTACAGCGGAGGGACCCGTCATCATGGAGGCGGACGAGAGAGCTCTGAGCGGCGGGGCGACGACGGATCTTATATTCGACATGGTATGCCGGATCCGCAAAAAGACAGATATCCCCATGGTCTTCATGACATACGCAAACGTCGTTTTTTCCTACGGGACAGAGAGATTCTGTCAGAAGTCCCAGGAGGCCGGGATACAGGGCCTGATCCTGCCGGATGTTCCCTTTGAGGAGAAGGAGGACTTTGATGGAGCCTGCAGATCCCATGGGATGGATCTGATCTCCATGATCGCCCCGACTTCAGAGGAGAGGATCGCCATGATAGCCAGCCAGGCCAGGGGCTTTCTCTATATCGTGTCTTCCCTGGGCGTCACGGGAACGCGCCAGAAGATCACGACGGATATTCCCTCCATGGTTCGCCTGGTCAGGGAAAATACATCGATCCCCTGCGCGGTCGGCTTTGGCATCTCCGGCCCTGAGCAGGCCAGGATCATGGCAGACGCTTCAGACGGGGCCATCGTGGGTTCTGCCATCGTAAAACTCTGCGCCAGGTACGGCAGAGACTGTGTCCCCTATGTGAAGGACTTTGTCAGGGAAATGAAAGATGCGATCCGCCAGGATCTCTAAAGGGCGGCAAAAGAAAAGAGGCAGGCTGTAGCGTGCCTGCCTCAATATTGGGGTATATATGAATGGGTAAAGTACTTGTTTTTATCGGATCTGGCATTCCGAATCTTTGTAGTTATGCTGGTCACTTATCACCTTTAGGAGGTTTAACCCATTCGTGTTTATCCTGACAGTCTGTGGAACTGCCAGCCTGTCTTATAATTGTTTAACCAATTCTTAAGACACCTATATCATACTCCCTATTCTTCTATTGGTCAACCATTATTTGAAAAATTTTTCATCTTTTTTTTCTCCAGATCTGCAAACTCTATCCTGCCGGAAAGATGAGGGGCGGGAAAATGTTGACAAAATATGATAAGTGGATATTGGTCCATGCCGGCCGGCCCATGCGGCCGGATATTAAATGGTCGACCATATACTGCGAAAAAATATTTCCAAAAACTCGACAAAACATATTGACAAAGTAGGAAATACGGAGTATCATAGCGTCAACAAATAAATCATGATTCACAAATTCAGGAGAGATAAGATATGAGCAATTATAAGTTTGAGACACTTCAGGTTCACGTTGGTCAGGAACAGCCGGATCCGGCTACAGATGCAAGGGCAGTGCCCATTTACCAGACAACTTCCTACGTTTTCCACAACTCAGCGCACGCGGCTGCCAGATTCGGGCTTGCTGATCCGGGCAATATCTATGGACGTCTCACAAACTCCACAGAGGATGTGCTTGAGAAGAGAGTGGCAGCCCTTGAAGGCGGTTCGTCAGCTCTCGCCCTTGCTTCAGGCGCGGCAGCTATCACATACACCATCCAGGCGCTGGCTGCGAACGGCGGACATATCGTAGCACAGAAGACTATATACGGCGGTACCTCCAATCTCCTTGAGCACACGCTTCCCCAGTACGGCATCAGGACAACATTTGTGGACGCGCACGACCTGGCCGAGGTAGAAGCTGCGATAGAGGATGACACGAGAGCTATATATATTGAGACACTCGGCAACCCCAACAGCGATATCCCTGATATCGATGCCATAGGTCAGATTGCCCACAGACACGGTCTTCCTCTTGTCGTGGACAACACTTTCGGTACTCCTTTCCTTATCCGGCCTATCGAGCATGGCGCGGATATCGTTGTCCATTCAGCAACAAAGTTCCTTGGCGGACACGGAACGACACTCGGCGGCATCATCGTTGAGTCAGGCAAGTTTGACTGGAAGGCAAGCGGCAAGTATTCCAACATAGATGACCCCAACCCCAGCTATCATGGCATTTCCTTTGTAGATGCTGTGGGACCTGCCGCATTTACCACATATATCAGAGCCATCCTGCTCCGCGATACCGGCGCTACCTTATCACCTTTCAACGCTTTTCTCCTCATCCAGGGCATAGAGACTCTGTCCCTGAGAGTTGAGCGCCACAATGAGAACACGAAGAAGGTCATAGACTACCTTGTGAAGAACCCCAAGGTTGAGCATGTAAATCATCCTTCTCTTCCCGATCATCCGGATCACGCCCTCTATGAGAGGTACTTCCCCAACGGCGGAGCATCCATCTTCACATTTGAGATAAAGGGCGGCCAGGAAGAGGCATGGAAGTTTATCGACAATCTGGAGCTCTTCTCCCTCCTTGCCAATGTAGCTGACGTAAAGAGCCTTGTCATCCATCCGGCGACAACGACTCACGCGGAGCTTTCCGAGGAAGAGCTTCTGGCCCAGGGAATAAAGCCCAACACGATCAGGCTTTCCATCGGTACAGAGAATATTGACGATATCATAGCAGATCTCGAGAAGGGATTTGCCGCGATATAAACCTGAATTTCAGGGAATCATGGAGAGAGGCCGTCATACTCGGGTATGGCGGCCTCTCATTAGTCAGATATAAATTTTTTACTCTGCAAAGAATGTCTGATCTTCCCTGCGGCGGGAGAAGTTCTCTTCCAGCATCTTTACGTGGGATAAGAGGTCAGGATTATCAAAATATCTGGCGCCCTTGGGGCATTTGCGGATGCAGGCATGGCATTTGATGCAGATGCCGGGCGTTTTGCTGATGTCATCAGGGTCGACGGAGCCCATGGGACAGACTTTGGCGCAGATACCGCAGTCATCGCACAGGGTCAGGTCTGTTACAGGCTTTGCCTTGAGAAATTTTGCCGGTGTGCCGTCGGCCTTTTTGGGTGTATAGTAGGGACCGACCGTCTCGCGTCCCGTTATGATGACGGGAGCCTTCAGGGCAGCCGTATCCTCCGCGGCCATCAGAAGGTCAGCAGCCCTGGCGGCGAATGCCTGGATCTTCTCCTTATCGTCAGCGTCCGGCCTGCCGGCAGCCAAAGTATCTGAAAATACGTGGCGGCAGACGAAGGCACCGGCGGCGAAGGGCGCAAAGCCGTTCTTATCCAGTTCCTGGGTCAGCTCAGTCAGAGAGTTGTCAAATGATCTGTTTCCGAATGTCACGGCGGCGACGGCGGGAGTTTTCTGCCCCTTAAAGAGATCCTGCACGAAGGGCAGAGCCTTGTTGGGGATTCTTCCCGCGTAGGTCGGCGTGCCGAAGACGACAAGCTCATCCGGCCCGAAAGAAGTCACGGCAAGCCGCTGGGAGGGAAGAGTAAAATCATGTGCTTCCCAGGAGATGCCAAACCTGTCAGCCATGGCCTTTGCGATCATCTCACACACATTTTTTGTGCCGGAGACCGGACTGAAATAAACAGCCGAGATCTTGTTTACTTTCATCGTTTCTATCTCCTTTTTTCCTTTTTAAGCCCGGCGGAAAATTTCCCTCCGGGCTTTCCTTCTTTATGAATATGTGGACGCGTCAGATCCTTCAGGCCAGGAAATCCGCCGCATTGTCCAGAATGATCGCGCCATTGCTGCAGGCCGGGCAGGTGCAGTACTTGCCTCCGGCTGCCTTTGACTCTTTGGCTCCTTTTACGGCAGCTGCCTGTCCGTCGCCGTAGATCTCTTTTCCCATGTCGGATTCGAGGAAGGCGATGCAGTCATCGATGGAGCAGACGTCCTCCTTGAGTTCCTGAACCAGTGCCCTGGCAGCGGCAGATTCCTGATCTGTGCCGGCTGCATCCAGATAGGCCTGGCAGGCTGCCTTTGCCTCGGGGCAGCAGGAGGGAGCCTCCATTATCTTCTGAACCGTTTCCTTATATTCTGCTTTTGTCATTTAGATCATACTCCTTTCGCGTTTTTGTCAGTTTCCACCATTGAGTTTAGTACAGTTTTGCTCTTATTTCAAGGGGCGAAAAGGCAGCTCCCGACTGCCGCAGAGAATGAAAAACCCCCGCCGGATCTCTCCGGCGGGGGATATGGCCCTGATCGCATTTTGCGTCAGGTGTGAGGTGTGTTTATTTTACTTTTCGTCAACCTTCTCCAGGATGGTTCCCTTGCGGAAGTTCTTGCAGGAACTCATCTTCTTCATGCAGAAATAGTAGATGAGACCGGTAGGGATGGTCGCTGTGAAGAAGGAGATATCTACGTTGGCGATACCGATAGCGGCGCCGACAATCGTAGCGATGATAGCTGCCCAGTTCGTGCCCTTCTTTGTGCCCTCGTCATCGTAGAGGTCATCGATCTGCTCCTTCGTGAACTTCCTCTTATGGAGAACATAGAAGTCCGTGATGAGAACAGAGAATATAGGTCCGAAGAAGGCTGTGTAGATCTTGCTGAAAAGGGCAAGGCCTGCAGCAGAGCTGTCGTTTGTGAGGATCCAGGGGCAGCTGCACACTGCCAGGATGCCGATGATGATAACGGCTGTCCTGTGCTTCATATGGAAAGCATCCATGAAAGCGTATGCAGGAGGTACAACGTTGCTGGCAAGGTTTGTTGTCATCTGAGCGAAGAGGATGAAGGCAAGAACGATTACCAGGAGGTACTTGTTGCCGACCATAGCCGCGAAGGCATTGATCGGGTTTGCGATACCTGTGATCGTTGATGCCATGGCACCGATGACACCCAGAAGGACTGTTGCGGGAACCATTGAGATAAAGTATGCCATGCCGCGGGCGCCGGAACCATAGCCCCTTCTGAGCTCTCTGGAGTAGTCGCCTGCATTAAGCATAACAGTTGTGCTGTTGCCGAAAAACGCGATGATAGCTGCAACGAAGGGCATGCCCCATGTGCCGGCCTTGCTGGCAAGCTGAGTCTGGATGATCTGGAAGTTGTCTGCATTGCCCACGCAGAGGTAGAGCAGATAGAACATGGATGCCATGATGACAACGCCGCCGATGTTCTCAACCCACTTGATACCGGAGAAGCCCTTGATGGAAAGCAGGATCTGTACGATCTGGAAGACAAAGAACCAGAGCCATACATTGTTGAAGCCGAAGAGGGCAATCGTGATCTGGTTGATCGCGGCGCCGCCCAGCCAGGACTGGTATCCGTACCAGATGATAGCCGGCAGAGCTCTGATCATTGTGGGAACGCGGTTTCCCTTTGTTCCGTAAGCACTCTTGAGCTGAACGGAATAAGGGGCGCCTGTCTCGTAGCTGAAGCGGTCATTGAAAACGATGCCGACTACCAGGATCAGGGAGCCTATTGTTACGGCGAGCAGAAGCTGCAACAGGTTCAGGCCGGCCTCCAGCTGAGCTGAGCCCTGTGCGAGCGTTCCGATGGATATACAGCCGCCCAGCCAGAGCATGAGATAGGATATCCAGTTCATGCTTCGCTGATCGTCTGATAAGGGTCTTAAAGTGGCTGCCTGACTCTGCTCAGTCTCCTGAACGTTTTTCTCGTCACTCATAATCTCTCTCCTTTTTTATGCCGGAAATGCAATTACTTCCTGTCTGTCGGGATCACATAGCTTCCGTGACCGCAGGTACTCTCGATATATTTGCCATCCTCAGCGACAACCTCGCCGCGGATCATGGTGAGAACAGGTGCTCCCTTGCCCTCACAGCCGTCGAAGCAGCTTACATGGCCCTTTGTGAAGAGCTTTGTCTGATCGACTTTCCATGCCTTCTCGGGATCCAGGATAACGATATCGCCGTCAAATCCCAGCTCAAACGCTCCCTTGCGGCCATAGAGCCTGAAAACCTTGGCAGGGTTGTAGTCCATAACCTTCGCAATGAGGGTAGGGCTGAGCTTTCTCTGGTTTACGACCATGTCGAACATCATGGGGAGGAAGATCTGAACGGAGTTGAGGCCGCCCCATGCCTGCCAGATATCCTTTGTATTGTTATCCTTCTCCTCATCAGCTGCCGGTGAATGGTCGGAGCCGACACAGGAAAGAGTTCCGTCGAGCACATAATCCCAGAGGCCGTCAACGGCTTCCTGTGGACGGAGAGTAGGAGTACACTTTGCGGGAGCTCCCTTCTCATATACGAAATCTTCGTTGAATCCAAGATAGTGAACGCAGGTCTCAGCTGTTACGGGAAGACCTTCTGCCTGGGCATCCTTGACAAGCTGTGCTACCATGGGATGGCTGACGTGGCAGATGTGAACGCGTCCGCCTGTTATGCGGCACATATCGATCACGTTCTTTGTTGCCTCATATTCGCACCATACATCGTGAGCAGCAAGGAAATCATGGATCTTCTGCTCTCTTGTCTGATTCTTCTTTGCCTTGTATTCCTTCTCCCTCTCAAGAACAAGAGAGTAATCCTCGCAGTGGAAACCGCAGAGAGCGTCGTAAGGCTTTAAGATCTCCAGAGCCTTGCGGATATTGCCCATGGTTACGGTAGGAAAGAGAGGGCCGTTGGGGCAGGTAAAGCCCTTAAAAGCAGCGACGCCGCCCTTGTACTGGTCGACCAGATCCTTCTCATTGATATTGTTGTGAACGGAATCCGGCTTATCATCGTAATCGCCTACCAGACCGCCCCAGAGAGCAAAGTCAACATAGGAATGTCTGCTGATCTTCTCCAGCTTGCTGTCAAAAGTTACCTTATTCATAAGGGAAGGGTCGTTGTTGAGGGGCATGTCTATGAGGGTCGTGCAGCCGGCAGAGACAGCTGCGCGGGAACCGGTCTCGAAATCTTCTCTGTACTCGAAGCCGGGCTCATTCATGTGAGCGTGGCAGTCGATGATGCCGGGGAATACATAATTTCCCTTAGCGTCAATGACTTTCTTTGCGTCGGAATCAGCGATGGTTCCGGGAGCCGCAAATGCGGAATACTTTCCGTCTGTAATGCAGATATCAGCCTCATAGATCCTGTCGGGGCTAACGAGTTTTCCGTTCTTGATCAAAACGTCATACATGGAAATGATCCTCCTTTTAGGATAAAAATTACTCTTCTACAAGCTCAAATGTGATATCATGCGCGCCCTCGTAAAGGACTTCAACGCCTACCTTTGCGAGTTCGTCGAGATTATCTTCTATTGTAAGGAAATGGTTTCCTACCAGTCTGCCGACCTTGCTGAAGAAGATAGAGTGGCCGTAGGGGATCATGATCTCTGTCTCGCTGACCTTGCCTGTCTGGATGAGGATCTCTCCTCTGTTGGGATAAGAGGTCTGGTTCTCATAGCCGACGCCTACATCAAAATTGCCCATGGGGATCCAGATGCCCTCTCCGCACCATCTAACGTGAACGGTCTTGTCCTTGTAGGGAAGCATCTTCTTGAATGCCGCGCAAGTCTTAGGAGCCTTCTCGCTCTCAAGTCTAGCCATAAATACCTTGTCGCCGATCGTAATCTTTACTTTTTCCATTTTTAAAATCCTCCGTATGATATATGATGTCTTGTTTTTTGTAATTATGTCAGCATGCAGCGGGGGTTTGCGCAGGCAGATCAGTCCACTTTGCGGACCAGGTCACACAGGACTTCAACAGCCTTTGCAAAATCTTCATAGGGTGTATATTCTTCAGGGCAGTGGCTGCGCCCGTCCTTGCTGGGGACGAATATCATGACGGTATCTTTTATCTGGCCGATAGCCAGAGCGTCATGGCCTGCGCCGCTTGGCATGCGCAGGTAAGTGTAGCCGTGCTCCTTGCAGCTGTCCTCCATGATATCAAGCATAGGCGCGCTCATATCAACCGGAGTAATGACAAGCTTTGTATCAATCTCATAAGTGCCGCCGCCCTTCTTTGTCTCCTCGTCAAGGAGCCTGCGGATCTCATCGGCTATCTTATTGATGATCTCATTTTTCTTTGAACGGATATCAACGCTGAAAGAAGCGCTCTGCGCGACAACGTTCATGCCGCCGGGAACGGAAGTAATGTAGCCGACGGTGGCGACGGTTCCCTCTTCCTCAGCCCTTGCCAGGTCAGCTATGTGGCAGATGACCTTGGAAGCCATATCTACGGCGTCCAGCCTCATGTCCATGGGGGTTGTCCCCGCGTGATCAGACCGTCCGTTTACGGTGATCATGTATCTCTGGATACCGACGATGCAGTCCACAAGTCCCAGCTCTATATGCTTCTGGTCGAGCACCGGTCCCTGCTCTATGTGGAGCTCAATGTAGCGGCCGATCCGATCCAGATCCCAGGCAGCGTTGGGAATATTCTCCGGAACAAGACCGTAGTCTGTCATCGCCTGGTAAACACTGATATTATCCTTGTCTGTAAAATGCTTGCATTCTTCGACGGTCATCTGGCCCAGCAGGCTCTTGGATCCGAAGTAGCCGGTTCCGAAGCGGCAGCCCTCTTCATCCATAAATGCCGCGATCACAAGATCACAGTCCAGATTCTCGCCTGCGTCCTTAAGTATCCTTGCGATCTCTATCCCGCAGACGATGCCTGCGATCCCATCGTAGTCTCCGCCGTTGTAGACGGAATCGTAATGGGATCCCATCAGGATGCAGGGCTTTTCCCTGTCCTTGCCGGGAAGGATTCCCAGGACGTTTCCTACACTGTCCTCATGGACCTCAAGACCTGCCTCGCGCATGACCTGCTTGAGATATTCTGCCGCGTCCCTTGTTTCCTTTGTGAAAGGCATTCGGGTACAGCCGTTTCCGGGGGTAGCGGTAAAGGCCTTGAGATTCTCAAGATCCTTTTCTATCCTGCTTGTGCTTAACTGTTTATCCATGTTCAGATCCTCCGTTCTTTATGGAAAGTAAGCGTGTAGTTCAGGTATTGTTTATATTGTGTACGAAAAACGTAAAACTCATCAACCAGTTTATATCTTGATAATACCACCGCATGTTAAGCCCTGCAATTAGGATTATCACTAATTTTTCAACTAAATTTTATAAATAGTGACGGGTAAAAAGCGAGGAGGTGGGCAAGTTCTATAAATAATATAAAAAGTGGTTGGTAAATTTCACAACAAATCCTTCTCTGCCCCTTGCGCAAAAACTTTATTTTACTTTCTAATAAAAATGTAATATATTGAATATACTGTGTTAGAAAAGGATTTTAGGGAATAGAATTGTAAATTGGGGAAGACTATGAATACTCAGAATATGTCGAAGAATCTGCAATATACCCGCAGAAGACTGAAGCTGTCTCAGCGCCAGTTCGTGGACAGTTTTCTTACGAGCGAGAGCGGGAGGGCTCTCTGCAGCGTGCCCAAGCTCTCGAATCTTGAGAACAAGGGCGGGAAGAATCTGGACGTTGTCTGTGATATCCTGGCCGGGAGGCTGGGGCTGAAGGGGCAGGATTTTTCCCTTGGCCAGACGGAGTTTTCCGGGAAACTTGAGGAGAAGTTAAGCCAGCCGGAGATCAGCTCTGACAGGGATCTGGACGATATCGTTCAGGAGGCGGACCGGAACAGTCAGCTCGTCGCCTTTATCCGGACTCTCAGCGATTATCTGACGGATCTATTGCTGGGAGGGAAGCTTCTTCCCGGGGACAAGATCCCTTCAGAGAGGGCGCTCAGCTCAAAGTTTCACGTGTCCAGGAGCACGGCCAGGGAGACCTTAAAGGTCCTTGATGTTCTGGGCATGATAGATATCGTTCCGGGCAAGGGTACATTTATAGCCGGAAGCAGTTCGGATTTCTTTATTACCCCTCTTTCCTGGGCTATCTATCTGACGGACAGGGAATCCGGCGATGTCTTTTTTGTCCGCCGGGCAATAGAGGAGTCCACGATAGAGATAGCCTGCGAGAAGGCAGACGAGAAGGATTTCGCGGCCATAGAGGCTGTGTTGAAAAGAGCCAGGGCGGCCATGGAGGCGCAGGATTACCAGGCTTTTGCCGAGACAGATATAGAATTTCACATGGCCCTGGTAGCCGCTTCCCGCAATACGGTCGCTGTCAGTCTCCTGACCGTTCTGCGAAAGCTGTCCCAGTCTATCAGTCAGAGAGGTATGGCCAGCCCCCGCCAGCTCGTGGATATCTACAATGAGCATGAGAGCCTCTTTCGGGCGGTAAAGGCCAGGAATTCCTCCCTGGCCCTTCAGATCCTCAAGGATCATTTCATGCATACCCATCAGAGGTATGACTCCAATGCCTCCCGGCCGAAGTAGATCAGTTTTCGGCCGGGTCAGAGTCTGCCTCGATCTTTGCCTTTGCCTCCCGCACGCAGCGAAAGCTTTCCGGCAGCAGGCGCAGGATGAGGCCCACGGAGCCTTCTATACCGTATACGGCGCTGTTTATGCACAGATCGTAGCCGGAGACGTCGCCCCAACTGCGGCCGGTGTAAAATCTGTAATATTTTCTATGCCATTTGTCCTGAGCCTTTAGCTGCTTCAGGACTTTTTTTCTGTCCTTATCTCTGCCGGTCTGTAAGGCATGCCGGATCCTCTGCTCCATGGGAGCAGTGATGAATATGCTTACATGGGGGATCCCACTGCGTGCCAGTATGGCATCTGCACAGCGGCCCATGATCACCAGGTCTTCCTTCCGGGCAAGCTCACGGATCTTCTGGCTCTGTGTGAAGAAGAGGGCATCCCTTTTTGGAAGTCCGTGATAGCGGATAAAGTCTGAACTCTTATCTTCTTTCTCCAATCGCTGGGCTTCATCCTCTTTTTCCAGGATCTCCACATCATAGTAGTTTATCCTGAGAAGGTCAGCGAGCTGAAAGCCTATATTGCTGCCTGAGCATCCGTACGCACGGCTGATGCAGATGACCAGATGGTCGCCCGGCGCAAATCTCTTTCTGGGATCAGCTTCGTTCAGCCGGGCCAGTTTCCTATCTATGATGCCGTTCTCTCCAAAACCTGTAGGCAGTTTTTTGAGATCCTGAAGAATCTCGTTGTATTCCACCATTAAAGCCTTGTATTCGGGCTGACCTTTCAGGGATCTGGCCATATTGCCGATCAGAGCCAGATCAGAGCGCAGGGCGTGGGCATTTTTCCTCTCCTGCATGAGAGTCAGCATCTCATGGATGCAGTCATCACGGTTTCCGTAGAAGACATGGCCCATAGAGGACCCGAGCGCCTTGTATACCTTCGCGTCCAGGTCGTAGATACGGCCCGCCAATTCTTTGAGATCAATTTTACTATCCACAGATCACATCTCCCTTACAGAAAGAAAATGAGCATATCTATCACAAATACCGGGATTAGGCAGCAGGCTGACCACTTCATGTAGCGGAAGAAGGACGGCATGCGGATGCCGTTTTCATCCGATATAGACTTGACCATGAAGTTGGGGGCATTTCCTATATAAGTGTTGGCTCCCATGAATACGGCGCCGCAGGATATCGCCATCAGCATTTTTACAGGGATAAGGCCAAGACCGGTCGCTATCCCTTTAGAGAATTTCATGGCCCCTGCCGCTGTCATGAATACCAGGTAAGTCGGTGTATTGTCGAGAAAACTTGACAGGGCTCCTGCCGCCCAGAACATCTGGAAGGGTTTTGACAGGCCGAGACTGGCTCCTTTAGCTTCCAGGATAAGGAGAGCCGGCTGCATGGTGATAAATATGCCGATAAACAGCACGGCGACTTCCTGGATAGCTCCCCATGTGAAATGGTTCTTTCTGCGGATAGAGGCATCTGTAGTTTTAAAGGAGAGAAATGCCGAGAGCAGGATCAGAAGCATCTCTATGATGGAGGGAAAGGTCAGGGTGACGCCGCCGGCCAGATGGATTCCCAGGGTGCTGCCCGCTGCGTCTTGAAAAGCTGCCATCTTGGGCAGGCTGCCGCTTAAGACGACTGCGGTCACGATGAGGGCGATGAACAGGATATTGTGGATCCCCTCCACACGGACCATGCGGCCGGGTTTTGACAGGTCAGGATGGGCGCCTCTGGCAATGTCCCTGCTGTATCTTGATTTGTCAATATGGTAAAAAGCAAAGAGCAGGATGGCCATATTGACGATGAGCACGGGGAAGAGGTGAAGACTCCAGAAGAAGGGTACTCCTCTGGAAAATCCCATGAGAAGCGGAGGGTCGCCGATCGGTGTCAGACAGCCGCCGATGTTGGATATGAGAAATATGAAGAAAATCATGATATGGGCTCTGTTTTTTCTCCATTTGTTCATACGGATCATAGGCCGGACAAGAAGCATACTGGAACCGGTCGTCCCTATGCAGCTGGAGAGGAGAGTTCCTATGGCCAGAAATATGGTGTTCAGCTTCGGGGATCCTGCCAGGTCGCCGTCAAGGGTAATATTTCCTGCCACGCAGAAGAGGCCGAACAGGAGGATGATGAAAGGCAGATAGTCGCTTATGATACAGCCCGCGAATGTTTGGGCAGAGGTCTTTGCGCCGAAATGGAAGGCGAAAGGCACAAGAGAAAGAAGGCTCCAGAAAAGAACGGCCCAGGCTTTGTTCTTATCCCACCAGGCAGGCCGGATCAGAGGGAAAAGGGCGATACAGAGCAAGAGTCCCGCGAATGGAATGACCATCCACATGGGTACATTAAGAGTTTCCATTATTATCACCTTCGGCACCATATCATACTCTTTTTTTTCGAAAAGTAAAGGGAAAAGGATCCCTTATAGCCGGATATAAGAAAAAATGATAGCTATTTCCATTGAAAAATCCTGTCATTCAGTGTAATGTATTTGCTAAAGGGTTAATATCATACTAATTTAATATGAATTATTGGTATTTAAGCTCACGGATTTCGCTTTGGCAGAAGAGGGAAGGGCAGCAGAGATGACTTTACAGCAGATGAGGCAGATCATCACGATCGCCGATGTCGGATCCATGAATGAGGCGGCCAAGCAGCTTTACGTGTCGCAGCCCAATCTTTCCGCTGTCGTGCGGGATGTGGAGAGCGAGGCTGGGATCACTATCTTCCTGCGGTCCAACCGGGGCATAAAGACGACCCCGGAGGGAGAGGAATTCATCAGCTATGCCCGCCAGGTTATGGAACAGTATTCTCTCTTAGAGAAGCGGTATATGGAAAAGGATGAAAAGGAGAAGTTCTCCGTCTCCTGCCAGCATTACAGCTTCGCGGTGGCTGCATTTGTGGATCTTGTCAGGGAAGTCGGCATGAATGATTATGAGTTTGCCATCCATGAGACGACGACTTATCAGGTGATAAAGAATGTTCACGACTTCAGGAGCGAGATCGGGATCCTCTATCTGTCCGATTTTAACCGGACGGTCCTGAGCAATATGATCCGGGAAAATAATCTGGAGTTCACTGCCCTGCTGGAGTGCGATACATACGTCTATCTGTGGAAGGGGCATCCCCTGGCAGACAGGAAAGTGATCACCATGAGCGAGCTGGCAGATTATCCCTGCCTGGCCTTTGAGCAGGGAAGCCACAGTTCCTTTTATCTGGCGGAGGAGATGAAGAGCACCTACAGCTACCGCCGCCTGATCCGGGTGGACGACCGGGCGACCATGCTGAATCTGATGGTCGGCCTCATGGGCTATACCCTCTGCTCCGGCATTATCATAGAAGAACTGAACGGAACGGATTATCGGGCTGTTCCCCTGGCAGAGACAGAGAAGATGACCATCGGCTGTCTGAGGCATAAGGGCATGAAGCTTTCGCGGCTGGGTCAAATCTACCTGGATAAGCTGGCGCAGGCAGGCGGACAGAAAAAATGAAATATTTTTTGGCGAGGAAGTAGGAGATTAAATGAATTTCAATACAAAACTTCTGCATGGCAGGGCAGTGAAGACCTACACCGACGGGGCGACGCTGCCGCCGGTCAGCCAGGTGAATGCCTTTCGTTTCGAAAGTGCCCGCCAGCAGGAGGCAGTCTTTCGGCACCGGGCCATGGGCTTTGCCTACACAAGAGTGGGGAATCCCACGGTGGTTGCCTTTGAGCAGAGGATAAATGAACTGGAGGGCGGAGCGGGAGCCATCGCCTGTTCCTCGGGGATGGCTGCTCTGACTCTGGCTCTTCTTGGCCTGCTGCAGGCGGGGGATGAGATCATCGCGGGCAGCAGTCTCTACGGAGGCTCGATCGGCCTGCTCGATGATCTGAAGCATTTTGGGATAAAGACCCGGTTCGTGCGCCACATGGAGCCGGAGGAGATAGAGCCCCTGATCAATGAAAAGACCAGGCTGATCTTCGGGGAAGTGATAGGAAACCCCGGCCTGGACGTGATGGACATCCAAAAAGCGGCACAGACTGCTCATGCCCACGGCCTTCCCCTGATTGCGGACAGTACGACGGCAACGCCCAGACTTGTCCGTCCGCTTTCTCTGGGTGCGGATATCGTCATTCATTCCTCCTCAAAATACATCAACGGAGGAGGGAATGCGATCAGCGGAGTCATCATAGACGGGGGGAGTTTTTCCTGGGATTTTGACCGCTTCCCGGCTCTTAGCGCTTTCAGCCGGTATGGGCCCATGGCCTATCAGGTCAGGCTGCGCACAGATCTGGGCGAGAACCTGGGCGGCTGTCTGGCGCCGGCTAATGCATTCATGAACATCGTCGGCATGGAGACGCTGGGGATCCGCATGGAAAGGATCTGCGAAAACGCGGCCCGGCTTGCCGGGACTCTTTCGCAGCTTCCCGGGATATACGATGTAAATTATCCCGGGCTAAAGACCAGTCCCTATAAAGAGCTCCTCGACCGGCAGATGGGCGGTCTTGGCGGGGGGATCCTCACATTCCGGGCCGGATCAAAGGAAAAGGCCTATCAGATCATGGACAATCTGAGATACGCCGTTATTGCCAGCAATATCGGCGATGTGAGGACCCTGGTCATCCATCCGCATTCCACGCTCTTTATCAATAATACGCAGGAGCAGAGGGAAAATGCCGGTGTCTATGAGGATACGGTCCGGATCAGCTGCGGCCTGGAGGACGCGGACGATCTGATAGAAGATTTTACACAGGCAATAGAAAAGTCAAGGAGGGTAATATGACGATCACAGTTTCCGGAGATAAGAAGGAAGTAGAAGAAGGGATAACGATAGCGCAGCTCATAGAGGAGGAGAAGGTAGAGATGCCTCTTTATGTCAGCGTATCGGTAAATGAAGAGTTTGCGCAGAGGAAGGATTTTGAGACGCAGCAGCTCCACGAGGGAGATGTCGTGGAATTCCTCTATTTCATGGGAGGCGGAAGATAATGGCTTTTACCAATGAGCAGCTGGAGCGTTATTCCAGGCATATCATATTGAAGGAAATCGGCGTGAAAGGCCAGAAGAAACTGATGAACGGCTCTGTCCTCATCATAGGAGCAGGCGGTCTGGGCGCCCCGGCGGCCATGTATCTGGCGGCAGCCGGCGTCGGCAAGATCGGTATCGCGGATGCGGACGTCGTCGACCTTTCCAATCTGCAGAGGCAGATCATCCATACGACAGCTGATATCGGCAGGCCCAAGGTTGAGTCGGCGGCAGAGACGATGAAAGCTATTAATCCCGACGTCGAGGTGCAGACCTACAAGGAATTCATTTACAGCGGAAATATCATGGATATCATAAAGGATTACGATTTCATCCTGGATGGCACAGATAATTTCCCGGCAAAATTCCTCATAAACGACGCCTGCGTTATGGCAGAGAAGCCCTTCTCCCATGCCGGCATTATCCGTTTTCAGGGTCAGCTGATGACGGTCATTCCCCATCAGGGTCCCTGCTACCGGTGTGTTTTTAAGACCATGCCTCCCAAAGATGCCGTGCCGACCTGCAAGTCAGCCGGCGTGATCGGAGCCATAGCGGGAACCATCGGTTCTCTCCAGGCTATGGAAGCCGTAAAATATCTGACCGGAGCGGGTGATCTTCTTGTGGGAAGGCTGCTGACCTTCGACGCCCTGAAGATGAAATTCCACACGGTCGTGCTTCCGCCCAGAGGCGAGGGCTGCGCCGTATGCTCTGACCACCCGTCTATCACAGAGCTTGTAGACTACGAGCAGCCTGCCTGCGACTGGAAGCCGGGAGATCTTGTGGACGGAGAAAACTGATCTTATATAAAAGGTGGAAAGCAGAAATGAAAGTTACGCTGAAAAAGAGCGATTATGAAAAGATACTTGCCCGGGCAAGAGAAGAGAAACCAGATGAGGCCTGCGGCCTGATCGGCGGCATCGACAGCCCGGACGGGGTCAGACAGATTGAAAGTGTTTATCTCCTGACAAATGTAGACCACAGCAATGAGCATTTTTCACTGGATCCAAGGGAGCAGCTTTCTGCTGTGAGGGATATGAGAGAAAAGGGGATAAAGCCTCTTGGCAACTGGCACTCTCACCCCGAATCCCCCTCCCGGTCTTCTCAGGAGGATATTCGCCTGGCCTATGACAGCAAGGCTTCTTATCTCATATTATCCCTCATGGATGAGAAGGCTCCGGTGCTGAATTCCTTCCATGTGGAAGGCGGGGTCTCTACAAAGGAAGAACTGGTTATCCTTGAGGATCAGGAAGGTTAAGAAAGGAAAAAACAATGGCAGCTGATTATGCAGCATTAAAAAAAGGCGGATGGATGAGGCAGAAGCAGAAGAACCGCTTCGCTCTCAGAGTACATGTTGTGGGAGGGCATCTCACAGAAAAGCAGATGATCGGCATATCAAGGGTCGCTGAAAAATACGGGCACGGTTATGTCCATCTCACGGCAAGACAGTCCCTGGAGATCCCCTGGATCGGGCTTGACGATATAGAAGACGTGAAAAAGGAACTGGCAGAGTATGATGTCCATCCTTCCGTCTGCGGTCCCAGGGTCAGGACGACGACAGCCTGTCAGGGAAACGCGACCTGTCCCAGCGCCTGCATAGATACCTATTCCCTGGCGCAGGAGATCGATCAGAGATATTTTGCCAAGGAGCTTCCCGGCAAGTTTAAGTTCGGCATCACCGGATGCCTGAACAACTGCCTGAAGACGGAGGAAAACGACGTCGGCATAAAGGGGTCCGAGAGGGCGGAATGGATAGAGGATACCTGCATCCAGTGCGGGGTCTGTGTTAAGGCCTGCCGCGAGAGCGCCATTTCTCTTGAGGACGGCAGGATCACGATCGACTGGGATAAATGCACATACTGCGGGCGCTGCGCCAAGGCCTGTCCCGTAGATGCCTATGAAGAGCATCCGGGCTATATGGTCTCCTTCGGCGGTATGTTTGGAAATCATTTCCACAGAGGCCGTCAGCTGACTCCCTTTGTGCAGGACCATGACAAGCTGATCCAGCTCTGTGACGCGGCGATCACATTCTTCCATGACCACGGCCAGCCGGGAGACCGGCTCCAGGTCGCCATAGAAAGATACGGACAGGATCAGTTTGACCAGCTGATCCGCAGCGTATATGCCACGAGCGCCCAGGAAGCCCATGAGCAGGCGTCCAAGCCCCTTGAGCTTACAGACTGGAAGCTCAGAGACGATATCGTAAATAAATAAAAATGACAGAAGGAGAATATCATGGCAGAGGAAAAAGCGGGATTTGTTATAGACGACAGGATCGATATCACAGATGTGGTCTGCCCGGTCACATTTGTCAAGGCCAAGGTCGCTCTGGAAGAGCTGGATGACGGCCAGATCCTTTCCATCCACATGAACGACGGGGAGCCGGTCCAGAATGTCCCCAGGAGCGTGAAGGAGGACGGGCATAAGATCCTCAAACTCATTGACAACGAGGATGGAACATACGATCTGATCGTGAAAAAAGTGGAAGAAGAGTAACACATCATTATCACTTACCCTCCGGGGGCAGACCTTCGGCTGCCGCAGATCAGCGGCCGGGGGTCTGCTCTCTCTTTATTATCTGGCTGGGGGGCGGACTATAAGGAAAAGCTTAGAGCCCGTTATCAGAAATATATATTATTCAAGCTCTCCTATCTGCGGTAAAATAAGACCAATTGATAATATTCCTACCGGAATAGTATGAATAAAGAAACAAAAGGGGGAGCAGTTCATGCAGCAGGTAACTACAAGATCATTATCAGCAGGTGCCCATGCCTGTGGATGGAAGATGGGAAGGATGCTGCTCTCTATGCTGAAGATCGGCGCGGCAGGCTTTGGCGGAGGAAGCGCTCTCATCCCGGTCATAGAAGACGAAGTGGTGAAAGGGCAGCATCTCCTCTCAAAGAAGGAGTACGATGAAGACGTCGTCTCTGCCTGCGTGACACCGGGCGCTCTTCCTGTTGAGATCGCTGCAGGCAATGGCTATCGCACATTCGGCCTGGGGGGCATGGTCCTGGCGGCACTTGCCATGGCATTTCCCGGCGTCTTTCTGACGGTAATGATCGTCTCTCTGCTTTCGGGAAACAGTGCTTCCGGTTCTCTTGATATCGCCCGTTACCTGTCGATCGGGATCGGAGCTTTTATCTGCAGCCTGCTCATCGATTACGCGGTCCAGACGCAGAAGACAGTAAAGGCAGGCGGGAAAAAGGCAGGAAGATTTTCTCTTGCCGTCATAGCCAGCGTCTTTTTGCTTACCTGCGGCAATAATGTATACGCCATCGCCGGGGCCGGGACTTCTCCGGTCGTTAACCTCTCTACCGTGGAGGTCCTTGCCCTGGCATTTTTCCTTATATTTTATACGGGATGCCGGATCACGAAGAAAAATCTTCTTGTCGGCGGCGGGGTCAGCCTGCTCTATATCCTTTTTTCCGGTTCCTTTGGGAAGAGTGTGCCGGGGCTTGCCCGGCTGGCCTTATATCTTTTGATGGTCGGTCTCAGCCTGGCCGGGATCATCCGCAGTATCCGCTCAGACGCAGCCGGTAATGTTTCCCGGGTAAATGCGGATGCAGGGAGCCTGATTCGCCAGTGCGCCGCATGGCTTGCCTTTCTTGCAGCCGGGATCACGCCTGCACTGCTTATTTTGAAGGGATCTTTTCTCTTCGTTCTCAGGGGCTTTCTTTCCTCTCTCATATCATTTGGCGGCGGGGACGCTTATCTTTCCGTTGCTGACGGCATGTTTGTAGGAAGCGGAATGGTCAAAGCGGCAGATTTTTACGGAACCCTGGTTCCTGCCGCAAACGTTCTTCCCGGTTCTATCCTCTGCAAGATCCTCAGCGGGGTCGGTTATCTGACAGGCCTTGACACCACAGGAAGCGCGATGGGCGGCTTCGCGGGTGCCCTTGCCGGCCTTACGGTCAGCATCGCGGCAAGCGGCATGGTCTTTTGCGTCATCCGCTGGCTCTTTGATGTCTTTGGAAATGTATCCATCTTCCGGCAGATCAGCAGGTGGATCCGGCCCATCATCAGCGGCCTTCTTCTGAACGTCGCCCTTACGATGATCCGGACAAATATAGAGACAGGATCCCAGATCGGGGCGGGCGCAGCCCTTGTGACTGCTGTGACGGGAGCCCTCATCGCCCTCAACCTCTTTGTTATGAAGAAAAAGAAGGCAGGAAACGGTCTTTTGATCGCCATAAGCGCCGCAGCGGGCGCCCTTGCCCTTGTATTTTAAATCTGTTCTGAAAGAAGGATCTAAGGATATGAAAAATAACAGGCAGCTTTCTGTCTGCCATGTGCAGACAGATCTGCTGATCATAGGAGGCGGCACGGCGGGATGCTGGGCCGCCATGAAACTGGGAGAAGAAAAAGATATCCGGGTGCTGATCGCCGAGAAAGCGAATATTTCAAGGAGCGGATGCCTGGCGGCCGGCGTGAATGCTCTCAACGCCTATATTTCCAAGGGGCATGTGCCCCAGGACTATGTGGAGTATGCAAGATGTGACGCCCAGGAGATCGTAAGAGATGACCTCCTCCTTTCCCTGTCTGAACGCCTCAACGATGTGACGCAGGAGCTGGAAAAGCTTGGCCTTGTCATATTAAAAGATGAGAATGGGGATTATGTCACGAGAGGCTGGCGCAACGTCAAGATAAACGGGGAGAATATAAAGCCCCTGATCGCCTCCGCCGCCCGGCGGGGGCAAAACGTTTCCGTCCTGAACCATGTAAATATCACAGATCTGAAGACCTGCGAAGAAGATGGAAGGAAGCGGGTCTGCGGGGCCGTTGGATTTTCCGTAAATGAGGAGAAAGCCTACGATATAGACGCAGGCGCCGTGCTGATCGCCACGGGCGGGGCGGCAGGTCTCTACCGGCCCAACAATCCGGGATTTTCCCGGCATAAGATGTGGTATCCCCCTTTTAATACCGGGGCAGGCTATGCCATGGGGATCCGGGCGGGCGCCGAGATGACGACCTTTGAGAACCGGTTCATCGCCCTGCGCTGCAAGGATACGATCGCGCCGACCGGAACCATAGCCCAGGGGGCGGGAGCGAAGCAGGTGAACGCTCTGGGCCAGGTCTACGAGACAAAGTACGGGCTGACGACGCCGGAGAGGATCTACGGAACGGTGGAGGAGAACAGAGCCGGAAGGGGCCCCTGTTATCTGGCCACGGCCGGCATATCTGAGGATCAGGAGGAAGATCTTTACAAGGCATATCTTAACATGGCCCCGTCGCAGACTCTCAAATGGCTGGAGTCGGGCAGGGGGCCCTCGGGTCAGAATGTAGAAGTAGAGGGAACAGAGCCCTATATCGTCGGCGGCCACACGGCCAGCGGCTTCTGGGTGGACACAAAAAGGAAGACGACGATAGACGGCCTTTATGCCGCAGGTGACGCAGCAGGCGGTGCTCCGCAGAAATATGTGACAGGAGCTCTCGCAGAGGGAGAAATCGCAGCCCAGTCGATTGCCGAGGCTTTAAGAGAATATAAGGCTGCCGGGACAGGTGACCGGGCAAAGAGCCCTGACCGGGATCAGGCCGGCGCCTTTATCCGGAAGATGCAGGAGCATCTGGACCGGCCGGCGGGGGTCCTTAACTGGGAACAGCTGGAGACGGCCATGCAGAAGGTCATGGACGAGTATGCAGGCGGGATCCGGACGGACTACCGCTACAACGAGAAGAGGCTTTTAAAGGTGCAGGAGGAGATCACAAGGCTCCAGGGGCTGGCAGACCAGCTCCCGGCGGCAGATATGTTCGACCTTCTCCATGTCTATGAGGTGAAGGAGCGGCTGACGGTCTGCCGGACCCTGATCGCCCATATGCTGGCCAGAAAAGAGACCAGGTGGCATACATTTGGAGAAAATGCCGATCATCCGGAGCAGAGCCCGGAGGGCCTGGTCTATGTAAATTCCAGGATGGAGGACGGCAGGATCACCATCATCAAGAGGCCGCTTGTAAAGGGAGGCAGCTATGAGCATAAGGATTGACGATGAAAAATGCATAGGCTGCGGGGCCTGTACGGATGTCTGTCCGGGCAGCCTGCTTGCCCTTGGTGAAGGGGGAAAGGCTTATATCCGCATCCCGTCTGACTGCTGGGGCTGCTGCTCCTGCCTGAAGCAGTGTCCTGCCCAGGCGATAGAACTCTTTTTGGGAGCAGATATAGGCGGCGGCGGGGCCCGCATGAGCTTTGAGAGAAAAGACGGCCTTTATGAGTGGACCGTGCATTTTCCCGGAGGGGATAAAAAGACGATCACCGTGGATCCGCAAAGATCCAATAAATACTGACAGATTTCAGCATATTGATACAGAGGAGTAGTTGAAAATGAGCAATCTATCACATCTGGACGCTCTGGAGGCAGAGGCGATCTATATCATCCGCGAGGTGGCGGCGGAATGCGAGAAGCCGGTCATGCTTTATTCCATCGGCAAGGACAGCACCGTTATGATGCATCTGGCCCTCAAAGCATTTTACCCGGAAAAGCCGCCTTTCCCTTTTCTTCACGTAAATACGACCTGGAAGTTCCATGAAATGATAAAGTTCCGCGATGAGCAGGCAAAAAAGTATGGCCTTGAGATGATAGAGTGGATCAACCAGGAAGGCGTTAAGGCGGGGATCAATCCTTTTGACCATGGTTCATCCTACACGGATATCATGAAGACGCAGGCGCTCAAGCAGGCTCTGACCCACTACGGTTTTACGGCGGCATTCGGAGGCGGGCGCCGCGACGAGGAAAAATCAAGGGCCAAGGAGCGTATCTTCTCCTTCCGCAACTCGGCCCAGGCCTGGGATCCCAAGAACCAGCGGCCGGAGATGTGGAAGCTTTACAATACGGAGATCAACCAGGGGGAGAGCATGAGGGTCTTCCCTATCTCCAACTGGACGGAGAAGGATATCTGGCAGTATATCCAGAGGGAAAATCTTCAGATCGTGCCCCTTTACTTTGCAAAAGAGAGGCCATGCATCAATTATCAGGGAAATATCATCATGGTGGACGACGAGCGGATCGTAGAGCATCTGCATCTGAAGCCGGAGGATATCATGCACAAGAAGATCAGGTTCCGGACTCTGGGCTGCTATCCGCTGACCGGGGGCATAGAATCTGAGGCAGATACACTGGACAAGATCGTTGCGGAGACGCTGAGCGCTGTCGAGTCGGAGCGGACCAGCCGCGTGATAGACAAGGACGGCGGAGCGGGAAGCATGGAGAAGCGCAAGAGAGAGGGGTATTTCTAAATGATCGGTTTACTGAAATTCATTACATGCGGCAGTGTGGATGATGGGAAATCCACTCTGATCGGCCATCTTCTTTACGATGCAAAGCTTCTCTACGCGGACCAGGAGCAGGCTCTCAAGCTGGACTCAAAGGTCGGCAGCGCGGGCGGAGATATCGACTATTCTCTGCTTCTGGACGGTCTTCTGGCCGAGCGGGAGCAGGGCATAACCATAGACGTAGCCTACCGGTATTTTACAACGGATAACCGCAGTTTTATCTGCGCGGATACGCCCGGCCATGAAGAGTATACCAGAAATATGGCCTGCGGCGCTTCTTTTGCCGATCTGGCTGTTATCCTGATAGACGCTTCCCAGGGAGTTCTGGTGCAGACCAGGCGTCACGCAAGGATCTGCGCCCTCATGGGGATCCGGCATTTTGTATTTGCGGTCAACAAGATGGATCTTGTCGGCTACGACGAGGCAAGGTTTAGGGAGATAGAGGACCAGATCGGCCGGCTCAGGGACGAGCTGGATCTGAAGGATCTTGTGATCATCCCCGTATCGGCGACCGTGGGCGATAATATCACAAAGCTTACGACAAATTTTGACTGGTATAAGGGACCGACTCTCCTCCATTACCTGGAGACTGTGGATGTAGACGATGCCCAGGAAGAGCAGGGCTTTTACCTGCCCATCCAGCGTGTATGCCGTCCCAGCCATGAGTTCAGAGGTTTCCAGGGACAGATAGAGGGAGGAAGCGTCAGGGTCGGCGACCAGCTGACGTCCCTGCCCAGCGGAGAGAAGGCCCATGTCCGTTCTATATTTGCCGCGGACCGGCAGGTTCAGGAAGCTGTCACCGGCCAGCCTGTGACAATTGCCCTGGACCGCGAAGTGGATGTATCCAGAGGCTGCGTTCTGGAGTCGGGCAGCGGTCTTAGGGCCTCCGATTCCTTCGAGACAGAGATTCTGTGGATGGATGACCAGCCTCTAAGCGCGGGCAAGAACTTTATCGTCAAGCTTGGTACAAAAAAGATCCCCGGGATCATCACAAAGATCAAGTATAAGATAGATATCAACACAGGAGAGCACAAGCCGGCAGATGTGCTGCAGAAAAATGAAATCGCTGTCTGCGACGCTGCCGTGACAGAGCCGGTGGTCGTGGATACTTTTAAAAATCACCGCACCATGGGTGAGCTGATCCTCATTGACAGGATCAGTCATATGACATCCGCCTGCGGCATCGTCACCGAGGTGCATACAGGCGCCGGCAAGGGCCATCCCGCAGCTGACCGCACCATGCGTGCCTCCCTCAACTGGCAGACGCCCCTGATCATCGAGTTTCGTCCTGAAAAGGACGGCTCTTCCCTGGAAGCTTTGGAGGAGGCGGAGTTTGTGCTGACCCGCAACGGCCGTCACACCTACCTTTACCATCCGGATGAGGGGGAAGATTACGTAAGAGTCCTTCGCCATCTGCGCGATACGGGCCTG
Source organism: uncultured Eubacteriales bacterium (assembly GCA_900314845.1). GTDB lineage: Bacteria > Bacillota > Clostridia > Lachnospirales > Lachnospiraceae > UBA2912. Next base: position 39,971 of record OMWV01000003.1, read on the forward strand.
ATCATACTCCTTGTGCTGGATAAGGGGCAGAGGCCGGATGACAGACTCTCATCCGAGGAATCCTACAAGCTCTGGGAGGAGATTTCGCCGGAAAAGGGAGCCGCCTCGCCTGAGCGGATCGCTGATACTATCTTCCATCTGACTGTTCAGAATATGATGATAGAAAGTTCAAACTGGATCATCTGAGAGATTCCCTGTCACGCGGGCTGGTCTTGCCTCCCTTCTTTCGGTATAATGGGTGTAAACAGGGAAAGGGAGGAAGACTGCTATGGCATATTTTCCATTTATGAAAGACATTGAGGGCTGGCAGGTCCTGGTCGTGGGCGGCGGCCGGGAGGCTTTTCACAAGGTCAGGGCTTTTCAGGGCTTTGGCGCCCATATCCGGGTCATAGCCCCGGATATGTGCTCTGATATCAGGCAGAGCGAAGGCGTGGAGATCGTGTTAAGAGATTTCAGACCGGAAGATCTTGCAGGCGCCGATCTTGTGGCTGCTGCCACCCGGGATAAGGAGAAGAACCGGCAGATCTACCGGGCAGCCAAGGAGGCAGGTATTCCCGCGAATGCGGTGGATGATGTGGAATACTGCGATTTTATCTTCCCAGCCATCATCCGGAAGGATAATTATACCGTGGCAGTTTCCACGGACGGGAAGAGCCCGCTTTTTGCCCGGAAGATAAAGGAGATCATCGGTACTGCCATCCCCCAGGCCTACGACTATGTCGTGGGAGAACTGGGCAAAGCCCGCGAGAGCGTGAAGGCCCGGTATTCCTCGCCCAAAGAGAGGACTGCCGCCTTTGAAGAGATGGCTGAGAGGCTCCTGAAAGAAAGAGAAGAATAGAATATTGCTGTCCTTGTGACTGGAGGGCTGCCGCAGCTGCGGCGGCCCTTTTGATGTAGTACTATCGTCTTGAAATACGATGATCATAACTTTGAAGTGGAATTTTTCGATAAGGAAGGAAATACTTTCGGAGTTTATACCATAACGGATGACGTACTTGCCTTGTGTGAAGCCTAAGTCTTTTTATGCAAGGGAAAGAAAAAAATTTAAAAAAATTAGCACTCACCTATTGACAGTGCTAATAAAGCGTGTTATATTACATATAGAACAAAGGAAAAGACATCAGGAAAGCGGTTCTAAGAAGGGTCGCCGGAATGACACATAGATTTCAAGGAGGAATAGATTATGTTAATGCCCAGTGTTTTTGGAGAGAATTTATTTGATGATTTCATGGATGGATTTGCATTTCCGACAGGCAGAAGCTTCTTTGAAATGCCCGCACAGAACGTTTTGAAGACCGACATCAAGGAGACAGAGAATGGATATGAGCTTGCTGTGGAGATGCCCGGTTATAACAAGGATGATATAAAGGCACAGCTCAAGGATGGCTATCTGACCATCGGGGCTTCCGTGGAGAAGAACAATGATCAGAAGGATGAGAACGGAAGATATCTGAGGAAGGAGCGCTATTCCGGCTCCGTCAGCAGAAGCTTCTATGTTGGCGAGAGTGTAAAGGAAGAAGACATTCACGCGAAGTTTGACAACGGAGTCCTCACGGTAGATATTCCCAAGGAGGAACCCGCTAAGGCAGTAGAAGCCAAGACCATCAGCATTGAAGGCTGATGAGTCAGGGGATGGCTTTTTATATAGAGTGACATGATGCCCCGCCGCCGGGAGAATGAGATCCCGGCGGCGTTTTCTGTTATCTGGGTTCTTTGCCCGCCTTGAAGACCATCATCATCTCGTTTGTCAGAGAGTAGTCATCCGGCTGGCCGGTGATATCCTCCCGCCGGGTCCAGAGGGCGCGCTTGAGCTCACTTTCATCTATATGCACAGTCGGGTCCCCGTCTACATCGCAGTAGTAGCCGGCCAGGATGTCGTCCGAGATGGCCCAGGGCTGGGACTTGTAGTAGCGGATATTTTTCACCTTCAGGCCGGTCTCTTCCATGACCTCGCGCTCTACCGTCTGCTCGAAGGTCTCACCGATCTCCGTAAAACCGGCCACGAGGGCGTCGTATGCCAGGGGGCGGTCCGAATAGCGGGTGATGAGGATCTGGTCCCCGTGCGTGACGCCGACGATGACTGCCGGCTGAATGCGGGGGTAGATGGTCCGGCCGCAGGAAGGGCAGACGAGGGCCCGCTCGGTCCGGCTGTGGACGGTTTCAGATCCGCAGGTGCCGCAGAAGCGGTTGTCTCTATACCAGGCGGCCAGCTGCCGGCCCGTGTTGACGGCAAATGCTTCCGGCTTTTCCAGAAGATGTTTGCTGCGGATATCCCTTACTTTGTAGAAGCTGCATCCGCTGGCCGGGGTCTGGCAGGAATCGGGCAGGAGAAAGTAGTCTTCCTCGTCGATGGAAAAAAGATAGGTCAGATCCTGGGCGGACACCTGGTCCATAAAATCGCTGTATCTCAGAAGGCCGGCGCCCTCGGCTCTGTCCTTAAGGAGGACGCTCCTCCCGTCAAAAAGCAGCACAGGGCTTGAAGGGGAGGGCTTTTTCTCTGGGTCGTAGTGGTTGATCAGCCTGCGGGGCTTTATATCCTGTATCATTTTTTTATTCTCCATTTCTCCGCCTGCCATTTGGCGGCAAATATATGATCAGTCAGACATGGCTTCCGGAGCCATACAGGTTTCATTCTAACAGGACAGCCGGGGATGTCAAGAAGGCCGGCGGAGCATTTCCCATGCAAAATATCTGAAATGCAGACGGAATCCATCAGCCTTTTGTGCAATTCATCTCTTGCCAATTTCCGGGGAAGATGGTATTTTATTGGTGTTTAGATGACTGACGGAATCGTGGGTCTAACCACATGGGAGTCTAAATGATATTGAAGTCGACCGTCTGGGCTGAGGATCGCCCGGTGTGGCCGGCTTATTTTTGTGCCATTCGGGATATCCTTTACATTTGGAAATGTTTTCCAAACCAGGCTGTGCTTTAAGCGGCCCGGCCTAAATGCCCGGCAGGCAGTCTGCCGGACAGGGAAAACTCAGAATGATCGGAGGAGATATTCCATGATGAGAGAAGAATGGCACGGTTTTACAGGCAGCAAGTGGACAGATGATATAGATGTTCGTGATTTTATCCACAACAATTACACACCCTATGACGGAGACGCATCCTTCCTGGCCGGCCCGACAGAGGCAACTGGCAGGCTCTGGGGCAGAGTAGAGGAGCTTCAGAAGGCAGAGCGTGCGGCCGGCGGTGTACTTGACTGCGAGACTGAGGTCGTTTCTGATCTTGACGCTTACGGCGCCGGTTATATAGACGATTCTATGAAGGATCTGGAGAAGATCGTCGGCATCCAGACCGACAAGCCCTTAAAGAGAGCATTTATGCCCTTCGGCGGCATCCGCATGGCCAAGGAAGCGGCTCAGATGTACGGCTATGAGATCGATCCCAAATTCGATAAGATATTTTCCAGCTATCACAAGACCCATAATGAGGCTGTTTTTGACGCTTACACTCCGGAGATGAGAAATGCCCGCAAGAGCCATGTGATCACAGGCCTTCCTGACACATACGGCAGGGGCCGCATCGTCGGGGACTACAGGAGGATCGCCCTCTACGGCATAGATTATCTCATTGAAAAGAAGGAAGAGGACAAGCTCGAGTGCGGCAAAAACGGCATTATGACAGAGGATGTCATCCGTCTTCTCGAGGAGATCGCAGAGCAGATAAAGGCTCTGAAGAAGATGAAGACCATGGCTGCCGCTTACGGCTTCGATATCTCCCGCCCTGCAAGGAATGCGCGGGAGGCTGTTCAGTGGGTATATTTCGGCTACCTTGCCGCTGTAAAGACCCAGAATGGCGCCGCTATGTCTGTCGGCCGCATCTCAACATTCCTCGATATCTATATCCAGAGAGACCTGACAGAAGGCGTTCTCACGGAGGAGGAGGCCCAGGAGCTCATCGACCACATGGTCATGAAGTTCCGCATCGTAAAATTTGCCAGGATAGAGTCCTACAATAACCTCTTCTCCGGTGATCCCGTCTGGGCGACCCTCGAGGTTGCCGGCATGTGCATGGACGGCCGTCACATGGTAACAAAGAATGACTACCGTTTCCTCCACACACTTGCGAACATGGGACCCGCTCCCGAGCCCAACCTTACCGTTCTCTACAGCTCCAGGCTGCCGGAGAATTTTAAGAAATACGCTGCCAGGATCTCTGTGGACACTTCTTCGATCCAGTACGAGAACGATGACGTCATGATGCCTGTCTGGGGCGACGATTACAGCATCTGCTGCTGCGTATCCGCCACACAGACCGGCAAGGAGATGCAGTTCTTTGGCGCGAGGGCAAATCTTGCCAAGTGCCTGCTCTACGCCATAAACGGCGGCGTCGATGAGAAGCTGGGCATCCAGGTCGGCCCCGAGTACGCACCTATCAGGTCCGAGTATCTGGATTACGATGAGCTGATGCACAAATTTGACCTCATGATGGACTGGCTGGCAGGGCTTTATGTAAATACTCTCAACCTCATCCATTATATGCATGACAAATACTACTACGAGGCTGCCGAGATGGCTCTGATCGATACTCAGGTCAGGAGAACATTTGCCACCGGCATCGCAGGATTTTCAAATGTCGTAGATTCCCTGAGCGCTGTAAAATACGCGAAGGTCAGGTGCATCCGCGATGAGAGCGGCCGAGCTGTCGATTTTGAGACGGAGGGCGATTTCCCCAGATACGGCAACGATGACGACCGGGCCGACGATATCGCTGTATGGCTTCTCAAGACATTCATGAGAAAGATCGCCAGTAATCACACATACAGGAATTCCGAGCCCACGACCTCTATCCTTACGATCACATCCAATATCGTATACGGCAAGGCTACAGGCGCTATGCCGGACGGGCGCAAGGCATGGACTCCCTTCGCTCCGGGCGCTAATCCGTCCTACGACGCGGAGAGGGCCGGCCTTCTGGCATCGCTCAACTCCGTTGCCAAGCTTCCTTATGAATATGCTCTGGACGGCATATCCAATACCCAGACGATAAATCCCGGTGCCCTGGGCCACAGCGAGGAGGAGAGGGTGCAGAATCTGACAAGAGTCCTGGACGGCTATTTTGATCAGGGAGCTCATCATCTGAATGTCAACGTATTCGGCAGGGAGAAGCTGATCGACGCTATGCAGCATCCCGAAAAGCCCGAGTACGCGAACTTCACCATCCGTGTATCCGGCTACGCTGTCAAGTTCATAGATCTCACAAGAGAGCAGCAGGAGGATGTCATCAGCAGGATGAACCATATGGTCCTGTAATCTTTGGAAGGGAAATTTATATATATAAAGGAGGGGCCGCAGGCTCTGCGCATCAGCAGGGTCCGCGGCTCCTTCCGGCATTTTTAGGCTTCCATGAAAATATAGTTTATGGTAGAATACGATTAGCTATATACTGACAGGAAAGTCTTTGCGATATTTATGCCGCGCCTTTTTGCGGCGGAATGGAGAATAATAATGGAAGAACTCAGACAGATACTGGAAGAGATCAGACCGGATCTTGATTTTGACAAGGAAAAGAATCTGATAGACGGCAAGGTGCTCGATTCCTTTGACATTATCGCCATCGTAAGCGAGATCAATGAGGAATTTGACCTGAGGATCAATGTCAACGATCTTCTGCCGGAGAATTTTAACTCGATCGAGAACATGTGGGACCTTATAGAGAAGTTGCTCGCTGAGTGATAGTTAGCGCAGGGAGGGCCCCGTCCGGTGTCTTTTATATCGATTAATTTTTATGCATTCTGTTTGCTGCTGGTGATCTTGTATTATCTGGTGCCAAAAAGAATGCAGCTTTTTGTTTTGCTGGTTTTTAACGCCTGGTTCATCCTGGCCTCGAGCGGGGCTTTGTCCGTCTTTATGCTGATCACGGTGCTGACGACATACGGCGCCGGCAGGGTCATGAACCGCCACGAGAGGGAATTTAAGGAGCAGGCCGCGGCCATCCCCGATATCACCAGGCAGCAGAGGCGGGAGCTTAGGGCGGTAAGGGAGAAGAGGAACAGGAGAGTGCTTCTGGCGGCCATGTTCCTCAACTTCGGTATCTGGGCGGTTATAAAATATACAGACTTTTTTATACAGAATGTCAATAAGGTCCGGGCCGTCATGGGGATACCCGACGTGCCCTATGCCCACTTTATCATGCCCCTGGGCATATCATTTTACACATTTGCCGCCATGGGCTATCTGATAGATGTGAGCAGGGGCAAGTACCCCGCGGATGAGAGCCTGCTCAATGTGGCTGTCTTCGTCACATTTTTCCCTCATCTGATCGAGGGTCCCTTCAGCCGCTACGATACCCTGGGCAAGAGCCTGCTGCAGGCTCACAATTTCGACTATGAGAATATTGCCTGCGGAGCGCGGAGGATCCTCTGGGGCCTGTGCAAAAAGGTGATCATAGCCGATCAGCTGGGCATAGCGGTTGATACCTATTTCGGCAATCTGAAGGCCTACACCGGGCCTTACGCCTGCGCGGCCATGCTCCTTTATGCCATGCAGCTGTACGCGGATTTTTCAGGTTATATGGATATCGCCTGCGGCGTGTCAAGACTTCTGGGAGTAAAGCTGGATGAGAATTTTGCCCGGCCTTTCCTGTCCGTATCGGTCGAGGATTTCTGGAGAAGATGGCATATCACGCTGGGAACCTGGTTCCGCGATTATGTCTTTTATCCCGTCTCCCTGGGCAAGGCAGCACAAAAACTGGGCCACAAGTCCAGGAAGAAGTTCGGCCCCCGCATGGGCAAGCTTGTGCCCAGTTATCTGGCCCTCATATTTGTATGGGTCATAACCGGTCTCTGGCACGGAGCTGCCTGGCAGTATGTATTCTGGGGTCTGGCTAACCTTTTCATCATCGTGTTCAGCATGCAGATGAAACCCCTGTATGACAAGGGCAAGGCCCTGATCCACGCGGACAGGCATCCGGGTGCCTGGAGGGTCTTCATGGTCATCAGGACGTTTATCATCGTAGGATTCCTTCGTGTCATGTCAAGGACGGCAGGATTTAGACAGTGCCTTATGATGTATAAGAATGTTTTCCGGGGCTGGGAGGGCGGCTGGCTGAGCGTGGGCAAGTGGACATTTTTCCCCAAGATGCAGACGATCAGCATCGTTACGGCCTGCTTTTTCTCTCTTTTGCTTATCCTTGTGGATATATTTGAGGAGTCAGGCAAGTGGGAGGCGATTAAAGGTAAGACGCCCGGCTTTGTGCGGGCCCTTGTCTATGCGCTGCTTCTGGCGGCCCTTGTGATCTGCGCAGGTGAGACTGCGGGAACTACGACAGGATTTATGTATGAAATTTACTAAAAAAACCGCTTATCTTTTGAATTTTATCAGTCTGGCCGTGGTCAGCTTTCTTCTCTTTCATTTTCTGGGGCAGGCAGTCGTGCCGGTATCCTACGCGGATTATTATAAGCACGATCTGAGCCAGATGAAGAAGAAGGGTCAGACCTATGATCTGATATTCGTGGGAGCCTCCAGGACTTTTCGGTCTTTCGACCCCAAGGTTTTTGCCAGGGAGACGGACTATAAGAATGTTCTTAATGCCGGCTCTGTGGCTCAGACCATAGAGGGAAGTTATTATCTGACCAGGGAGCTGATAAAAAAGCAGCATCCCAAAAGGCTGGTCGTGGGGCTCAGCTACAATGAGCTTTTCTACCAGCAGGAGGATAAGAGCCCCCGGGGGAACATGGTCCTTTATGACAGGCTGGAAGATCCCCTCGTCAAGGCTGAATTTGTCAGCAAGGTGCTTAAGGGCAACGATCTGCTCTACCTGAGCAATCTCTACCGCTATGGCTCTTCCATCTCCCCCTCCTACCTGGCTTCGACCTGGCAGGAGAGAAAGAAGCTTGCAGAGTCTGATTTTGCTCCTGTGGAGAAAAAGAAAGAGTACTATGACGGGAACGGATTTGTATACAGCAAGAGGACGGTAAAGAAGGGCGCCACTCCCATGAGGAGCGAGGGCACATTTTCCGAGAAAAAGGTGGATCCGGACAAGCTGGCCCTGCTGGGCAAGATCATAGACCTGTGCAAGGAAAAGGGGATAAAGGTCTCTCTTGTCACAGGCCCGACCTCCCTCATGACCATGTACAATATCACGAATTATCAGGGGGCAACAGATTTTTATACAGAATACGCGAAGGAAAAGGGCATCAGCTACTATAACCTGAACATGCTCAAAGGGCGCCTGGACCTCTTTCCGGATGATGCCATGCTCGACTACAACCATGTAAACGGGGAGGGCGCGAGAAGGGCCAGCGAGAAATACGCGAAGGTCCTGAAGCTGGAGGATCAGGGCAAGAGCGCTGGCTCTATGTTTTATAAGGATCTTGACCAGGTAAAGAAGCAGGTAGACCGGGTCGTTGCCTGCAAGGCCACGCGGAAATTTACCATGCCCAAGGGGACAGACCGCAAGTATATGAACGTCAACAGCCTGCCGGCCGGTGCCCAGGTGGAGTACAAGATAAGCTATAAAAAGCCCGGGGCTAAGAAGTACAGGCTCTTTGCCGTATATTCCAATATGACTATCTATGACGTGACAGGGATAGCCAAGCCCGGAACAAAGATCCTGATCTACGCCCGGATAAAGGGGCACGATGTTCCCAGGGAGGTCTACCAGAGATATACCGTCAGCAATGACGGGAAGAAGCTTACAAAGAAGCATCTCAGGTTAAATGATAAATAAGCTGACGCGGAAAGGAGCCTGATGATATGATCATTAACCCGGCATTTTACAATGAACGCGGGGGCGAGGATATCTTTGCCCGCCTGCTCACGGAGAGGATCGTTCTTCTCTTTGACGAGGTCTCTGATGATATGGCGGCCAGCGTGATCGCCCAGCTGCTTTACCTGGAATCCGTCAATCCCAAGGCGGATATCCAGATGTACATCTGCTCGCCGGGCGGATCGGTATCGGCGGGATTTGCCATTTACGATACCATGAAGCACATCCGCTGCGACGTGTCCACGATCTGTGTGGGCATGGCGGCCAGCATGGGGGCCTTTCTCCTGGCAGGCGGCACAAAGGGCAAGAGATACTGCCTGGAGAACAGCGAGGTCATGATCCATCAGGTCCTTGGCGGGGTGTCCGGCCAGATGACGGATATCCAGATAGAGGCCAGGCATGGCCAGAGGATAAAGGAGAGGGTCAACAGGATCCTGGCGGCAAACACCGGCCACACGGTGGAGGAGATAGAACGGGATACGGACAGGAATAACTGGATGTTCCCGGAAGAGGCCATAGAGTACGGGATCATAGACCATATTATAAAGGAAGGGAAGACAGATGGCAGAGAATAAAGACGGACTTGCCCCTGAGATGGATGATCAGGAGCAGGAGGCCGGGGGACAGGCTCTGACGGACGAGGAGTTTTTTGCCCTGCCGGTCAATGAGGAAGATGTGGAAAATGTGCTTAAGGCCGTGTCCAGGGTCAGAGGGGCGGATCAGTTCATCAGCCTCTGCAATGAGATCCACCGGATGGCGCCTCTTATCCGCCAGAGGGGGCTTCAGTACATGCTCGGTTCCCGGAGCTATCTTTTCTCCATAGACAAGGGCTGGGGTCTGAATTCTTCTGTCAATCTTCTGACAGCCCTTATGCAGACAGAGCGTCTTTTCAATGCCGCGGACCTGGCGGTTTCTGCCGTTCTGCCTCCGGACAGCGAGGAGGCGGATGTTCTGGGACCGGTTGCTGACGCGGCTGCCCAGATATCGGGCCGTTTTGTGATCATAGATATCAGTGCCTGGACCACGAAGGCGGGAACGGAAAAGTTCAGGAATTTTCTCCTCTCCCTTGCCGACGCGGCGGATGATCTGATCTATGTCTTTCGGGTGCCTTACATGGAACAAAATGTCCTGGTAAAGCTTCTGGAAAAGCTCAACGACGTTCTCCAGGTACAGCCGGTTTCCTTTGTCCCCCTGGGCGGGGACCAGCTCAGAGAGGCGGCGGATGATATCCTCTCATCCTGCGGTTTTTGCGCGGATGAGGGAGCCTGGGAACTCTTCGGTCAGAGAATCGCGGAGGAGAAATCTGACGGGAGATTTTACGGGATGCTGACCCTCAAAAAGATAGCCGGCGATATGATCTATCAGAAGATCAGGGCCATGAGCTCTTCTGCCGATGCAGGCCCTGCCGCGCCCGGGGACGCAGATGGAGAAGAGCCCCCGGAGATGATCTGTATCTGCGCCGATGATCTGAAAGATTTTGTTCAGGATCCTCTGGCTCTTCCGCCTGCCGGGGAAGACTTGAGCGATTTGATCTGCGCTTTTCGCATCCGCAGTCAGATCGAAAAGCTTCTGGCTCAGATCCAGGAGGACAGAGCGGGCGGCAAAGGCGGCCCCCTGCATATCCGTTTTATCGGCCGGCCCGGCACGGGCAAGACTACCGTCGCCCGGATCATAGGCAGGAGGATGAAGGAAAAAGGCATGCTCTCTCACGGCTATTTCTTTGAGCACTCGGCAGCTGATCTTCTGGCACCGGAAGAGGGCGCGGCGGCTCCCGGCGTATTTTCCATATGCTCAGATGCCAGGGGGTCTGTCCTTTTCATAGACGAGATCTACCGCTTCACGGACGGTGATCCTGAGGGGGATGATCCTGCCGGGGAATCTCTGCAGATGCTGGACGGATTTATGAAGAGGGATAACATGCTGGTCATCCTGGCCGGCGATGAGGAGGAGATGAACAGGCTTCTGGCCTGCCAGCCTTCCCTGAGGGAAGATATGCCCTACGAACTTTATTTTCCGGATTACAGCCGGGAGGAACTGGCGGATATATTTATGGATATGGTGGAGAGAAACCATATGCAGGCGGGAAATGGGCTGAAGGAGACTGTCAGCCATTACTTCATGGATCTGAAGCAAAATGTCGTGGATTCGGAAGACTTTTCCAATGCCCGTTTTGTCCGCAATCTATTTGAGAGCGCCTGGAGTAAGAGCGTGATGCGGGCGCAGATGGACGGGAAGCCGGCTTCTTCCATGGAGAGGGAGGACTTCCTGGCGGCAGCGGCAAAAGATGTGGAAGAGTACTGCGCGAAGCAGACAAGGAGGCCCCGTCCCGGTTACCATATCGGCCTGATCTAGACCGCGCCTGCTCTCGGGCGTCCTGTCAGATCAGCCCCATGGTCCTGAGGATAAAAAGCCAGAATGTGAGGGTGACGGAGGAGAGCAGGGTCGTGGTCACGACGATGCTGGATGTGAGTACGTCATCGTTGCCCATGTTTTTGGCCATGATATAGCAGGAAACAGTCGTCGGCGCTCCCACCATGATGAGGATGGCGACAAGGGCACTCTGCCTGAAGCCCAGCATGATGGCAAAGGGGAAGAATAGAGCCGGCAGAACCATGAGCTTTATCAGGGAGGCGGCCAGAGTCTGCTTTAGCTTCTTCACGGCCTTTCTGCCCTCAAAGGCAGCTCCGACGGCTATGAGGCCCATGGGAGTAGCTGTCGCCCCTATGCTGGTGATCGTCTTAAGAACGATAGGGGGCAGACTGACGCCTGCCAGGGAAAAGGGAAAGCCTGCCGCTATGCCCAGGATGATGGGGTTTGTGACGATGCCTTTCAGGGTGTGGAGGGCCAGTTCCTTTCCGCCTTTGTGCTCCGGCGCGGAGCCGTCCTGGGGATATTTCTCACCGAAAATGCTGAGGATAATGACGGAGTAAATGTTGTACAAGGGGACGGCGGCTATGATCATCATGGGGGTCATGCCGGACTCCCCATAGATATTCTGTACAAATGCTATGCCGAATATGGCGGCGCTGCCTCTGGCCGCCGCCTGGGTAAAGGCGCCGATCTCCCTCTTGTCTTTTATGAACTTTTCCGCGAAGAGAAGCACTGCCAGGAACATGATGCTTGTGCCGATCATGCAGAAGGCGATGAAGCGGGGATCATAGACCTTGTCAATGGGCGTTGTAGCTATATCTTTAAAGAGCATGACAGGGAGGGCGATCTTGAAGACATATTTATTCAGGATCTCTATGAAATTGGCGTTGACCATCTTTATCCTGTTCAGGAAATAGCCAAGTACGATGATCAGGAAAATTGGAATCGTCGCGTTGAGCGCAAAGATAAAATTCGACATATAAAATCCTCCACTGCGTTTACACTTTAGACTAGCACTCTCAAAAGCCAGCGTCAAGCGCAAGGGAAGGAATATGATAAAGGAGGGATCGTATGCAGCATGAAGTAGTCAGGAAGCAGAGGCTTCTGAATGAGAATGGCATCGTTGCAGAGCCCGGCTGGGCCCGGCATCCGGTCTGGGTATATGACAGGAGAGATATCAAGGCATCCCCTCTTCGGATAAAGGAGTGGGACTATTACCTGGTCATGAATGAGAGGTCAGCAGCGGCATTTACCATATCTGACCTGGGATATGCCGGCCTCGTGAGCGTATCCCTGATCGATCTTCGCGGGGACAGCCCCATATTCGCGGGCCAGAGGAAAGATCAGCCCATAAAGCCCATGGAGAAGACCCAGACTGTGCTCACGCCTTTCCCCCTGGGCAGGATGGGCCTGCGGGCCGTGTCCTCGTCGGGGTCTGTCGTCTATGGGAACAGCCGGGTCCGCATCAAGTATGACGCTGAGCCGGGGAGGCGCAGGGTCCGCTGCATTTTCAAAAATTTCATGGACGGAAAGGACCTGAGGGCGGATATCCGGATGCTCTGCCCGGACATGGAGAGCATGTGCATCGCCACGCCCTGGCGGCAGGATCCGAAAGCATTTTACTATAATCAGAAGATAAACTGCATGCCGGCAGGCGGGACGGTGACGGCAGGCGGAAACAGCATCCATTTTCACCCCAAAAAGGATATGGCCATGCTGGACTGGGGCCGGGGCGTCTGGACCTATGACAATGTCTGGTACTGGGGGACCTGTTCCACAACCATAGACGGCGTACCCTTCGGCTTTAACCTGGGCTACGGCTTCAGCGACCGCAGACCGGCCAGCGAGAATTTGCTCTACTATGGGCACAAGGTCCACAAGCTGGAAAATATTGCCTTTCAGATCATGACGGATGACGAAGGCCACCGCGATTTCATGAAGCCCTGGACGATCACCTCCAGCGACGGAAGGTTCGAGGCGGTCTTTATGCCCATCCTGGACAGAAAGGCGGACATAGATCTGAAGCTGATAGACAGTGACCAGCACCAGGTCTTCGGCCTCATGACAGGGACAGCCATCCTGGATGACGGGACCCAGATAAAGATGAGGGATGAGACGGCCGCCATAGAGGTCGTCCACAACAGATACTGAAGAGCCGGACACAGGAGCGCCGGTGATGTTTTCTGACTATTACGTTAATAAACTAACGATAGTTGAAAAATGCCTGATTCAGATTTATAATAGTTGCAAGTAGTCGGAACGTGTAGTGTCATTGGTCAATCTTAAGTATTGCGCGAGAAGGGGTTTTTATGAGCGAGAAGGTTGATTTTTACGAGAATGGCAGCATGAAACTCAATCTTAGTCAGGACGATCGGTACGTAATGACGAAGTGGTACAAAAGCAGTGTGGCAATTTTTAACGAGAAGGATTTCAGAAAGTATCTGAATGGCCTGGACACAAAGTATCAGACGAATGGGAATGGACGAAGTGTGATAAGATATTTTTTGTCAGCTGCTTTGACACTGGTCTGTAAGAATGGAGAAGGCTGGTCTTTCCCGGATACGCTCAGAGAATATGCGCTTCCCGACGGCGGGGATCTGTATATGTTTGAGAGGCCGGAGGAATACCGGGGTTTTCCCGATATCCCGCTTATCCTTCTTGCTGCGCAGGGCAATGTAGGCGCAGCCGTGAAGATGACTGAGAAGATGCACAGGGAATGAAAGAGGCCGCAGATGGAGACCGCCGGGTCCTTGATCCGGCGGCCTTTCTTGATAATTACGCCTGGCTGTTTGTTATTTATGGAGGATTTTAAGATGAATTATGGTAATCTGACTCTGCTGACCGATCTGTATGAGCTTACCATGATGCAGGGGTATTTTAAGACGAATGCGAGAGAGAAGGTAGTTTTTGACGTATTTTACAGGAAGAATCCCTGCAACGGCGCCTATGCCATCTGCTGCGGTCTGCAGCAGGCCATAGAGTATGTAGAGGATCTTCATTTTTCTGATGAGGATATCGAGTACCTGAGGAGCACGGGATTTTTCATGGAGGACTTTCTGGAATACCTCAGGAACTTTAAGTTCACGGGAGATATCTACGCGATCCCGGAGGGAACCATCGTATTTCCCAGGGAACCGCTTGTAAAGGTCGTCGCGCCTATCATGGAGGCTCAGCTGGTCGAGACAGCCCTGCTGACCATAATAAATCATCAGAGCCTGATCGCGACAAAGTCTGCCCGGGTCGTTCACGAGGCCAGGGGCGGTGTTATGGAGTTTGGACTCAGAAGGGCTCAGGGGCCGGATGCCGGCATCTACGGCGCCAGGGCGGCTGTCATAGCCGGCTGTGTCGGCACGAGCAATGTGCTGGCGGGCAAGATGTTTGACATTCCCGTTAAGGGCACCCACGCGCACAGCTGGATCATGAGCTTTAAGACAGAGCTGGAGGCTTTTCGGACCTATGCGGAGCTTTTCCCGGATAACTGCCTGCTGCTGGTGGACACTTATGACACGATCCAGGGCGTGCAGCACGCCATTCAGATATTCAGCGAGATGCGCGAGAAGGGCATTCATTCAAAACTCTATGGAATCCGCCTGGACAGCGGCGATCTGGCTTATCTGACGAAGAAGGCGCGCGTCATGCTGGATGAGGCGGGCTTTCAGGATGCGGTCATCTCCGCTTCCAGCGACCTGGATGAATATCTGATCAACAGCCTGATGAATCAGGGGGCCCAGATCACATCCTGGGGTGTCGGCACGAACATGATCACTTCCAAGGACTGGCCCTCCTTCGGCGGTGTATACAAGCTGGCCTGCATTTACGATGAGAACGGCAGGGCTATCCCCAAGATAAAGGTATCCGAGAATATAGAGAAGGTGACGAACCCCGGCAACAAGCGGGTCCTGAGGCTTTATGACAAGGAGACGGGCAAGATAAGGGCAGATCTGATCATCCTGGACGATGAGGTCTACGATGAGAGCCAGAACCTGACCATATTCGATCCCCTGTCCACATGGAAGAGGACGACTCTGGCCGGCGGATCCTATAGGATCAGGGAGCTTCTGGTTCCCGTGATAAAGAACGGCAAGGTCGTTTACACTTCCCCTTCTGTCATGGAGATCCGGGATTACTGCCTGCGCGAGCAGGAGACCCTCTGGGAAGAGTCCAGGCGTCTTTACAACCCGCAGACGATCTATGTAGATCTTTCCCAGAAGCTCTGGGATCTCAAGAACAGCCTGCTGGACAAGGTACACAATTATAAGGACTGACAGGGGGAATGAGAGAAATAATAAGCAGCCTCGAATACCGCCAATGGATTCATCCGTTGGCGGTATTCTTTATGCAGCTATTAGGATAAAACAGTCAAGTCCAAATTTGTGTGTAAATTGCTCTTAGGTACCTGCGGTGCCAAGGGATGCCTTGCATCCCTTAGCTAACCACCAGC
>OMWV01000014.1 GCA_900314845.1 uncultured Eubacteriales bacterium
ACTTTGGTCGGTTAACAACTTTATTCTATGGTAGGTACTCTTTTTTTGCAAATCCGCTATTTGTTACCTAACAGGAATGCTCCTTTTTCTGATTATACCATTTTAGCGGGATTTATCAAAATGTATCATTGGTTTATTAATTGCAAAATCATTTATCATTGGTTTATCATTTTGCCCCGGGGAACAGGATGGTTTTTGCTGTATTAGGAAGCAGCAATATTTACAGAGACCGGTGTCGTCTATGGATATGTGATACAATAGGAAGAGTCATACAGGACGGAAAGGGGCCGGAATTTATATGAAAAAGGATATCAGACTGATCGCGCTGGATCTGGACGGGACGACTTTTAATTCAAAGAAGGAGATCACCCCAAGGACCCGCCGGGCGATCATGAGAGCGGCGGGAAAAGGAGTCATCGTCATGCCGGCATCCGGGCGTACACTGTCCGGCCTGCCGGAGGCATTTACCGGGATCCCGGGCGTCAGGTATGCCCTGACCTCGAACGGGGCGGCTGTCTGCGATCTGCAGTCCGGCAGGGTTCTGATCAGTCACTACATTCCGCTGCAGACGGCCCGCTATGTCATGGACCGGCTTCTGACGGTCAGGGGAGACATCGGATACTACGCGGGCGGGATCGCCTATTCGGACCGGGCAGGCTATGAGAGAGTGATATCAGAAGGATCTGCCTATGTTCCCTGGTATAAAAAATATATTGAGAGGACCCGGACGCCTGTCAGTGACATGAAGGGGCTTATCGATTCCGGCATAGAGGATCTGGAGAAGTTCGTCATATCCTTTGACAATGATAAGGACAACAGGGAAGCATTTGCCCGGCTGAAAGATCTGCAGGGAGTGAATGTGGTCTACGGGGCCCCCTTTAACATGGAGATCGGCACGGCGGACAAGGGACAGACCCTGCTTGATTTTGCCGGGCGGATGGGCATCAGCCGGGAACAGGTCATGGCATGCGGCGATACGGACAATGACAGGACCATGATAGAGACGGCAGGATTTGCCGTGGCCATGGGAAACGCGGATCAGGAGATAAAGGATGCGGCGGACTATGTGACTCTTGACAATGACCGGGACGGAGTGGCCTGCGCCATAGAGAAGTTTGTTTTGGACGGAAATTTGACAGGGGATAGCGTATGAGCTATAATAAAGCCATAAATGAGCGCAAGGCTCATCTTATTATCGCGGGGTAGAGCAATCCGGTAGCTCGTCGGGCTCATAACCCGAAGGTTGTTGGTTCAAATCCGGCCCCCGCTACTTCACTGACCTGGGCGTCAAAGCCCGGGCCTTTTCTTACTCTGGGAAAATGGAGGCAGGAATGGATATTCGGGTGGGAGATATCATAGAGATGAAGAAGAAGCATCCCTGCGGGAGCTTTGCCTGGAAGGTTGTAAGGACCGGGGCGGATATGAGGCTGGAGTGCCGGGGCTGCGGCAGGCAGATCATGATGGCCCGCAGGCAGGTCGAAAAGGGGCTTAAGGCCCTGGAGCGGCCGGGCGGGAGCGAGTGAAAATGCCGGCTGGAAGGCAGAAAAAAACACTTGAATATTTTACATATTTATGATAAGCTGATTAACTGTGATATGTTAATTTTCCTTGCTCTCCGCAGAGCGGAGGGCCGATGAGTCCAGAAGGAGGTGCAATGCGCATGAATAAGTATGAACTGGCTGTCGTTCTCACAACAAAGATCGAGGACGAGCAGAGAGCAGCGGTTATCGAGGAAATCAAAGGCATGATCGCCCGTTTCGGAGGCACTGTAACAGGTGTTGATGACTGGGGCAAGAAGAGACTTGCTTATGAGATCCAGAAGATGAAGGAAGGCTATTACTACTTCATTAAGTTCGATGCCGAGTCAAGCTGTCCGGGAGAGCTGGAGCAGCGTCTTCGTATTATGGAGAACGTAATCAGATACTTATGCATCAGGCAGGACGATTAACCTTTTGTGTATAAGCCGTCTGTTCGGCTTATATATTTCTTATGAGGAGTTGTCTAGATGAATAAAGTTATTTTAATGGGCAGATTAACCAGAGATCCAGATATCAGATATTCTCAGAATCAGAATCAGACTGCCGTTGCAAGGTATTCACTTGCTGTGGACCGCGCGTTCAAGCGTGACGGCGAACAGGATGCGGATTTCATTAACTGCGTTGCCTTCGGCAGGCAGGCTGAATTTGCGGAGAGATTTTTAAGAAAAGGCATCAAGATCGCTGTAGTCGGCAGGATCCAGACCGGTTCTTATACAAACCGCGACGGAAACAAGGTTTATACAACGGATGTCGTAATTGAGAATCAGGAATTTGCCGAGAGCAAGGCTGCGAATGACCGTGTGAGAAGCACGGAAGGCGCAGGCTACAGCTATGGCGGCGGCAGCTCAGCTCCTTCGGGCAGCAGACCTGCTCCGAGTGAGGCTCCCGCAGATGGTTTCATGAATATACCTGACGCGATCGATGATGATCTTCCTTTCCAATGATCATACTGAGTGCTTCGGCAGGGCCGGGGCAGCGGTATCATAACAGGAGGTAATTAATATGCCATACAACAGAGAAGATGGCGGCAGAGCTCCCAGAAGGAGACCGATGCGCAGAAGGACTAAGGTTTGCATCTACTGCGTAGATAAGAACGCCGTTATAGATTACAAGGATGTCAACAAGCTCAGAAGATATATCTCAGAGAGGGGCAAGATCCTTCCCCGCCGTATCACAGGAAACTGTGCGAAGCATCAGAGGAAGCTTACAACAGCCATCAAGAGAGCAAGACATCTTGCACTTCTGCCTTACATCGCAGATTAATTTAGTCAACAAAGTGCCCGGGAAGCGAGAGATCGCCTCCCGGGTTTTGCGTTTTTGAGATGCTTTTTTTTTCATTATGCATGTGCTATACTGGACGATATGAAATATACCCTGCGCCCGGAAAAGGAGCAGGTGTAAATTATCATAAGGAAACGGAGGTTTATTATGGGTGAATTCATAAAAGATGATTTTGATCCCGCTGCACTCGATGTGATGGAGCCGAAGATGTATATTCATGATGCTCTTAAGGTCATCTACATCAATGAAGCCTATGAGGAGGCCCTGGAGGACAAGAGTTCACGGGAGTCTGCAGAGTATGCACAGGCCAAGGAATCTCATCCGGATTATGTGACAAGGCTGCGCCGCCTGCCGGTCACTGTTGAGTTCATGAAGCGCTACGCGGGGCTGCGCAGGGACCAGTATATGATAGATCTGATCGACAGGAAAGAGCCCCTGCTCAGACAGGACGACGACAATTATGAGATTTCCCTCTTTTTTGCTTTCAAGAACATGTTTCTGGCAAAGTATCCGGAATGCAAGAATGTATACAAGGCTGTGAAACGGATGGATGAGTACGAGAAGAGGCAGGCAGAGAAAGCCGGGAAATAAATCGGCTCTTTCAGGGGAGCTGCATACATTATGAAGAAGAAAATAAAACTTAGAGGAAGCCTGAAGACACTCATGCGCTGGCCTCTGTATCTTGGCCTTATCGTTGCGGCTGCCGATGCGGCAGCATTTGCGGTTGATATCAGGGCAGGCCTTATCGTGCTTGCCTTTCTTGCCGCTTACTGCGTGGCAGCAGTCCTTCTCGATGTATATTTGAGGCCGGGGATCCTGGACGATATGGTGCGTTTCGCGTCCGATTTTTCCAAGGTGCAGCAGAATATGGTGAGGGATATGGAGATCCCGTATACGCTGCTGGATGAGACCGGGAAGATCCTTTGGGTAAACAGGCAGATGGAGATCCTGCTCAAGGGGCATCCGGGAGTGAAGAATATCGCTTCTCTTTTCCCGGAGGCAAGGCCCTCGCAGATCAGGCAGGGCAATAAGGCCATCTTCCACCTCAAGTATGAGGACAGGGATTACAAGGCCGTGGTATCCGGCGTGGATATCGACGATTTTATATCGGCCAACAAGATGGCCGGAACGAACAGGGACGGCTATAATGTATTTGCCCTCTATCTCTTTGACGAGACGGAGATGCTTAAGACGCGCAGGGAGATCAGCAGCCAGAGACTGGTATGCGGATTGATCTATGTGGATAATTATGAGGAAGCTCTCGGCAGCACAGAGGAGGTACGCCGGTCCCTGCTGGCGGCTCTTGTGGAGAGGAAGATCACAAAATATCTGCAGAATTTTGACGCCATTGTGGATAAGATAGAGAAGGACAAATATATATTTGTCATGAAGCAGAAGTTCCTGCCCAGGATGCAGGATGCCAGATTCCCTCTTCTGGACGATGTCAGGGAGATCAATATCGGCAACGAGCTCAGCGTTACCCTCAGTATCGGCATCGGGACGAACGCGGAGACCTATGCCCAGGCTCAGGAGTGGGCAAGACATGCGATAGACCTGGCTCTTGGCCGGGGCGGCGACCAGGCTGTCGTCAAGGACAGGGATAAGATGTCTTATTACGGCGGCAAGACAAAGCAGGTGGAGAAGTCCACCCGGGTCAGGGCGCGGGTGAAGGCTCACGCGCTCAGGCAGGTCATCCAGGGCAAGGACAAGGTCGTTGTCATGGGACACCGGCTGGGGGATGTCGACTGTGTCGGCGCCGGGATCGGTGTTTACAGGGCGGCCAGAGTGCTCAACAAGGAGGCCCATATCGTCCTCAATGATGTATCAACGTCTGTCAGGCCGATCATTGAGCATTTTCTGGATAATCCCAAGTACAGCAGCGACATGTTTATGACGTCCGAGGAGGCGGCTAAGATCGTTGACAACAATACGGCCCTTGTCGTTGTCGATGTCAGCACGGCGGACAGGGTCGAGGCGCCGAGTCTTTTTGATCTGACCCGGACGGTGGTCGTCATTGACCACCATAGACAGAGTGGCAATTCCATCGAGAATCCGGTCCTTTCCTATATTGAGCCCTATGCCTCATCGGCCTGTGAGATGGTTACGGAGATCCTGCAGTATATAGCGGACGGCATTAAGCTCAAACCCGAGGAGGCGGACGCTCTCTATGCCGGCATCATCATAGACACGAACAATTTCCTGAATGAGACTGGTGTGAGGACGTTTGAGGCGGCGGCCTACCTGAGGCGGAGCGGCG
Organism: uncultured Eubacteriales bacterium; assembly: GCA_900314845.1. GTDB lineage: Bacteria > Bacillota > Clostridia > Lachnospirales > Lachnospiraceae > UBA2912. The sequence goes on from OMWV01000014.1 coordinate 5,077, forward strand.
CTGATGTGAACAGAGTCAGGGTCAAGCTGCGTGACGATATGAAGACATTTAAGGCCAGGGCTGAGGCTGTCAAGGACGCTGTGATAGATGGGCGTTACGCCTATGCCGTGTGCCCTTCTGAGGGGCTGGCAAGTCCCCAGGTCGTGGGTGCCCAGGTGGCAAATGAACTGCTCAATATCAGAGGAATAGAGGCAGCCTTTGTATTTACAAAGGTGAAGGATACGGTGTTTATCAGCGCCCGCTCGCTGGAGACCATGAATGTCCAGCTTGTTATGGAAAGACTCGGCGGAGGCGGCCATACGACGATCGCCGGCGCCCAGCTCGTGGATGTGCGGGAAGCCGAGGCTATGGAGCGGGTGAGGAATGCAGTGAAATCTATGAAGGAGAAAGGAGAATTATAGATGAAAGTAATATTGCTTCAGGATGTGAAGTCCCTTGGCAAAAAGGGAGAGATCGTAAATGTAAGCGACGGCTACGCAAGGAATTTTATCCTGCCCAAGAAGCTGGGAGTTGAGGCTACGGCCAAGAATGAGAACGATCTGAAGCTTCAGAAGGCAAATGAGGCCAAGAAGGCTAAGCAGCTCTATGAAGATGCTCTCGCGTTTGCGGAGGATATCAAGGACAAGCCGGTTATTGTCAAGATTAAGGCAGGAGAGGGCGGAAAAGTCTTCGGTTCTGTCTCCACAAAGGAAATCGCGGCTGCTTTTAAGGAGCAGAGGGGCGTTGAGATTGACAAAAAGAAGCTTCAGCTTGTCGAGCCCCTGAAGGCGCTGGGCACATTTATCGTAGACTACAAGGTCCACCAGAAGGTGATCGCGAAACTCACGATCAAGGTAACAGAGGGCTAAGAGCTCTTGGGAGGTGAAGTCTTTGGCTTCAGAAGAAGCGGTAATCAAAAGGATACTTCCGCATAACGCAGAGGCGGAGCAGGCTGTCATCGGATCTATGCTTATGGATGAGGATGCTCTGGCCGCGGCGTCGGAGATGATAAGCGGCAGTGATTTTTATCAGCGCCAGTATGGGATCATCTTTGACACGATGGTCGAGCTCTACAACGAGAATAAGCCTGTCGACCCTCTTACGCTGACAGAACGCCTTCACAGGAAGGACATGCCGGAAGAATTTTCCAGTCCGGAGTTCATCGCCCAGCTTTTGAACAGTGTGCCGTCATCGGTCAATGTCAGGCAGTACGCGCAGGTCGTGGGAGATGATGCCCTTCTGCGCCGTCTGATCAAGACAAGCGAGGAGATAGGAAATCAGTGCTACCAGCACAAGGAACCCATAGATGATATCATGGACAATGCTGAGAAGAAGATCTTCGATGTCCTTCAGCGCAAGCATGTGGAAGATTTTGTCCCCATCAGCGACGTTGTCCTCTCTGTAATAGAGAAGATAGACAGAGCCAGCCGGCACAAGGGAAATGTGACGGGGTTGGCGTCCGGCTTCTATGATCTGGACTACAAGACATCCGGTTTTCAGCCCTCAGATCTGATCCTGCTGGCGGCAAGGCCGTCCATGGGGAAGACAGCATTTGCCCTCAATATCGCTCAGTATGTCTGCGTGCACAATCACGTGCCCGCGCTGATCTTCAGCCTGGAGATGTCAAAGGATCAGCTGGTCAACCGTATGCTGGCAACCCTTTCCAAGGTGGATGCCCAGCTGCTCAGGTCCGGCAATCTCAAGTTTTCCGACTGGGAGAAGGTGATCGAGAGCGCGGGCGATATCAGCAATGCGCCCCTTATCATTGACGATACGCCGGGCATTACAGTGTCTGAGATGCGGTCCAAGTGCAGAAAGTATAAGCTGGAGCATGATGACCTTGGCCTGATCATGATCGATTACCTGCAGCTTATGAGCGCGGGGGGCAGAACGGAGTCGAGGCAGCAGGCTATATCCGAGATATCCCGGTCTCTGAAGGCCCTGGCCAGAGAGATCAACGTGCCGGTGATCGCCCTGTCGCAGCTGAGCCGAGCCTGCGAGCTGCGTGACGACCACAGGCCGATCCTGTCGGATCTTCGTGAATCCGGCGCCATAGAGCAGGACGCGGATGTTGTTATGTTTCTGTATCGCGACGATTATTACAACAAGGACAGCCCGAAGAAGAACATATCGGAGGTCATCATCGCCAAGCAGAGAAACGGCCCAATCGGCACGGTGGAGCTTGTATGGCTTCCTCAGTTTACAAAGTTTGCCAATAAAGAGAAATAAAGTCCATATGCATAAAAAAGACACCGGCCAAAAAGGCCGGTGCCTTTTATATACATCATTACAGGATCAGTCCTGAGCTGCCTTCTCGTTGTCGGCAGAGATCACTTTGTTGATCTCGATGACAAGCTGTTCGGGATCTATCCCGTGAACGTAAGCTGCTTCCTCTATAGATTCCATAAGGGATGCAGGACATCCGATGCAATGCATGCCGATGCCCATGAGAAGGGGAACAACATTCGCATCAATCTTAAGAAGGTCACCTACCAGTGTGTCCTTTGTAATTTCAGCTGCTGCCATGATAAAACCTCCTTTCAAGGTCTGACTTCCACCCTGCGGCGCGGTGTTGATATCTTCCGCTATTATAATACAGGCCCGGAGCTTTTGCAAGGGCGGCGGTGCCTGCATTTCTTTGGAGAAGAATACATTATCCGGGAATTGCAGCGATAAATTTTATCACTTAAGCCGGTGGGGAATGTTAACAAAAATACAATATTTCTCTTGTATAATAAGGCTTTTTGTATTACAATACCCATGTACGAAATATTTTTTATCATTTTAATTAAGGAGGTATTTTACCATGGCATATGTTATAACAGATGCTTGTCTTTCTTGCGGAACCTGTATCGATGAGTGCCCTAACGAGGCTATTTCTCAGGGCGACGGCAAGTATGTCATCGATCCCGATAAGTGCATCGACTGTGGTTCATGCGCTGGTGTTTGCCCTACAGAAGCTATCGAGGAAGGCTGATCCTTTTCAGAGTAGTAAAAAAACAGAGCTGCATATCAGATATGCGGCTCTTTTTTTATTGTGAAAGCGACGCACGACGAGGCGCGAAGGGCTCGAGATGACGCATTCACAGGTCTCTCATGACCTCTATCGCTTTGTCTTTTATCAGCAGCTGACAGAATTCGTCATAGTGGAAAATATTGAAATAGTAATTGCTGCAGCGCCTTCCGAATTCGCCTGCCATGGCGACGGCGATATTGAACTTCCTCTGGCAGCCCGGCTTTGCCTGAAGGATCAGGTAATAGAGTCCCTTGTCGGGATCCTTATAGAGAGAGCTGGAGCAGGAGGGGTCGCCTTTCAGGGTGCGGCAGTAGGCTTCTATCGCTGACAGGGCTTTAAACTCAAGAACCTGAATGTCCAGGTTGAGAGCGCCCTCGGAGGATGCTTCCCCGGAAGGGGGATCCTGCTCGCTTTGCAGCTTCTCTTCCTTGCCGGTGTCCTCGTCGGACATCTGGCAGTTCTTGCCGAGAAATTCAGAAAATCTCCTGTTGAACTTGTCCATGTCATCTTCTGTGAAATCAGGGCCGTCATCGGCCGGAAATTTTTTCGGCGCCCCGGCATCGCACACATACTCTTCCTCGTCACTGTAGAAGAGGTGATCGTCTGAGAGGAGGTCAATGGATTCAAATTCACCATCCTCCTGCGGGGGGATAATGATATCCGCGTCTTCCGGAGGGAAATCGTTATCCTCGTCTTCAGCACCGGATGTGTCGGTGAAGCGGGCGAACCTGGAGTCCAGCTCCTCAGGGTCACTGACCTTAGTGACAAGAAGAATGATGCTTCCGGTCTGCATGGGCACAGCCTCCACTACAAGGGGGCAGCCATCCGTTGTGAACCCAAATTCAGCGAATGCCCGGGACATGAGATCCTGGAAAAGGTGTTTCGCCTTCTCTGATCCGTACGCAAGCTCATGAAGATCCACGCGCATGCTGGCAAGATCATCAGCTGTAAGAGTACAGCGAAGCGTATTCTCGCTTAATTTCTCAATCTTCAAAGTCTGCCGCCTCCTTCTGTAATGAACGTACTGGATTATCAGTGCCTATTATACATTTAATGAAATACCATGTAAAGTCTGTATTTTTGAGAATAAAATATCAGCAGGTCATGTTTTTTCCTGTCGAAAAAAGGGAGCCTGTAAGGAAAACTGTCGAAATATGACGGATCCTGTCGGACAATGATATTTGCTGCCCGCCTGCCGGGATGTTATAGTCGGATCATAAGACCGGATCAGCTGCACAGAAGCAGCGGACGGCTGATCACTTTGCCTGGACGGCGCCTGCCTTTGCAGGAACATGACACACCTTTTTCAGATCAGTGCAGATTTTTAACATATCACGCGGTACATTTGCACGTTATAGGCCTTTTGAAGGGAATTTCGGCTTCATTTTCCGGAAAATTTCAGGAATTCCCGGGCAAAGTGGTAAGAAAGGAGGCATTTTTTTTGTAAATTACCCGTTAAATGCATAAAAAACCCACAAAAAGGCCATTTTATTGGCCAAAAATATTGCCGTATTGCTGACTGTGTAGTATAATTTCTTTGATAAGCCGTAGTCATGCATCAGCATAGTGCGTTGTCTGCGGC
>OMWV01000045.1 GCA_900314845.1 uncultured Eubacteriales bacterium
ATTTCGAGGAAAAGCCTGCCGCCCCGTCCCCTCCTGAGGGGCAATTTTGCCGCCGCGGTGGGAGATTACGTCCATTTCGAGGAAAATTGCAAAAATGGACGCAAGTATTAGTCTGAATTTGGGACGAATTACGTCCATATCGCTCAAAATGAGAAATAATGAGAAATATGGACGTATGCAGCGGCGAAAAAAGTCTGCCGGCATACGTCCATATTCGGCAAATAGCCCTAAATGGACGTAATGCCTTTAGCCAGCTAAAAAAAGTTACGTCCAAAATGGGCGAAAACCCAAAAATGGACGTCACTCCGCCGGAAGAAATCATGTTTGTGGCATATACCTGACAACAAGCGGACCCGCCGCGTTCCTGACTCCCGCCGGAAGAAATCATGTTTGTGACATCTGTCAGACAAAAGCGGACCTGCCGCGTTCCCGGCGCCCGCCGGAAGAAATCAATCCTCAAATATGTCCAGCAGATGGGGAAATACGGACAGACATCTCCTGAGGATCCCCTGCATGTAGGCGATGGCGATCCCGTAATTTGTGATAGGCACATTCTGGTCGGCCGCGCACTTCATGCGGTAGCGCACTTCCCGCTCGCCCAGCATGCAGCCCCCGCAGTGGATGATCAGCGAGTAGGGGGACAGATCGTCGGGAAATCCCATGCCGGATGATGTCTCTATGTTGAGCTTTTTGCCTGTGTAATTCCTCAGCCAGCGGGGGATCTTCACGCTGCCGATGTCATCGCACTGCCTGTGGTGAGTGCAGCCTTCCGATATGAGGACGGTGTCCCCGTCCCTCAGCTTCTCGATGGCCGCCGCCCCTGCCGCGGCCGTGTCCAGCATGCCCTTATACCTGGCCATCAATATGGAAAATGATGTCAGGGGAATCTGGGGCGGCACGTCTGCCGAAACCTTGGCAAAAACCTGGCTGTCCGTTATGACAAGAGCCGGGGGCGTGCCCAGCTTGTCCAGCATCTCCCGCAGCTCGTACTCCTTTACGCAGAGGGCTGCCGCATCCGCCTCCAGAACGTCCCGGATGACCTGCTGCTGGGGCAGAATCAGTCTCCCCTTGGGAGCCGCCTTGTCTATGGGGATGACAAGGAGGACAATGTCAGCCGGATGGATCAGATCGCCCACAAGCTGAAGCTTGGGCCCTTCATTCTGAGACAGGTGCCCGATCTTCTCCTTGAGCTCGTCGATCCCCGTCCCCTTAGCGGCGCTGACGAATAGGGCCTTATCAGCCTCTGCCGCCTGAGAAAGCATTTCCTTCTCCGTCTCCCCGATCAGGTCGGACTTGTTCCAGGCTATGATATAGGGGATCTCTTTCTCCTGAAAGAGATCGATCAGCTGCCGGTCGGCCGGGGCAAGGCCGGCGCAGGCGTCCACGACAAGGACGGCGACGTCCGTCCTATTGAGCTCCTGCTTTGTCTTTCTCACCCTGAGCTCGCCCAGCTGCCCCTCATCGTCTGAGCCCGGCGTATCCGTGATCACGACCGGCCCCATGGGCAGCAGCTCCATCGACTTCCTGACAGGGTCTGTCGTCGTCCCCCTGACATCGGAGACGACGCTCAGATCCTGGCCCGTGACCGCATTCACCAGGCTGGACTTCCCGGCGTTCCTCCTGCCGAAAAATCCGATGTGTACCCTTTCACCTGACGGCGTTTCGTTAAGGCCCATATGCCTCTTTTCCTTTCTATATCCGGTGCGTCGCCGCCCCTGAATCAGTTGGTGCGTCGCCGCCCCGGGATCAGTTGTTCCTGTGCTGCTCCTCGTACTGACGGCGGAATTCTATGCCGACAGCGCACTCGGGGCTGAGGCCGCTTGCCGCCTCTTCCTCCGCCTTCTTCTGAGCATTTGCCTTCGCCTCGGCCTGCTCCTTCTCCTCGTCGGCCATCATCTTCTCAAAATCCACGCCGGCATCCTGGCATTTGCCCAGGTTGATCGCTGCCTGGATATGGCCCTGCTGGGCGGCTGCGGCGAAAAGCCTTGTCGCCATCTCGAGATCCTTATCGACGCCCCGGCCTTCAAAGTAGCGGTTGCCCAGCTCAAATTCTGCTTCCTGATTGCCGGAGCCTATGGCCTTTACATACCACTGGATAGCCTGCGCGTCATCCTTCTCTGTGCCCCAGCCGTTCTCAAAATATCTGGCAACCTCATACTGGGCCTCGCCTATGCCGGCATTGGCAGCCGCAAGGAAGCATTTGAAGGCATTGTCGCTGTCTCCCTCAGATCTGTAGTAGCGGGCCAGATGGTAATTTGCCGCGGTGTTGCCGCCCTCGACAGCCATCCGGTACATGAGGGCCGCGCGTTCCTTATTCTTCTCCACTACATGACCAAATTCATAGAAAAGTCCGACGCTTGCCTGGGCCTCGGGGGATCCCAGGTCTGCCGCCTTCTTATACCAGTTAAATGCTTCCTGGTAGTCCTGGTCTACGCCGTCTCCGTTTTCGTAGCAGTCTGCCACATTGATCGCCGCCTCGGCATTCCCCGCCTCGGCTGCCTGCTTGAAGAGCTCAAATGCCCTTTTTACATCCTTGCCGACTTTTACGCCGCCGAAATAAAGCATGCCCAGGTAATTCTGTGCCTCGGGGTCTCCCTTGAGGGCTGATGATCTGATAGACATAACCTGCTCATCTGTTAAATTGTAGTTCTCTGCCATGGTTTTACTCCTTTTTTATCATTATCAGAAGCCTGCTGCCCGCTCTGCTTCTGAAAAATTATCACTTTAAAGCCTGGGCGATCTCGAAGGCCTTGTCATTCCAGGGATAGCCGGACTCTTCCACTCCCGCGTCTTCCAGAAGTTCCTTGCCTTCCTCTCCCTTGAGGCTGCTGCAGGTATCCGCCACAGAACCGAGCAGATCCATGTCTGCCCCGTAAGCCTTGGCATCTTCCCTTGCCTGGTCAGCACTCATAGCTGTCCACTGAGCCCAGTCGAGAAGAGCCGCTGCGACCTTGGCCTGGGCCAGGGAAGACCCTGCCGTGCCCGGATGGATATCCGAGAGCTGATCAAGGACTGCCTCAAAAGCCGCCTTGTCCTTGTCCGCATCCACTGTGCTGGCCTGGGCATCAGCATCTGTCTGTTCGCCTGTCTGCGTCTGCGCGCCAGTCTGAGTCTGTGAGTCGGTTTCCGTCTGCGAGCCAGTCTGGTCTTCAGATGCCGTCTCGCTGCCAGTCTCTGTCTCGCCTGCCGGGACTGTCTGCGTCTCCTCGCGATAAGTCTCCACCATTCCCGAAGCCTGAGTCTGCGCGGAGGAACTGTCCGCGGCTGCGGAGGAAGCTGTATTTGTAGACTTTACAGAACAGCCGGCTGTCATAACGACGGCTGCCATGAGGGCGGCCGCACCAATCTTACGTATCATATGATCAAATGCTCCTTTCACCTGCGGAAATTTCTCATATTTTGCTGATAACAATTATACTCCGCTTAAATATTGCAGTCAATTCCCGGAAGATTGCCCCTGCCCGGCGCGCGGTCTTTTGCCAGACCTTAAGAAATATGCTATACTTGCTCTGTATGTCAAAGACCAGCAGCATTTTCCGGAGGGCACTATGTGGATAGCTGATAAGTGGAAAGATTATGAAGTCATAGATACAGGAAACTCAGAGAAACTGGAGCGCTGGGGGAAATATATCCTTGTGCGCCCCGATCCCCAGGTCATATGGGACAGGGATGAGGGCGATACGCGCTGGAAGAAGATAAATGCTCACTATCACCGCAGCAGCAAGGGCGGCGGGGAGTGGGAGTTTTTTGATCTTCCCCGGCAGTGGACCATCCGCTACGAGAGCCTGGGCCTTTCCTTCAACCTCAAGCCTTTCAGCTTCAAGCACACAGGCCTTTTCCCGGAACAGGCAGTCAACTGGGAGTGGTTCTCTCAGATCATCGCCGCCCACAGCGGCAGGCGGCCCAGGGTGCTCAACCTCTTCGCCTACACCGGGGGCGCCACCTGTGCTGCCGCCAAGGCCGGAGCATTTGTCACCCATGTGGATTCCTCCAAGGGCATGGTGAACTGGGCCAAGGAGAATGCGCAGCTGTGCGGTCTGGCCGACACGAGCGTCCGCTGGATCGTCGACGACTGCCGCAAGTTCGTCGAGCGGGAGATCCGCCGCGGTCACAAGTATGATGCCATCATCATGGATCCGCCTTCCTACGGGCGCGGCCCCAAGGGGGAGATCTGGAAGATGGAAACGTCCATCTACCCCTTTATCCGGGAGTGCGCGAAGCTCCTCTCAGATGATGCCCTCTTCTTCCTGGTGAATTCTTACACAACCGGTCTTCAGCCGGGCGTGCTTACCTATATGCTGTCCACTGCCCTGGTTCCTTCCTTCGGAGGCCGGGTCGTCTCGGACGAGGTCGGCCTGCCCGTGACCTCCTTCCCGGGAGCCCTCTCTGGAAGACTCTACACAGGCCTGGCAGGAGGCTCGGATGCAGAAAGGGCCGCCGGTTCCCACGGCAGCCCCCTTGTTCTTCCCTGCGGGGCAGCCGGACGCTGGACCCGCCAGGGTGACATTTCCTGATTATTTGGCCCCATTGATCAGCTGCATCATGGCTGCCTTGGGCTTTGCGCCTATGCTGGTAAATGCAGGCTGGCCGTTTTTGAAGAGGATGACGGTCGGAATGCTCATGACGCCGTACTTCTGAGCGAGTTCCGGCTGCTCATCCACATTGATCTTGCCTACCTTTATATCGGCGTTCTCAGCGGCTATCTCATCGATCACAGGAGACATCATCCTGCAGGGGCCGCACCATGTTGCCCAGAAATCAATAAGAACGGGCTTGTCAGACTTGAGAACTTCATCCATAAAATTATCTTTTGTTACTGTAAGAATAGCCATAATAATCTCCTTCCAAAATCCTGATAAAATATTTTCTATATATAAAACAGCTCCTATGCTGTTTTTTTCAGTTTACCTGGCTGAGCAGCTTATCCAAAAGCTCATGCAGCCGGCCGGCCTCTTCCGGGGTCAGGTTCATATAGGAACTCATCTGACAGGGGATGTCAAGGGCCTTCTCCTTCATCTGCCTGCCCTGATTCGTGAGTGTTACCCTTACGCAGCGCTCGTCATCAGGGCACCTGCACCGGTTGATGTATCCCTTCTCCTCCATCTTCTTAAGAAGAGGAGTCAGGGTGCCGCTGTCAAGGTAGAGCCTTCTGCAGAGGTCGCCGACTGTGATGTTATCGCTCTCCCAGAGCACCAGGAAAACGAGATACTGGGTGTATGTGATCCCCAGGGGTCTTAAGCAGGCGGCATATCTGCCGGATACCTTCCTGGAGCAGGCATAGAGGGGAAAACAGAGCTGCTCGTCAAGTCTGAGTCTGTCTTCATCCTTCCTCATGCTTTTCTCCGCCTTTCGTCAATATAGGAAACAGCCGAGAGGGCTGCTGTATTCCCCTCTCCCGCCGCCTTGATCAGCTGGTAGGGCTGGCCGGTGATATCGCCGGCGGCGTAGCATCCGGGATAGCTTGTCGACATATCCCGCGCCGTCTTTATGTGGCTGCCATCCATCTCGAGTCCGGGAACCAGCTGTCCCGGCGCTATGCTGGGCCTCAGGATAAATACTCCGTCGACTTCATATTCTCCTGCGTCTGTCACGAGCTTTCTGACCTGCATGTCTCCTTCTATCCTGACAGGTTTCTCTCTCAGGACTTCTATCCCCTCGCGGACATTCGCATCCCCCTTGTACATGGGGATATAGTAGACCTTGGAGGCAAATTCTGCCAGGAAGTCTGCTTCCTTTTCTTCTTCCGGGGAAAATCCTATGACTGCTGCCTTCTTTCCTTTATAGAGGGCTGCGTCGCAGGTCGCGCAGTAGCTGACTCCCATGCCCAGGTATTCATTCTCACCGGGATAGGTTCTGCCCGCCGTCATGCCGGAGGCTATGATCACAGTCTCTGCTTCCACGATCTCGTTCTCCGATGTCTGGAGAGCGAAGTAGTCGCCTATAGGCATGACCATGGTCACCTTCTGCTCTGTAAATTCTATACCCATCTGTTCTGCGTGTTCTACAAATTTCTTCTGCAGATCCGATCCGCTCACGGAGGGAATGCCCAGATAATTGTCGACCTGATGCGCCTTCTCCACCTTGCCGCCGGAGAACTTCTTCCCGAAGAGGATCAGGCTCTTATTCCTGACCTTAGCCGTAATGGCTGCGGAAATCCCCGCCGGGCCGGTGCCGATGATCGCTATATCATATCTGCTCATCCTCATCACCTGCTCTTTCTCTATTTTTAATTTTGTGGCGCTTTATTTATTACAATTGTATTGTATCAAATATATTTGATATGTCAAGTACTTTTGTAAAATTATTTTGGCCGGATTTTCTCCTATTTTTTGGCGGGGCGCCGATATCCTGATCACCTACGCTTTCCTCTGCCGGACGCCGCAAAGAAAAATTTCTTCTGGCGGGCGCCAGGGTCCCTCCCGGGCTCGCTTTTGTCTGACATATGCCACAAACATGATTTCTTCTGGGTGGCCTGCGTCCGCATTACGGATTTTCGCCCGGTTTAGGACACGGGCTTACGTCCATTCCCAAGTTTTCGCTCATTTTGGACGTAACTTTAGGAGCCGCCGGAAGGGCATTACGTCCAGTTCAAGCCAATTTGCTGATTCTGTACGTAAGCCGGCACATATCTTCCGGCGCAGCTTACGTACGCATTCTCTCTATGGTGGCGATACGGACGTAGTTCGTCCCCTAAACTGTACCCCATATGGTGGACACGGATTTTCGCCAAAGTGTATGCTTTTGGAGAGACCATATCTGAGCCTGGACATACCTTTG
>OMWV01000013.1 GCA_900314845.1 uncultured Eubacteriales bacterium
AAGGTATGTCCAGGCTCAGATATGGTCTCTCCAAAAGCATACACTTTGGCGAAAATCCGTGTCCACCATATGGGGTACAGTTTAAATTGTACTGCCGGGGGGATTACGTCCATTTCGAGGAAAAAGGCAAAAATGGACGTAACAATTAGTCCGAACATGGGACAAGCTACGTCCATATTGTAAAAAAGAAAGAATGTGGACGTAAGAAGCACCTGAAAAAGTCTGCCGGCATACGTCCATAATCGGCAAATAGGCTTAAATGGACGTAATTCTCTTTTTCGGCCCAAAACGTTACGTCCAAAATGGGCAAAAACCCGCAAATGGACGTAACCCCGCCAGAAGAAAAAAATGTTTGCTGCATATACACGGCAAAAACAGGCCCGGCGGAATCTGACTCCCGCCAGAAGAAATCATCCTTGTGGGGGCCGCCGGCCCCTGTCAGGCCGCCTGAAAATATGTCACGATCCCATACAAAACCAGGAAGCCGACGATAGCGGGCAGGATAAATCGGAAATATATGCTGATCAGGGTATTGGTCCCTTTGAGCTTCCAGCCGTCTCCGGCATTGACCTCCGCCAGATAGTTCTTAAATCCCCAGCCCTGCTTCAGGGTGCAGAAAAGGATAAAGATAAAGGATCCCACCGGCAGTGCGATGTTTGATACATAAAAATCTTCCAGATCCATGATATTGTTGCCCGCCCGCAGGGGATGCAAGAAGGACCAGACGTTAAAGCCCAGGGCACAGGGAACGGAAAGGATCATGAGGAGCAGGCCGTTGACCATAGCGCTCTTCTTCCTGGACGTCCCCCGCAGGTCGACGGAAAAGCTGACGATGTTCTCAAATACGCCTATCATGGTCGACAGGGCGGCAAAGAAGAGAAAGAGGAAGAACAAGCTTCCCAGAACCCGGCCGCCTTCCATGCCGGCAAATACCCTGGGCAGGGTGACAAAGATAAGATTGGGGCCCGAGTCCACGTCTATGCCGTAGGCAAAGCAGGCGGGAAAGATGATAAGGCCTGCCGTGATAGCCACAAATGTGTCAAGGCCGGCGACAAGGCAGGCCTCTCCCAGAAGGGACCGCTTCTTATCGATATAAGAGCCGAATATCTCCATGCCGCCCATGCCTATGCTCAGCGTGAAAAAGCTCTGGTTCAAAGCCGCGTAAACGACCTGGCCAAGGCCGGACTTCCTGATATGTACCGTGCTGGGCTGCAGATAGAACTTCAGCCCCTCCTGGCCGCCGGGAAGATGCAGGCTCCATACAGCCAGGGCCGCCATGATCAGGATCAGCGCGATCATCATGACCTTTGTGATCTTCTCCACGCTGGCCTGCAGGCCGGCTGAGCAGATGACCATGGTCATGAGCACGACGATCAGCATAAAGCCTGTCATGATGGAGGGGCTTGATTTCATGCCGGCAAATGCCGCCTTTACATCCTCCGTGGAGGCGCCGACAAAGCTTCCCCTTGCCAGCTGGACAAGATAATAGAGGATCCAGCCGGATATGACAGAATAATACATGAGCAGGACATAGTTGCCCGCCATGGCGAACCAGCCCCAGATGTGCCATTTGCTCCCGGGCTTCTCCAGCTTCCTCATGGCAGGCAGGATGGAACCGCGCCCGGCCCGGCCGACTGCGTACTCCATCGTTATGATCGGCACGCCCATAATGAGCAAAAACACAAGATAGATCAGGACAAAAAGCCCGCCTCCGTACTGGCCTGTGATATAGGGAAAACGCCACACATTCCCCAGCCCGATCGCACAGCCCGCGGAAAGCAGGATAAATCCCAGTCTCGAGCCCAGATTTTCTCTCTCTTCCATACTTCCTCCAGAAAACAATGATACGCCTTAACGGCCTTCCTCCAGGAAACAATAATGCGCCTTGACGGCCATAAAAAGACTAGTTTAATATACCATACTTGAGGGCCGATATGTTGTATACATGGAAGATAATTTCCAGATACCGGTCCGGGTCCTATCCCTCCGGCCCAACCGGGTTCGGGCTATTTCCTTTAGGAGCGCTCAGTGCCTGCCCCCTCTTCCCGACAAGCAGATCCACCGCCCCGTACATGGCCTGCAGAAAAAGTGCTGCCATTACTGGCAGCATAAAAGAGAGCAGGGGCTGCAAGATCCGCCCCCGCGTAAAATCCTTTATATTCTCCATATTCCTCTTTACTTTACGACTTTCACTTTCAGAGTTGTATACACATCCGGGTGCTGATCGTCAGAAATCTTTATCTCAGACCGGGTATCCGCCTTCAGGCCTTTTATCTTCATCTTTATCTGATCGCCGTTCCAGTCTCCCCACTCTATTTCGACATCATCGTAATACTCCGAAGCAAGCTTGTCCACATTCTTTGTCTTCACGATGACCGTCTTCCATCTGCCCTTTTTCACAGTGACAGATTTCTCTTCAATTGAGATCTTCCCGGACAGCTTTTTCACCGTCACCCTGCACTTATACTTCTTCCCCTTATATCTGGCAGTGATCACAGCCTTTCCGGCCTTCTTGGCCTTAAGCTTGCCGGCGGCAGAGACCGTGACGACAGATTTCTTGCTGCTGGTCCATTTAACCTTTGAGGCCTTAGCTCCCTTGAGCTTCAGTTTCTTCGTGCTGCCCACAGTCATGGTCAGCTTGCCGGCAGTAAGCTTGGGGCCTGCCGCCTGCGCCCTGAAAAATGCCGGGCTGATCCCGCAGATCAGGGTCAGAGCCAGCAGGGCTGCCATCATTTTTTTTACTCCTTTTATCCTCATGACAGATTACTCCTTTCTGGAAATCATTCAAGCATATTTTAACTGTTATCTGCCTTCTTGTAAATGCTGCTTTCGTACAGAAGGCCGAAAAATCTACGTTTCGTAAATTTACGCATTTTATAATTCTTATAATTTTTTAACAGATAATTTTAATTTTTTATTCAAATTGCCTTACTATTGTGCTATAATATAGATAAGAAAATAGACAAGAGAAGGAGGTCTGGATCATGGCTAAGACAGATAAACAGATCATTATTACGATCAGCCGCGAGTATGGCAGCGGGGGCAAAGAGATCGGCGAGAAGCTGGCTCAGAGGCTCGGAATCAATTTCTATGACAAGAAGCTCATAGAAGAAGCTGCCAAAGCAGAAGGTATCCCGAAAAACGCATTTAACACGATTGAGAGCGGCAACCTTCTTCCGTTCGCATCCGGATACACTCCGGAAACCGATGATGTGGAACACTACAGACAGGCTCAGGTGATCATAGCACTTGCAGCTAAGGAAGAATCTTTCGTGATCGTCGGAAGATGCGCGGATTCCGAACTCAAGGGTATGAAGGATTCTCTGAACATCTTCATCTACGCTCCTCTGGAAGAGAGGATCAAGAGAGTACAGAAGTACCTCGGCGCAGATGCAAATGAGAATCAGATACGCAGAGAGATTGCCCGCGTTGACACGATCCGAAGGAGATTCCATAACCGTTACAGCTACACGAAGTGGGGCATGAGAGAAGGATATGACATCCTGATCGACAGCAGCATCCTCGGCATAGATGGAACGGTAGACCTTCTGGAGAAGATGGTCAAAGAACATTTTGAAATCGAAGGCTGAATGATACCTGCCTCTTCTTAGAGGCAGTACTGCAGCTGATAAGTGAACTGACAGTCCCCGGGAATGAATCAACATTCACCCCCGGGGACTGCCCTTTTCTTTTATTTCTATGATACGTTTGCGGACATCATCTGATCACGGATCAAAGTCCGTGGATCCTGGACTTGTCGAATCTGTCCTGCTGATCTTTTACCTTTGCGGGATAGCCCAGTGCCACAATAGAGAAGACGAACTTCTCGCCTGAAAGGCCCATGATCTTGTTAGCCTTCTCGACTCTCTCCGGGAAGGGATAAACGCCCAGCCATACGCCGCCCAGACCAAGGTCTGTCAGCTCCAGCCACTCGTGCTCTGTGCAGATAGCTGTGTCGACGGGGGCTACATTGGGGAAAGGCGCTCCCTCGGGATTGCATACATTGACGATGAGGACCGGAGCCTTTGCAGCAGGCCAGGAATACTCGCAAAGCTCAGAAAGCTGCTGCTGAACTTCCTTGTCTCTCACTACATAAAACTCCCAGGGCTGCTGGTTGGCTGCAGAAGGCGCCTGCATCGCTGCCTTAAGGATCTGCAGGATCTTCTCATCTTCTACTGGCTTATCTTCAAACTTTCTTACACTGACTCTCTTGTAGATCGCGTCCATTTTTGATTCCTCCGCTTCATAAACCGGGATCAAACACCTTAGGTGGATCCGCACTGTTAAAACAAATCCTGCTCAGATGTTAACACGCGTGAGCAGGATATTCCGTTGCCATGGCAACAGTTCAGATAAAAAGTTTGTTGATGTTCCTCTCCGGGCAGATCTTGCTCAGCATGCCATGGATGTTGTCGCGGACCTTCTGATCCAGGGAGCGGGCTCCCTGAGGGCAGACGCTGATGCAGTGGAGACAGGTGATGCACAGATCGGCCTTCGTCTCCCAGGGGCTGTCTGCCGGTATGGCTCCTGCCGGGCACTCTTTCGCGCAGATCCCGCAGCTGTCGCACTGATCCTGATCCGTATCCGGGCTGACCGGCATGCCGGGGAATTCCTTGTAGGGACGATTCCCGGGTATGACAAGCCCTTCTCCGTATATACCGTCCTTAATATTCTCCCGGATCGTGTCTCCGAACTCCTTCAGCTCGGCGGCATCCTTCTCATCCGGCCTCCCTGCCGCTATGCCGTTCGCGATAGAGTGCTGAGCGACAGCCTGCACGCCTGCCGTCACCGTGAAACCGGCCTCCGTGACCAGATCCTCCAGCTCCGCCATGGCATCGTCAACGGCACGATTTCCATAGACCGCCATGAGAACAGCCTTGGCTCCGTTGCCTCCCAGCTTGTGGATGATGCCGGGAACGGTGGAAGGTATCCTGCCCCCGAATACGGGTACGGCAAAAAGGCAGATATCTTCCTCGTCAAATATCGTGTCATCAAGCTGTTCGAAACCGGCGATCATGTCAAGCGGCTGGACATCGTCAAAGGCAGCCGACAGGGCATCCGCACACTTCTTTGTACCGCCCGTCGGGCTGAAAAATATCTCATAAAAAGCCATAACGAAATCCTCCTCAGATTCAACTCATATGTAAGCTTATTATACCACTTTAAAACGCTTTTTCAGACATTATTTCTGAAAATGAGAACATTTCCCCCCACATTCAGGTCATCAGGCCATCAGCCCAGAACCTTCCTGGCCGTCTCCCTGTCAAAGACAACCTGCCTGATCCCTAAAGTCTCTATGCGGTAGAGAGCATTTGCCGCCATATGCTCGCTGATCTGTTCCAGATCTCTGACGCCGGGCATATCCTTGCAGCTTTCTATGATATAGGAGACAGCCTCGTCCGTGACGACAAGCTCATCCCGGCTCATGCCCAGCTTCTTTAAAACCTTGGGCAGAGTGAAATTGCGGAAGATCTCTTCCTTCTCATGAGGCGTGTAATCGGGAATATCTATCACGGCAAAGCGGGTCAAGAGGGGGGCGCTGATGGCGCTCTTGTCATTTGCCGTCGCTATGGGGTAGACCCCTCCCGTAGGGATCGTGCACTCGATATAATTGTCCGTGTAGCCCAGATTATCCAGCAGAGTCAGCAGGGCGTCGGCCGGGCTGCCGCTGGAAGAAGCCCCCTCCGCCTTGTCCAGCTCATTTATGATAAATACGATGTTGGAGGACCTGGCCTGGGCAAATGCTTCCATGATCCTGCCCGGCTTGGCGTTCGTATAGATCCGGGGGCTGCCTGTGAGGGCTTCCGTGTCGTGGATGGTGCTCATATCCAGGGATGTCCAGGGGAGCTTTAATATCTTTGCCACGGCATAGGCGATCTGGGACTTGCCGGTGCCGGCCGGCCCTGCCAGAAGAAGCCCGTAGGAAGGAAGCGTGTGGGTGCGGTTTATCTGGATGATGGTCTCTATGACCCTCTGCTTGACCTCTTCCATGCCGTAGAGCTGTTCGTCCAGAACCTGGCGGGCCTTAACCGGATCGATCGATTCAAAATAAGAGCTCTTCCACTTGACATTGAGCACCATGGACAGGGCACGCCTTGCCAGCCTCTTTTCCTCCGCGCTGACGGAATCCGCCTCTGTCAGAGAGATATTTCTCTTGACCCAGCTGAGGATATTCTCCGGCAGGGAGTCCCCCGCGACCCGGACAAAATCCTTGACGCTGTCCATATCCGACAGGAGCATGAAATCTTCCTGGCCGGAGACAGTCTTTTTCGGAGTCCTGCTGGGCTTCTCCCCCGCCTCTATCCTGTCTATCATCAGCTGGAGCAAGCTGTCGCTGACGCTGTTCAGTTCATCTCTGCTGCTGTCCTCATCCGCCCGGATGGCAAGGACGGCAAAACCCTTTGGCGTCCTCTCCCCCTCCAGCCTCAGAGCATAGTGCTGTTCCCCCAGCCAGCGCAGCATTTTAACATACCTGGCGTCCAGGGAAATGATCTGCGCCTGCGATAAGGAATCGCTCCCCTCCCGGCGGTACTCAAAAGCCATCCCATGCTCAGGATTTGTAAAAGAACCCGTCTTCGCGTACTCCAGACCGATTCCCTCCAGCAGCATGATCGGGGAGAGGGCTGAGATCTCATGGGCGTCTGTGTAGACCAGCTTCTGCTCAAAAGCCCCAGCCTTTCGCCCGGACCTGCCCCTTATGATCAGGCCCATCTCCTCGTAACTGGACAGCACAGAGTCTATCTCAGCGTCGCTTATCATCCCCTCATGCTCCCGGCACAGAGAATCCCAGAATTCTATGATATCATTTCTGTCGTCCTGGTCGATGTTCTCCTTAAAACGGAATCCATAGCTTTCGATCATCTCGTCAAATTCCGGCATTTTCATTCTTTCAATCCTTTATCCTGGTCAGCAGATTCATTCCCTTCTCTACATTTTCCCGGGATGTGGCCAGATTAAACCTGGCAAACCCCGCGAACCTCTCCCCGCCGAACCATTCTCCCAGATCAGGGGCCAGGGAGCATTTTTTGATCAGCAGGTCCTTTGTCTTAGCGGGGTCTGCGTAATAGCGAAGATCCAGCCAGAGAAGATAGGTACCCTCAAGAGGGGAGATCACTACCCCCGGCAGATCTTCCCTGATCCTGTCCCTGACATATTGATAATTTGCCTCTATGTGAGCTCTCATGGCGTCATACCAGTCGTCTCCATCCCGATAGGCAGCCTCGGCAGCCACGTAGCCGAAAGAATTGCCCCCCATGCCAAGGCCCTTTGTGTACTGGTCCCAGCGCGCGCGGATCTTCTCATCCGGAATAATGATAAATGAGTTCTGACAGCCCGCCAGATTGAAGGTCTTGGAGGGAGCCGTCAGGCAGATCATCCGGTCATTGTAATCGCCGACTGTAAAGGAAGGAACATTTTCATGGCCGCCAAATGTAAGGTCCTGGTGGATCTCATCGGAAATGATCATGACGTCATGCTTTTTGCAGATTTCAAAGAGGGCAGAAAGCTCCTCCCTTTTCCATACCCTGCCCACGGGATTGTGGGGAGAACAGAGGATAAAAAGCTTTACGGCATTTTCCAGGATCTTCTTCTCGAAATCATCAAAATCTATGGAATAAGATCCGTTTTCATTGACAAGGTCGCTCGTCACAAGCTTCCTGCCGTTATCCTCTACCGCGTTGAGGAAGGGATAATAGACCGGAGTCAGCACAATGACGGCATCCCCGGCATTTGAAAATGCCTGAACGCCCCAGTTAAAGGCGGCTATGACGCCGGGCGCGAAGCGGAGCCACTCCTTTTGGGGGCTGAAGCCATGATGGCGCTCCTCCCAGCCGATAAATGCCTGGTAGTAACTGTCAGGGACGCTGTAGTAGCCGAAGGCACCCATAGAAACATAGTCCTGTAAGGCCTTGCGGACACAGGCGGGACTTTTTATGTCCATGTCGGCGACCCACATGGCATGCAGGTCTGCCTTGCCGAATATCTGATCCAGCGCGTCCCACTTGGCGCAGTTGGTCTTCCTTCTGTCGACAAAAACTAATTCTTCCATAAACCTCTCTATTCTCCTTTTACAGAAATCTGGATAGTTGATGAATTCTCCTTTTACAGAAATCTGGATGTGATGTATCCCAGCAGCCCGTCCGGGATCAGGCCGGCAAATATCCTCTCAGCCGTACAGACGATGCCCGGGGTCGAGACCGCGTGCCCATAGAGGGCGTCATGCAGGGAGATCTTCGCCACGCTTTGGCTTTTTGATGAGAGGAAGGGCTTCTTGTTTTCTATAGAAGCCGTATCGATAAATTCCGTATCATAGATCCAATAGGGGCAGACAGCCGTGACCCCTATGCCCCGGCCAAGAAGCTCGATGTGCTGGGACCGGCTGTATGTGTAGAGCAGGGCCTTGGAAGCGGCATAGGCTCCGAAATGGACGATAGGCTGAAATGCTGCCACAGAGCATACCTGCATGATCCTGCTGCCGGCCTTCATATAGGGCAGGCAGATATCTGTCATGCTGATGGCCGCCTTGTCATTGAGATCGATCATCCGGTTCTCCGTGCGATGGCCCAGCTTCTCGCTTGCCCCGTAGCTGCCGAATCCGGCGCAGTTTATCAAAAGAGAGACCGAGAACTCCTCATACTCTTGTGCCTGGGCCGCCAGCTTCTGCCCAAAAGCCTCTATCTCCTCCTGGGAGCACAGGTCCATACAGATGACCCGGGAAGGAAGCCGGATCTCTCCCGCCAGCTCCTTCAGCCTATCCTGCCGCCTCGCGATCAGCCAGATCTCATCCACATTGTACTTCCAGGACTTCTGGTCTATGAGCTTAACATAGGCCCGCCCCAGGCCGCTGGAAGCCCCCGTCACAACAGCGATCCGGCGGAATCTGGCGTAGACCTTCACGCTCCCGCCGCCTTCCTTTATCTCCTTTTGGGCCCGGTTCTTTTCCGCGCGGATCTTGCGGGTCAGATGAACGCGCTCTATAGCGCTGACCACAAGAGAGATGATCAGGCTGGCCACCACGATCGTCCCGAAAAATGAGGCAAGAAATCTAAACAGATCTCCCAGCATGTACGCTCACCGCCTTTTCTAAAACATCAGATTCTAAATCTTTCCATTTCAAAGTCTTCCCACGCCACTCGCTATCACTCGCCGCGGCTGACTACATCGGAATACTCCGGATGCCTGTCCATCCAGCCTTTCGCAAAAGAGCAGGTCAGTTTCGCCTTGCGCCCGTCCTTTCTCAGCTGCTCAGCGGCCTCTTTCACAAGCTTTCCCGCTATGCCCTGACCGGCAAGAGAAGGATCCACCTCCGTGTGCCGGATATCCACCTGGCCGATGTGTTCCGGGTCATCCGGAAAATCTATCTGGGCTATGATATCCCCCTTCTCATTCTCCAGCCATATCATGTTCTTGTTTCTTTTAAAATCCATGCTTTTTTACCTCCATCGCTATATGATACCCCTTCTTCCGGCGGGCGTCAGACACAAGAATTCTTCCGGCGGCCGCCAATCCCTAGCCGGCCGGTTCCAACGGTGACAAAACTCCGCCAGGCATAACTTATAATGGGGCTGTCACACGAATCTCGCGCGGCAGCCCCCTTTCCCATGACCGGAAGCCCAGTCTTTTTCGTACATTATTCTGTGATGCTCTCCAGCCATGCCTTGTCGGGCTCAAAGCCAAGGATCTTCACTGTCGTCGCCGCCACATTTGCCAGGCCGAAATCTCCGTCCTTCACCTTTATGCCCTCAGGGCCGTTGAATACCGCGAAAGGAACCAGGGCAAGGGAGTGAGAGGTCTTGGGCTTGGGCGATCCGTCCGGATTCTTACCCTTGTCGTACATCTCATCA
Source organism: uncultured Eubacteriales bacterium (assembly GCA_900314845.1). Classification (GTDB taxonomy): domain Bacteria; phylum Bacillota; class Clostridia; order Lachnospirales; family Lachnospiraceae; genus UBA2912. Next base: position 9,843 of record OMWV01000013.1, read on the forward strand.
GAATTGCCGTGGTCTGCCATGACAAGCAGGCAGTAATCATACTTGAGGCAGGCCTCCATCAGCCTTCCCAGATTCAGATCCACGGACTCAACGCCAATGATGGTCGCCTCATAGCTGCCCGTGTGGCCTACCATATCCCCGTTGGGATAATTGCAGCGCAAAAACTGATATTTTCCGGAAGCTATGGCAGAGAGCATCTTCTCCGTGATCTCCGTGGACTTCATCCAGGGCTTCTGGTCGAAAGGAATGATATCGGAATCCACTTCCTCCCAGGTCTCAAGCTCCTCTGAAAACTTCTCCGACCTGTTCCCGTTCCAGAAATATGTCATGTGGCCGAACTTCTGCGTCTCGGAGCAGGCATAGCTTCTGACTCCCTTATCCACAAGGAATTCGCTCAGAGTGTGCTCGATGTGGGGAGGCTCGACAAGGAAATGATCCGGCAGCTTGAGGTCGCCGTCATACTGAAGCATGCCGGCATAGTAAACCTTGGGCTTTTTCGGCATCTGGAAGGCGTCAAAGCCCTTATCCATATAGTCAAATGCTTTGGAAAGCTCTACAGCCCTGTCCCCCCTGAAGTTAAAGAGGATCACAGAGTCGCCGTCCTCTATCGGGCCCGCCGGAACTCCGCCCTCGCCGATAACAAATCCGGGCAGGTACTGGTCTGTATAGCCGCCCTCGGCCCTCAGCTGCTCGATCGCCTGACGCATGGTCGGATACATGGGGCCGTCTCCCATGACATGGATATGCCAGCCCCTCTCGACCATGGACCAATCCGCCTCGTACCTGTCCATGGTGATGGTCATGCGGCCGCCGCCGGAGGCAAAGCAGACATGGAAGCTGTCATCATTGAGCTGAGAGAAAAGCTCTTCCATCTGATCCACATAGGTCAGAGCTGACGTCTCGGGAACGTCGCGCCCGTCCAATAGGGCATGAACGCGGACCTGGGCCACTCCCTCCTTCTTGGCTTCCTTTATCATGGCAATAAGATGGGAAATATTGGAATGCACATTCCCGTCGGAGAGAAGGCCGATAAAATTGAGCTTGCCCCCGTGCTCCTTCAGATAGGCGATAGCGTCCTTCCAGGTCTTGCTCTCATAGATGGCGCCCGACTCGATCGACTCGTTCACCAGCTTGGCCCCCTGGGAATAGATCTGCCCGCAGCCCAGAGCATTGTGGCCGACTTCAGAATTCCCCATGTCATCGTCTGTAGGAAGACCAACCGCCGTCCCGTGAGCCTTTATAGCCGTGTGGGGCCACCTGCTCATCAGTTCATCGATATGCGGCTTGTAAGAATGCATGACCGCGTTCCCATTATCCTTATCTGTCCAGCCGACACCGTCCATAACAACAAGTACAACCGGCTTACCCATGAAATATACTCCCTTCTGAAAATAAAATAATCCTGTAAAATGATCCTGCTCAGTCGTTCATCAAAGAAAATGATCCTGCTCAGTCGTTCATCGTGCCGAAGACCAGCTCCCTGTTGCGGATACTGATCCTGGAATTCTCCGGAACGCTCGTCGTGATGAAAGCATTTGACCCGATGACAGAACCCTTGCCTACGATCGTATCTCCGCCCAGGATAGAAGCACCCGAGTAGATCGTTACATTGTCCTCTATCGTAGGATGACGCTTTACGCCGCGCAGTCTCTGACCGCCCTTTGTGGAAAGAGCGCCGATCGTAACACCCTGGTAGACCTTGACATGATTCCCGATCACAGAAGTCTCGCCGACAACGATGCCCGTTCCGTGATCCATGAAGAAATACTCTCCGATGGTAGCTCCCGGGTGGATATCGATGCCCGTGCGGCTGTGGGCATATTCCGTCATCATCCTGGGGATGAGGGGAACCTTGAGCAGGAAAAGCTCGTGAGCCAGGCGGTTTATCGTAATGGCGAGCAGGCCGGGATAGCACAGGACGATCTCTTCCTTAAACTCCGCCGCCGGATCTCCGTCGAAAAATGCCTGCAGGTCCGTGTTGACAACGGCGCGGATGGCCGGAATCCTGCCGACAAACTCAAATACGATATCCTCCGCGGCATCCAGCCTTTCTTCCTTGCTCATATCCTTGTACTCCTCGCGGAAGGAAAGGGCGATAGCCACCTGTTTCTTCAGATTGTAAATAATATCTTCTATAATAACAGCGATCCTGTTATTGTCATTATAGCTGCGAAATGCTCTTACCCTGTAGTATCCGGGGAACATGATGTTGAGCAGCTTTTTTATAATGCTGATGATTTCCTGATTGTCCGGCTGGTTGAAGACATCCATATGGTCTACATCCCTGCCCTTTGTGTAATCAGCAAGTATCGCGTTCGTAACGGCTTCTACCTTGTCATTTATGTCCATTTCTCTTATCCTCTTTCATATGAAAAATACTTAAAACCTGAGTCGCATATACCAGGATCGGTCTGCAACAATTATAAAATCAGCCCTCAGATATGTCAACCAATCTTTTCACCCCGCCTCAGGCGGCAAGGCCTCAGGCGACAAGCCATTTATGCTTTTTCACCGAGTAGAGGGGGACAAAGGGGATCATGATAGGCGTCTTATCCTTGTAAGCCACGTATTCTTCCATGTGGCCGTAGTCCCTGTCCTGGCGGATCTCCAGCCTTCTGGCCCCGGAGAACATGACATAGACGATGCCGGCGTATCCGGCGATGGCGCTGATCCACTGGCCCGGCCCGTTATATACTGTCAGGCCGGAGATAAAGACGCCCGTCCAGAGCATAAGCTCTCCCATATAGTTGGGACATCGCACGATGCGATAAAGTCCGGTGTCGACAAAACGGCCGGGTCTTTTCTTCTTGCTCCTGCTCTTCTGGACATCAGCTGCGCTCTCGATGACGACTCCCGCCGCGCTGATGACGATCCCCAGAACGCCCAGGATATCAGAAGAGAGGCCGGAAGTCCCATTTTCCAGCCGGAAAAGGACCGGACAGGTCTGAAAAGCATAGAGAAATGCTACCGTGATCCAGATGGCGATCTTTACCCCAAAGCTTACGTCAGAGCTTGTCTTCGCGTCCTTCATAACTCTCTTTCCGTACCCTCCGACCTTCAGCTCCCTGTGCAGCAGATAGCCGGCAAGCCTGAGGCCGTAGACGATAAAAATGCAGTTCTGGATAAAGGGGATGGCCGCCGGGGAAGCCCGGAAAATGACATCATGACTGCCCCGATCAGGGCGATGGCCAGGCCGTAGCCGACGGAGATAAACCATAGATACCTGTGAAATCCGCATGCGCTGGCTATAAGGGCCGCGGCGAGCAAAACAAAAAACAATGCCATACATTTTCCTCCTTACCTGGCATTCGTATATATTCCGCCTCTATTGTAGCAGATTTTTTCAAAATACACTATATACAGGGGCACGGACATGATATAATAAAGTTCCTGCGGAAAACATTTTTCATTTTACATAGAGAAGAGACAAAGATAAGAGATGAAGTATTCCAAGAAAAAATTATCGATATTCATAGGCCTTGATGTGGCGCTCTTTATGTGCGTCCTGTATTTTATCACGGTTTCCGGCTATAGGGACAAGTTCCTCCCCAACAGCACGGTCGGCGGGGTCGACGTCAGTTCCCTGAGCGCCCAGGAGGCCAAAGACAAGATAGCCGACGCCTACAGCAGGTACCAGCTCAGCGTGACATTCCGCGGTGGGAAGAGCGAGACCCTGACCGCCGGTGAGATCTCCTACCGCTATGATCCTTCGGGAGAAGTGGAAGAGGCTCTTAAGCAGCAGAATCCCTTCGCCCTTATCATCAGCGACCTGAAAGGATTTGACCGGAAGGCTTCCTTCCATTCCTCCTACGACGCCGACCAGCTGACCAGCACGGTCAAGGGCTGGGATGAATTGAAAAGGAAGAATATGAAGAAGCCTGTGAACGCTCAGCTTGTCTGCAATGACGGCAGCTTCAGCGTGGCCCCCGAACAGGAGGGCACATACCTGAGCATCCGCAAGGTGACGGCAAGTATTCAGGATGCCGTGGCCAAGGGCGAGGAAGAACTGGATCTGACAAAGATGGACGGCATCTACAAGGAGCCGACCGTATTTGCCGATGACAAGAAACTGGCCAAAGAGGCTAAGCAGCTCAACAAGATCCTTGCCGGCAAGGGGACCGTGACCTACACTCTCCCCGACGGATCCACGAAGAAGGTGGACGGCCTTGTCATGAAGGACTGGCTCAAGGAAGATTCATCCGGCAGCTATAAGCTGGATGAGAGCGTCTGGGACCAGAAGCTGAAGGAGTATGTGGCTTCCCTGGCCAAGAGCACAGACACTATAGACAAGAAGCACAAGTTCAAGACCCATTCCGGCAAGAAGATAGAGGTCCCCGCCAGCGGCTATTACGGCTGGAAGATAAACCAGTCCGAGGAAGCCGCCCAGCTGAGGGCAGACATAGATTCCGGCAAAAGCGTGGAAAGGAATCCGGTCTACTCCTCCAAAGAGGAAAGCACTTATAAGAACAACTACGGCTTCGGCAAGACCTACTGCGAGGTCGACCTGAGCGACCAGCACCTCTGGCTCTACGTGAACGGCAAGGTCGTGACAGACACAGACCTTGTGTCCGGCACGAACGACGGCGAGCACAACACGCCGGCAGGCGCCTACCGCGTCTCAGAGAAGCTGCGCAACACGACCCTCACCGGTCCCGTCAACGAAGACGGCGACCCCGAGTGGGAATCTGACGTCTCCTACTGGATGCGCCTGACAACCGGCGGCGTCGGCCTCCACGACGCAGACTGGCGAGGAGCCTTCGGCGGAGACATCTGGCAGTACAGCGGCTCGCACGGCTGCATCAACCTGCCGCCCAGCATCACACCCAAAATCTACGAGAACGTACAGGTCGGAACACCTGTTATCGTCTATTATTCGTGATACTTCCCCCCGGTCATTGCATGCAATGACCGGGGTTTTTGCGCCAAGGCGGTAAATCTACAAGGGGGGGCTGGATAAAGTGTACCCCATGTCAAGGACACAGCAAAAATAAAAGTGTATGCTTTTTTCATGCCATCGGTCAGTCTGCTAAAGCGGCTGG
>OMWV01000061.1 GCA_900314845.1 uncultured Eubacteriales bacterium
AGTAATGACAGTTTAGCTGAGGTATCTCTTTTTGTTAAGTCTGACTTATCTGTCGTCTACACTTTGAATTATACAGGAAGCTAATCAGTCTTTGTAATAATTGATGAGACAGCCGGCGAGGATGATCTTCCTCTCGTCATCTGTCAGCGCACCCATCTTCAGTGTCACGGGAATGAGCTTATCTCCCCTGACCGCGTATGCCTGGAACTCGCTCTGCCTGTTCTCGACTGCCTTCCTGACTCCGGGGATATAGATATAGTCTCCATTGGCGAAGGGAAGATCGTCGTCCTCGAAAAGGAAGGGAAGCATGCCCCAGTTTATGAGGTTGGAGCGGTAGCGCTTTGTCGCGTAGCTCTTTGCTATATTGGCCCAGCCGCCCAGGACCTTCTGGCAGGACGCCGCCTGCTCTCTGGCGGAACCGTCACCCGGCTTTACCGCGTAAATGCTGCTGCCGATGGATACTTTCTCCTTGCTGTAATCAGGGAACTGAGTCTTTATTACGCCGACAACATGCTTGTATTCTCCGGCAAGAGCCGCGTCGCTGTCACAGGGGTGGCCGCCGGCTGCCCGGATCTCTTCGATCTCCCTGACTGCCTTTGCCCTTCCCACATAGGCGGGGTCTTTCCTTGACAGGGTAAACTCTGCCAGGCCCAGAGGGTTGGAGCGGAAGGATGAGGTCTCGCCGGAAGGGATCAGCTCGTCCGTAGTCGTTACGGGGTCGTGGATCTCGGAGACGATCTTCAGGAGAAGATTCTCTCCCAGAGGCTCCATGGCCGGCCAGTCCTTGATATTGGGACCGAACTGGATCTCTACCTCGGGATGGGCCTTTCCCCAGCCGTTGTAGACCCTGTTCTCGTATATGGTCTTGTCGAAATGGTAGACGGGGCCTGTGTACTGGATATCCGTCATGGCCGTGGCGGGAGTTAAGAATCCCTTGTTGGCCGCTGTTGCCGCTATGGAACGGGCGTCCATGAGAGCGACAGAGGCGATCTGGCCGTTCTGTACCTTGGAGCCCTCCCTGTTGGGGAAGTTCCTTGTGGAATGACGGATGCTGAAGGCGCCGTTGGCCGGCGTATCGCCCGCGCCGAAGCAAGGGCCGCAGAAGGCTGTCTTAAGGACTGCTCCTGTCTCCAGGATCTTGGCTGCCGTGCCGTTTCGGATCAGTTCCATGTAGACCGGCATACTTGCCGGGTATACGCTGAGTGTATATTTATCATTTCCAATGGAAGCTCCGCTTAAGATATCTGCTGCCGCGCAGATATTCTCAAAGCCGCCGCCCGCGCAGCCGGCTATGATTCCCTGGTCGCAGTAGAGCTTTCCGTCTACGATCTTATCCTTGAGGGAATATTCTATCTTGTCCCCGAAGCTGACTTTTGCTCTCTTAGCCACGTCGTCGAGGATATCCTCCAGATTCGCGTTCAGCTCATCTATCGTATAGACGTTGCTGGGATGGAAGGGCATGGCGATCATGGGCCTGATCTGGGAAAGATCAACCTCTACGACGCCGTCATAGTATGCCACGGCGCCGGGCCTGAGCTCTTTGTAATCCTTGTCCCTGCCATGGACGTCGAAGAACCTTCTTGTCTCCTCATCTGTGACCCAGATGGAGGACAGGCAGGTCGTCTCTGTCGTCATGACGTCTATGCCTATTCGGAAATCCTCGCTGAGCCCGGCTACTCCGGGACCTGTGAATTCCATAACCTTGTTGTTGACATATCCGTTGGCAAATACGGCTCCGATGATAGCCAGGGCCACATCCTGGGGGCCTACGCCCGGCACGGGCTCTCCCTTCAGATAGATACAGACAACATCCGGCATGGCGATATCGTATGTCCTGCCCAGCAGCTGCTTGGCTAGCTCGCCGCCGCCTTCTCCTATGGCCATGGTCCCCAGCGCTCCGTACCTGGTATGGCTGTCCGACCCCAGGATCATGGCGCCGCAGTCAGCCAGCATCTCCCTGGCGAACTGGTGAATGACCGCCTGATGAGGGGGTACATAGATGCCGCCGTACTTCTGGGCACATGTAAGACCAAACATGTGGTCATCTTCATTTATCGTACCGCCTACAGCACAGAGGCTGTTATGGCAGTTGGTAAGCACATAGGGGATGGGAAACTCCTTGAGCCCGCTTGCCCTTGCCGTCTGAATGATTCCGACAAATGTGATATCATGCGATGTCAGCTTATCAAACTTGATCTTCAGCTGATCCATGCTGCCGGAAGTGTTGTGTGCCTTCAGTATATTGTAGGCAATCGTATTCTTCCTGGCACGGCTTTTCAGATCAGTATCCCCGCTATTATCTTCCTGAGCACCCAGTCTGCCGCTCAGGGCCGCTGCTGCATCCGGTGTATCCTCAACGAGCTGTGTCCCGTCTATTAGATAAGCGCCGCCCTTATATAATTTGATCATGAGCTTCCTCCTGTGCTGAAAAATTATTCTGATACTTTAACACTATACCATGTTAGATTTTTGCATGCAAGGGTGCATTTGTATCTTGGTGCCCGGACATAAGAAGGGACAGCGGATTCTCCGGCATAAGCGCTGTAAAAAATCCTTCCTATATGATATCATAAAACCATTCAGCAACAGCTTAAGAAAGGAAGGCTTTTTATTATGTCATCTGAAGAAAAGGAAAAGACAAAGGGCCAGGAGCTTCAGGATAAGCTCACCTGGAAGTTCCCCCTGGCAGCCAAGGAATCCCCTGAGCTGGCGGCAGAGGCCATCCGCTTCTGCGAACCCTATAAGGATTTCCTGACGAACGCAAAGATAGAAAGAGAAGTCGTAAGATACGCAGTCGATAAACTCGAGGAAGCCGGCTACACGGTATTTGACCCCGCCGCCCATTATAAAAGCGGGGATAAGGTCTACTACAACAACAGAGGAAAGGCCATCATAGCGACAACATTCGGCAAAAGGCCCTTATCCGAGGGCATCCGCATGAACGCGGCCCATATAGATTCCCCCCGTCTGGACCTCAAGCCCTCACCCTTATATGAGAAGGACGGCGTCGCCTACTTCAAGACCCATTACTACGGAGGCCTGCGCAAGTATCAGTGGGCTACCATTCCCCTTGCCCTGCACGGGGTCATCTACAAAAAGGACGGCAGCTGCGTCGATGTGCGGATAGGAGAAGATCCTTCCGATCCGGTCCTTTACATCAGCGACCTTCTTCCCCATCTGGCCGCCAAACAGAATGGCCGCAGGCTTGGCGACGGGATCCGGGGCGAGGAGCTCAACATCATCGTCGGCTCTGTCCCTTATCCTGAGGACGGGCTCAAGGATGCCGTCAAGCTCAACGTTCTCTGTATCCTGAATGAGAAGTTCGGCATAACAGAAGCTGATTTCGCCCGCGCTGAGCTTGAAGTGACCGTCGCCGGCCCCGCCAGGGACGCCGGACTTGACAGGAGCCTGATCGCTTCCGCCGGCCACGATGACAGGGTGTGCGCTTTCCCGGCTCTCATGGCCGAGATAGACAGCAAGGAGCCCGAATACACGACCGTCACCATTCTCACAGACAAGGAAGAGATCGGATCCGTCGGCAACACAGGCCTTAACTCCGACTATGTCCGCCACTATCTGGAGTACCTGGCCGAGAACGGCGGCGTCTCCTACAAGGATATGCTCAAGGGCGCTCTCTGCCTTTCCTCCGATGTCAGCGCTGCCTATGATCCCACATTCGCGGACGTATACGAGCCCGGCAACTCCTGCTATCTGGGCAAGGGCACTGTCATCATGAAATACACAGGAGCCCGCGGCAAGAGCGGTTCCAGCGACGCCAGCGCCGAGACCATGTACCGGGTCATCGACATCATGGACAGGGACAAGGTCTACTGGCAGACAGGAGAGCTGGGCAAGGTAGACGAAGGCGGCGGCGGAACAGTCGCCCAGTTCATAGCCGGCATGAACATAGACGTTGTGGATGTGGGCGTTCCCGTCATTTCCATGCACGCTCCCATAGAGATTGTCTCCAAGATTGACGTCTATGAGACCTACAAGGCATACCGCGCTTTTTATAAATGATGAAAAATATCAGCTAAAGAAAAAAGTTCCGGATGACTTTCCCTTAAGAAAGCCAGCCGGAACTGTTTTTTGTCTGTCTCTTACTGGGCCAGATAAAGGGCCATGATGGAGATCACGATCTGCATGATGGCAAAGCGGAATACGGTCTGCGTGTCTGACCAGCCGCGGAGCTTTCTCACATTATCATGGAGAGGGGTCTTAACATTTGCCATGAAGTTCTTCAGCTTCAGGTAGCGGATAAAGGATACCTTGACAAGGCCCAGACCGCCGTCCAGGATCATGATCAGGGCCAGGGGGATGAACATAAAGGGATGACCGGACTTCATGGCGACGATGGCTATGAAAAATCCCATGGCCCTTGAGCCGGCATCTCCCATCAGGAGCAGGCTTGGCTTGGCGTTAAACCACTGGTAGCCCAGCAGGCTGGCAATAAAGAGGACGATCTGGTAATCCATGCCTTCCACGCCCTGATCCAGGATGAAGAAGGAAAAAAGCGTGATGATCGTCAGGGTTCCCGACAGGCCGTCCACGCCGTCCGTGCAGTTTGTCACATTGATGGATGTCCAGATCAGGATCACCGCGAGAATGACATAGATGACCGGATGCATGCTGACTTCAAGGTTAAAGATGGGCATGGTGATCGTGCTGCCGTTGAATATGACATAGGTAATGGAAGCCGCGGCAGCCACCGCGAAATCGAGCAGGCCCTTCTTCAGCTCTCCCCAGGGGGTGGCTGAGCTGTCATCCAGATAGCCCGTCGCCATCTCGACAGCCAGCAGGACCATATAGATCAGCTTCTCCGGACTCACGCGGTCGAACATGAGAGCCGCCAGGATGAAGGAGGGTACAAATATAAGGCCGGCTCCCCTGGGCTTGCCGGCGGAGAGAGCTCCGTTCACCGCGAATTCACGGCCCTTATCCCTGGGAAGTATACTCCTGTAATTCCTCAGCACAAGATAGACAAGCGCAAAGGCAAACAATACGCCGATGCAGTGGACCACGTTCTGCGAACCAGCTGTAAAATTCCTGATCATCCTCTTCTCCCTTCATCCGCCCTGCCCGGCGGTCTGCAAAATATACTTCTTATTCCCTGTAAGCGGCTGTCAGTGGAGGGCACCTATGGCCCCGAATATGCCGCTGCCTGCCAGAGCCATGATCACTCCGGCAAGAAGAACTCCCAGCATAACAGCCAGGATACTTGACTTAAAATCCATATCCAGCAGACTTGCCGCCAGAGTCCCTGTCCAGGCGCCTGTTCCCGGGAGAGGGATGCCGACAAAAAGCATCAGCGCCACAAACAGGCCTCTTCCGGCCTTAGCCTCAAGCTTCTGGCCGCCCTTCCTGCCCTTTTCCAGGCAGAATGTGAAAAATTTCCCTATCACAGGTTTATCGCAGCCCCACTCCAGCACCTTTCTGGCAAAGAGAAATATGATGGGCACGGGCAGCATATTCCCGATGATGGCTGTGATATAGGCCGGCAGAAGCGGCATTCCCACGCCCGTCGCATAGAGCATGGAACCTCTCAGCTCTATCAGGGGTACCATGGATATTAAAAATACGATCAGATAACTACTCATCTTTCCTCCTATCTGCCCGGATGCCTTTAAATTCTACCACACTTTATGTCTTTCGTCACCTGACGACTCCGTGTGACAGGATAAATTCCTTCCAGGGACCGATATATTTTGCCTCCAGATGGATCCCGTCAAATGTATATTTGGCGGTCAGAGCGCCGTTTTCATCGTCCAGAGCCGTATTCTCATCGATAAAAAATATGGTCTCATTGTCCGCCAGTTTCCTGAGCAGCTTATTGCGCGTGTTGATGGCGCCATTTGTAATGCTCTTGCTGGAAGCGGAGACCTTGCTGGTCACATGCATGATAGATTCCACGAATATAATGGCATCCGGCTGCAGCTTCCTTATCTTCTTCACCACAGACTTAAACTGCTGGTAGAAGGACTCCGCTGTGCCGGACCCCAGCTCATTTACCCCCAGCATGATATAGACCTTGCCAAACTTCTTTTTGCCCAGGGCCTTCTCTATGGTCATGCTCTTGCCGTCGACCTTGACAGTGTCGCTCATGATAGACCAGATATTTGTACCCGTCTTTACGTAGTAGGCCGCATTGTCCCAGCCGGCATAGAGGTGAAGGGTATCCGTTCTGGAATCCCCGATGAAGACCGCGTCATCCAGATAGGACTGATCTACCTTGGAAAAGACCCCCGTCTTTCCCGCCTGGGCAGTCCTGGAAGAATTCTTTGTCCACTGGGGATCAACTATATAGGCCGGAACGATCTTTTCGTCAGAAGCACTCAGCTTATCCAGCATATTCTCGGCCACCGGCGCGTTCTGATAAGCCTCCACCTTCTTGTAAAGGCCGGTGCTCCCAAAATAAGCCCCGCCCGCTATCCAGCATACGATCATGATCACTGTCAGCGGATATGTGCTTAGCCACTTTCTTAATGTCATAAAAAATACCAACCTGCCCTAGAATCTGAAATAGAGGAAGGGGTTGCTTGCCGACGTATTGAGTCTGTAGACACAGGCTGCGAAAAGGACAAGCAGGATCCCGATGGTGACCGGATGCTTCTTGTGAGCTGAGTATAAGCCATACAGCGGCGGCGCGCACAGGACTGCTCCCGCCAGAAAATAGATCCAGTACTGGCTTATGATGGTAAGCAGGCTGTCGCTTCCCATGAGCCAGGCTTCCCTGCTCCCCAAAAAGCAGAACATGCGCTGCAGATACTCTTCCACACCGGCCAGGTCCGTCACGGCAAATATGACCCAGCCGACGACCACAGCCAGAAATGTATAGAGCCAGCCGAAGAATCCGGCCGCTTTGGCCGCTCCCGACCCTTCTTTGACACCCTTCTTTTCCTTAACCTCCTTCACGATAGGGAGAAGGATGAGCTTCTCGAAGACGAGAAGGACAAAATAGTAAAGGCCCCAGAGCACAAAATTCCAGGATGCCCCATGCCAGAGCCCGGTAAAAGCCCAGACCACGAACATGTTAAATACCATCCGGCCCCTGCTGCAGCGGCTGCCTCCCAGGGGGATATAGACATAATCTCTAAACCAGCCGCTCAGAGTCATATGCCAGCGCCTCCAGAAATCCGTGACCGTCACGGCGGTATAGGGGTGGCGGAAGTTCCGCGGGATGCGGAATCCCAAAATCTCACCCAGACCCATAGCCATGAGGGAGTAGCCCTGAAAGTCAAAATAAATCTGCAGGGTATAGGCCAGAGCGCCCAGCCAGGCCATGGCGATAGAGACAGAGCTCACGCCCCAGGTCTGCACCTGGTTCCAGAGCATGCCGAATGTGTTCGCCAGCAGAACCTTAAGGCTGAGACCGATGATAAATGTCTTCAGCCCGTTCTCAAAATGATGCCATCTGCGCCTGTTCTCATTTCCCAGCTGCCTGGCAACATCGCTGTAGAGAACGATGGGGCCGGCTATCAGCTGAGGGAACATGCAAAGGTAGGCTCCCAGATTGACGAAGCTCTTCTCCGGCTTCACATCCTCCCGGTAGACATCTACCGCGTAGGATGCGATCTGGAATGTGTAAAAACTGATCCCGATCGGCAGAGATACGTCAGGCAGGTCTATCCTGGGCAGATGGATGCCGGATCCGTGTGCTGCCAGATAAGAGGCCAGCTGATTCCAGTTGCTCTCAAAAAAGCCGCTGTATTTAAAAACAAAAAGTGTTCCAAAGCCGTAGAGCAGCATGAGGAAAAGGCACAGTCTCCTGCAGGCCCTGCTCTTCCCATAGGAATATCTTGTCAGCGCGTAGTGTACAAGCAGGGACAAAAGGATCAGGACAAAGTACACATGTTCCCCGTAGGCATAGAAAAATATGCTGCCCAGAAATAAGACCAGGTTCGCGTACCTGGCCGGCACGAGCCAGTAGATCAGGAGAAATACCGGCAGAAATAAAAATATAAATCCTATGCTGCTGAATACCATCTTGTCAACTTTCTCATCATCAGTATCCCAGATCCTCCGCAATCAGAAGCACATGGATCCTTCCTCTGGGATTGCATCTCCTGGTCAGCACATACTGATTGCAGATAGAGGTCTCACTCTTGCAGTGCAGGCAATGGCCGGCCTTTGTGCAGGGATTGTCCAATCCCAGCCGGATGCAGTTGGCAGGAGCCGCTATCGTCTCCACTCTCCTGACCGCATCATCAAGGTCTGCCGCCATCTTGTTGGCGCCTGCCACGACATAGACCTTGTCCGGTCCGTAGATCAGAGCCGCCAGTCTGTTGCCGGTACCGTCTATATTATAGAGCATGCCGTCCATCGTTATGGCGTTCGTGCTCATGAGAAATACGTCCGCCAGCAGCGCCTGCCTGAAGGCCGCCTTCTTATCATCGGTATGGTACCTGTCTATAAAATCATAATCCGAATTCCCCGTCAGCCAGTCTATGACGCCGCACTCTTTCAGGGTCGCGCTTCCCCCCACTCCTACGCTGCTGCCTGCAGGGATATTCTCCTTCAGGAAACGGAGCACATCTTCCCTACCGTCAAGCAGAGTAACCGCAAATCCGTTGTTCTCCAGGGTCTTCGCCAGAGCCTGCTGCTGAACACGCCTGATGCTTTTTATATTTTCATCCATATGATCATCCTCCAAATTCATATCATACCACATAGGGACAGCCCCGTCACTCAAAGAAGAAAAAAATCAGGCCTGAATGCATATGATCCGCATTCAGGCCTTTCCGGCTTCACAGTAAGCTCTTACTTGTCAAAAAGACCGCTCACGACATCCGTCGCCCAGCTTGCGCCCGGCCGGCTGTTCATCTTCACGATTCCGTAACGTTCATTGCGGGCCTCTATGCTTCCGCCGTTCCCGTCACAGATAGCCACATGATAAACATATCCGCTGCTGTCCGCAAAGAAGAGAAGGTCTCCTGCCTCCGCGCTGTCTATCGTTATCTTTTTGCCGACCTCCGACTGATCGTCCGCTACTCTGGGAAGAGAGATGCCGTACTTCCCATAAATAGTCTGCACGAAGCCGGAGCAGTCAGCACCGCTTGTCAGGCTTGTACCGCCCCAGACATAGGGGTTGCCGACACACTTGGATGCCGCCTTGATGATGGTCTCGCGCAGCTCATCCTCAGCCGTCTTGTCTACCGTGGTGAGGAGGCTGTAATAAAAGGCTTCATTCTTGTCGGGATCCAGTTTCTCCTTCGCCTGAGCAAAAGAGTCTTCTCCCTTTTTCTTTACCTTCGCATCGACATCCTTGCCTGCGGCAAGATATCCCTTCTGTATGAATCCTCTCACATCTCCGGACTCAACATATACCCAGGGCTGCTTCTCATCCGCGATCACATAGAGAAGGCCGCCGTTCTTTATCGTTCCTACTGTCCTGCTCGAAGAAGACTTTTCTTCCTTTATATTGACGGATTCTTTATCCTTTACGCTGATCCCTTCTTCTGAGGAAGACCCGGCTTCCTTCTTATCGCCTGCGATAGCCGCTGCCGTATCCACGACGGCATACTTCTTCTTTATCACAGTCTGGATCGCTGTTGTCTTCCTGTAGGTAAAGGCGCCGTTGTCGCCGACGTCGACCGTAAGCACCTCCGGTTTGAGGAACTTCGCGTTCTCATCGCTTGTGATCTGGCTTACCCTGCTCTTGTCAGAAACACCGCTCACAGCATCGGATATGATCTCCTTGCGGATATCTGTCAGTTCAGAATCGGAGCTGAGCTCAGATTTTTTCACAAAGCCCCTCAGCTGCCCGCACTCTATATAGTCCCAGCCGCCTTCTTCGGATATGACTGCCACCCGGCCGCCCCCGTTTACATAGCCGACCTGCTTGGAAGATTCTCTCATCTTCTCATAGACATTGACCTTATCTGCCGCAGCCTTGTACTTGACATTCTTGATCGTGCGGAATCGGAGCTGCTGCTTGATCGCCAGATCCGGCAGATCGACCCTGTGGCCCTTCCAGGGAGCCACGCCCGCGTGCCTGCTGTGGGAAAATGTCAGTTTCTTCCCCTTCTTCCCGGGCGATGTGACTTTCTTTTTATTCTTCTCAGAAGACTTTTTCTTCTTTGATTTCTCCTTCGCAGAGCTTTTCTTCTTCGGACTTACAGCCTTCTTCTTCCTGGCAGGTTCCGTCTCAGAAGTCTCTGTCTCAGCCTTCGTCTCAGTCTCTGTCTCAGCCTTCGTTTCTGTCTCCGTCTCGGCTTTAGTCTCTGTCTCCGTCTCGGCTTTAGTCTCTGTCTTGGATTCCTTTGTCTCAGACTCACTTTCTGTTTCAGAAGCTGCCTTTGTCTCTTTTCCCTCGGACTCCTTCTGAGACTCTTTCTTCGCTTTCTCCTCAGATTCCTTCTTCGCCTTCTCCTCGGACTCTTTCCTTGCCTTCTCCTCAGATTCCTTCTTTGCCTTCTCCTCGGATTCCTTTTTCGCTTTTTCTTCGGCCTTATCCTTAGCGGCTTTATCTTCAGCCTCTTTCACAGTTACCTTCCCGGCTTCCTCGCTCGATCCGTCAGCAAAAACGGACAAAGGGGAACAGCAGAACATAACTGCGATCATGGCAGTCCCTGCTGCCACCACCCCATATTTCTTAATAAAGCCCAAATCCTATCCCTCCTAAACCATGTTTCTATCATAACAGGTCATCATGGCTTACACCGACCCTGTCAAAATCTCGTTCTGATTATACCATGGAGATTTTGAAAACGGAAGTGCTCATTACAAACATTTTAAATAAATGTTATAAAGTGTTAACAAAATGTTTCGTCTGACGGCCGTCATTTATTGTGTGTGAACTGATGATAACGCAAAATTGACCATTGGTCAATAATCATCTGTCGACATTTTTCACCGCCATCCCCCATAAGACACATTCCGCTCTCATTTTTCGACATCATTTTCCTCAAGCATGGATTCGGCTATGCTCTGTGCGATCACACTGCACCAGGTCATGTATTTTGCGGCCAGATCGCGGGGTGATATGATCTGCATCCGCCCGGAAAAGCTGAAGAGCCAGCCCCAGAAGCCGGCATCTGTCCTTGCCTTGAGCCTGGCCGCATACCGGCCACAGTCCGTCTCTTCTATATTAATATGCCAGCCGAACCGGTCTGTCACTGCCCAGATCAGATCCTTTTCAAAGCGAAGAACGCATTCTGTCTCCGGGCCGAAAAAGGAATCCAGAGCCTGCCCCAGCGTATCTCCCCGGTCCTGACCGGGTTCTTTTCCTCCTGCCGGCCTGGCATCCGCCATGCGGTCCGCCCGAAAGACATCCGGCTTTCCTGCCTCATCTTCGCAGACAATGAAATAAAAACCGTCCCGGAACAGAAGAGCAGCCGGCCGGCAGACCCTCCGGACCCGGGGAGCATTTTCAAGGGGCGGATGATCCTCATAGGAAAATTCAAGCAGTCCTCCGGAGCATATGGCCTCCTGAGCGGCTCTGACAGATTCATAGACCCTGCCGGACCTTGTTTTCTGCACAAAATAGGTGACCCGGCCTTTTCCCGGAAGTTTTTCCCCATCTCCCAGACAGGCCAGGCGGCCGATGATGGCCTCCGTCCTTTTCTCATCAAGAAAAGGGGCTGCCCGCAGGGCTCCCTCTATGATATTCAGATCCGCCTGGCTTAAATGAGCATCTTCCACATAATAGGCCTTCTCATGACCCAGCATCCGCGAAGAAACATGATATCCATTGGCCTCAAGAGCGGCGATATCCCTGGTCAGGGTCCTGCGGTCGCAGGAGATGCCGTCTTCCTGGAGGAGACCGCAGATCCGGCGGGTCGTAAGCGGATGCTCCCGATCCGTTTTCAGCCGCAAAAGCTCCATAAGGCGGAGAAGTTTTATCTTCTGGTTATATTCTCTTGGCATATGACCACTCCCGATATGATCTGTAAAAAACAGCGCCCCCGCCCTTTTCAGAACGGATGGCGCTGTCATCTGTCTATGTGTCTGATCAGCCTGCCGCGTTTTACTTTATGGAAGCAGCGTAGATCTCATCGATAGCAAGCTTGAGAGCCTGGTTGAACTCCTCATCTGTCTGAGTTACCTTGAGTTCGTTCAGAAGAGCACGGGAGAAGCTTGCGATCATGCCGTGATTCTGAGCAAGGAGTTCATCAGCCTCCTGCCTTGAATAGCCGCCGGAGAGAGCAACCACGCGTACAACTCTGGGATCATCAATCAGCTTGCTGTACTGGCCGGCCTTTGTGGGAATGCTAAGCTTGAACATAAGCTTAACGTCTTCGGGAACCTGTGCCAGATGCTTCTCTATCTCAGCAAGAAGGATATCCTCAGCCTCAGCCTTGTCCGGTATATGAATATCGACCTCAGGCTCAAGGATGGGTACAAGGCCTGCCGCGCAGATCTTAAGTCCGATCTCGAACTGCTGGTCAACGATCTTCTTGATTCCCTCGGGGGATGCCTTCTTGACAACAGAACGCATCTTTGTTCCGAATATTCCTCTCTTGACAGCAAGAGCAAGCTCTTCGTCAAGATCCGGGATGGGCTTCATAACCTGAACGCCGTCCTCTTCGTCAGCAAGGCCCTTATCAACCTTAAGGATAGGGATGATGCCCTTTACATTCCAGAGATAATCAGCTGTAAGCTTTCCCTCGATCTCGCTCTCCATGGTCCTGTGGAAAAGGATAGCTGCGAGAATATGGTCTGATGTAAATGAAGGGCTTGTGATGACACGGGTCCTCATCTTGTGGATGAGATCGAACATCTCCTCGTCGCCCGAATATTCACTGTCATCTATGCCATAACCTCTGAGAGCTTTGGGAGTGCTGCCGCCGCTCTGATCAAGCGCCGCGATAAAACCGTTACCTGTTTTCATACGATCAAACTGCTGCTGGTTCATAAATAGTCTCCTTTCACCATTCACATTTACTCTGTAAGCAATGTCAGGGCTTCCTGCCTTCCCCTTATCCGGCAGAACAAATAATCCCTCTGTTATCATTATATCATGTTTTCCCGACTTTTCACCATAGGAAGCGGAAATTCGATAATATAGGGCAGAACGATTTTTAGTTCGAACTTTGTTCGAATCCGGTCTGCGCAGGCCGCAAGGCATTCTCCCATACTTCGTACTCCTTACGGCAATAATTATGACTGTCTGTGCAGATCGTCCTTTATCCGGCTGGTGCTGATCTCCGGAGTTCTGGGAAGATAGACGACCTGAGCGCCCTCATCCCGGAGGAAATCAAACTTTCCCTCCCAGTCATCGCCGATGACAAATGTATCTACATCATATTTCTTTATATCGGACTTCTTCTGATCCCAGCTCTTCTCCGGTATGACAAGATCCACATAGCGGGTCGACTCCAGAAGGGCTTTCCTCTGTTCGTAGGAGAAATAGCACTTCTTATGTTTCTGCTGACAGTTAAATTCATCCGTGGACAGGGCTACGATCAGATAATCGCCCAGAGCCTTTGCCCTGCGGAGCAGATTGATGTGGCCATAGTGCAGAAGGTCGAATGTCCCGTATGTTATGACCTTCTTCATGCCGGTCCTCTCGCTGGATGGAACATTATTTTCCCCGAGGCTGTTCCTGTCATCTATTCCTTCCCGCTCGCTCTTGCCGCGGCGGTTCATGAGCATGATCACGATCTTCTCCGGATCTGCTCCCCTGTTTATGATCTCATCCACCGCCTCCGCGATCGGCATCTCAACATTGTGCCTGTGAGCCAGAGCCAGAACCGGCCCCAGGGCATTGATCCCCTCAACGACCATGCCGATCTCCTCCACAGCCTCATCGGCTTTCATGCCCTGGCCGATGAGATAGCCGCACCGGTTGTTGCGGCTGTGCACACTGGTAGCCGTAACGATCATGTCGCCCATTCCGGCAAGCCCGGAAAATGTAGACTCAAGGCAGCCCATCGTGATGCCGAGCCTCGTCAGCTCCGCCATGCCTCTTGTGATCAGGGCTGCCCTGGCATTGTCCCCGTAGCCGAGTCCGGATGAGATTCCGGAAGCCAGAGCAATGATATTCTTCACCGCCCCGCACAGCTGAGCCCCGTCTATATCTGCGTTCGTGTAAACTCTGAAATTGCTGTTCATAAATATCTGCTGAACAATCCTTGCTGCCTCCGGATCTCTGGAAGCGGCAACGATGGCCGTCGGCTGATCCAGAGCGACTTCCTCGGCATGCGTAGGACCTGTAAGGGCCACGAGCCTGATATTCTGGCGGCCGCCATTCTTGCCCAGCTCATCCCCTATGACCCCTGTCATCGTAAGATAAGTGCCTCCCTCTATGCCCTTGGCCACGCTGACGATCAGCTGGCCGTCCGGGATAAAAGGATCTGCCTGCTTTGCCACAGACCTGATAAATACGGAAGGGACCGCGAAAAGGATAAGATCCTTGTCCCTGCACGTCTCCTCCAGGGACTTGGAATACTTCATCTGTTCCGGGATCTTCATGCCCGGAAGATTGGGATGGACCCTGTTTTTTGAAAATTCCTCAACTTCAGATTCTATGGCCGACCATACGGTCACATCATGCCCGTTTAATGTCAGCAGTCTTGACAGAGCTGTGCCCCATGTGCCAGCTCCCAGAACACCGATCCTGCTCATGTGTATACCCCCTTATTTTTCAGCCCGCTCCCCGGCCGGGCCGCCTCTAACCTTCTTCTGATATTCCCCTTTATCGGAAATCACTATAGCCTATCATATCATGCGGCAGAGCATTTTAAAAGTGCCATCCACGGACATGACCCGGCCGTCCCCCGGGAAATAAAAAAGGTACAGACTTATCATCCGTACCTGATAAATGGAGGCAGGGGGGATCGAACCCCTGACCTTCAGATTGCGAACCTGACGCTCTCCCAGCTGAGCTATGCCCCCACATCATACAAAAGATATTATACTACCAAAGAAGTCCGGCTTCAATAACCTTTTTAAAAGATCTGTCTGCTGCCGGAAGTGAAATTCCCCTATCAAATAGAGCAGGGGAGACTTCGCGGCATATCGCCTGCATAAAAAAACAGGTATCCAAGCGGATACCTGTGAGAGCGCGAGACGGGACTCGAATACTCCCCCTCGTCTGAAACGCAGAAAGGAAGCGGGTTTCAGGATACTCATTCTTTAGGGGAC
>OMWV01000056.1 GCA_900314845.1 uncultured Eubacteriales bacterium
AAATCCGCTGGCCATTGAAATCAGCGGAATTCGTTGCAATGTAAAAGGTCCAGAGTTTTGCCTCTGAACCTCCAAAAATGGTGGAGAAGGAAATGATTAAAAAGTATTGTACGGACAAGTCCCGGGAAATTTTTGAAGAGACCCGACAGTATCTTGTTGACGGTGTAGGAAGCTCCTTCCACATATCTCCCTACAGAGAATATCCTGTTGTCATGGAGAGTGGAAAAGGCATGCATCTTACTGATGTTGATGGCAATGACTATATTGATTATATTCTTGGATTCGGCCCCATGCTTCTCGGCCACTGTAATCCTGCTGTAAACGCAGCAGTAGAAGCACAGCTGCAAAAAGGCACACATTTCTCAGCTCCGACCAGAGCCCTGAGAGATCTTTCCAAGAAGCTCTGCGAGATTGTTCCCTGTGCGGAATCTGTTATGTACCAGAACTCCGGTACAGAGGCTGTTATGAACGCATTTCGTCTTGCGAGAGCTTACACCGGCAAGCAGAAAATCGTGAAATTCGAAGGACAGTATCACGGCTGGTCGGATGAGGAGAAGGTCACCATCGATGCTTCGACCGTAGAAGAGCTGGGCTCTTTCGAGCGCCCCAATAAAATCATGAATACGCCCGGTCAGAAGAAGAATTCTGCGGACGAGATCATCGTTCTTCCCTGGAACCATTCTGATATCATCGAGAAGACTCTGGCTGCCGACAACGATATCGCGGCAGTTATCATGGAACCTATTATGTGTGATTCCGGCCCTATTCTTCCCAAACCGACTTACCTCAAGGAAGTCAGAGAGATCACAAAGAAATATGGTGTTCTGCTGATTTTTGATGAAGTCATCACCGGCTTCCGTGCTGCTCTGGGCGGTGCACAGGAGAAATACGGAGTCGTTCCGGATATTGCTACGTTTGCCAAAGCGATTGCCAATGGCTTTCCTTTTGCAGCTATTGTTGGAAGAAAAGAGATCATGCACTGCGGTGTGCATGCTTCCGGTACCTTTAATGCCAATCCACTGGGAACCGCTGCCGCTTTGGCTGTAATCGATGAACTATCCAAGCCGGGTGTCTATGATGAGTTTGACCGCAAAGGAGAAATGCTTTGCAAGGGATTCCAGGAGTTGGGTAAAAAGTATAACGAAAAAATATATTCCCGTCATGTAGGCTCCATCTTCATTCTCTTCTTTGGATTTGAAGAAGATACCGAGGATTTCCGCGACTGGCTTTCCAAGGCTGATGTCAAGAAGTATGGTACATTCTGCAAGAAATGTGAGGAGTACGGTATCCGATGGACATCTAAGAGAGGAAGAGAATATCTTTGCACGGCAATGACCGACGACGATGTGCGCCGCACACTGGAAGTCGCTGATCAGGTACTTGCGGAGATGAATTCTTAAAAAAGTAGTGACAATATTCTGATAAAAATAGCAAAAAGCTGAACGACAGGTCTGTAACCAGTTGTTCAGCTTTTTATGGTTTAGAGAATCGTTTTGCAGCCATAGATTATGTTCGTCAATCCGAAAGTGAACCACATAAATTTTCTTGCACATCTGAAGATCAGGCGATAGACCATAGCAGTATTTCTTAACGGTATTTCTAGAAATGCTAAGGGATTTCGCGATCTGACGATGGCTTTCACCGGCAGAATATCGCTTACGAATCTCTTTCAAGTCAGCGTTTTGAGCTAAAATGGTTCACTTTTAGTTTAGCATTTATAGTATATAGAAGCAGAATCTGCTAATATTTTCTTAATCCCATTAATGTCAGCTGCTGCTGACTTATCCTCTGTGTGCCCATTGATCAAAACCGAATACTCCATGTCTTTTTCATAATCTTCTCCTTCTTGATAATAGGCAGTCGGAGCATTTACACACACTTTGTTACTTTTCTTTAATAAAGACGTATTCCGTTTCCGATGACCTTTCCTCGGAAAAATGATAGTGCATCCGGTCGTACGCTTTCAGTTCTTCCGGGTCTTCTATTCTCTTTTCCGCCATAAAGCGGACCATATCGCCTCTGGCCATCTTGGCGTACACGCCCTTCTGGACGATTTTCCCGCCTGCCGGCTCGCCGAAAATGCAGGTGATGAACCGGTCCCCCGACTGAAGATATCTCTCAATACAGCGGGAAAAATTCTCCTCCGCAATCTTGTCGCCGCAGGCCCATAATTTCTTAGCCTGCGCGTAAGACAGAGTCTGCAGCCACCGCAGGATCTCCCCTGCCCTCGCCAGAAATACCGGCCTTGTCATAGAAAATGCACTGTCCGGGCTTACCCGCATCTTCTTTGCAGGTGAAATGATGATCCTCATCAGACGAACTCCCCACTTATAGTAAATCCAGCATTTGCTGGGGATTGTCTGCCGCCTTGACCTTTCCCATGGCCTTCACGATGATGCCTTCCTCATCGATCAGATAGGTCGTGCGGATCGTCCCCATGGAAACCTTCCCGTAATTCTTCTTCTCGCCCCAGGCGCCGTACATCTCCAGCACCTCGTGGTCCGGATCCGACAGCAGCGTAAAAGGCAGGCTGTATTTTGTCTCAAAATTCTTATGGGACTTGACGCTGTCCTTGCTGACGCCCAGCACGACGGCGCCCTTCTCCTGAATCTGCGGATAACGGTCTGCAAATCCGCAGGCCTGCTTTGTACAGCCTGCCGTATTGTCCCGCGGATAAAAATACAGGATCACCTTCTGACCCCTGTAATCCTCCAGGGAATGCAACTCTCCATTCTGATCCGGCAATGTAAAATCCGGAGCCTTTGTTCCTATCTCAAGCATGGTGGTTTCCTCCTATTCTGTTGTATGAACTGCAGCATTTTCCGCCACATACCGTCTGCGGAAATAATCCATCGTCCGATATTCAACGATATCTTCATAGTGCCTGCGGAAAACATGATCCTGAAAAATATCCCGCAGCGCATCCGTCACCGCGATCGCGTATCCTTCCTTTTCTGCAAACATTCCCTTGCCTGATTTTATGAGAAAATGAACAGGATTGCGGTGAATATTTGCCAGATGCTGGGCATCTGTTATCTTCAGATAATCTTCGTAGGCCGCTTTTCTTTTCCCATCAGCTTTTGCAGACCCTTTGGGGCTTACGATGTCTTTCCAGTTTGTTCTCCGGCTGAAAAAATCCTTCCATTCCTTCAGCACCTGCTCGTCGGTTACTTCTGTCCGAAGTCCCTGGTCTGTGATAAAAGAAGCCAAAACCGGCATCTTGTAGACCCTTGTCATGCTGGTCGTGGAAATAAGATCCAGAAATTCCCTGCCCGGGCTGTCGTATATTTTCTGTTCCTCCGCAGTCAGCCAGCCCCTTCTGTGCAGATATTCCAGGTAACTGCGGAAGGGATTCTGCTTTGCATGCGTCAGACACAGGGTATAGACTGCCTCGTCCATCTGGGTGAAGAGCTCGATCCGGCTGGGCACATGCCCCAACAGGTCCCGGATCCGGTCGACTTCCTCGTCGATTCGCTCCTGAACTCCCAGCGTTCTTTCCCGCATCCGGCGGAAAAGGTCGATCAGCCGCATATCAAAATTCACGATGCAATCGTCCGGATAAAGAGAAGGATCGTCCCGCTCGCCAGAATTGCTCCGCCCTCCATGATTATCTCCGCACAGAAGCTGCGGCGCAGAGCCCGCCATCCGATAATTGCCGATAAAATCCAGCACGTTCAGATAGGATTTGCCCTTTGTCCGTCTGAGACCGCGGCCAAGCTGCTGCAGAAAAACGACCGGGGACTGGGTCGGCCGAAGGAACAAGACCATATCCACATCCGGCAGGTCCAAGCCTTCATTGAACATATCCACGGAAAATACGATGCGCAGTTCCCCATCCCGGAGCTTTCTGATGGCTTCTTCCCTTCCCATCTGACAGGCCGAGTCCGCGCTGCCGCTCACAACTGCCGCCGCCCCGATGCCTGCCCGGCAAAAGGCTTCTGCCATATCTGCCGCGTGCCTGCGGGTGCTGCAAAAGCCAAGCGCCCGGCGGGAGGGATACCGCTTATAGTATTTGAGGATCAGATCTGTGCGAGTCCTGTTGCCCACAAACAATTTCTCCAGATCCGCGTCCGTATATTTGCCCCGCACCAGATGCAGGCCGGAATAATCCGTCTGGTCATAAATCCCATAATAGTGGAAGGGGCAGAGCACACCCTTGTTGATGGCATCGCGCAGGCTCAGCTCAAAGGGCACATTGTAATCGCACAGCTCGTAAATATCCCTGCCGTCCATGCGCTCGGGCGTAGCCGTGAGCCCCAGCATGAATTCCGGCTGAAAATACCGGATGATGCGCTGGTACTGGTCTGTCACCATGTGATGCGCCTCATCTATGATCAGATAGTCAAAAGAGTCCGGCGCAAAATACTCCCGGTTTAGATACTGGGCCTTGCCCAGGGTCTCCACGGAGGCAAATATTAGATCCCGATCCGTCTGCCTTTCATCCCCGATGAAAAATCCAACCGTCGATTCGGGACGAACATTGTGGAAGCTGTCCGCTGCCTGCCTCAGGATCTCACGCCTGTGGGCGACAAACAACACCCGCTTATAAGGCAGAGAGTCAAATGCAGCCAGATATGTCTTCCCCATGCCTGTTGCCGCGCAGACCAGGGCCTTCTTCGCCCCCTCTGCCCGGGTCTGACGCAGGGCATAGAGCGCTTCGATCTGCGCACCCCGGGGCTGAAAGATAGGGGTCACATTTTCAGCCGCCTTCACCTGCCGTGTGTACGCCGCAAAACGCGCGTCTTTCGGATGCAGAAACGCCCTGCTTCCGTCGCTTAATTCTACTACTTCAAAGACAGGATCCTGAATCCGTTCCTGTTTTTCTTGCCCATGCCTCTCTTTTGTCTGCTGCCCGGATTCCGATGATACTTGCTGAGGCTGGTTCCTCTCCCATCTGTCAAGATCCTTTCGGATCGCCGGCTGATGCCAGGAAGCAGAATACTGCCGCAGCACTCCATCGTCGATATCGCTGGAATGATGCTCATACAGGTCTTCAAATGTCTCATAAAACTGCCGATAGCTCGTCTCATCCAGCCGCCTTGTCAGGCGGTAATTCCATTCAATGCCGGAAGTGAGCGCCGACCGGGACAGGTTGGAACTGCCGAGAAAGAGTTCATCCTCTTCGCCTCTGTGGAAAAAGTACGCCTTCGGGTGAAAAGACCTGCCGGCATCACTGTAGAGGCGAAAATCCACCCGGTCCCCAAGGTATTCCCGGATCAGATACAAGGCGCCCGGTTCCGTGATCCCCAGATAGTTCCCGGTCAGAATGCGAATCTTCGCTCCCCGGTCCGCCGCCGCAATAAGATCATCCAGCACCATCCGGACACCTGACTCCATGAGAAAGGAGACCATGAGATCGATCCGCTCTGCCTGGTGCATGGCGGTCTTGAGCTGGTAATACAGATACTTGCTCTGGCTGTATCCGCCCGTAAGCGCGGACTCCTCCGGTATCAGCGGAATCATGGATCCTGTTTTTTCATCAGCAGATTGAGCCATTTCTCTTCCCCTCTCCCCGGACGCACATCCCTCGTAATCCAACAGTCCACCGGATAAAAGCCATTTCCCCGGACAAATACTTCTTCCGCCAGCTTTTCATCCATATCTAAAAAGTGCCGCCCCTTCCGGTCACGCTCCCCTGATCCATACTTGAAAGAAGCATAGAGGATCCCGCCCGGATGAAGCGCCTTTAACAGCTGCGCGGCGACCTCGCCCAGCACTTCCTCAGATAAATGCAGCAGGGACGCGCAGGCCCAGATGCCGTCATAGCGATCATTTTCTGCAAAATCCTCGAAGAGCATCTGCCGTACCGGAATCCCTGTCAGCTGCCTTGCAAGCCGGCAAAGCTCTATGGAGCCATCAATGGCATCCACCTGGTACCCGGCCTCCTTGAAATACAGACTGTCCCTTCCTGACCCGCAGCCAAAATCCAAGATAGACCCCGCCGGCTTTACGAGAGTAAGAAACTTTCCGCGTGTCTCAGACATATCTGCGTGGAAAGTATTCTCGCAAAAATCCACCGCATTCTGATCATAATATGTAAGAGTCTGGTTGCTATGCATGCACGATGTCCTTTCAATTCTTTTTTATGATTCGATTATATATACTGTACCAATTTCGAGCAAGTTGCTTCCTGTTAAGATTCTGCCATTTTAATCAAACGGCAAGTCATCAGCTTCTTCATCATCAGATTTTCATCTATATCTTTCAAGCTTTGCCATGGTTTCAAACCCATTTCTTCCCATATCACACCATACGGAGCCCCGCCAGGTGTATATCCTGCAATGAAAAAGAAATGATCATCCTGCTCAGATATAACCGGTATTGTATTTGTAATGGCATTAGATTTCTTCTTGGGTGATTTAATTACCAACCATTTTTTACTCCAAGCCTTCATAATACTCCCGGATATACTGCGCCATTAAGTTCCGACGCATTTTCAAGAACTTTTGATAATCAAAAACATCCATATCCATAAACCCATCAGGAATGCAGTTTTCTTTCAGATTTTCCTTCAGATCCTCCGAATCGGTAATACCACCATAGAACGTACCTTTCCCGGTACTATGTAATAATTAAATATGTACAAAAGTTATGGAATAAAAATGTACATATGATATCATCGATAAGTCTAGAAAGGAGACTT
>OMWV01000011.1 GCA_900314845.1 uncultured Eubacteriales bacterium
AATGCTGTCAAGTTTCAAAAAATCACCTGTTGAGCAAGAAACCATCGGCTGTTACAGCATTTTTCAAGTGGGAAGTTTGAGTTATTATAGAAATGGCAATGGAGATTATACTAAAACAGCGCCGAAAGATGCCGGAACGTATTATGTAAAGGCATATGCAGATGGCGGTCAGAATTATACAGATCTGGAGTCAGACCTCGTATCGTTTGAGATCAGGAAGGCGAAAAACTCCTGGAAATTGGAGCTTAAAGGCCAGGATAAGGTATACGATAGTAAGACAATCGAGCTGAAAGCAGAAGCGGCTTACGGGCAGGTTCAGATCCTTTATTCTGATTCAGCTGATGGAACCTTTAAGGATGAAAAACCTGTAGATGCTGGAAAATACTGGGCTAAGGCCTCTGTTGCGGAAAGCAAGAATTACCAGGGCCTGGAACCGGTTCTGGTATCGTTTGAGATCACCCAGGCAGAAAACTCCTGGGCTGAAGGTAAAGAGCTGAAGATTTCAGATGCGGCATATGGTGAATCCCTCGCACCTTCAGCTCAGGCAGACTATGGAGATGTGACCTATAAATATTGCAATACCGAGGACGGAGATTTCACGGACAAAGCACCGGAAAATGTCGGAACTCATTATGTAAAGGCATATGTGGCTGAAACCAGGAATTTCAAGGGGCTTACGTCTGAAGCTGTCAAGTTTGAGATCACACGGGCTGAGAATTCATGGAAGAGTCCTGCTGCGGTCTCTGACCTGACATATGGCGAGACTCCTAAGCCGTCTGCTGAGCCTGTCCATGGGAACGCGGCTGATGTAACATTTAAGTATTCCACTGATGAGAATGGAACCTACACAGATACTGTTCCTGCCGATGCCGGCACCTATTACGTAAAGGCTTATCTTCCTGAACAGGAGAATTATAAGGCTATGGAGTCTAAACCTGTCTCCTTTAAGATAGCCAAGGCAAAGAATTCCTGGACTCAGGCTCTTACGATAGCAGATATAGCTTACGGCAAAGAGCCTGCACCCGCAGCTAAGGCGGCTCACGGAGATGTGACATACAAATATTGCAGCAGCAGGGATGGAGATTACAGCAAAACGGCACCGAAGGCTGCCGGAACATATTACGTAAAGGCATATGCGGATGGCGGTAAGAATTATCAGGATCTGGTGTCTGAGCCTGTGAGCTTCACGATCACGGCAGATCCAAAAAAAGAGACGAACACGCCTGATCCCAGGAAAGAGACGAATACGCCTGAAGATCCTGCAAAGAAGCCGATCACAGATATCAGCAAGGGTGCTACCGTCCAACAGGCGGAAAAATTCATCACCGGCCAGAAGTCGGATAATGATGTGAAGGGGTCAAAGTTCGGCCTTCTCAGGGCCAAGGCTTCCAAGGTCACGAAGTCTTCCATCAAGCTGACCTGGAAGAAGGTGCCCGGCGCAAAGTGTTATGTGGTGTATGCAAACAAGTGCGGCAAGGCCAACCATTTCAAGAAGTACAAGACGGTGAGCGGTACGAGCCTGACTCAGAAAAAGCTGAAAAAGGGAACATATTACAAGTACCTGATCATGGCCGTAGACAAGAACGGCAATGTGATCACGGCTTCAAAGACCATCCATGCTTCCACGGCAGGAAATGCCAAGAAAGCCAACTTCACCGGCCTGAAGCTGAAAAAGACAAAAGTCACCCTGAAGAAGGGAAAGACCTTCAAAATTAAGGCAACTGAACTTAAGAAGGCAAAGACGAAAGTCCAGCGCCACAGGAAGCCGGCTTTCGAGTCATCGAATACAAAGATCGTGACCGTATCCTCATCCGGCAAGCTGAAAGTAAAGAAGAAAGGCCGTGCGAAGATCTACGTTTACACGCAGAACGGCATAGCTAAGACGGTTACTGTTACTGTAAAATAAAGGCGGAATATTATTCATGAAGAGAAAGGATCTTATCCTCATCGCTGTGATCCTGATCGCCGCTCTGGCAGGCTTTTTCATCGTGAGAAAGGCTCAGAGCGGGGAGGGAGCCCGGGTGGTCATCACGGTGGACGGGAAGACTTACGGGACTTACAGCCTGGATGAGAACAGGACTATTGAGATAAAAGACGATCTGGGATATAATAAGGTGGTTATTGCCGATGGAACGGCCGACGTGACGCAGGCGGACTGCCCGGATAAGATCTGTGTGGATCATGCCCCGATCAGCAGGGACAGGGAGACGATCATCTGCCTGCCCCACAAACTGGTCGTGGAAGTCAAAGGCGGAGAAGCGTCTGAGATAGATGCGAAGACGCGCTGATCAGGAGGATTTGAATGGCGAAGAAGATTACCAGAGCGGCTCTTATGGTGGCGCTTGCCATGATACTCAGTTATATAGAAGTGCTCATACCCTTTAACTTTGGTATACCGGGCATCAAGCTGGGACTGGCCAATCTGGTCGTTGTGACGGCCCTCTACCTTTTCGGGGGCAGGATGGCCTTCGTCATCTCCATCGTCCGCATCGTGCTGATCGCCTTTACATTCGGCAGCCTGGCGGCCATGTTCTACAGCCTGGCAGGCGGGATCCTGAGCTTTCTGATCATGCTTCTTTTCAGCAGGATCAAAGGATTTTCCGTGCTGGGAGTAAGCGTAGCCGGAGGCGTCACCCACAATATCGGCCAGCTGATCGTTGCCATGCTTGTCGTGGAGAATCTCAATATCATGCTTTACGCGCCGGTGCTCATGATAGCCGGTCTTGTCACGGGGCTTTTGATCGGGATCGCCGCGAAGCTTTTGATACCCAGGGTGAAAAAATCCATGAGGGAGTAACGTGAATATATTTCAGGGGGAATTAATCATTATGAGTGGAAAAGTCAGAACTAGATTTGCGCCCAGCCCTACGGGCAAGATGCACGTGGGCAATCTCAGAACGGCTCTTTATGCCTATCTGATCGCCAAGCATGCGGGAGGAGATTTCATCCTCAGGATAGAGGATACGGATCAGGAAAGAGAAGTAGAGGGCGCGGTCGATATCATAAACAGGACACTTGAGGAAACAGGCCTTGAGCACGACGAAGGACCGGACAAGGACGGAGGAGTCGGCCCCTACGTGCAGAGCCAGAGGCAGAAGAGCGGCCTCTATATGAAGTATGCAAAGATGCTTGTCGATAAGGGAGAGGCCTATTACTGTTTCTGTACGCCTGAGAGGCTGGCAGGCCTGAAGATGAAGGTGGGCGATAAGGAGATCTCCCACTATGACAAGCACTGCCTGAGCCTGAGCAAGGAAGAGGTAGAGGCAAAGCTGGCGGCCGGCGAACCTTTCGTCATCCGTCAGAATAACCCGGTGGAAGGGTCGACGACATTTCACGATGACATTTACGGGGATATCACCGTTCCCAATGCGGAACTGGACGATATGATCCTTATCAAGTCGGACGGCTTCCCTACCTACAATTTTGCCAATGTTGTAGACGATCACCTGATGGGGATCACCCACGTTGTCAGGGGCAATGAGTATCTTTCATCCTCTCCCAAGTACAACAGGCTCTATGAGGCTTTTGGCTGGGAAGTGCCCGAGTATGTGCACTGCCCTCTTATCACAAATGAAGAGCACCAGAAACTGAGCAAGAGGAGCGGCCACTCCTCCTTCGAGGATCTGATCGATCAGGGATTCCTGACAGAAGCAGTTGTCAACTATGTGGCTCTGCTGGGCTGGAGCCCTGAGGGCGAGAACGAGATATTCTCACTCGATGAGCTGGTGAAGGAATTCGACTATCACCGCATCGGCAAGGCGCCCGCCGTTTTCGACATGACAAAGCTCAGGTGGATGAACGGAGAATATATGAAGAAGCTCGACTTTGAGGACTTCTATAACAGAGCCCTGCCCTATATGAAGAAGGCAATCAGCCGGGATGTGGATTTCCGGAAGCTTGCCTCCCTCATCCAGACAAGAATAGAGACCTTCCTTGATATAGAGGACCAGGTAAGCTTTATCGAGCAGGTTCCCGATTATGATCTGGAAATGTATAAAAATAAGAAAAATAAGACAAATCTGGAGAACTCCCTGAAGATTATAGAGGATGTCCTTGAACTTCTGAAAGATCAGGATGATTTTTCAAATGACGCTCTCTACGCTGTCCTCAGCGCTTATGTGGAGAAAGAGAATGTCAAGGTCGGCCATGTGATGTGGCCGGTAAGGATCGCCCTTTCCGGCAGGAAGATGACACCCGGCGGCGCGACAGAGCTCATGCAGATCCTGGG
This sequence comes from uncultured Eubacteriales bacterium, assembly GCA_900314845.1. Taxonomy (GTDB): domain Bacteria; phylum Bacillota; class Clostridia; order Lachnospirales; family Lachnospiraceae; genus UBA2912. Next base: position 4,229 of record OMWV01000011.1, read on the forward strand.
TAAGCAAGAGTCCCTGGCAAGGCTTGGAGCCGCTGCCGACAGGCTGAGAGGGTGATAGGATTTGGGATTAAATGACGAGCAGAAGGCTGCTGTGACAAGTCCCGGCGGGCCGGTGCTCGTTCTCGCCGGGCCGGGCTCCGGCAAGACGACAGTCATAACAAGACGCGTTCTCTACCTGACAAGGCAGGCCGGCGTTGACCCCTCGCAGATCCTTGTGGTTACATTTACAAGAGCTGCCGCTGATGAGATGCGGCAGCGTTTTTTGCTGATGGAAGCCGGGAAAGGTCAGCAGGCCGGCCCGGGCAGGAGAAGCAGGGTCAGCTTCGGCACGTTCCATGCCGTATTTTTCTCTGTCCTAAAGAGCGCCTACGGCTACACGGCGGACAATATCATCCGGGAAGAGAAAAAATTTGCCTGGATGAAGGAGATCATCAAAAAGCTGGGCCTTGATACGGACAACCCCTCAGACCTGGCAGCCGATCTGCTGTCGGAGATCTCTTCCGTCAAGGGCTCTCTGGCGGATATCGACAATTACTATTCCTCTGTCTGCGCGGCGGATATATTCCGCCAGATATACCGCCTGTACACCGGAAGGATGGAGAGGGAGAATCTCATAGACTTTGACGATATGGTCCTCTACACTCGGGAGCTTTTCCGGGAGAGAGGGGATATCCTGGCTGCCTGGCAGAGGAAATTTGCCTATGTTCTGATCGATGAATTCCAGGATATCAGTCCCCTCCAGTACGAGATCGTCCGCATGCTGGCCGCCCCGCAGAATAACCTCTTCGTCGTAGGAGATGATGACCAGTCTATCTATGGCTTTCGCGGGGCAAACCCCCGGATCATGCTGGGCTTTGAGAAGGATTATCCCGGAGCGAAAAAAATCATCCTGCCGGTCAACTATCGGTCCCAGGCCTGCATTGTGCGCGGGGCTGACAGGGTCATCCGCTGCAACAAGGACAGATTTGCCAAAAATATACGGGCCAGCAGGCCGGCAGGCAGCTCGATCCACATCCAGGCTTTTGGGGGCATATTCGGGGAGACGGAAGCTGTCCTTGACCGGATCACCAGGCTTCACGAAAGTGGCATGCCTTACTCACAGATTGCTGTCCTTTTCCGGACAAATACCCAGGCCAGGCCTTTCATAGAGAAGCTGATGGAGTACAACATCCCCTTCCGGGTGCAGGATGCGGTGCCAAACCTTTATCAGCACTGGATCAGCCGGGATATCCTGGCCTATCTGAAGATAGCGGCAGGAAGCCGGGAGAGAGCGGATTTCCTCAGGATCATCAATAAACCGGTCCGCTATATCAGCCGGAGCATTTTCGTCAGCGGCAAGGTCGATATCGGCCAGCTCTACGATGAGATGGAGGACAGGCCCTGGATGATCAGCCGCATAGATGACCTGGTCCACGATCTGAAAGTCATCGCCTCTCTTAAGCCGGGATCTGCTGTCAGCTACATTCGCAGGGGGATAGGGTATGATGCCTATCTGGAAGAGTATGCCGGCAGCCGGGGCATAGACCTGCAGCCCCTGATGCAGATAGCGGACGAGCTGACAGAAAGCGCCTACCGCTTTGATGATCTGGCCGGCTGGCTGGAGGATATCGACCGGTATTCAGAGAATCTGAAAAATGAAAAGCGCCGCGGCCGGGAGGAGAAGGACTGTGTGACTCTGGCGACCATGCACCACGCCAAGGGCCTGGAGTATCAGGTTGTTATCATCGTGGACGCCAATGAAGGCCTCACCCCTTACCGCAAATCGCAGACGCCTCAGAGCATGGAAGAGGAGAGGAGGATGTTCTATGTGGCCATGACCCGGGCCAAGGATGAACTTTATATTTTCTTCCTCAAAGAAAGGTACGGAAGGCCCATGAAGACTTCCCGCTTTGTCCGGGAGCTGGCCTCTTCCCCCGATGCCCGCCTGAAAAAGGGCAGAAAAAAATAAGACTGCCGCATCTGGGGCAGTCTTTTGTATGTCTTAGTTGTGGTCAAATAAAGAGTCAAATTCTTCTTCGTCCAGCATCTCATCGAAATAATCCGATGCCATCTCAAATTCGTCATCGTCCTCGATGTTGTTGAGGATGATCTCATCCACATCCGGTCTTGTCAGCCTGTAAAGATAAATCTGCGCGTCCTCGTCGACGCCTCCCTTGTCGTTCATAGGAAGCAGCGCGATATATTCGCGGTCATCCACCAGAAAGACCTGAAGAACGATACATTCAAGACTTGTGCCGTCATCCAGCTCCAAGGTCATCGTGTCATGGCCTTCTATGTCCGGATCGCCTTTTTGTCCCATTATTTTTTCTACCTCATTTCTTTTATGTCTGCCTGCCCGGATGTGCATAAAAGCCGGGCCCTTCGGCAGAGACTATCGTGTATTCCCGATTAGTATACATGATTGTTTCTGATTTGTAAAGTATGATTGACCGTGCAATATTTATGTGTTACGATGTGCTGGTTAGGACAGTGATTGGCATTGTCCCGCTATATATAAGGAGGAAGCATACATGAAGATCATCAGCACAGACAAGGCGCCTCAGGCATTTGGCCCCTACTCTCAGGCTTATATCGCGCAGGGACTTGTATTTACATCCGGCCAGCTGGGCGCTGATCCCGTCTCCGGAAATCTCCCTGAGGGGATCCAGGCACAGGCGGATGCCAGCTGCAGGAATATCGGAGCTATACTCGAGCAGGCCGGAAGCGGTTTTGACTGTGTAGTGAAGACAACATGCTTCCTGGCAGATATAGGTGATTTCGCTGCATTTAACGAAGTATACGCAAAGTATTTCACATCAAAGCCGGCAAGGAGCTGCGTATCCGTGAAGGCACTCCCCAAGGGAGCACTCTGCGAGATAGAAGCCGTGGCTGTAGTAAAGGAAGGATGATATCGGAGCCTGAAGGGCCTGATATTTCAGAACGGAAGAGAGCCTATTTCTGAAAGGAGATTTGTGAGCATGGTCAGACGGATCTATGTAGAGAAGAAACCGGAGTATGCCGTAGCAGAGAAGGAACTGATGGGCAACATCCGGGATTATCTGGGAATATCCACAGTTACGGGAGTCCGCGTACTGAACAGATATGATATAGAGAATATTTCGGACGGCATATATGAGAAGGCGAAGGTTACGATCTTCTCAGAGCCTCCCGTGGACGTTCTTTTTGAGGAAGAGCTTCCGGGTGACGTCAGCGGAAGGGTATTTTCCGTGGAAGCCCTGCCTGGACAGTTCGACCAGAGAGCCGATTCCGCAGAGCAGTGTGTGAAGCTTCTGGATGAGAGCGAGGATCCTGTCATCCGCTGCGCGACGACCTATGTGATCGGCGGAAGCTGCAGCGACGAGGAGTTTGAGAGGATAAAGTCCTTCTGCATCAACCCTGTAGATTCCAGGGAGAACGACGATCCCAAGCCTCAGACCCTTGTTATGGATTTTCCGGAACCCGAAGATGTGAAGATATTTGACGGCTTCAGGGAGATGGATGAGCCTGCTCTTAAGGAACTCGATAATTCTCTTGAGCTTGCCATGACATTTACGGATTTTAAGTTTATCCAGGATCACTATAAGGCAGAAGAGAACAGGGATCCCAGCATGACGGAGATCCGGGTCCTTGATACATACTGGTCCGACCACTGCCGTCATACGACATTCCAGACCGAGCTGAAGAATATCACGTTCGAGGAGGGAGATTTCACCGCTCCTATTAAGGACGCCTTTGATCTCTATGAGAGCCACAGGAAGGAGCTCTACGCCGGGAGGAGCGACAAGTATATCTGCCTGATGGATATCGCTCTTCTCGCGGCGAAAAAGCTTAAGGCGGACGGGAAGCTGGCTGACCAGGAAGATACAGATGAGATCAATGCCTGCTCCATCATTGTGCCGGTAGACGTTGACGGCAGGGAAGAAGAATGGCTTGTCAATTTCAAGAACGAGACTCATAATCATCCGACAGAGATAGAGCCTTTCGGCGGTGCTGCCACATGTCTGGGCGGCGCTATCAGAGACCCTCTCTCCGGCAGGACATATGTATATCAGGCTATGCGTGTGACCGGCGCTGCTGATCCGACCCTTCCCAGAAGCGAGACCCTCACGGGCAAGCTTCCCCAGAGAAAGATCGTTACCCAGGCGGCTTCCGGCTACAGCTCCTATGGCAACCAGATCGGTCTTGCCACAGGTCTTGTCAAGGAGATCTATCATCCCGATTATGTGGCAAAGCGTATGGAGATCGGCGCGGTCATCGCTGCCGCTCCCAGGACGAATGTGATCAGGGCCACATCCGATCCGGGTGATATCATCATCCTCTTGGGCGGAAGAACAGGCCGTGACGGCTGCGGCGGCGCGACGGGTTCTTCAAAGGCTCACAACACAGAGTCCATCAACACATGCGGCGCTGAGGTCCAGAAGGGTAATGCTCCCACAGAGAGAAAGCTTCAGAGGCTCTTCAGACGCCCCGAGGCCAGCAGGCTGATCCGCAAGTGCAATGATTTCGGCGCCGGCGGCGTTTCTGTTGCCATTGGCGAGCTTGCGGACGGACTTGAGGTCAATCTGGACAAGGTTCCCAAGAAGTACGCGGGCCTGGACGGCACAGAGCTGGCCATATCCGAGTCCCAGGAGAGAATGGCAGTTGTTGTCGCTCCCTCTGATGTAGATGAATTCCTTAAGTATGCCGATGAGGAGAATCTGGAGGCGACCTGCGTGGCAAAGGTTACGGAGGATCCCCGCCTTGTCCTTAAGTGGAGAGGCAAGGACGTTGTGAACATCTCCAGAGCCTTCTTGGATACAAACGGCGCTCATCAGGAGACGGATGTCGTTTTGAAGTCTCCTTCCCGCCGGGATGATCCGATCGGGACGAGCGTAAGCGAGTACGACGCCTCCGACCTGAAGAAGAGCTGGCTGGATAACCTGTCAGATCTGAATGTATGCTCTCAGAAGGGCCTCGTTGAGATGTTTGACGCTTCCATAGGCGCCGGCAGTGTTTATATGCCCTACGGCGGCAAGTATCAGCTGACAGAGACTCAGTCCATGGCAGCCAAGATCCCTGTCCCCGACGGCAATACGACGACAGTCAGCCTCATGAGCTATGGTTTTGACCCCTATCTGTCCAGCTGGTCTCCTTTCCACGGAGCAGCCTACGCTGTCGTAGATTCCGTGGCTAAGATCGCAGCGGCAGGCGGAGATATTTCAAAGATCCGTTTCTCCTTCCAGGAGTATTTTAAGAGGATGACGGCAGATCCCAGCGGATGGGGCGATCCCATGAGCGCCCTGCTAGGCGCATACACAGCCCAGATCGGCTTTGGCCTTCCTTCCATCGGCGGCAAGGACTCCATGTCCGGTTCCTTCAATGAGATCCATGTACCTCCGACACTTGTTTCCTTTGCGGTCGATATTGCCCATGAAAAGGACATCATCAGCCCTGAGTTCAAGAAGGCAGGCAGCAGGATCGTCAGGTTCGATATCAGGCGGGACGCGGATGATATGCCGGATTATGAACAGATAAAAGAGCTCTACGCAGCTGTGCACAGGATGATCCAGAGTGGAGTTATCATTTCCGCCTATACCCTGGGCCAGGGCGGCGCAGCGGCAGCTCTGTCCAAGATGGCATTCGGCAATAAGCTCGGCGTCAAGGTCGATGCTTCCTTTAAGGCTGCCGATCTCTTCAAAAAGGATGAGTATGGCTGCCTGATCGCCGAGGTACCGGCGGACAAGGCAGAGCAGATCTGTGCTCCTTACACTCTTGTAGGCCAGGTAACGCAGGAGCCTGTATTTGACATAGAAGACGGCGCTGTAGTTATCAGCATGGAAGAGGCCCTCTCAAGCTGGACAGGAAGACTTGAGAAGGTATTCCCTACAAGATCCGGAGTAGAGCAGAAGAAGATAGATACCCCTATCTACGAGGGAGGCAGCATAGCCGTATGCGGCCATAAGCTGGCTCAGCCTAAGGTATTTATCCCCGTATTCCCGGGCAACAACTGCGAGTATGATTCAGCAAGAGCTTTCGAGAAGGCCGGGGCTAAAGTCCAGACTCTGGTATTTCGGAACCTGACCGGCGACGCGATCAGAGAGTCTGTGGATGCCTTCGTGAACGGAATATCCGACTCCCAGATCATCATGTTCCCCGGCGGTTTCTCAGCAGGTGATGAGCCGGATGGATCCGGAAAGTTTATTGCGACTGCTTTCAGGAATGAAAAGATAGGAGAAGCGGTCAGAAAGCTTCTCGATGAGAGAGACGGCCTGATCCTGGGCATCTGCAATGGTTTCCAGGCCCTGATAAAGCTTGGTCTTCTGCCCTATGGCCAGATAAGGCCTCAGCTCCCGGATTCTCCGACGCTGACGACGAATAACATAGGCAGGCATATATCAAAGATCGCCTATACAAAGGTCGTATCCAACAAGTCACCCTGGCTGGCAGGGGCCCAGGTCGGTGGAGTTTACTCCATTCCCATCTCCCACGGAGAGGGCCGTTTCGTGGCAAACGATGAGTGGATAAAGAAGCTCTTTGACGCAGGCTGCGTGGCTACCCAGTATGTAGACCTGGAGGGAAGGCCGACTATGGATGAGGACTTCAATCCCAACGCTTCCTACAGCGCAATAGAGGGTATTACAAGCCCTGACGGCAGGATCCTCGGCAAGATGGGCCATTCAGAGCGTATCGGCCGGTCTGTAGCTATGAATATCACAGGAAGCTTTGATCAGAAGATATTTGAGTCAGGCGTTAAGTATTTTGCAGATTAAATCTGCAGCAAAATAAGCAGGCATAAAAAAGGCTGCCGCACGAAGTGTGCGGCAGCTGTTTTTTTAAATAGTTATCTCTTCTTTTACTGTGCCGGGTAGTCAGGCACATTCTCAGGGAGAGAGGATGTGCAGTGAGGGCACTTGACAGCTGCGATCGGAATCTCAGACTGGCAGTAGGGGCAGACCTTTGTTGTGGGCGCTGCCGCCGGTGCAGGCTTGCGGAGTTTGTTGATTCCCTTTATGAAGAGGAAAATGACGAAGGCCAGAATGAAGAACTGAATGATATTCTGGATGAAATTGCCGTAGGCCAGGACAGGGGCGCTTGCCGCCTGGGCGTCTGCCAGGGTAGGGTACTGTTTCCCGTCCAGGGAAACATACAGCTCTGAGAAATTGATCCCGCCGGTCAGTATGCCGAGGATGGGAGTAAAGATATCGGTTACGAGAGAGTTGACGATGGCACTGAAGGCACCGCCGATGATGACGCCGACTGCCATGTCGATCACATTGCCCTTGAGGGCAAATTCCTTAAATTCTTTCCACATTGTCAGATCTCCTTTTCAGTGTTCCTGTGGTTTCTGCTTCCCGTCGGGAAGCTTGACGATAATGTTCTCTATTCTGTTCCTGTCCATCTTGTGGACAATGAAGAGAATTCCTTTTATCTCGATCTTCTCACCCTCTGAGGGAATGTGACCGAGTTCATGCATTATGTGGCCGGCGATGGAGTCGTAATCCTCTGACTCCAGGTCGAGGTCGAAGAATTCATCGATATCGTCGAGGCGGGTATCGCCGTTTACCAGGTATTCCGTCTCGGATAATTTCTGGATATCATCCGTCTCTTCCTCGTCGTATTCATCGCGGATCTCGCCGACGATCTCCTCCAGAAGGTCTTCCAGAGTGATGATGCCTGAGACATCTCCGTACTCATCCAGGACGATGACCATGTTGATGGACGACTTGCGCATCTGCAGCATCAGCTCAGAGGTCTTCTTGAACTCATAGGTAAAATGCGGCTTGCGCATGAGTGATCTTATGTTGAACTTTTCTCTGCTGCCTGTATAGCAGAAGAGATCCTTCAGGTTGAGTATGCCGATGATATGATCCTTCTCGCCCTGAAAAACAGGGATGCGGGCATACTTTTCCTCCCGGAAAAGTTCTATGGTCTCATCGTAGGAGCTGTCCGCGTCTATGAATGTAACGTCTATCCGCGGGACCATGACGCTGCCGGCTACAGAATCTCCAAAGTCGACAACATTCGTGATGAGTTCCTTCTCCTCGCTCTCTATGACGCCTTCCTCGTGGCTGACGTCTATGACGGTAAGCAGGTCTCCCTCTGTCATCGCGCTTGTCTGCTCGTCCGGCTTTACGCCAATGATCCGCATCACGCCGGAGGCGAGCTTGTTTATCACGAAAATGACAGGCGTGAGCACCTTCGTCATCGTATAGATCACGGGTGCAACGGAGAGGGCAATCTTCTCAGAGCGGATCGTGGCCGTATTCTTCGGGGTGATCTCTCCGAAAAGGAGGATAAGAAATGTAAGAATTCCCGTGACGATGCCGATCAGTGTACCCGTATTGACGCCAATATTCACACTGGCGGCAAGGCGTGTGACTAAGACAGTGGACAGGGAAGATGCGCTGAGATTCACGATATTGTTGCCAATGAGGATCGCGCTCAGCATCCTGGGCTGGTCTGCCAGAAGCTTTGAGACCAGTTCGGCCCGTTTGTTGCCCTCGTCTGTCAGTGTCTTGATCCGTATCCTGCTCACACTAATGAGAGCAGTCTCGGACGATGAAAAGAAAGCAGATAGCGCAAGCAAAATGATAAGGATCACCAGCTGCAGCGCGTCACCTGAATCCAATAATAACCATCTCCCGGAAAAATAGAAATAATGTAAAGCGCAGGCAGTCTGCCTGCCTGTCAGTTAATGATAATTTTAGCCCATGAGCATAAGCCTGTCAAGGATATTGTTGTATACAAAATTACAGCTGACAGGGGGAAAATGTTTGCCAGGTAATGTTAGAGCAGTCAAAAATGTGGTATCATATCCAGAGTAAGATGCATGAGGAGAGAAAGAAGAGATGGCAGCGGTTACAAAAGCAGGCGGACCAGCCCTTATAGATGGTACATTTCTGAAGATAACAGCCATGGCGTCTATGTTGACTGATCATATAGGCGCAGCATTTTTTCCCCAGTACACGATCCTCAGGATCATAGGAAGGCTTGCCTTTCCCATCTATGCCTTTCTGATCGCGGAAGGGTGCGTTTACAGTTCGAGCAGAATGAGATATCTGGGCAGGCTTTTTGCCCTGGCCCTCCTGTCTGAACTGCCCTTCGACCTGGCCCTCTTTCCGGACGGCGGCCGGCTGAGCCATCAGAATGTCTGTTTTACTCTTTTCATCGGATTGGCCATGGTGACAGCAGTCCGTTTCAGGGAAGACAAAGAACACGATACAGGCGGCAGACCGGGCGGGAATGGCGGCGCGCCGGCAAGTGTTCTGGACAGCCTCATGGGCCGGGATTCTCATTTTGAGAGATTTCGCTCTGTGACAGCCCACTATGCTTTTGGCATGTCGGAGACTGCTTTCTGCGTTCTGGTCTTTCTGGCAGGGGGACTGGCTGCCAGACTTCTGGGGACAGACTACTCCTGGTATGGCACCAGTATGATATTTTTCTTCTATCTTTTCAGGGACAGACCCTGGCTAAGGCTTGTCAGCGCTGCCGTCATTATACTGATCATGGGCGGCCTGGAGGATTTTGCCCTGCTGGCCCTTCCCCTTATCGCTGTCTACAATGGCAGGATCAGGCTGAGGACAAGGGCATGGAGAATATTTGAGTATGCCTTTTATCCCGTGCATCTTTTGATCATCGGCCTGATAAACCTGTATCTGATATGACACCGGCTGGCCCGGCATTTTAATTTCGGAGGTATCTATGTCTGAAGAATATATTGCTTATGTGGGAACTTATACAAGAGGGGAGAGCAAAGGGCTCTATATGCTGAACCTGGATCCCGGGACCGGACAGCTCAGCATGAGGGACAGCTTTATGATCCACAATCCGTCCTATCTGAAGCTCTCTCACGACGGGCATTTTCTGTATACAAACTGTGACGAGGGGGTTGCCGCCTTCAAGGTTGCTGAAGACGGATCCCTGACCCTGCTGGGCAAGGCATCTGTGAACGGCCTGCGGCCCTCCTATATTTCCGTGGACAGAAAAAACCGTTTTCTCATCTGCGGCGGCTATCACGACGGTAAGCTGACGGCCCTGCGCCTGAATGAGGACGGTTCTGTGGGTGAAGTGACGGATGAGATATTTATGAAGGGCCTGGGAAGCTCCGGCGGCTTCCATTACAGATCCCACGTCAACTGTGCTGTCTTTTCTCCCGACGAGAGGTATGTCATGGCGGTGGACCTGGGCATGGATCAGGTGAAGATATACGAATTCGATCATGAGAGCGGCAAGTTTCACCTCCATGATATCCTGCGGTCGGAACTGGAATCCGGGCCCAAGCACATGGTATTTTCATCCGACGGCAAATATGCCTATCTGACTCATGAGTACAGCAATACGGTCATAAAGTACAGCTACGAGGCAAAGAACGCACAGTTTACCCAGATGCAGAGCGAATCCACCCTTGACGGATATGAGGGGACGAACAGTACGATCACCCTTAAGCTGACAGATGACGACCACCATCTTTTTGCCACGAATTCCGGGGACAATTCTTTTGCCATCTTCAATATCGATGAGAAGGATCAGAGCATGAAGAGGATATGCGTTCTGCCGGTAAGCGGGGAGTATCCCAGAGATCTGGCCATCCTGCCGGGCGGCAGGAGAGTGATCTCAGTCAATCAGGAGGGGAATTCCCTGACAAGTTTTATCGTAGATTATGAGAAAGGATACATGCTGATGAAGAATAAGCCTTTCGACATTCCTTCACCGACATGTATCCAGTATAAGAAACTTTGATTATTAATGATAATGAGCAGACGGGGCCGGCAATTACTTCTTGTTGGCCCTCATTCTCTGCTTGGGGTCAAGGATCTTCTTCCTGATGCGGATATTCTCGGGAGTCACCTCGACAAGTTCATCATTCTCTATAAAGTCAAGAGCCTGCTCCAGGCTGAGTACCTTATGAGGAACCAGCTTGAGAGCCTCGTCAGTTCCTGAGGAACGGGTGTTTGTCATCTGCTTGCGCTTGCAGACATTGATCTCTATATCGCCGCCCTTGGGGTTCTCGCCGACGACCATGCCCTGATAGACCTTGACGCCCGGCCCTATAAAGAGGGGACCTCTGTCCTGGGCGTTGAAAAGACCGTATGTTATGCTCTCGCCGGCCTCAAATGCTATGAGGGATCCGGTCTGGCGGTAGGCGATGTCTCCCCTGTAGGGGCCGTAGCTGTCAAAAAGAGTATTCATGACGCCGTTTCCCTTTGTGTCAGTCATAAACTCATCCCGGTAGCCGATCAGACCTCTTGAAGGAATGAGGAACTTCAGCCTCGTTGTCGTTCCGTTCTGGGACATATTCATTCCCTGGAGTTCGCCTTTTCTTGTACTCAGCTTCTGGATAACGACGCCGGAAAATTCTTCCGGGACGTCTATATATACCTGCTCCATGGGCTCGAGGAGTTTGCCGTTCTCATCATGCTTGTAAATGACCTCTGCCTTGCTGACCGCGAATTCATATCCCTCGCGGCGCATGCTCTCTATGAGGACGGACAGATGCAGCTCGCCTCGGCCGGATACCTTAAAGCAGTCTGTGCTGTCCGTATCCTCGACCCTGAGGCTGACATCCGTGTTGAGCTCTCTGTAGAGACGGTCTCTCAGGTGCCTTGATGTGACATATTTGCCTTCCTGGCCTGCAAGAGGGGAGTCATTGACCATGAAATTCATGGAGATCGTGGGTTCCTCTATCTTCTGGAAGGGAATAGCCTCTACAAAATCAGGGGCGCATACGGTATCGCCGATGTGGAGGTCCGCGATTCCGGAAAGAGCTACGATGGAGCCGACTCCTGCCTCGTCAACGGCTGTCTTCTCCAGACCGTCGAACTCGTAGAGCTTTGTGATCTTTACCTTCTCATATTTGTCCGGATCGTGGTGGTTGACGATCACGGCATCCTGGTTCACCTTGATGCTTCCGTTTGAGACCTTGCCAACGCCGATTCTGCCGACGTACTCATTGTAGTCTATCGTGCTGATCAGAACCTGTGTGCCCTTGTCCGGGTCACCCTCGGGAGCGGGTATGTGTTCTATGATGGCATCGAAGAGGGGCTTCATGTCTGTGCCTTCCTCGGAAGGGTCTGTCACACAGACACCGGTCTTTGCCGATGCGAAGAGGAAGGGAGCGTCGAGCTGCTCGTCATTTGCCTCAAGATCCATGAGAAGCTCGAGAACTTCATCGACTACCTCGTTCGGCCTTGCCTCCGGTCTGTCTATCTTGTTTACGCAGACGATGACTGCCAGGTTCAGGGCCAGAGCCTTCTGAAGCACGAACTTTGTCTGGGGCATAGGGCCTTCAAAAGCGTCAACGACAAGGATAACGCCGTCGACCATCTTGAGCACACGTTCTACCTCGCCGCCGAAATCAGCATGTCCCGGCGTATCTACGATGTTGATCTTCACGCCATTGTATGTGATCGCTGTATTCTTGGAGAGGATAGTGATGCCTCTTTCCCTTTCTATATCGCCCGAGTCCATGACACGTTCCTGAACTACCTGATTCTTTCGGAAGACGCCGCTCTGACGCAGAAGCTGGTCTACGAGAGTGGTCTTGCCATGATCGACATGGGCAATTATGGCAACATTTCTTACATCTTCACGTTTCATATTCATATAAGTCCTTCTTTCATCAGATTGGATATTCCTGTTCCTCTATTCGTCACGGTAAACATAGCGATTTATATAATAACAATTCCTTTTTTGGATTGCAAGCCTTTTTCTGAGCCATGGGAGTATTTTCAGGGCATTAATATGGAAAATATTTTTAAATTCTGTGTAAAAGCGGGTCGAAATATGTCGGGGCCTGCCTGCTCCTGTCGAATTCTGTCGATATGTGTCGAACGATGATATTTTTCTTTTTGCCGGGGCGGTGGTATGCTGAATTCACCTTAAGGACGTACCGCGCGGATCATATAGACAGACAGGTCAGACGGGAGGAATACAATGTTTGATAATCATACAGTCAGCAATCAGGTGATCATGTCGGGAATCATAGACTCACAGCCGAGCCTGGATCATACATATCTGGGCGAGAATTTTTATATCGTCCAGATGAATGTCAGCCGCAAGAGCAATACGATAGACAGGATCCCCCTGATGATCTCGGACAGGCTGATAGACCCGCAGGCGGACCCCAGGGGAATGTATATGGAAGTGAACGGGCAGTTCCGCTCCTACAACAGGGTGGAGGAGGGACATAACAGGCTCATGCTCACGGTTTTTGTGAAAAAGGTCGTGACATGCTCTCCTCCCATGCCCAGGATCAGTCCGGTGAACAGCATCTATCTGGACGGATTCATTACCCGGGTCCCCCTCTACAGGAGGACGCCGTCCGGCAGGGAGATCACGGAGATGATGATGGCCGTCAACAGAAGGCATTCATCTGATTATATTCCCTGTATCTGCTGGGGCAGGAACGCCCGGGCAGCCGAGAAGCTTGAGGTCGGCACGCGCGTCAGGATCTGGGGCAGGGTACAGAGCAGGGACTACAGGAAATTTATAATGACACAGGAGGGAGAGAAGCAGATAAACAAGACTGCCTACGAGATATCCGTAGGGAGAATGGAGCTGCCTGTACCTGCTTAGGATTTTTTGCTTGACCTTTTCCAGGCAATGTGGTAATAACAATACGTATATTGTTGGCTTAAGCCCCGTAAAGTGGGGCTTATATATACGAGGGAGTTATTTTGGAAAAGGAAAATGTCAGAATATATTATGGCAGCGGCAAGGGTAAGACTGCTCTTACGCTTGGCATGGCCATGATGTACGCCGGCGAAGGCAAAAGCGTTTTTGTCATTCAGTTTCTGAAAGGACGCATGGGAGAACAGCTGGACTATATGAAGAGTCTGGAGCCGGATGTCAAGGTTTTTCGCTTTGAGAAGAGCACAAGATATTTCGAGGATATCTCTGAAGAGGAGAAGCAGGAAGAGATCATCAATATCCGGAACGGTCTTAATTTTGCCAGGAAGGTGCTCAAGATAGGGGAGTGTGATGTCCTGATCCTGGACGAGGCTCTGGGACTTGTAGATCTGGGCATCATAGGCAGTCAGGATCTGAAGGATATCATAGAGGCCGGTGATGACAGCACCCAGCTGATCCTCACAGGGATAAACCTGCCCGAGGGGATGGCAGACTGCGCCGGCTATATCGCCCGTCTGGACGTGGTCAAGAATGAAAACTGTTGACAGACAGGCTCTATAGTGCTAGGATGATTTTGATATATAAGTAGAGGCGCCTGCTGTATCAGTACGTACATCGGATGTGTGCAGAGCAGAGGAAGGATACAGAAAGGACAGCAGGCCGAAGTTCTGCGGGGATCTGCAGCCGCGCGGTGCTGGGCATACAGTTAAGAGCTGTATGACTGTCATCAATTTATGATGGAGAGCTGCTTTTAGGTCATCCCGTATATGATTTTTCAGGAGCCGGCTCGCATGCCGGCTTTTTTCTGCCTATAAAGAGAACTGAGCAGACAGAGATCGAAGACAGGAGAGGGCAGCTGCAAGCAAAGGATGGAGGTTCACAAAATGGCTGTATTCAAAGGAGCAGGAGTCGCAATCATCACACCCATGTATAAGGATGGGACAGTAAACTATGACGAGCTGGAGCGGATCATAAACTATCAGATAGAGAACGGGACGGATTGTATCGTTATCTGCGGAACATCCGGCGAGGCATCAACCCTCTCCGAGGAGGAGCATAGCGAGTGCATCCGCGCTGCTGTCTCATTTGTTAACGGCCGTGTGCCCGTCGTTGCCGGCACCGGATCCAACGCCACATACACTGCCGTTCAGCTGACATGCCAGGCGGAGAAGGATGGAGCGGATGCCGCTCTTATCGTTACCCCCTACTATAACAAGGCCACCCAGGCAGGCCTGATCGAGCATTATACAGAGATAGCCAGGAAGACATCTCTTCCTATCATTCTCTACAATGTGCCGGGCAGGACAGGCGTCAATATAGAGCCTGAGACAGCGGTTACCCTTGCGAAGACCTGCGACAATATCGTCGCGGTCAAGGAAGCTTCAGGAGATATCTCCAAGGCCGCGACTATGATGCACCTGGCTGACGGCTGCCTTGATATGTACTCAGGCAACGATGATCAGATCGTTCCCCTTATGTCTCTGGGAGCTGTCGGTGTGATCTCTGTGCTTTCCAATGTGGCTCCCAGGCAGACTCATGACATCGTGGCAAAATATCTGGAAGGGGACGTTGCGGCCAGCAGGGATCTGCAGCTTCGCGCCATCCCTCTGATCCACGAGCTTTTCAATGAGGTCAACCCGATCCCGGTAAAGACAGCCATGAATATGCTGGGCTGGGATGCAGGCCCCCTGCGTCTTCCTCTCTCTGAGATGGAACCCACTCACAAGGAGGCCCTCAGGAAGGCAATGAAGGAATACGGCCTTGAACTGAGGAAGACAGGAGTTATGGTAAAGAGATAATTTCTCCATAAGAATAAGATAGATGGACAGGGGTATCCCGGAGCCCGGAATGAGGGCTCCGGGATACCCCTTTTTTTCTCCTCATCCCGAAGAAAAGACGCCGCCCGGAATTGCTGCCGGCACAACACTTGCGCGCATTCTTTATGTGGGGTAGAATGGAGATATATGTAAAGTGTTAACAGTTAATAAGATAAAGGGGTAGAGCAATGACTGACATTATACTGCACGGCTGCAACGGGGCTATGGGAAAAGTGATAGCGGGACTTGTTTCAGAGGATAAGGAATTTCATATCGCGGCAGGGATAGATATAGCCGGCGGCCAGGGGCAGGATTTCCCGGTGTTCACAAAAGCGCAGGACTGTGATGTGAAGGCGGACGTCATTATTGATTTTTCAGTGGCAGCAGCCGTGGACGGTATTCTTGCTTACGCAAAGGATAAGAAGCTGCCTGTTGTCCTGTGTACGACAGGCCTGAATGAGGAACAGCTGGCTCTTGTCTCTGAGACGGCGCAGCAGATACCGGTTCTGCGCTCTGCCAATATGTCTCTTGGCGTTAATACGATCTTTCAGCTGGCAGCCCAGGCTGCGCGTATCCTTGCGGACAGAGGATATGACATAGAGATCATGGAGAAGCATCACAACCGCAAGCTGGATGCGCCTTCCGGCACGGCCCTGGCTATAGCCGATGCCATAAATGAAGCAATGGACGGAAGATATCATTATATATACGACCGCTCGTCCGAGTACAGGAAGAGAGAAAAGGATGAGATTGGGATACAGTCGCTCAGAGGAGGAAGTATCGTGGGAGAGCACGAGGTTTATTTCTGTGGGACGGACGAAGTCATAGAGATAAAGCATACGGCTTATTCCAGAGCCATTTTCGGCAAGGGAGCCCTCTCGGCGGCAGCATTTCTCAAGGGGAAGGAGCCTGGATTGTACAGGATGAGTGACGTTTTAGCCTGACGGCAATGTTTCTTGATGGAGGTATGTATGGAAACAAAAGAGGATCTGAAGCTTAGATATCTGGAGCTCTTATCGGAGAAGTATCCGACGATAGCGGCGGCGGCGACAGAGATCATAAATCTGCAGGCCATACTGAGCCTGCCCAAGGGCACGGAGCATGCTCTCAGCGACATTCATGGGGAAGCGGAGCAGTTCTTCCATGTGCTCAAGAATGGTTCGGGAGCTGTAAGGTCAAAGATAGACGACGCTTTCGGCAATGAGCTCAGCATAAGGGATAAGAAGGTTCTGGCGACCCTCATATATTATCCCGAGCAGAAGCTGAACCTGATGCTGAAAGACGAGCCCAATCCCGAGGATATGTATAAGACCATATTCAGCCGCCTGATCAGGGTGTGCCAGCACTGTCAGACAAAGTATACAAGGTCAAAGGTCAGGAAAGCTATGCCGGAGGATTTCAGGTATATCATGGAGGAACTGATCTATGAGCAGGCCGACATAGCCAACAAGGAAGCCTACTACAATGAGATCGTCAACACGATCATCCGGATCGGCAGGGCGAGAGAATTTGTCGTAGCCATGTGCAACCTGATCCAGAGACTCGTCATAGATCATCTGCACATTGTCGGCGATATATTCGACAGAGGCCCCGGAGCGCCGGCTATCATGGACAGGCTGATGAATTATCATTCTGTCGATATCCAGTGGGGCAATCACGATATCCTCTGGATGGCAGCAGCTGCCGGACACCCGGTCAGCATCGCGACTGTTATCCGCATCAGTGCCAGGTATGGCAATCTGGACACTCTGGAGGATGAGTACGGCATTAATTTCATGCCGCTCGCCCGGCTGGCCCAGACCTATTATGCCGATGACCCCTGCTCTCTCTTTAATATCCATCACGTGGAGAGGGAGTCGACAGGAGTCGGGCAGGTAGAAGAGCGCCTGAATGAGAAGATGCACAAGGCGATCTCTATCATCCAGTTTAAGCTGGAAGGCCAGCTGATCGCCAGCAGGCCGGAGTTTGGCATGGATGACAGAAGGCTTCTGCACCGGATAGATTTTGAGAAGGGAACCATCACCCTCTATGGCAAGGAGTACAAGCTTCTTGACACAAATTTCCCTACGATAGATCCAAAGGATCCCTACAAGCTCAATGAGGAAGAAGAGCTTGTCATGGAGAAGCTGATCCACAGCATAAAGTCCTGTGAGAAGCTGCAAAAACATATCGCTTTCATGTTCAACCACGGAAGTCTCTACCTGTGTTACAATGATATCCTCTATTATCACGGCTGCATCCCCATGAATCCGGACGGCAGCTTCAAGGAGCTGTCCCTGTACGGGAAGTCCTACTCAGGGAAGAGCCTGTGCGATTATCTGGAGTCCTGGGCCCGCAGGGGATTCTATGCGGCAGAGGGGACACCGGAAAAGGATCTGGGAAGAGATCTTATGTGGTATACCTGGACCGGATCCAGATCTCCTCTCTTCGGCAAGGACCGCATGACAACATTTGAGAGATATTTCGTAGGGGAGAAGGAGACCCACGAGGAGCACAAGGATCCCTATTATAAGCTGTATGAGGACGAGGAGATCTGCAGCAAGATCCTGACAGAGTTCGGCATGAACCCGGAGATCAGCCACATTGTCAACGGCCATGTTCCGGTCAAGACAAAGAAGGGGGAAAAGCCCATAAAGGGCAACGGAAAGCTGCTCGTGATAGACGGAGGATTTTCCAAGGCTTATCAGCCGACGACGGGAATAGCCGGCTACACTCTCATCTATAATTCCTACGGCCTCAAGCTCGTCACGCTTGAGCCATTTGAGAGCGTGGAGAAGGCTGTGCGCGATGAGACGGATATCCGCTCGGATACGAGACTTGTAGCCCGGACAGAGAAGAGAAAACGGGTCGCGGATACAAACAGGGGCAGGGAACTGGCCCGGGACAAGCAGCACCTGGAAGAGCTGCTTGCGGCTTACAGATCCGGTCTGATCCGTGAAAAGAGGTAGATGCTATGTATGATGGATTTCTGAAAGTTGCTGCCGCCACGCCCGAGATCCGGGTGGCAGACTGCGAATACAATGCTGACGCGGCGGCAGACCTTATGGGCGAAGCCGCGTCCCAGGGGGTCAGGCTCCTGGTGCTTCCGGAACTGTGTCTGACCGGCTATACCTGCTCTGATCTTTTTCTGCAGGAAAGCCTGCTCGACGGTGCCAGAAAGGCTCTTTTGAGCCTGGCTGAGGTGACAAGAGGCCAGAATATGGTCACGGTCGCCGGCCTTCCTCTGTCCGTAAAGGGCTGCCTCTACAATGTGGCGGCAGTCCTGTGCGAGGGCAGGATACTTGGATTTGTCCCCAAGTCCAATATACCAAACTATTCTGAATTTTACGAGGCAAGGCATTTCCATGCGGCTCAGCCCATGAATACAGAGATCCTCTTTGAGGGCAGGAAGTATCCCTTCGGGACAAAACTTCTTTTTTCCTGCCGGCAGATGCCGGAATTTACCCTGGGCGTGGAGATCTGCGAAGATCTCTGGGTGGCAAATCCGCCCAGCATAGGCCACGCAAAGGCTGGCGCGACCATTATAGCGAATCCTTCCGCCAGCGATGAGACCACAGGCAAGGATATCTACAGGCGGGAACTTGTGAACGGCCAGTCGGCCCGTCTTGTCTGCGGCTACATCTACGCGGACGCGGGCGAGGGGGAATCCTCTACGGATCTTGTATTTGCCGCCCACAATCTCATCTGTGAAAACGGCAGTATTCTTGCCCAGGCGCACAGATTTCAGAACGAGATGGTCATATCGGAGATCGATGTCAGGAAGCTGACCAGCGAAAGGCGGAGGATGACTGTCTGGAAGGCGGATCTGGGGGACGACTACCGGGTCATAGACTTTGATCTCGACATGGAGAAGACCCCTCTGACAAGATTTATAGATCCCTATCCTTTTGTCCCGGGCGACAAGGCGGACAGGGAGAGAAGATGCGAGGAGATCCTTACCATACAGGCTATGGGGCTGAAAAAGCGTCTGAAGCATACCCGCTGCAAGAACGCGGTCGTGGGCATTTCGGGCGGCCTGGATTCTACCCTGGCCCTTCTTGTCACTGTCCGCGCTTTTGACATGCTGGGCCTTGACAAAAAGGGCATAGAGGCAGTCACCATGCCCTGCTTCGGGACAACGGACAGGACATACAATAACGCCTGCCGCCTTGTGAATGAGCTGGGGGCAAGTCTTAAGGAAGTCAATATCAAGGAAGCCGTCACTCTGCATTTTCGGGATATCGGCCAGGACATGAACTGCCATGACGTGACATATGAAAACTGTCAGGCCAGGGAGAGGACCCAGGTCCTTATGGATATAGCCAACAAGTCAGGCGGCCTGGTCATCGGGACAGGCGACCTGTCTGAGCTTGCCCTGGGATGGGCGACCTACAACGGGGACCACATGTCCATGTACGGAGTCAATGCCTCTATCCCCAAGACCCTTGTCCGCCATCTTGTCCGCTACTGCGCGGACTACAGCGAGGACAGGGAACTGACGGCCACCCTGCTCGACATCCTGGATACACCCGTCAGCCCGGAGCTTATCCCTCCACAGGACGGAGAGATCCAGCAGAAGACAGAGGATATCGTCGGCCCCTATGAGCTGCACGATTTCTTCCTCTATCAGATCCTCCGTTTCGGCATGAGGCCGGCTAAGATATTTCGCATGGCTCTTTATGCCTTTGACGGGGTCTATGACCACGATACCATTCTGAAGTGGCTGAAGACATTTTACAGGCGTTTCTTTGCCCAGCAGTTCAAGCGGTCCTGCCTGCCGGACGGTCCAAAAGTCGGATCGGCAGCCGTATCGCCCAGGGGAGACTGGAGGATGCCCAGCGATGCCTGCGCAGCCCTCTGGATGGATGAACTCGACAAGATAGACTGATTGGGATTGATAGAAGTCTGTGCATTGGCGCTATCTGAGAGCGCCGGTGGACAGACTTCTCTTTTCAGATGGAGAATGTATGTCATTAAAGTTTATAGCGGGCGGGAGCAGAACCGGCAAGTCATCCTGCCTTTATAAAATGGTAATAGACAGGTCGCTGTCGCAGCCGGATGCCAGGCTGCTTTTTATCGTGCCTGAGCAGTATACGATGCAGACCCAGAAAAAACTTGTCAGCCTGCACCCCAGGCACGCTGTCATGAATGTGGACGTTCTCAGCTTCGAGAGACTGGCCTACCGCGTATTTGAGGAGACAGGGACAAAGACTGCCCAGATGCTGGATGAGACAGGCAAGAGCATGATCATCCGGAAACTTCTTGCCCGCGATCAGGATAAGCTGCACGCCTTTCGGGGCAATATCCGGCGCAGAGGATTTGTCGACCAGGTAAAATCCCTGCTTTCTGAGCTCATGCAGTATGATATCAGCCCGCAGCTGCTGACGGGGAAGATGCCTCTGACGGCACAGAGCAGCAGGCTCTACGCGAAGCTTAGCGATATACAGACCATTTACAGTGGTTTTCTGGATATGATATCCGGAAAATACATGGCAGCCGAGGAGATGCTGGGTCTGCTCTCTGATCTGATCCCCAAATCTGAGATCATCAGGGGCAGCAGCATTTTCATGGATAATTTTACCGGATTTACCCCTCTTCAGTACCGGTTGATGGAGGAGCTCCTCAAAGCAGCCCCGGAAGTTGTCATGACTCTGTGCTGCGATGCCGGGCTCGATCTGTGCGACAGCTCGGATAAGGACGATCTCTTTTATCTGACAAGAGATACGGCGTCGAGGCTGGATGCCATCTGCCGGAAAAATCATATAGAAAGGTCTGATGATATCATCCTCTCCCGGAAGGAGGAGTCTGCCGGGGCGGCGGTTGACATCTGCCAGCTGTCAGAGAAGCTCTTTCGGGCAGGGTTTTCTCCTTCTGGCACGGCACCGGATCACATCCGCGTCTTTCTGGCTCAGAATCCGGATGATGAGATGCGTTTTGCCGCCATGAAGATCCACGAGATCGTCAGGGACGGGAATTACCGCTATTCACAGATCGCTGTCGTCACCTCAGATATGGAGACTTATCTGGCGCCTGCCAGAAAGTGGCTTGCCCGCTATCAGATCCCCTGCTTTTTTGATGCCAGAAGACCGGTGACGGGAAATATCCTCATAGAGTGGCTGCGTTCTCTGCTTGATATGCTCCGCACCGGCATGAAGTATGAAAGCGTTTTCCGTTTTCTGAGGAGCGGCATCTCCCCCCTTGACAGAGGCGAGACAGACGAGCTGGAGAACTATGTCATAGCCTATGGGATCCGGGGCAGCAGATGGTTTAAAGAATTTAAAGCCGGTCAGAGGAAACTGGGGGATGAAAAGCTTGAGCAGCTCAATGCCATGAGGGAAAAGGTTGCCGCCCTGCTGGGTGAACTGAAAGGGCTTGTCTCAGTTAAGAAGACAGACACGGGCAGCCTTGTGCGTCTGATCTATGACTGTATGCAGAGGGCGGACGTCAGATCCTGCGTGGACGAGTGGGTGGAGAAGTTCGAGCAGGCAGGTGATCTGGAAAGGGCAAAAGAATATGAGCAGATCTATGATGTGATCATAGACCTGCTGGAGAAGATATACGTCGTCCTGGGGGACGAGCAGATGAGTGTCAGGGAGTTCTCTGACGTTCTTGAGGCCGGCATCGCCCAGATCCGGGTGGGCATCATACCGCCCGGCATAGATCAGGTGACATTCGGCGACCTGCGCAGAACAAGGCTTGACGATGTGAAAGTCCTCCTGTTCGCCGGCATGAATGACGGGCTGGTTCCCAGGGTATCCCATCCTTCCGGCCTGATAAATGATGTGGAAAGGGAGCAGCTCTCCCGGCTGGGAATAGAACTGGCCCCCACGGCCGGCGATAATCTGCTCACGGAGAGATTCTATCTCTATACCTGCCTTTCAAAGCCATCTGACCAGCTGATACTGACTTTGTCAGCTCAGGACCCCTCAGGAGGAAGCCTTCTGCCCTCCCGCCTGATCCGGCTCATAGAGGGAATATTCCCGGACCTTGCGGTCCGGCCGGTCCCTTCTTACAGCGTAACAGATGTAAAAAGCGCCTATGCTCTTATGCGGCAGGGGCTGAGCGGCCTTGGCGGGGGCATATGGAGTCAGGACGCCGGAACGGACCCCGGCGACCGCGGACTTTTCCACAGTGTCTATGCCTGGTTCATGGATTCTGAGAAATACCGCGAAAGGGCGCGGGCTATGACAAGGGCGGCCACATTCCATTATACGGGGGACAGATTAAGCGCCGCGGCTGTCCATGCCGTCTACGGTGAAAAGCTGGGCGGCGGAGTTTCCATGCTGGAGCTTTATGCCAGCTGCGCCTATGCCCATTTCCTCAGCTGTGGTCTTAAACTGGAGCGCAGGCAGGAGTATAAAGTTCAGCCGGTGGATATCGGTCAGATCTTCCATCAGGCTCTGGAGAATTATTCCCGCAGAGTGGCGAAGAGCGGCATGAAATGGAGAGATATCGCGGATAATATCAGGGAAATGTGGGCGGATGAGGCTGCATTGGCTGCAATTTCCGGTTACAGAGAAGGCCTGATGGAGGATACGGCAAGATCGCATTTTCTGGCGGAGAGGATAAAGGTTATGGTCAGGCGCACGGTCTGGGCTCTGACTGAACAGATAAAAAAGGGCGATTTCGAGCCCCAGGGCAGTGAAATGAAATTTACCCTGAACCTGCCGTCAGCTCTGCCGGGCGGGGGAGAGATCAGCCTCAATGGCCGTATAGACAGGATAGATACCTGTGAAGACCAGGGCTGCTCCTATATCCGGGTGATAGATTATAAGTCGGGGGATGTGGCAGTCAGCCTGCCAGATGTCTATTACGGGCTGCAGCTGCAGCTTTTCACCTACCTGAACGCCGCGAAAAAGGGCATAGAGGGTAAATTTGGGAAGCCGGTCCTTCCTGCCGGAGTATTTTATTATCATATACAGGATCCCATCGTCAAGGCAGAAAGCTTTGAAGACATGACAGATGATGCCCCCGGAAAAGATGGATATACCGCCTCCCAGCTTGCCCTGCTGGAAGAACTTTTGCCTCAGGGACTGGCGGTAGAAGATCCCGATATCATCCGCCGTCTGGACAGAGATCCCAATACAGAGCCAAGGGCAGTAAAGGTAAAGATAACAAAAGGCGGAACCATCGATAAGCGCTCGCAGACTGTTTCTCCTGATCATTTCGATCTTCTGGCCTCATACGCCGCCTATAAGAGCCGGCAGATCGCAGAGGATATCTTCTCAGGCAGGATAGACGTATGCCCGGTGAAGACAAAAAGGACTGACGCCTGCGCTTACTGCGACTACAGGCAGGTCTGCGGCTTTTCCCTCGGCCTGAAAGGATATTCCCGCCGGCAGATCCTTATCACACAAAAGGATGAAGTTTTTTCGGCAATGGCAAGAGACATGACCGGGAAGGATCCCGGGGCGGATGAGAAAGAAAATGAGAAGAAAGGAGGCAGCCAGGATGGGAATCCGTTGGAGTAAAGCACAGCAGGAAGTCATAGACAGCAGGGACTGCGATCTTCTCGTGTCAGCGGCAGCGGGGTCGGGAAAGACAGCTGTCCTGACAGAGAGGATAGCCAGGCAGTTGTCAGATCCGGATCATTCGGCAAAAGCCGAGCGCCTTCTCGTTGTGACATTCACCCGGGCAGCAGCGGCTCAGATGAGAGAAAAGATAGGCGCGAGACTGGATGAGATGATCCGGGAGGACCCGGACAACAGGCTTTTGCGCCATCAGAGGCTTATGCTGGGGGCAGCCAGGATCTCAACGATCCACAGCCTCTGCTCTGACCTGATCAGCCAGCATTTTGATCTGCTGGACATTGATCCCTCTTTTCGCATGGCAGATGAAAATGAGCTCCAGATCCTGAAGAATGATACGGCATCGGACCTTCTGGAGACCTGGTATGCCTCGGGAAATGAGGAATTCACAAAATTTGTGGACTCCTATTTTACAAGACCTTCCGATAAGGATCTGATAAAATGGATCATTCAGGGCTATGAAGAGTCCCGCAGCTGTCCAAGCCCCGAATACTGGCTGGACACCTGTAATAAATGGTACCGGTCTTTTGGCGAAAAGGCTGAGGACCACCCTCTGATCCGGCAGGCCTTTGATATGGCTCATGAAATATTTATTTCCGATCTTGCCGGCCTGAAAAAGGCGGAGTCAGTCTGCATGCTTGAGGATGGGCCGATCCTGTATGTGGATCAGATCCGGAAAATGATCAGCGGGTTTGAAAAGCTGGCGGATCTGCAGTCTTTTGATCAGATCTGGGAGGAGCTGCAGGATATAAAAATTCCCACACTGTCAAGAAAAGCTCAGCCGAATGCAAGTGAAGAAAACAAGGATAAGGTAAAAAAAATCAAAAATAACGCGGCAGCTGACCTGAAAGCTCTCAGAGAAGGATTTTTCGCGGACAGGATGGAAAATATCATCCGCCAGCAGGAGTACCTTGCTCCTTTCGCTGCCATGATGACCCGGCTGATCCGGGATTTTTCGCAGAGGTATCAGGAAGAAAAAAGAGACAGGAATATCATGGACTTCTCTGACCTGGAGCACTATGCGCTCCGTCTCCTGGTAGAATTTCATACAGACGGGGAGGGGGAGCTGACTTATACGCCGACCCGCCTGGCAGATGAGCTGAGCGCGTACTATCACGAGATCGTCTGTGATGAGTATCAGGACAGCAACCGGATCCAGGATATCATCCTGGATGCCCTCTCTTCATCCCGGCGGGGCAGGCATAACCGCTTCATGGTCGGGGACGTCAAGCAGTCCATCTACCGGTTCCGGCAGGCGGACGCCGGCATTTTCCTTGAAAAATACAAGAGCTACGCAGAGCTTGATCACTGCAGGAGGATAGATCTGGGTCAGAACTTCAGAAGCCGTCCTCATATCCTTGAGGGGGTCAATGAGATATTCCGCCGGATCATGCGCCGGGAAGCCGGAGATATAGAGTATGATGAGGCGGCAAGTCTCAAGGCCGGAGCAGCCTTCCCCCGTGAGGGAAATTACGCGCGTGATACGGACGTTATGCTCATAGATTTTGATGAGAATATCCTGGGAGAGGATATGAGCCGGCTCGACCTGGAGGCGGCAGCCATAGCGGCGAAGATCAGGCAGATCACAGACCCTGCGAAAGGTCTTGACGTATGTACGGATGACGGGCAGATGAGAAAGGCGGTCTACGGTGATATCGCCATACTCTTAAGGTCGGCTGCCGGCAGGGCGGATGCCATAGCGTCAGCCCTCACCCAGAGGGGGATCCCCGCCCAGGCCGAACTTTCCGTAGGATTTTTCAGCGCCCCTGAGATCATGACCATGACGGCTCTGCTGAGTATCGTCGATAATCCCCGCCAGGATATCCCCCTGGCAGCCGTCCTGCACTCGCCCATCGGGGGCATGAGTTCAGAGGAACTGGCTATGGTAAGGGCGGGATGCGGGCAGGGCTGTCTCTACGATGCCCTTTTGGCCTGCCGGCAGGAAAGTCCTGCGTATGAAAATGTCAGCAGATTTCTTCAGCTGCTGGAGACTCTGCGGGATGCGTCTGACTATCTGGATATCGATGAACTCATAGACTTTGCCTATGACAGGACGGGATATTACGATATAGCCGGGGCCATGCCTGCCGGGGGAAGAAGGAAGGCAAATCTTGATCTTCTGAGAGAGAGCGCGAAGAACTTTATGTTGACGGGAATGAGCGGGCTCTTCGGCTTTATGAGATATCTTGAGCAGATCCGGTCAAACAATATAGATTTTGGCGAGGCCTCTTATGCCGGCGAGGGGGGCAGCGTCAGGATCATGACCATCCATAAGAGTAAGGGCCTGGAATTCCCGGTCGTCATCCTTGCCCAGCTGGATAAGGAGAAAAATGAAATGGACAGCAGAAGCAGGATGCTGGTGCATCCCCGCTGGGGCATTGGGCTTGATGCTGCCGACCCGGTAAAAAGGAGATCTGCCGTATCATTCTATAAGAAATTTATCGCTGAGCAGATAAAAGAAGAGACGGCTGCCGAGGAGCTGAGGATCCTTTATGTAGCCATGACAAGGGCAAAGGAAAAGCTGATCCTGACAGCAGCCTGCGGGGGAGACATGCAGGAGGCACTGGAAAAGTGGCAGAATGTGGACATGGACGAGACCGGCAGGATGTCCCCCCGGCAGATCCTCGGCGCAAGGTCCTATCTGGATCTTATCATGCCCTGCCTCTTTGACATGGGAGCGGCCCGCCGGGTGGAGGATGATTATAACCTGCCTCATAAGCCCGGCAGGGGAGGAGAAGCTCTCTTTCATGTAAATGTCATCAGCACGGCTGCCTTGATGGAGGCAGAGATAAAAAGGACTGCCGGGGCAAAGCTGGACATCTCTTCTCTGCTGGGCCAGGGAAAGACAAAGGAGAGCGCCTCCGTGGCGGCTGCCCTTGACAGAGACCAGTCCTGGGAGTACAAATGGAAAGAGGATCTTGGCATAAAAGGGAAATATTCCGTATCCGAACTGAAAGAGATACCGGAGGATGCCGTTCAGCTCTTTGAAAGCCAGAGGGTAGAGCACGTTCCGGCCTTTTTGGAAGATGATAAAAAGTCCCCTGAGCCTTTTGCCCCGGCGGGGGGTGCCGAGAGGGGAACGGCCTTTCACCGGGTCATGGAGCTGATAGATATGGGAAAGGCTCCCGATGAGGGCCTTGCAGAGTGGACTAGAAAGCAGATAAGGCAGCTGGCTGATTCCGGCAGGCTGGAAAAAAGAGCCGCCGCCCTGGTATCGCCCGGGCGGGCCGCAGCCTTTCTGGCTTCGGATCTTGGCCTTAGGATGAGAAGGGCAGCCAAAGCGGGAAAGCTGCACAGGGAATCCCAGTTTGTCATGGGGGTCCCGGCGCATCTGATCGATCCTCAGACAAAGAGCAGTCAGCTTATTGTAGTGCAGGGCATCATAGATGCCTGGTTTGAAGAAGAAGAGGGCATTGTCCTTCTAGATTACAAGACAGACCGGGTGGACAAAGAGGGCGGAATGCAGGAGCTGGTCCGCAGGTACGGCAGGCAGCTTAAGCTTTACGCCTACGCTCTGGAACACGCCCAGGGGAAAAATGTCATCCGTAAACTGATCTATTCCGTTCATCTGGGGGAGGTGATCTGCCTTGAAACGTAAGCTTGTGGTGATCCTTTTGATCCTTGCCGCTGTCATTATTTTTCTGCTTGCCGGGAAAAAGTATTTCCTGGCGGCAGATGATCCTGAGCAGGATCTGAAGACAGCTCTGGATGCTGTTGCGGCAAGGGACGCGGAGACGGCCGGGGAATATATAGACTATGATTCTTTTTATCCTCAAGGGGAGGATGCCGGGGTCTACGAAGAGATCATGAAGCATTTTTCCTACAAGATAGAAAATGTCGAAGTAAAAGGGAACAAGGCAAAAGCTGATATTACAGTCAGCAACAGGGATATGGACAAGGTTTACGGAAACTTTGTCATAGAGTCCTGCCAGAAGGTCATTGACAATGCCTCTTCGGATGGGGAGAAAAAGTCAGCCAAAGAGATGGAAGCCCTGGTAAAGAAGCTTTTTTACAAGCATATCGCAGAGGATTCTGTCTCTGCGCGTACGGGAAAGATCCAGGCGGATCTGCGCCGCAGCGGGAGAAAATGGAAGATCACGATAGCTCAGGCTTATTATGATGATATCTACGGGGGCTATTTTACGGCTCAGGAAAAGGCAGATAAGCTTCTTGGGCAGGTAGACAGCGGGTCCCTGGATGAGCTGGAGAAGGAATACGGAAGCAGCATCCGGGATTCAAAGACAGATATGAAAAGAGCGGTCCATTTTATTGTCGACAGCCTGTGGAACAAATGCCTGAGGGATATCGTAAGCTTTGAAAATGCCGGGACAGATGCCCAGGGCAATGATTATGACCTGGACGGCGGACTTAAGAAGCTGAAAAAACTGCGCGGGGAGAAGAAAAAGTACGACACCCTGGTGGAAGGGCTGGACGATAAGGAATACAAAGATTTCAAGGCATCCTGGAAGAAGATGAGCACTGCGCTGGATAAGATCGCGGGGACTGTTCAGAAAAAGAAAGAGAATGCCGATATTAAGACGAAGGATTTCGAAAAATGCCTGGACCGGCTGGTTGCGCTTGCCTATTGATGGCTGGAGGATGATCTATGTGTGAAGAAGAAAACGGTGTGTGCGAGGCGTACAGCGCATTTGCCGGCGTATATGATATTTTTATGGACAATGTACCCTATGAGCAGTGGTGCGATTACCTGTGCGGCCTGCTGAAGATGTTCGGCGCTCCGGACGGCCTTTTGCTGGAGCTGGGCTGCGGGACCGGAACCATGACCCGGCTTCTGGCTGAACGCGGCTATGACATGATAGGAGTTGACGACTCGGAAGATATGCTGGCCCAGGCCCGCTCAAAATCCGGTCCCGGCATCCTGTATCTTGAGCAGGATATGAGACAGTTCGAGCTTTACGGGACAGTAAAGGCTGTGGTCAGTGTCTGCGACTGCATGAATTATATCCTGGAGCCAAAGGATCTTCTGAAAGTATTTTCCCTGGTCAACAATTATCTGGACCCGGGCGGCGTTTTTATATTTGACATGAATACCATCCACAAATACAGGGATCTGCTGGGCCGGCGGACCATAGCGGAGGACAGGGAAGACTGCAGTTTTATCTGGGACAATTCTTACAGCAGCAGCGACAGGATCAATGAGTACGATCTGACTCTCTTTATCCGGGAAAAGGGAGATATTTTCCGCAGATATCAGGAAGTGCACCGCCAGAAGGCCTACAGCGTGGAAGAGGTCTGCTCATTGCTGGAGCAGGCAGGCCTGAAGCTTATGGGCGTCTACGATGCATTTTCCATGGAAAAGCCGGATAAGGACAGCGAGAGAGTATTTTTTGCGGCGCAGGAATGCACAAAGGCGAGGGAGTGAAATATTATGAATACAGATTATATCGTACACGCTACGGCGGCAGACGGCCAGGTGAGGGTCTTTGCCTCCCTGACAAAGGATATGGTGGAAGAGGCCAGGAAGATCCATGGGACGAGCCCGACGGCGACGGCGGCTCTTGGCCGTCTGCTCACGGCCGGGAGCATGATGGGAAGCATGATGAAGGGGCAGGACGATCTGCTCACTCTGCAGATAAAGTGCGACGGTCCGATCGGAGGGCTTACGGTCACTGCCCGCTCGGACGGGTCCGCGCGGGGCTATGTTGTAAATCCTGCCGCCGACCTGCCTCCGAAGGCCAAGGGGAAGCTCAATGTCGGAGGAGCGGTCGGAGCAGGGATCCTGAGCGTCATCAGGGACATGGGCATGAAGGAACCCTACACAGGCCAGGTGAATCTTGTCGGCGGTGAGATCGCGGAAGATATCACATATTATTACGCGGCCAGCGAGCAGATAAATTCCAGCGTGGGGCTGGGAGTCCTCGTCGACACGGACGGGTCGGTAAAGCAGGCGGGAGGATTTATCCTGCAGCTTATGCCTTTTGCCGAGGATGGGCTGATCCGGTCTCTGGAGGAAAATCTGAAAGATATCCCTCCGGTCACCACTATGCTGGAGTCGGGGATGAGCCCGGAGGATATTATCAGCAGGATCCTCAAGGGGTATGATGTCAGCTTTTACAACCGGCTGGGCGCATCCTACCGGTGCGAGTGCAGCCGGGAGAGAGTGGAGCGGGCCATTGTCAGTATCGGGAAGAAAGATATCCAGGAAATGATAGACGATGGCAAGCCCATTGAGGTAAACTGCCGCTTCTGCGGAAAAAATTATGTCATAAGTCCGGATGAGCTTAAGACCTTGCTGGAGCGGGCGAATGGATAAAAAAGCAAATGGCAGAGACGAAAAAATCGTTTCTGCTTTTTTCTGCCTTCAGGCAGGATAAGGAATGTCGAAATATGAAGTCTGATCATGAAAAGGGGGGAAATCTGTCGAAATATGGGGGACGATGATGATTGAGCCTGGCTGCCTTGGTCTGTATAATGAGTGTACAAAAATCTCCGGCCGGATAGAATAAGGAGATCGATTATATGGACGATAAGATGGATTACAGCGAATTTCAGCAGTATATTCTTGAGAATGTGCAGGACAGGGCAGCTGATGACTGCCTTATATATATGGGCTCTGTGACCAGGAATAACGGTGTGGTCTGCGATACCCTCATGATGAGGCAGGAGGAGAGGGAGGCCACGCCTGTCCTCTATATGGGAGATTACTATGACAGCTACTGTGCCGGGGCATCATTAGGCGAGATCATAGACCATATCTGCCGGGTCTTTGGAAATTTTCAGGCCCGGGGGGCTCTTGTCACCTCCCGCTGGCTGGAGGATTATGAGAATGTGAAGGATCATATTGTGATGAGATTGGTCAATTACGGGAAGAATGAAGCCCTGTTGCAGGATTGTCCTTATATCCGCAAGATGGATCTTGCCCTGACATTTCGCGTCTGCGTGTCATACGAAGCCGGGGGCAGGGGCTCCTGTCTTGTTACAGATTCCTTTATGAAGGCCTGGGG
The DNA here is from genome assembly GCA_900314845.1 of uncultured Eubacteriales bacterium. Taxonomy (GTDB): domain Bacteria; phylum Bacillota; class Clostridia; order Lachnospirales; family Lachnospiraceae; genus UBA2912. Next base: position 35,105 of record OMWV01000011.1, read on the forward strand.
AGTAGACAAAAGCCAGCTCTATGAAAGAGCAGTCATTAATATGAACAGGATCTGGACTCCGGTTCTGGAGCCTCTGGAGAATTTTGTATATTCCCTGACAGAAGGAACTTGTGTCAGAGAGGAAGGCGAGACTCCATTTCCCGGCTGGAGAGGGCAGGGGCTTCATGTCAACAGGGGGATAGACGGAAGTATCCTCATGAGCAGGTACAGCCCCCAGCCTGAACTTTATATCCTGAGCACGGATGAAAAGATCGAGGGGGCAGCCGTCCTCTTTTATACGGATCTTATCAGGAGATTTGCCAGGGAGAAGGAATGTGACGTGATCCTTCTGCCCAGCAGCATCCATGAGTTCCTCGTGCTCGAGGATTCAGGCCTTAGGAGCAGCAGTTCTCTCCGCTGCGTAGTCAGACAGGTGAACAAGGATCAGGTAGAAGATGAAGAGGTTCTGTCAGACCATGTCTACCGTTACATACGGGAGGAAGATAAGATCGTCATAGATGCCTAGAAAACGGCGGGTCCCTGTCTATATTTTTCTTGCCCTTCTACGGATAATAATGTAAAATAAACTCTGTATGCACAGTTATATGCGAAGCGGCAAAAGCCGCCGCGGCAGTATACATTTTTTAAGGATACACAGAAAGAAGTGAACATATGAAGTTTATTAAGACACCTGTCAAGGGAATGGTCGATATGCTTCCCTCAGATGTGAGGCTCAGGCAGCATGTCCTTCAGATCATCAGGGACAGCTATGCGTCCAGCGGATTCATGGAGATAGAGACCCCCGTCATGGAGCATATAGAGAATCTGACATCCAAGCAGGGCGGAGATAATGAGAAGCTTATCTTCAGAGTCATGAAGAGAGGCGCGGACCTCAAGAGAGCCATAGAAGCCGGCAAGAATGAGTTTGCGGACAACGGACTGCGTTACGATCTTACTCTGCCGCTTTCCAGATATTATTCCAACAACATGGAAAAACTCCCCTCCCCCTTCAAGGCACTGCAGATCGGCAATGTGTGGAGGGCGGACAACCCGCAGAAAGGCCGTTTCAGGCAGTTTACCCAGTGCGATATCGATATCCTGGGCGACGATTCCGATCTGGCTGAGATCGAGCTGATAGCGGCTACATCCAACACGCTCTCCAGGATCCTGGGCGAAGTCGGGATCAGTGATTTTACGGTTCATGTCAATGACAGAAGGATCCTTAAGGGAGCTGCCCTGAAGGCAGGATTTTCCGAAGATGATATCAGTTCCGTCCTGATATCTCTTGATAAGTATGATAAGATCGGACTTGACGGGATCAGAAAAGAGCTTGTCGAGAACGGCGCACCGGAGCAGAGCGTTGACGCTTATCTTGCTGTCTACGCTCAGTCAGGCGGAAGGAGCGCTGCAGATTTCTGCGCCCAGATCGGGGAAGAGTTTATCGCAGGAGATGTGGCATCTCAGGTCAATGAGATCATAGACTGCGCGTCTGCTCTTGTCGGGGACAATGTTCACATCGTCTTTGACCCTACTCTTGTAAGAGGCATGGGATACTATACAGGGACGATATTCGAAGTCAGCCTTGACGGCTACGGTTTTTCTATTGCCGGCGGCGGACGCTATGACGAGATGGTAGGCAAGTTTACAGGGCACAATGTAAGTGCCTGCGGATTTTCTATCGGTTTTGAGAGGATCATCACGATCCTGAAGGATAAGTCAGAATCTGCTCCTCCTCTCGGAGGCGAGGGCATTGCGGTCCTTGTTGACAAAAAGGTAACAGGCGAAAGGAAGCTTGAGGTCCTCAAGAAGGCGCAGGAGCTTCGCCAGGGCGGAGCCATCGTAACTGTTCAGCCTATGAAGAAGAATATGAAGCAGCAGATCAGCAAGCTGGAAGCAGAGGGCTACAGCAGGTTTGAGAAAGTATACAGGGATTGAGAGAGGAGTTTTTTACAATGGCTGAATCTATGATCGGCATGAAGCGCACGCATCGCTGCGCGGAGCTTTGTGCTGACAATATTGGCGAGAATGTAACGGTTATGGGATGGGTTGCCAGGAGCAGGAATAAGGGAAGCCTTATATTTGTCGACCTGCGTGACCGTTCCGGACTTCTGCAGATCGTATTTGAAGAAGGCAAGAGCAGGCCTGAGGCCTTTGAGAAGGCCGGCAGACTTCACAGTGAGTTTGTTATCGCAGTCAGCGGCACTGTCCAGAAGCGTGCGGGGGCTGTCAATAAGAATCTTGCTACCGGCGAGATCGAGATCATTCCGGATGAGCTGAGGATCCTTTCCGAATCCCTTACCCCTCCCTTCCAGGTAGAGGTTGGCAGCAAGACAAAGGATGAGATCAGGCTGAAATATCGGTATCTGGATCTGAGACGCCCGGATATCCAGAAGAATCTTTTCCTCAGAAGCAGGGCCTGCCAGATCATCAGGAATTTCCTGATAGACGAGGGCTTTATAGAGGTGGAGACCCCCATGCTGACAAAGAGCACTCCGGAGGGAGCAAGGGATTATCTTGTGCCCAGCCGTGTTCATCCGGGAAGCTTTTATGCCCTGCCCCAGTCACCCCAGCTTTTCAAGCAGCTGCTCATGGTCTCCGGATTTGACAGGTATTTCCAGATAGCCAGATGCTTCCGCGACGAAGATCTGAGAGCCGACAGACAGCCGGAATTTACCCAGGTCGATATGGAGCTTTCCTTCGTGGATATCGATGACGTCATCGATGTGAACGAGAGGCTTCTTCATAAGCTTTTCAAGGAACTGCTCGGCCATGAGATCCAGCTTCCCATCCAGAGGATGACATGGCAGGAGGCCATGGACAGATACGGTTCCGATAAGCCTGATACCAGGTTTGGCATGGAGCTCACAGACGTATCCAGCCTGGTTAAAGACTGCGGCTTTGGCGTGTTCTCCGGAGCAGTAGCGGACGGAGGCAGCGTAAGAGGCCTTAACGTAAAGGGTCAGGGAGGAATGGCCCGCAAGAAGATAGATGCCCTTACAGACTTTGTAAAGGACTATGGCGCAAAGGGACTTGCCTACATTGCCCTCAAGGAAGATGGAAGCATGAAGTCATCCTTCACAAAGTTCCTCTCAGAGGAAGAGACATCAGCGCTTGTCAAGGCGATGGGCGGCGAGAAGGGAGATCTGCTTCTCTTCGTTTCCGGCAAAAACAAGGTCGTATACGCTTCTCTGGGAGCACTCAGAGTAGAACTTGGCAATAAGCTTGGCCTTATCGATAAGAGCAGGTTTAATTTCCTCTGGGTTACAGAGTTCCCTCTTCTCGAGTGGTCAGACGAGGAGAACCGTTTCACGGCCATGCATCATCCCTTCACCATGCCTATGGATGAGGACTGGAAATATATAGATTCCGATCCGGGCAGAGTGCGCGCAAAGGCCTATGATATTGTATTGAACGGCACAGAGCTGGGCGGAGGAAGCGTCAGGATCCATCAGGACGACATCCAGGAGAAGATGTTTGAGGTGCTCGGCTTTACGCCGGAAAGGGCGCAGGAGCAGTTCGGTTTCCTGCTGAATGCCTTCAAGTATGGAGTTCCTCCCCACGCAGGTCTTGCCTACGGACTTGACAGAATGATCATGCTCATGACCGGCGCAGATACGATAAGAGACGTTATCGCATTCCCTAAGGTAAAGGATGCGACATGTCTCCTGACAGACGCGCCTGCGCCTGTAGATACAGCTCAGCTCGAGGAGCTGGGTCTGGATCTTGCCCCCTCAAAGGAGCAGTGATATAGCCCGCGTTCAGACCGGGTCGGCTTTGGGCCGGCCCGGTTCTCTTACACAGGAAAGTCAGAGAGATGTAACGATATATGCGGCGCCCGGTTTTGAGGAAAAAGCGAGGGAGATCTTTGTAAAGACAGGGATCCCCTGGAAAGATCAGGCAGGTGCAGCCAGTCAGGATGAGCTCAGGCTGATACTGGATGAGAGAGGTCTGGCTCTTACAGATGGAAGACTGGAGCTTCTGGGAGATTTTTCTGCCCTGGGCAAGAGGCTGCACCCGGCAAACATAGCCCATGAACTTCTGGTCAAGGCAGTGAAGATCCGGGGAATGGAAAGACCTCTTCGCGTCGTCGATGCCGCAGCCGGTCTGGGAGAAGATTCCATGATCCTGGCCTGTGCCGGCTTTCAGGTTCAGCTTTTTGAGAGGAATCCGGTCATAGGGGCTCTGCTGGCGGATGCGATAGAAAGAGCCCTGGGTGATCCGGACCTGGCCCTGCCAGCTTCCCGGATGAAGCTGACCATAGGGGACAGCATAGGTCACATGGCCGAATTCAGGCCGGACGTCGTTTATCTGGATCCCATGTTTCCCAAGAGGAAAAAGAGCGGCCTGGTCGGCAAAAAGTTCCAGCTGCTGCAGCTGCTGGAAAGTCCCTGCAGCGACGAAGAGGATCTGCTTGAGGCGGCCCTTTTGGCAAAGCCGGCCAGGATCGTCATAAAAAGGCCCCTAAAAGGGCCGTATCTTGGCCAGGCAAAGCCATCTTATTCCCTGAAGGGAAAAGCGGTCCGCTATGACTGTATCCTGCTCCCGGTAAATGTCCGCCCCTGAGGATCTTGTTTTATATTTTACTTGAACGGGTCTGCCTCATATGGTAGATTTATGATATACGTTCATTTTACAGGAGGAGAAAAATAATGTTTTCATTTGAAGATATTCAGAAGGTCGATCCTGAGATTGCGGATATTATCGCCAAGGAATCAGGACGACAGAATCAGAATATAGAGCTGATCGCTTCTGAGAACTTTACAAGCAAGGCTGTCATGGCAGCTATGGGAAGCCAGCTTACGAACAAGTACGCCGAGGGATATCCCGGCAAAAAGTACTACGGCGGCTGCCAGTATGTAGATATGGCTGAGAACCTTGCCATTGAGAGAGCCAAGGAGCTCTTCGGCGCAAAGTATGCCAACGTACAGCCCCACTCCGGCGCTCAGGCAAACATGGCCGTATTCTTTGCTTTCCTTAAGCCGGGAGATACATTCATGGGCATGAGCCTTGATCAGGGCGGACATCTCTCACACGGGAGCCCGGTCAATTTCTCCGGAAAGTATTTTCACTGTGTCTCTTATGGGGTCAACGAGCAGGGATTCATAGACTATGATGAGGTGGAGAAGATCGCTCTGGAGTGCAGGCCCAAGATGATCATAGCAGGGGCAAGCGCTTATGCTAGAACGATAGATTACAAGAGATTCCGGGAGATCGCCGATAAGGTAGGCGCGATCCTGATGGTCGATATGGCTCATATAGCGGGACTAATCGCTGCCGGACTTCATCCGAGCCCCATCCCCTATGCTCATGTTGTCACAACCACAACTCACAAGACTCTGCGCGGGCCCAGGGGCGGCCTGATTCTCTGCGGGACGAATGATTTTGATAAGAAACTCAATTCTGCCGTATTCCCCGGTATCCAGGGCGGGCCTCTTATGCATGTGATCGCCGCAAAGGCAGTCGCTCTCAAGGAAGATCTTCAGCCGGAGTTCAAGGAATATCAGAAGCAGATCCTTGCGAATGCTCAGGCACTGGCGAACGGCCTGATGAGCAGAGGAATCAAGATCGTATCAGGCGGCACAGACAACCATATGATGCTGGTCGATCTTACCGGTACAGGTCTTACCGGCAAGCAGGCAGAGAAGATGCTGGATGAGATCCACATCACCTGCAACAAGAATACGATCCCCAACGATCCCCAGTCTCCTTTTGTTACAAGCGGCCTGAGACTCGGAAGTCCTGCCGTCACGACAAGAGGCTTCAAGGAAGAAGACATGGATCAGACAGCTGAGGCTATCGCTCTTGCGATCAAAGATTTTGACGCCAACAAAGAGAAAGCTGCCGCTATTGTTAAAAAGCTTACAGACAAATATCCTCTCTATAAATAATTATTCTCAGGATATGATTTTAAGGAGCCGCGAAAAATGGATCTCGTTTTTCGCGGCTCTTTTTCTGTGTGTTTTTTCTAATACATTTCCCAATATATGGATGAATTCTATACAAAAGCTTGCATTTGTATAGAATTGTTGTTAAAATATTAACTAACAGATGAGCCCGTATGGTTAAGGAGGCCAGTAAAATATGAATGACGCATTCGACTTTACGATCGTGGATAGTATTTTGGATTCCCACGACTGTCAGAAGCAGGCGATCATAGCCATTCTGCAGGAGATCCAGGAACATTACCACTATCTGCCCAGGGAAGTGTTTCCGTATCTGTCCCGCAAGCTGGGGATCAGCGAAGCGAGAATATACAGTGTCGCCACTTTCTATGAAAATTTTTCACTGGAACCCAAGGGAAAGTATGTATTGAAGGTCTGTGACGGCACGGCCTGTCATGTCCGCAGATCTATCCCTATCCTTCAGAGACTCAGGTCAGATCTTGGCCTGTCTGAGACAAAAAAGACAACAGACGATCTGATGTTTACCGTTGAGACTGTGTCATGTCTCGGCGCCTGCGGACTTGCGCCGGTGCTCACGATAAATGACGTTGTTCATCCGGCTATGGTGCCTGATAAGGCATCTGCCCTGCTCAAGGAGATAAAGGCCAAGGAGATGAAGGAGGCAGAGAAGAATGCTTAAGACAAGAGAAGAACTTGATGCTTTTCGTGCTCAGGCTGCGGCTGCCTACAAGAGGCAGACACAGAAGATCATCATCTGCGGCGGTACCGGCTGTGTTGCCGGCGGATCTCTGAAAGTATTTGACCGATTAAAGGAACTGATAGAGGCTGAGGGGATAGCTGTTGAGCTTGATATCCAGAAGGAACCCCATGAGAACGCCATAGGACTGAAGCAGAGCGGCTGTCACGGCTTCTGCGAGATGGGTCCCCTCCTCCGTATCGATCCCCAGGGCTGGCTCTACACGAAAGTCAAGGTAGAGGACTGCGAGGAGATCGTTGAGAAGACGATCAAAAACGGAGAGTTTATAGACAGGCTTGGCTACAGCAAGGACGGCACAGTCCACAAGAAGCAGTCGGATATTCCCTTCTATCACAAGCAGACTCGTATTGTGCTTGAGCACTGCGGCAGGATAGATGCCAACTCCATCAATGAATATATTGCGATCGGCGGATTTACGGCATTTGAGAAGGCACTCTTTGATATGACAGGGGATGAGATCGTCGATCAGATCAGCAAGTCCAAGCTCCGCGGACGCGGCGGCGGCGGATTCCCGGCGGGACGCAAGTGGACCCAGGTGAGAGCCCAGAAGGCCACGCCCAAGTATATCGTCTGTAACGGCGACGAGGGAGACCCCGGTGCATTTATGGACAGAAGTGTTATGGAAGGCGATCCCAACAGGATGATAGAAGGCATGATGATCGCCGGAGTCGCATGCGGCGCAACGGAAGGATATATCTATGTTCGTGCCGAGTATCCTCTGGCCGTGCAGAGACTGAGGAACGCCATCGCTCAGGGCGAGGCACTTGGTCTGTTGGGAGATAACATCCTGGGATCAGGCTTCTCCTTCCATCTCCACATAAACCGCGGAGCCGGAGCATTTGTCTGCGGCGAAGGAAGCGCTCTTACCTCATCGATAGAGGGCAAGAGAGGATTCCCCCGTGTAAAACCCCCCAGAACGGTCGAGCAGGGACTTTTCGGCAAGCCCACCGTTCTCAACAATGTAGAGACATTTGCCAATGTATCATCCATCATAAATAATGGAGCTGACTGGTATCTGGGCTACGGCACAGAGAAGAGCCCCGGCACAAAGGCATTTGCCCTTACAGGCAATATTAACAATACCGGCCTCATTGAAGTTCCCATGGGAACGACACTGAGGGAGATCATATTTGATATAGGCGGCGGCATGAGGGACGGGGCCGATTTCAAGGCCGTTCAGATCGGAGGCCCTTCGGGAGCCTGTCTGACGAAAGAACACCTGGATCTGCCTCTTGACTTTGACACCCTCAAGACAGTGGGAGCCATGATAGGATCCGGCGGTCTTGTTGTCATGGACTCCAACACCTGCATGGTGGAAGTAGCCAGATTCTTTATGAATTTCACCCAGAATGAGTCCTGTGGAAAATGCGTTCCCTGCCGTGAGGGCACAAAGCGTATGCTGGAGATCCTGGAGCGCATCGTAGCCGGCAAGGGAGAGGACGGAGATATAGAACTTCTGGAAGAGCTGGCGGATACGATATCCAACACAGCTCTGTGCGGCCTGGGCAAATCAGCACCCAATCCGGTCATCAGCACTATAAAGAACTTCCGCGACGAGTATGAAGCTCATATTTACGATAAGCGCTGTCCGGCAGGAGCCTGCCAGAAATTAAAGCGTATCTATATTGATCCGGAGCTCTGCAAGGGCTGCTCCAAGTGCGCACGCCAGTGCCCTGTAAACGCGATCAGCGGCAAGATAAAAGAGCCATTCTCCATAGATCTTTCCGTATGTATCCGCTGCGGCAGCTGTATAGAAGCATGTGCATTCCATGCTGTTAAGGAGGGCAAATAATGGCTGAGAAACAATATATGACAGTAGACGGCATTCCGGTAGAGATAGAGGGAGAGAAAAATATCCTTGAAGTCCTCCGCAAGGCGGGCATCCAGCTCCCTACCTTCTGCTACCATTCCGACCTTTCCATATACGGCGCCTGCCGTATGTGCATGGTGGAAAATGAGTGGGGAGGCCTCGACGCAGCCTGTTCCACCCCTCCCAAGCCGGGCATGAAGATCACGACCAACAATGCCCGCCTGCGCCGTTACAGGAAAAATATCCTTGAACTGATCCTTGCCAATCACTGCCGCGACTGTACAGCCTGCGAGAATAACCAGAACTGCAAGCTGCAGGATCTGGCTATGAAGTTCAACATAACAGACGTGAGATTCCCCAACACAGCGGTATCCAACAAGAATGAGGACTTGTCTTCGCTCTGCATTTCCAGAGATGCCGGAAAATGCATCCTCTGCGGCGACTGTGTGAGAATGTGCAATGAGATCCAGAATGTAGGCGCTATTGATTTTGCCTTCCGCGGATCGAAGATGAAGATCAGCACAGCCTTCAACATGCCGATCGCTCAGTCACCCTGCGTAGGGTGCGGCCAGTGTGCCGCCGTCTGCCCGACAGGCGCCATCGTTGTAAAGAACAACATCGATCCTGTCTGGAAGGCGATAGAGGAGCCGGGCGTAAAGACAACTGTCCAGATCGCTCCGGCAGTCCGGGTAGCCATCGGCAAGGAATTCGGCATAAAGAACGGTGAGAATACCATGGGCAAGATCGTTGCCGCCCTCAGAAGGATAGGCTTTGACGAGGTATATGATACCTCTCTGGGAGCCGATCTGACGGTAATAGAAGAGTCAGAGGAGCTTCTGGAAAGGCTGGAGGACAACGAAGACCTTCCTCTTTTCACGACATGCTGTCCTGCCTGGATCCAGTACTGTGAGAAGAAGCATCCGGAGATGCTGAAGAATCTCTCGACCAGCAGGTCTCCCATGCAGATGTTTGCCTCCATAATAAAAGATCAGGCGACGAAATCATCCAGGAAGTCCTTCCATGTAGCTGTTATGCCCTGCACAGCCAAGAAATTTGAGGCGGCCAGGGATGAATTCAAGACTGACGGCATGCCCAATGTGGACGCTGTCATCACGACCCAGGAACTGATCCGCATGATAAAGGAATCCGGTATCGTCTTTGCCGATCTTGAGCCGGAGTCTATCGACATGCCTTTCGGAACCGTATCCGGCGCCGGCATCATATTCGGCGTGACAGGAGGCGTGACAGAAGCTGTCCTCAGAAGAGTTGCCTCCAACAAGAACAGGAGCACTCTCCTTTCCATCGCCACATCCGGTACGAGAGGTATGGACGGCATAAAGGAATTTGACGTTCCCTATGGAGATAAGACCCTCCATATCGGCGTTGTCAGCGGTCTGGGCAACGCGGAAACTATCATCGGCGAAGTCAAGGCAGGAAAGCATTTTGACCTGATAGAGTTTATGGCCTGCCCGGGCGGATGCGTAAACGGCGGCGGTCAGCCCTTCATCCACAGGGAAGACCTTGATGCCAGAGTAGACGGTCTGTACAAGGCAGACAGGATGCACAGCATCCGCAGATCCGAGGAGAATCCTCTGATCGACCACCTTTACAGCGATATCATCAAAGGAAATGTTCACAGGCTTCTGCATGTAGACTATCTGAAAAAAGGAGAATAAACATGGTTGATTTAAAAGTCTGTATCGGGACATCGTGTCATGTCAGCGGCGCTCACAATGTGATCATGACATTCCAGCATATGATGGAGAAGTATCAGCTTTACGATAAGGTGGAACTTGGCGGTACATTCTGCATGGGCGTCTGCAGCGGAACCACCGTGGCTGTATCTGTCAATGATACCATCTATGCCATAGCGCCCGAGAGTGCCAGAACATTTTTCAAGGAACATGTTCTGCCTCTGTGCCAGTAAAAAGCTGTAAAAGAAATCAATATACACACGCAAAGACGGCTGCCGCGTACATCGCGGCAGCCGTTTGTTGTCATAGGAAAAAAACGGGCGCTCCCGGTTCACTGAACAGATTTCAGCATGAGGTTGGCATGTTCGACCATCGCATCGTAAGCCTGATGGGGATCGCCTGCCTTTATGCAGCGCAGGATCTTCTCATGGCAATGAAAGATTTCTTCCCTTGTTATCTTGTTGTCAAGCTGAAGTTCCGGGTGATCGTAGAAGCCCATGGTGGAAAACTTCAGATTCCTGAAGTAGGGGTCATCCAGGGATTCCATGATGGCCAGGTGAAATTCTTTGTCATATCGGAAGTAGTCTTCAAAAGGAACAGCTGTGTCCAGTCTTTTTCCCAGCTCCTCGATCAGATATTCCATCCTTTCAACGGATTCTTTCCCTTTTCCCTTTTTATATTCTAAGGCAAGCTGGTAGACGCAGTAGCCCTCTATGGCATTGCTGAAATGATAGTGCTGCAGCATCTCGCTGCGGTCCATGACATGCAGCTGAAAGCCGCGGCTGGGCAGCATCTCCATCCGCCCTTCATCACACATGCGCTGGATCGCATCCCGGACAGGCGTGCGCGACATATTCAGTTCTGAGGAAAGCGCGTTCAGAGAATAGCGCTGCCCATATTTTATTTTCCCGTCTTTTATCATATCCAGAAGGATCTGGTAGGCTTCATCTTTTAAAAGAGTCATATGCTTTCTGTTATGTCCTTTCCGTGAGAAGTAAAAATTGCTCCATTGTATATCGGTATTCCGGTATAGAATTAAAGACATTATACCATAGATTAGACTGATATAGTCAAGTTTTTTGTTCTAATATTTGTGCAATCTGTCGAAATTTTGAGAGGTTTTCCGTCAAGTATGTACATTGACAGGAACAAGAGTCAGGGGTTAATATACCGATATACTGGTATTGCGATTTAGGAGGAAAGTATCATGAGTCTTAATTATCTTTTTAAAATGAACAGCACGAAGGTCAAGGCATTGCAGAAGGAATGTTCCCTGGCATTTATCCCTATGGGACCGACAGAGGTACACGGCCCTCACCTTCCGTTAGCTACAGATATCTTCAGCGGTCTTGAACTGGCTGAAAGGGCTGCCGTAAAGCTTGAGAAAGAGGGAATCAAATCTATCATAGCTACACCGGTCACCTATTGCCATGCGGATGTTACAAACTGTTTTCCCGGGAATACATCTCTGAGAACAGAGACAGTAACGGCCATGATGGAGGATATCTGTCTCAGCCTGGCAAGGGCAGGTTTCTATCATATCATCGTGACAAGCGGACATGCAGACCCCTCTAATGCCGATGCGGTAGTAAAAGGCTTTGAGAATGCCAAGGCAAAGGATCCCAGGATAAAAGCTGTATATTCCAAGTGGTTTGACAGGGGTATCGTCGGCGGAGAGGCAAGCGAGGCATTTAACGGTGCACATCCGGAATGGGATCTGCATGCGGGCGAATCTGAGACAGGTCTTATCATGATGAAGTATCCTGAGCTCCTGGATATGGATCAGGTAAAGGGACTGGAGCCCAATTATGAAGGAGAGCATCTCTTCCAGAGGATCGGTGAGGGCGCGAAGGATTTCATCGAGTGCGGTGCGCCGAATGCTTATTTTGGATCCCCCGCGGCGGCAAGGGTAGAGACAGCGGACAGACAGTATGATATCTTCTCCGATATTGTCGTGGAGGAAGCACGTGACCTGATGAAATAAGTACCATATTAACACCCGGATTTTTTGGGATAGTAGGGAGGACACAGATATGGATGAAGTAAAATTTGGAAGAATTCTTGAGACCTGCATGGGAGCCTGGATGTCATTTGTGCTGAATTTTTTGGCCATGAAGCTGCTTGGAGCCCCGATGACATTCAAAAGCGTGATGTTCGGCTGGGCAGGCGCCTTTGCCATTGCGGTTGCGATCAATTACTTTTGCCCTGTTATGAACTGGGTCGCGGCCTGGACGAAAGGAATAAAGGGAAAGTGGACAGAATATATTATCCGCGTTATTATCTTTTCATTCATTGAGATACTTTTTAACAGTATCTGGTGCCTGATCAACAGCGGTTTTATCGCTATGTGGCCGGTGCTGTTCCCGACGCTTCTGTTCGTGGGAACGATCGCCATATTCATCGGCCTTCCCATTTTCAGCAGAGTCGCAGCATTTTTTGCGAAAGAGAGAAACGGTGATTATTTCCAGAGGGAAGCGGCAGGGAATAGATAAAAAAACAAGGGTCAGAACCCATAACAGAATACAGGAAGCATATGCTTACATTTCTGAATGGGGTCTGACCCTTCTTCATTTCTGAATATTACTTTACATCTTCCTCAGTCAGCATCTTGTGCTGCCTGTAAGCCCTTACCCTGTCGGGCAGACCGAAGAGGGTGATGAAACCGCTTGCGTCGTGATGATCGTAAAAATCACCTGTTGTGAAGGAAGCAAGGGATTCGCTGTAAAGGGAGCTGTCAGACGTTGTGCCTGCCTTTATGATATTGCCCTTGTAGAGCTTCATCTTTACTTCGCCGTTGACGTCTTCCTCTGTGACCTTGACGAAGGCCTGGATCGCCTCGCGCAGAGGGGTATACCATTTGCCCTCATATACGACCTGAGCCAGCTTGTTGGCCAGGTTTTTCTTTACCTCCATGGTCTTGCGGTCGAGGATCAGTTCCTCTATCTGGCGCTGAGCTTCCATGAGGATCGTGCCGCCGGGAGTCTCATAAACGCCCCTGGACTTCATGCCCACGACACGGTTTTCTACGATATCGGCGATGCCGATGCCGTTCCTGCCGCCTGCCTCGTTGAGAGAGCGGATGATATCTGAGAACTTCATAGCCTTGCCGTTGAGCTTGACCGGCACTCCCTTCTCATATGTGAGCGTGATATATTCATCCTTGTCCGGGGCGTCTTCCGGGGGAACGCTCATCTTGAGCAGATGCTTGTAATTGGGTTCATTTGCCGGGTTCTCAAGATCAAGACCTTCATGGCTTACATGCCACAGGTTCCTGTCGCGGCTGTAGCTCTCATCCGTGGAGAATTCAAATGTGATTCCGTGGGCTCTTGAATAATCGATCTCGTCCTGGCGGGACTGCATCTTCCAGACATCTGTCATCCTCCAGGGAGCGATGATCTTAAGGTCGGGGGCCAGGGCATTTATCCCAAGCTCAAAACGGATCTGGTCGTTGCCCTTGCCGGTGCAGCCGTGGCAGATAGCGGAAGCGCCCTCCTTGCGGGCGATCTCTACCAGCTTCTTCGCGATGCAGGGTCTTGCCATTGCTGTGCCCAGCAGATATTTGTTCTCATATACAGCGCCTGCCTGAACGCAGGGAAGGATATAATTGTCGCTGAAATCGTCTATCACATCTTCTATATAAAGCTTTGAGGCGCCGGAGAGTCTGGCTCTCTCATCCAGTCCGTCAAGCTCTGCTCCCTGTCCTACGTCAACACAGCAGCAGACAACTTCATAATCGAAGTTCTCCTTCAGCCAGGGAATGACTGTCGTGGTATCAAGACCGCCTGAATATGCCAGAATAACCTTCTCCTTCATGATCGCTATTGTTCCTCCTGTATAAAATAAAAATTCCTGATCTGTATGCCGCGCCGGCGGGCAGGCATCTGTCCCCCGTGCGTACTTAAAGAAATATACATCATATAGAAGAGGAAAGCAAGCAAATTTTGTAAAAAAGTGTATTTTTATTAATAATTAATGAATAAATATTTATTTCTCCCATATTTTTGGCTTTACTTAATGGAATATATGTATTAAAATTAAATACTGTTTACGGAATGGATTGCGTTTTCAGGAGGAGATCGTTTTGAACGGAGAAGAGATTGCTGTGATACGGACTATGACAATGGATGATTATGATCAGGTCTCGGCTCTCTGGGCGGGGATACACGGATTCGGCATCCGCAGCATTGACGATTCCAGAGAGGGTATCGAGCGTTTCCTCCGAAGAAATCCGACAACGAGCGTTGTCGCGCAGACTCCGGAAGGCAGGATCATAGGATCCATCCTCTGCGGACATGACGGCCGGCAGGCCTGTTTCTATCATGTATGCGTCCATGAGGACTACAGGAAGCAGGGGATAGGCAGACGGCTGGTCGATGCGGCCGTTGAGGCTGTCAGGAAGGAAGAGATAAACCGGATCTATCTCATAGCCTTCAAGACAAACCAGATAGGGAATGCCTTCTGGAGCTCGATCGGCTGGGTTGAGAGAGAGGACAGGAATTATTACGACCTCTATCTGAATGAGAAGGACACTACAGTTTTTAATGCATAACTATATATGAATGGAGACAGGTAAAATGAACTTTGTGGAAGGCGGCGTCACCGCGGCGCAGGGCTTTAAGGCTTCTGCCGCGGCAGCAGGGATAAAGTATCAGGGGCGCACAGATATGGCTATGATAGCCAGCGATGTGCCCTGCGCGTGTGCGGGAACATTTACGACCAATATCGTCAAGGCTGCCCCGGTCATCTGGGACAGGCATATAGCAAGAGAGCTTGGCAGCGCTCAGGCCATTGTCTGCAACAGCGGCATTGCCAATGCCTGCACGGGCGAGGAAGGCATGCAGATGTGCAGCAGGACGGCCCAGAGCGCAGGGGAGGCCCTGGGGATCTCCCCGGAGAGCGTTCTGGTCGCTTCCACGGGCGTAATCGGCATGCAGCTTGACATGGACAGGGTCGAGGCCGGGATCGGCATGCTCTCCCCCGCCCTTGAGGGCACGACAGAGGCCGGTCACAGGGCTGCCCGCGCGATCATGACGACGGACACCAAACCTAAGGAGGCGGCAGTCGTTTTCCAGCTGGGCGGTAAGAAGGCCACTCTGGGCGGCATGTGCAAGGGTTCCGGAATGATCCACCCCAACATGTGCACTATGCTCTGTTTTCTCACGACAGACGCTGCCATAAGTCAGGAGATGCTGCAGAAAGCCTTAAGTGCGGATATCAAAGATACATTTAATATGGTATCTGTCGACGGGGACACCTCGACAAACGATACCGTTCTCCTGCTTGCCAACGGCCTTGCCGGCAATGAGCAGATCACCGCGGAGGGGAAAGACTTTCAGGCATTTTGCGCGGCCCTTCGCGCTGTAAATGAAAAGCTCTGCCGGATGATCGCCGGTGACGGCGAGGGAGCCACAGCTCTCTTTGAGGTCAGGATAGAAGGAGCTTCTTCCAAAGAGGACGCCAGGACTCTGGCAAGATCTGTCGTGAGCTCGAATCTTGTGAAGGCTGCGATCTGCGGTCATGACGCCAACTGGGGCAGGATTCTCTGCGCCATGGGCTATTCCGGAGCAGAATTCTATCCGGAAAGGGTGGATCTCTTCTTTGAGAGCAGCGCCGGCAAGATCCAGATCATGAAGGAAGGAAAGGCCCTTGACTACAGTGAGCAGGAGGCCACGAAGATCCTCTCTCAGCCGGAGGTCTGCGCCCGGGCTGATCTGAGGATGGGCAGTGAGAGTGCGACGGCCTGGGGCTGTGATCTGACAAAGGAATATATCAGCATTAACGCTGATTACAGATCCTGATATTATAATAGAAAGAAATAAAATCTGCGGTAAAGATACGAGGAGACTGACCATGGAGAAAGATATGAAACCGCTTCTTGAGAAAGCGGAGGTGCTCATAGAAGCCCTGCCTTACATACAGAGATTTAACAGAAGGATCATCATTATAAAATACGGCGGCAGCGCCATGATGAGCGATGAGCTCAAGAAGGACGTCATAGAGGATGCCGTCCTCTTAAAGCTGGTAGGCTTTAAGCCCATCATCGTTCACGGAGGCGGCAAGGAGATCAGCCGCTGGGTGGCAAAGGCCGGCATGGAGCCCCGTTTTGTAAACGGACTGCGTGTGACAGACGAGGCCACCATGGAGATCGTCGAGATGGTGCTGAACAAGGTCAACAAGGATCTGGTCCGGATGGTAGAGCAGCTGGGCGTAAAGGCAGTCGGCATCAGCGGCAAGGACGGCGGCCTGCTCACAGTAAAGAAAAAATATTCCGATGGGCAGGATATCGGTTTTGTCGGAGATATCACCCATGTAGACCCTAAGATCCTCTACGACCTTCTGGATGCAGACTTTCTTCCGATCGTCTGCCCCATCGGCATGGATGAGGATTACAATTCCTACAATATCAATGCCGACGACGCGGCCTGTGAGATTGCCGAGGCGGTGAACGCTTCCAAGCTTGCCTTCCTCACGGATATAGAGGGCGTCTACAAGGATTACAACGATCCTTCCACCCTCATCTCTGAGATGACGATTGATGAAGCCAAGGCTCTGATAGAGAATAAAAATGTCAACGGCGGTATGATCCCCAAGCTGAACAACTGTATCGATGCCATTGAGAACGGTGTATCCCGTGTCCATATCATGGACGGACGGATCCCTCACTGCCTGCTTCTTGAGATCTTCACGAACAAGGGTATTGGAACAGCATTTCTCAGCAGTTCGGAGCCCAGGTATTATAAAGGAGAATAGGATCATGAGTAAGAATAAGGAGATAATGGATTTTGCCGAGCAGGCGATCATTCACACATACAACAGGTTTCCTATCGTTCTTGACCACGGAGACGGCGTCTATCTTTACGACGTCGACGGCAAGAAGTACCTTGATTTCGCAGCCGGGATCGCTGTCTGCGCCCTGGGCTACAATGTGCCGGAGTACAATCAGGCTCTAAAGGATCAGATAGACAAGATCATACACGTTTCAAACCTTTATTATACGGAGCCTATGGCCAAAGCGGCCAATTCCCTGATCGCTGCCTGCGGGCTGAAGAAGGTCTTCTTCACGAACAGCGGTACAGAAGCCATAGAGGGCGCCATAAAGCTTGCCCGCAAGTACGCTTACAGCAGGGACAAGGGCTCTACGGACCATGAGATCATCGCCATGGATCATTCCTTCCACGGCAGGAGTATAGGAGCCCTTTCTGTTACGGGCAACCCTCACTATCAGGAGGCTTTTAAGCCCCTCATAGACAAGATCGTTTTTGCAAAATACAATGACCTGGAGGATGTGAAGTCCAAGATTACGGATAAGACCTGCGCCATCATCATGGAGACGGTCCAGGGAGAAGGCGGGATCTATCCGGCTCAGGCTGATTTCATCAAGGGAGTCAGAAAGCTCTGCGACGACCATGACATCCTCCTCATCCTGGATGAGATCCAGTGCGGCATGGGCAGAAGCGGGAAGATGTTTGCCTATGAATATTTTGGCATAAAACCGGATATCCTTACCGCTGCCAAGGCTCTTGGCTGCGGCGTTCCCTTAGGTGCTTTCGTTGCCGGGGAGAAGGTCGAGAATACCCTGGAGGCCGGCGACCATGGCTCGACATACGGCGGCAATCCCTTTGCCACAGCTGCGGCCAACGCGGTATTTGACCTCTTTGAAAAGAAGCATGTTCTGGAGAATGTGAATACCGTTGCTCCTTATCTGGCACAGAAGCTGGATGAGCTCAAGGATAAATATGATTTTATCGTGGACAGCAGGGGCCTGGGACTCATGAGGGGCCTGGAGTTTTCCTGCCCGGTCGGCCCTATTGTCAGCGGGTGCATTAAAAATGGCCTCATTGTCATTTCCGCCGGAACGAACGTGATCCGTTTTGTGCCTCCTCTTGTCATCACGAAGGAAAATGTAGACGAGATGGTTGAGGTCCTTGACAAAGTGCTGGCGGAGATGTGATCTATGAGATTTGACAGTCTTATCTTTGACCTGGACGGGACCCTGTGGAACTCTACAGATGGGATCCTGGCAGCTTGGGCCCAGGTCTTTAAACTCCACCAGGAGATAAACAGAAAATCGGTCGATGAACAGGAGCTGACATCGAATTTCGGTCTGCCTCTTGATCAGATCGCGGCCAATATGTTCCCGGATCTGCCGGCAGATAAGCGGATGAGCCTTATGGATGAGTGCTGCCAGCTGGAGAATGTCTGGCTTGCCCGGCACGGCGGGAGGCTTTATCCCGGCGAGATAGATGCCCTGGAAAGACTTTCCTCCCGTGTTCCCCTGTCGATCGTCAGCAACTGCCAGAAGGGATATGTGGAGAGCTACCTGCAGGGAAACGGTACGCAGAAGTTTTTTGATGACCACGAATGTTCAGGCAAGACAGGCCTCAGCAAGGGGAGGAACATCATGCTGGTCATGGCCCGGCGCGGCTACCAAAACCCTGCCTATATAGGCGATACCCAGTCAGATGCCGATGCGGCCAAAGAAGCAGGGATCCCTTTTATCTATGCCCGCTATGGATTCGGTCAGGTGGACGGCTGCCAGTATATCATCGACAGGCTGGATCAGCTGATCCCCATCCTGGAAGGAAAGCATGATATAGAGGAATAAGAGTACAAAAGGCGCCCGCCGGGGAACAGTCCCCTGGAGCGGGCGCCCTTTTTCGTTCATAAACGGTGTTAAACATTAAAGCGGAAGACCACGATGTCTCCGTCTTTCATGACGTAATCCTTGCCTTCCATGCGGACAAGGCCTTTCTCGCGGGCTGCGTTGTAGCTGCCGCAGTTCATCAGGTCATCGTAGCTGACGACCTCTGCCTTTATGAAGCCGCGCTCAAAGTCAGAGTGGATCTTGCCGGCAGCGCCGGGAGCCTTTGTGCCCTGCCGGATCGTCCAGGCGCGGGATTCCTTGGGGCCGGCGGTCAGGAAGCTGATGAGGCCAAGCAGGTGGTAGCTGGCGCGGATCAGTTTGTCCAGTCCGGACTCCTTCAGGCCCATATCCTCAAGGAATTCCTTCTTCTCGTCATCCTCGAGCTCTGAGATCTCTTCCTCTATCTGAGCACACACGACGAAGACCTCAGACTCCTCCTTCGCGGCGTACTCGCGCACCTTCTGCACGAATTCATTGGAAGCTCCGTCATCGGCGACAGAATCCTCGTCAACATTGGCGGCATAGATAACAGGCTTGGCTGTGAGCAGCCAGAACTCTCTCATGAGAGCCTCTTCATCCTCATCCTGACACTCAAAGCTCCTGGCCGGCCTGCCGCTCTCAAGGTGAGCGATCAGCCTTTCTATCAGCTCGCTTTCCTTCCGGTAGGACTTGTCGATCTTGGCGTTCTTGCCGACCTTTGCATATCTTCTCTCCAGAACTTCCAGGTCAGCAAATATCAGCTCCAGGTTTATCGTCTCTATATCGCGGATGGGGTCTATGCTTCCGTCCACATGGACGATATTTGTATTCTCGAAGCATCTGACAACATGGACGATGGCATCGCACTCCCTGATGTTGGCAAGGAACTGGTTGCCCAGACCTTCGCCCTTGGAAGCGCCCTTGACCAGGCCTGCGATGTCGACAAATTCTATCGTCGCGTGGATGGTCTTTGCGGAGTCATACATCTTCGTCAGCTCATCGAGCCTTTTGTCCGGGACTTCTACAACACCGACATTCGGATCAATGGTACAGAATGGATAGTTTGCTGACTCTGCCCCTGCCTTCGTCAGGGAGTTGAAGAGGGTACTCTTGCCAACGTTGGGCAGGCCTACGATACCAAGTTTCATAATAGCAATCTCCTTTATAAAAAACAGCCGCACGAAAACGACAGTAAAAAATACGCTATAAAATTATATCATATTGAATCCCTGAAATCTACTGTCTGGCGGGCAATCCGTATTTCCGGATTTTTTTCCTTGACTTGCCCTGCCGGAGAATATATGCTGAGATAGGAAAAAGTACGAAGATATTTGAAGAGGTGACAGATTATGACAAGAGATGACCTGTATCAGGCAGCATTTGAATATAAAAGGACCAAGCTCTGGAAGAAACTCTGGGACAATGATATTTTCGCACTCAGACTGTCAGACGGCAGGATCGGCTATATCAACGTTATGGGCAGGCTGGGCGAGTACTGCGCTCTTGGCGTAAATATAGGAGAGGAGGGGGTCCAGGCCATGGTAGACTGCATGGTAGAAAGTCCCGAAGGATCCTCCCTGTTTGGAGAATTCGAGCATCTGCTCAGCCAGAGATCCCTGCATCTGGAGCTGTGTGTGAAGGATGATTTGGATGAGGGGGAAGTGGACGAGGTCCGCGCGTTTGCAAAAGAAAATAATATCAGACTCAGCGGAAAGAACAGCTTTCCCCGCTTTGTAAGATTCGAGCCTGCTCATGTCCCATGGAAGATCACGGAGGAATCGGATCTGAATGCATTATATGAGGCAGTACGCGCTGCTATCATGCTGTCCGGGCAGATGAATGAAAACAGCCTGGAAGATTTTGGCATTACCGGTGTAGTGCCGGAAGATACTCCCTGCCAGGTCCCCCTTTTCCAGGCAGAGGAGGGTAAACTGGTTAGAAAGGGTGAGGCACCCTTCCCCGCACCTTCCATCAGACATTATGAGACAGTCCCTGTCAGAGGGGATATTATTCCGGCAAGACATAAGAAAATTCCCAGAAAAGGGACATGGGAGGCAGAGGCAGTTCGTTTCATACAGCCATTCCAGAAGGAAGAGGATGAGGCGCCCTATTATCCCCTCATGCTTCTTCTGTGCGAATCAAAAAGCGGTTACCTGGTCGCTGTGAGGATACATGGAGAGATAGGGGACAATCCCGTGGAATTCTTTGAAGAGTATACAAGACAGTGGGAGAAGTTAAATTATCGTCCCAATGCCATCTTGTGCAGGGACGAAAGGACCATGGCCCTTTTGGAGGATGTCTGCGCGAAGACCGGGGTCGGGATAAAGATCACCCAAAGTGACATGCCTGCCCTTGACAAGGCACAGGAAGACATGTATATGCATTTTACCAGCCCGCAGCAAAGGCAGATGGAGGATGTGGTCGACCAGATCGTGGAGATGTTCACGCAGGTGATAGAGATGCCTCTTGACAGCTTAAGAGAGATGTTCCAGTCATCGCCCGGTATGGCGGAAGAGCTCTGGAGGCTGTCCCGGGATGAGAGCCTTCCGATCCCCCGGAATATAGCAGATGAAGTGAGAAGCAAGCTGGAGAAGCTGAGGTAAACAGATGGCCATGCACATGGACGCGAAAGGGGCGCCTGTATGTATGGCCTTTCTTTTTTTCAGTTTTTCTTCAGCCTCAGCCTGTTTATCCTTATCAGCAGACATACAGCCGCGGCGGCAGCGACAGCTTCCCCGATGGGAAAAGCCCACCAGATCATATACTCGGGATTCCCGGTCAGGGTGAAGACAAATGCCAGAGGCAGGGGGATGATAAGGAGCCTTAAAAGGGATACGGCAAGTGAGCTGTTTCCTGTCTGCAGAGCCTGGAAGATACCCTGGGCTGATATATTGACCCCGGCAAAGACAAAGCCCAGCGAAACTATGTGCATAGCCCTCATACAGAGCGTTTCTGTTTCTGCTCTGAGTCCGAACAGACCGGTCAGAGGAGCGGCGCAAAGCTGAAGAAGAGCAGTTCCTATGAGCATGACTACAATGGTATAAAGGATCCCCCATTTTTCGCCCTCGCGGACCCTCTTTCTGGATCCTGCCCCGTAATTATAGGAAATGACAGGCGTGATGGCGTCACGGATACCGAATCCGGCGAAGAATATGAACTGCTGGATCTTATAAAATATGCCGTAAGCGGTGACTGCGTTCTGGGATACTCTGGCAAATATGATATTTACCCCGTATGTCATGAAACTCATGAGAGCCTGCATGACGATTGCGCTTATTCCTATGGAGAATATGCCCCTTACTGTGGAGGGCTTGAGCCTCATATAGGACAGGCCGGATTTTACTTCCTTATTTTTTGTATAATGAAATACCATGGATATTGCCAGGGAAACCATCTGTCCTATCACGGTTGCCCAGGCCGCTCCCGCTATGCCAAGGGCCGGGAAGCCTAAAAGGCCGTATATCATGATGGGGTCGAGAATGATATTAGTCAGAGCGCCGGATATCATGGCTATGGTTGAGAGAAGAGATCTTCCTGTGGCCTGGAGAAGCTTTTCAAATATTCCGTACATTACATTGCCAAAGCAGAGCAGGGTGCAGATGGTCAGATAAGTATGTCCCATGGAGAGGACATTTGGGTCATCTGTCTGCGTGTGCAGATAGGGGTCTATTCCAAAGAGACCAAACAGGAAGAAGATGGCAGACATGATAAGGGAGAGAGTGATGCCGTTGCCTGCGACTCTGGCGACTGCCTCCATCTTCTTCTGGCCGAGTTCCCTGGACAGCATAGCCCCGACACCGACACCCGTTCCTATTCCAAATGCAACAAAGAGCATCTGAATGGGAAAAGCCAGCGTCAGAGCATTTACCGCGATCTCACCAGTATGGGCGATGCCCGGGGCGTCCGGCATCCTGGCGACAAAGAGAGAGTCCACGATATTGTAGAGGGCCTGCATCATCATGGAACAGATGATGGGGATGCTGATTTTCAGCATCAGAGTGGACATTCTGGCGGTCCCCATTCTGTTTTCCGTATTTTCCATTATTCTCATCCTTTCCTGCAAATAAAAAGGGCAGCCAGCTGTGGAGCTGTCTGCCAACGGAGTAACGTCTTCCAACAATTGATGAATCCGCGATCATCAAATGCGTTGCCTCATATTTTAATTCAAAAGGAGGCAGGATGCAAAGGACAATATGAACAAAAAGAGCTGGGAAATCTACATTTTTATTACCGCTTCTGACAGAATGTCCTTCTGGCCCAGCTTGTATTTGTGTCCATATACCATCCGGTAAAGGCGGCTGGCGAAGAGGTCATTTTGACTGATCTGGCGCTCAATGCCGGCCAGCTTTTCCCTGTCAGCCGACCTCAGGATCAGGTGATTCTTCTCCTTTGCCTTTCCGGCTAAGGAGAGTATCCCGGCGGCTTCCTTGCGAAAGCCCAGCACAGAGAGGGGGCCTGCATAGGCGGAGGCTTTCCAGGACTCAAAAAATGCTTTTTTATGGCCCAGCATGATGTGAAAGAGGCAGCGCCTTACCCTGGCAGCGGTTATATTTTTTGACCGGATGTGGTCTGTCAGCTCATCCAGGGAGCTGAATGTCCCTCCGGCGTTTTCCAGCCTGTCTGCAAGGTCATCGCTGACATCGCAGTATTCATTCAGCCTGCCTCGGGAACACAAGAGGGCATAGGATATGAGATCGAAAAAGTCATCTGTCTGCATGATGCCTCCCTCATTCAGTTTTTCTCTGAGAATGCAGGCTGCCTGAGAGGGCATGGCAGTCTCTGCTGACTTTGTATCTCCCCGGGCAAGGGCTGCCCGCAGAGCCCCGGCAGACATATATTGTCCCTGGCTGTCCATGTCGCTGTGGCCGGCTCCCCTTCTGCCCATGGGAAGGGGGCGGATTCTCGAGGAGGACCTGATCAGAGCCTTATAGTATTCTATGGCCAGGATATTATTGGGGGCTGCCAGGATATCCCGGATGGTCTCGGGGGAATACAGATGGCCTCCCTTATCCGGGATATCAGTACTCCTGCCTGTCAGTTCATGGATCAGGGCCTGGCTCCTGGCTGCCGGGTAGTTTGCCCCCCTTTTCAGCTTTTCTTTCAGTTCCCTTTTGAAGGAGTCGGGCTCGGCTGCTAAGAGGGCAGCAGCTTCCTCCAGAATGGGGCTGCCTGCATTCTCGCAGCCAAAACAGAGCCAGGCCTGGCTGACTGAAGGGAGCATAAGCCGATTTGCAAGAGAGACGGCGCAGGCGGCAAATGTTTCCGCGCTGGAGCCTGCCCCCAGACAGGGCAGCTCAAGGACAAGGTCTGCCCCGCCTGCCAGGGCCATACGGGTCCGGGTATATTTGTCGGCACAGGCCGGACCGCCCCTCTGCACAAAATCACCGCTCATGAGCACGATCGTATAGTCGGACCCGGTCATGGCCTTTGCCCGGCGGATCTGATAGAGATGTCCGTTGTGGAAGGGATTGTACTCTGCTATAATAAATGTGAGTTTCACAGTGCCCATGCTCTCCTTTTCTTTTGTTTGCTTAGTTGAGATTGTAACACAAACAGAGGCCGGCGGGCAATGGCAGTCCCTCCTGAGGGGCCGATAAAGAGCAAAAATCTGTTGACAAATGAAATATCCCTATGTATAATTAACAAAGTATGGATGCAGGAGAATTCTATGGTTATTGATATTTCTGAGATCATATCTACCGATCATAAGAGTTGTGAATACAGAGTTGACCTGGATATGGCAGCCCTTGAATATGAAGGGCTTACCTATCCCTTTGCAGACAAGGAGCCGGTAGATATCACTGCTGCCAATATCGGAAGCAGCAGAGTCGTGCTCTCAGGCAAGGTTGATGTAACGCTTTTTATTCCATGCAGCAGATGCCTTAAGGATGTCTCAGTTCCCCTGAAATTTGACTTCTCGCAGGAGATAGATTTTGGGAAGGTTCATGCCGGCACCGTTGAGGATCTGGATGAGATAGCTTTTATTGATGGAAACACACTGGATGTAGACAGGTTTGTCAGAAACGAGCTGATCGTTCACCTTCCAGTGAAGGTTCTATGCAGGAAAGACTGCAAGGGACTTTGCCCGGTATGCGGCAAGGATCTGAATGAGGGAGACTGCGGCTGCAGCAGACAGTCCGTCGACCCCAGAATGGCAGCTATCCGGGATATTTTCAAGGATTTTAAGGAGGTGTGAACGAATGTCTATTTGCCCTAAGAATAAATCATCTAAGAGCCACAGAGACAGCAGAAGAGCGAACTGGAAGATGTCAGTTCCCAATTTCTCAAGGTGCAGCAAGTGCGGAGCTTTAGTAATGCCTCACAGAGTCTGCAAGGCTTGTGGCGCTTATAACAAGAAAGAGATCATTAAGGTCAGCGCTCAGTAATTGACCGGAAGAATATGAATGGCTGCTGCATGTGAGCCTCTTATCAGGCTTGTGCAGCAGCTTTCTTTTTACCTGTGATCATGGAGGAGGAAACATGGACAAGAAAACAGTAAAGATAGCAGTGGATGCCATGGGCGGCGATAAAGCACCCGGCGCTGTCATTCAGGGATGCGTTGATGCACTGGCTGCCGACAAGGATATTTTTATTTATCTGACAGGGGATGAAGCCTTGCTCAAGCGCGGGCTTTCCGGGCTTTCCTACGATGAGGACAGACTTGAGATCGTGCCGTCTACGGAAGTTATCACAAATGAAGAGCACCCTGCTTTTGCCATAAAGAAAAAAAGGAATTCATCTATCGTGATAGCTCAGAGGCTGGTCAGAGAGGGAAAGGCAGACGCTTTTGTCTCTGCGGGAAGCACCGGAGCTATCCTTGTCGGCGGCCAGATCCTCATCGGCAGACTGAAGGGAGTACACAGGCCGGCTCTTGCTCCCCTGATGCCCACGACAAAGGGCATTACCCTTCTGATAGACTGCGGAGCCAATATGGATGCCAAGCCGACCAATCTCGTGCAGTTTGCCCAGATGGGATCTATTTATATGAAGGATTATGTGGGCATTAAGAACCCCACGGTAGGCATCCTGAATGTCGGGGCGGAGGAAGCCAAGGGCAATGAACTGGTCAGGGAGACCTTCCCCCTGCTTAAGGAGTGCCAGGATATTAATTTTATCGGAAGCGTTGAGGCCAGAGATATCCCCCTGGGGGCGGCGGATGTGGTAGTTACAGATGCATTTGCAGGCAATGTAGCCCTCAAGATGTATGAGGGATCCGCTACGGCCATCCTGACTCTGCTCAAGAATACGCTGACAAGTTCCTTGAAGACAAAGATCGGAGCTGCCCTGATCATAAAAGACCTGAAGAGCCAGCTTAAGGCTTATGATGTCAGCCAGTACGGCGGAGCGCCCATGCTGGGCCTCAAGGGCCTTGTTGTCAAGGCCCACGGCAGCTCAGACGCCAAGGAGATCGCAACGGCGATCGGGCAGGCAGCTGCATTTATCAGAAAGGATATCATAGGAAAGATATCCGAGGCTGTGAGCGGGGAAAAGGAGAGAACTGAGGCACATGAGGCCGGACAGGCTGGCGGGGAAGCCGGTGACAGACCATGAACAGGACAGATGCGGGAAAGGAACTGGAAGATAAGATCGGCTATCATTTTAAGGATCCCTCCCAGCTTATGCTGGCCTTAACGCACAGTTCCTATGCCAATGAATACAGGCTGAAGAAGATCCATCACAATGAGAGGATAGAATTTTTGGGGGACGCTGTCCTGGAGATCGTATCCAGTGACTTCCTCTACAGAAATTTTCCGGATATGTCAGAAGGACAGATGAGCCGGAAAAGGGCCAGCCTTGTCTGTGAGCCTACCCTGGCTTACTGCGCCAGACAGATAGACCTGGGCAGCTATATCCTGCTCGGCAGGGGCGAGGATATGAGCGGAGGCAGAAGGAGAGATTCCATTCTTTCGGATGCCCTGGAGTCACTGATCGGGGCCATATATCTGGACGGGGGCCTTGAGAAGGCAGAAAGCTTTATCATGCGCTTTATCCTGGATGATATAGAGCACAAGTCCATGTTCCACGACAGCAAGACCTATCTCCAGGAGATGCTGCAGAAGGATCACAAGGAGCCCATAAGCTATGAGCTGACAGACACGAGAGGACCCGAGCATGACAGAGTATTTGTCATGCAGGTTAAGCTGGGGGACAAGGTCATAGGGACAGGAGAAGGCCATTCCAAGCAGTCAGCCGGTCAGGAGGCAGCTTATCGCGCTATTCTCGCCCTGACAAAGGACAGCGAAAGGTAGAGCATGTATTTAAAAAGTATTGAAGTTCAGGGATTCAAGTCATTTGCCAATCGGCTTGTATTCGAATTCAATAAAGGCATCACGGGGATCGTCGGCCCCAACGGGAGCGGCAAGAGCAATATAGCTGACGCGGTAAGGTGGGTTCTGGGCGAGCAGAGCGCCAGGCAGCTCAGAGGCCAGAAGATGGAAGACGTCATATTCGCAGGGACCCAGAACAGGAAACCCCTGGGATTTGCCTTTGTCAGCATCACGCTGGACAATTCCGACCACGCTCTGCCCATCAGTTATGACACGGTGACGGTTTCAAGGAGAGTCTTTCGGTCCGGGGAGAGTGAATACAAGATAAATGGTCATTCCTGCCGGCTGAGGGATATCCAGGAGCTCTTTTTTGACACGGGGATCGGCAAGGAAGGCTACTCTATCATCGGCCAGGGCCAGATAGACCGCATCCTGAGCGGGAAACCGGAGGACAGAAGGGAGCTTTTCGACGAGGCAGCAGGCATCGTCAAGTACAAAAAGAGAAAGGCTTATGCCCTCAAGGATCTGGAAGAGGAAGAACGCAATATCAGCCGGGCCCGGGATATCGCTCACGAGCTGGAGGTCCAGCTGGCCCCCTTAAGGGAGCAGAGCGAGAAGGCACGCAGCTTCCTCAAGCTGAGAGATGATCTGAAGCTCTACGAAGCCAATATGTATATCGTCTCTTTTGATAAGCTGAAGAGCGATGGGGCGGATGTTGAGGATAAACTTCATATCATAGAGGCTCAGATCGAGGATACCCGCAGCCAGTATGAGGCGATAAAGTCAAAATATACTCAGGTCGAAGCTCTGATGGAGGAGTACGACCGGAAGATAAACGCCCTCCAGGAGGAGGCGGGGGAGCGGGCTATCCGCCTGCAAAAGCTTGAGGGCAGCCGGGATCTGCTCACTTCAAGAAAAGAAAATCTGGCAGGAAGCATTTCCCAGGGGACGGGACGGCTGGGTGAGATCCGGAAAGGGATATCCGAAAAGGCAGCCCAGATTGAAAAGCTCAAAGCCGATCTCGAAAAATACACAGAGGAATATGAGACTTCATCGGCCCAGGGAGATAAGGGCGCCTCAGAGCTTGCGGATATTCGCGGAAAATCTCAGGCTCTGCGGGAAGAGATGGAGGCCTTAAGCGCCCGGGAGATGGATATCATGGGCCGGATATCCGGCCAGAAGAACAGACGGGAACATGTCAGGGCGCAGGATGAACAGGCAGCCCTGCGCCGATCTGAGCTTTCTTCCCGGCTGATCGCCCTGAAAAGCCAGACAAGCTCTGATACGGACCTGGCGGCTTCCTATCGGGAAGAAAGGGACCGGATAGAGGCTGACATAGAAAAGAATGAGACGGCAGGGGCAGATCTGACCCGGCAGGCGGAAGATCTTGAGAAGGAATATTCAGGGTCTGCCGCAGCACTGGCAGAGCAGCAGAAGTCTTTCCACGAAGGATCTGCCCGCTATAAGACTCTCAGGAACATCACAGAACGCTATGAAGGCTACTCCGGCAGCATCCGCCGCGTTATGGAGAATAAAGACCGGGAGAAGGGCCTCATAGGCCTGGTCTCAGATATCATAAAGGTAGACAGGGATTATGAGACTGCCATTGAGACTGCTCTGGGAGGAAGTATATCCAATATCGTAACGGAAGATGAGGATACTGCCAGGAGAATGATAGAATTTCTCAAGAAAAACCGTTACGGGCGCGCGACATTTCTTCCTCTCACAAGCATAAGAGGCAGGAAGGCCCAGGCATCAGAGGGCGTAAGGGGCGAGGCAGGCTTTATCGGCATGGGCGATGAGCTTGTGAAAACGGATGACAGATATAAAAATATCGCTTCTTTTCTTCTGGGCAGGATCTACATTGTAGACAATATGGATCACGCCCTGGCTATCGCCAGAAAATACCGTTATTCATTCCGCATTGTGACCCTGGGAGGTGAATCTCTGAACCCGGGCGGCTCCATATCCGGCGGCGCTTACAAAAAGACGGGAAATCTCCTGGCAAGGCACAGGGAGATGGATGAGCTTAAGGCCCATGTGGATCAGCTGTCCGGCCGGATCCGGGAGCTGGCCAAAGGCCTGGAAGAGCTGGACGGGCGCAGACAGAAGATGGCCCGGGAGAGGCAGAAGATCCGCTCAGACCATGAGCAGCTCCTCCTGGGGAGGAATACTGTCCAGATGCAGCTCAGCCAGCTTGAGGGCAGGAACGCTGAGTCTGAGAAGACCATTGCGGACATAGAGAAAGAGCTGGCCCGCATGGAGTCGGACAAGAAGGAGAGAGGCGATATCCTGGCTGCTATAGACGGGCAGATAGATGATCTTGCCAGGCAGAAGGAAGAGACTTCCGGCAGGTCCGGCCAGGCTGGCCAGGAGCTGAAAAAACTCAGCCAGAGGGAGGAAGAGCTCAGCGCCAGGAATACAGAGCTTAAGATCCGCTATTCAAAGCTCAGGCAGCGGCTTGATTTTACAAAAGAGAATATAGAAAGAAACGAGAATGAGAAAAAGGCTCTGGCAGAGGAGATAGAAAATATCAACTCACAGATGGATCAGACCCGGAATCGGAGCCTGCAGCTGGAAGAGGAAGAAAAAGAGCTTCTG
Source organism: uncultured Eubacteriales bacterium (assembly GCA_900314845.1). Taxonomy (GTDB): domain Bacteria; phylum Bacillota; class Clostridia; order Lachnospirales; family Lachnospiraceae; genus UBA2912. The sequence goes on from OMWV01000011.1 coordinate 64,739, forward strand.
GCTCAGATCCAGGATTGCCAGAGAAGCATTTCCCGGGGAGATGAGGCCCTTAAGCAGGCTTTAGGCGAGAGAGACCGATGCAAGCAGGAGCACGGAAGCTTTTTTGACAGAAGAGAAGAGATATCCCAGACACTTGCCTCCCTTGACAGGGAACAGGTAAGGCTGACCACGCAGAAAGAGAAGATAGACGAGAGAAGAAGCAGCCTGAGCGATCATATGTGGGATGAGTACAAGCTGACATATGTCGGCGCGGGAGAGCTCAGGTCTGAACAGGTGCAGAACCTGCCCCTGGGCAGGATAAAAAAGCTTGTAGAAGATACCAGGAGATCTATGAGGGATCTGGGGGATGTCAATGTGGCTTCCATAGACCAGTATGAGGCGGTATCCGGCAGATATGAGACCATGAAGGCCCAGCTTGATGATCTGACAGCCGCGCGCGCAAAGCTGAATGGAATCATTGACTCTCTCAACGCTTCCATGAAGAAGCAGTTTGCTGAAAAATTTGCTCTGATAGGCGAAAAGTTCGACCAGGTATTTTCCTCTCTTTTCGGAGGAGGAAAGGGAACGCTTTCCCTGACTGATCCGGATGATCTGCTGGGCAGCGGCATCATCATAACGGCACAGCCTCCCGGCAAGAAGCTGCAGAACATGATGCAGCTTTCGGGCGGTGAGAAGGCTCTGACCGCTATCGCCCTTCTTTTTGCCATCCAGTATCTGAAACCCTCGCCCTTCTGTCTTCTCGATGAGATAGAGGCGGCGCTGGATGATGCGAATGTGAAACGTTTTGCCGAGTACCTGGGAAATCTTACGAAGGATACTCAGTTTATCGTGATCACTCACAGGCGGGGCACTATGAAGGCGGCAGATGTGCTATATGGCATTACCATGCAGGAAAAGGGCGTTTCTGCTATGGTTTCTGTAAATCTGATAGAAAATCAGCTCAGCAGGTAGGCTGGGCAGGGAGGTAAAAATGGCACAAGAAAAGAAAGGATTTTTCTCCAGACTTGTTGCCGGTCTTTCCAAGACCAGGAACAGCATAAAGTCCGGATTTGACAGAGTCTTCTCCGGATTTTCCAGCATAGATGATGATTTTTATGATGAGCTGGAGGAAGTGCTCATCATGGCTGACATCGGCGTCGTGACGACGGAAGCTATCATAGACGACCTGCGGGAAAAAGTAAAAGAAGAGCACATAAAAAAGCCGGAGGACTGCCGGCAGTTCCTCATAGACAGCATAAAAGAGCGGATGAAAGTAGATGGGGATGCCTATGATTTTGAAAATACCCGGTCTGTTGTCCTTGTCATTGGGGTGAACGGGGTCGGCAAGACTACCACCATAGGCAAGCTGGCCTCAAAATACAGGTCAGAGGGCAAAAAAGTTCTTCTGGCAGCCGCGGATACCTTCAGGGCAGCGGCCATAGAGCAGCTGACGGAATGGGCACAGAGAGCTCATGTAGACATCATATCCGGTCAGGAGGGCTCGGATCCCGCAGCTGTAATATACGACGCCATCGCGGCGTCAAAAGCCAGGGGAGCGGATATTCTCCTGTGCGATACGGCCGGAAGACTTCATAATAAGAAGAATCTGATGAATGAGCTGGGCAAGATCAGCCGGATCATAGACCGCGAGTATCCGGAGGCAAAGAGGGAAAATCTGATCGTTCTGGACGGAACGACCGGTCAGAATGCTCTGGTACAGGCCAGACAGTTCAAGGAAGCGGCAGATATCACAGGCATCATCCTGACAAAGCTGGACGGAACCGCAAAAGGCGGCATAGCCATTGCCATCCAGTCTGAGCTGGGCGTTCCGGTCAAATATATCGGAGTCGGAGAGCAGGTAGACGATCTGCAGCGCTTTGATCCGGATTCCTATGTGGACGCCCTTTTCGCGCCGCTGGAAGAGGAAACGGATTCCTGAGATAAGCTTATTTTGTCTTGTACTGCCTTTTATAACCAAAGTTATGTTCTGCCGCGTAATCGTAAAAACAGACCTGGGCTGTGTGCAGACAGGCTGACCCTATGCAGCCGAGCGCGAGCAGAGCAGTCCCGGGGGCACCCATTGTATTGGTGATGCCGACGACGTTATAGACTGCATTTACGATGAAATCTTCTGTCACTGTAAATTTTCCGGATTCCAGCAGTACGGACGGAAGGTATAAGATTATGTAGAGAGGGACAAAGCAGACACAGAGCAGTACGTACTGCACCAGGTTCGTTCGCATCAGATCCCAGCCATGCATCATGCTGTAGAGCACATTTTTTGAGGGATCATCCGTCATAGCGATATAACAGATGCTGTACCAGCTCTTGACAAATAGAAAGAAGAGGGCGACAATGATAAGCCCGTGATAGCCGTACATATACCTGGTCACATAATTCAGAAGGCAGACGGCAAGAATGTTGAGCAGGATCGAGTTGATCATGACCCCTGCTTTTGAGAAGCCGAAGTACATATCCTTCAGGGATGCCTTAAGCCCTCTCTTCAGATTGAGAATGATATGGAATACGCTGATCTTCAGCGGTCCGGAGACAATGTAACTGTAAACTTCTGTGCGCCGTAGGATATCATTTCCGGCTCCAAATGCTTTTGCTGTTAACATGGGAGCCATGCAGATAAGGAAGCTGATTAGTTCTGCCAGCAATAATCTTGATGTATTTTTCTTTAGAGTAGTTTCTGCTGAGTATAAAATATAGCCTGCTGCATCCTTATTCTGCATGTTATCGCTCCCCTGCTGCTTATAGAAAATTTCTTTAAGCCTTTCGTTAAATTTCCCGGATCTGTGTCAGAATCCGATGTTGCATAGAGGTATGGTCACCAGGAATACCGTCAGTAGTGGAATGACCAGCTGAGTGATGGCTATATCGAAGTAGGCACTCTTGTGATCCATATGAGTCAGCGCGAAGATTGTGATCTGACCGCCCTGATGAGGAAGGGTATCAAGCGTTCCTGCTGCGATAGTGGATATTCTGTGGACATACTCAAGATTGACCCCCAGGTCAATGAATGTCTGTTTGAGGGCATCGAAAGCGATTCCCATGCCGCCTGATGCCGATCCGCACATGCCGGCGCAAAGAGCAACGGCGATGGCTACGAACATGTAAGGACTGATGTTGAGGTGAAGGATCCAGTCAACAACCTTTGTGAAGCCGGGTGTTGCCTTTGCAACACCGCCGAATCCTACTACGATCGCCGTGTTCATGAGAGCACCGATCGCATCTGTACCGCCCTTGTTTGCTGCTGCGATATAATCCTTAAGACTGCCCATGGAGGGTTTGAAAAGGACACAGGCAGCAAGGATTCCAAAGAATACAGCTGCCTCTACCGGGATCTTGAATCCGTTAAAGAGGATGAGGATGACAGCGATAGGTATGAAGGCAATGACAACGTTGGGCATCTTTTCATCTTCTTTGGGCACGAAATAAGCCTTTTCAGCCTCAGGAAGAGGAGGAAGATCAGGGTCATCAAATACAAGGCCTTTCTTCCTTAAAGCCCGCTCCCTGTATTCGAACCAGAGAATGATGAGGACTGCTTCAACGATGACGGAAACGATACCGACGCGAAGAGCTGCAGTTGCCGGCGTCCCCAGCGATTTCATGGCTACAACGTTCTGGACAGAAGGAGAACCGGGAGCGATCATGGAGATCGTCCAGCACCCTGCTGTGATGGCTGCCGGGATCAGTTTTCTGGACATATTGTTCTCATGCCACAGCTGCAGGCAGATGGGATACATTACGAAGTAGACAACGAAACCGGAAATACCGCCGTATGTGAGAAGGGAAACAACGATGAAGATCAGCACACAGATGTGTTTTCCCTTTGTCAATTTTGAGAGGAACAGGGCGATACTCTTTGCTGCGTTTGATTTCTCGTAAACCGCGGAAAAAAGCGCACCAAGGAAGAAAATGAAGGTATAGTTGGCAACATAGCTGGCTGCCGAATCCATGAAAGGCCCCAGAATGGTATCGAGTACCGGCAGGCCGGCCAGGATGCAGGTCACCAGTGCCACGATCGCTGCCAGAGGCATAGCGCTGACTCGCATGAAGGCCAACACGGTGAATAAGGCCAGCGCGATGACTAATACTAGAACGTCATACATAATATTCTCTCTTTCTTAATTTTATTTATTTTTCTTTGAGGACAAGGCCCATGGGTTCATCTCTGAAGATCCTTGCATCCATAAGCTTGAGATCCTCGGATATGATCGGCTTGAACTCCATGTGAGCCAGGATATCTTTCTCAAGATCGACACCGGGCGCAATCTCAACAAGTTTAAGCCCTTCCGGCGTAAGCTCGAAGACAGCCCTCTCGGATATGTATTTTACAGTCTGACCGGTTTCTCTTGCATAGTCACCGGAGAAGGTAACCTGTTCGATATTGTTTACATATTTCATCTTAGGTCCATCCTTGCGGATGACAAGTTTTCCGTCCTCAACGGCAATATCTGATTTTCCTGCTGTAAATGTACCTGCATAGGCAACAGCCTTCGCATTCTGGGTAATGTTGATGAAACCGCCGGGTCCGACGACTCTGCCAGCGAATTTCGATACATTGACATCGCCGTTGGGTCCGATTTCAGCCGCGCCCAGGAAGGCGCTGTCGATACCGCCGCCGTCATAGATATCGAAGATATCGGGCATCTTTACGATGGCTTCGGGGTTGATGCTGCCGCCCAGAGAGAGTCCGCCGAGGGAAACTCCGCCGAGAACGCCTGACTCTATGGAAAGAGTGATCTGGTCGGAAACGCCTTCCTCTCCGACGATCTGCCCAACGATATCAGGAACGCCGGACCCCAGGTTTACCAGAGTGCCCTTGACAAGCTCAAGAGCGCATCTGCGCGCTATGATCTTGCGGAGATTGAAGGGCGCGGGGGTGATTTCGTTTACAGGGATCTTTTCCTCGCCGTACATTTCCGGGCGGTTCCCCTCGTAGTCCATGCACTGCTTTGAGTAAGCCGGGTCGCCGACAACCACGTAATCGACCATGAATTTATGGATATTTGTCTGCCAGCCCTTAAGGCTGCCGCTCTGTACGACGCGCTCAACCTCTACGACAACGATGCCTCCGCTGTTGTGGGCTGCCGATGCCATCTCCAGCTGCTCTGTGACGCAGGCCTCGCCGGTAAGGGAAATATTTCCGTCCTCATCGGCGACAACACCCTTTACGAAGCAGATGTCGATGGGGAAGGATTTGTAGAGAAGATAATCCTTGCCGTCTACCTGGTGGAGCTCGACGATATCGTATCCTCCGTCTATTGCTGCCTGGTTGGACTTGCATCCTTCCAGCCTGGGATCACAGAATGTCTTAAGACCTACCTGGGTGAGGACTCCGGGCTTTTTGCCCGCGATCGCCCTGGTAAGGTGGGAGGCAACGCCCTGGGGAAGAAGGAAACCCTCTGCCTGGTTGGATGAGATCAGGGCATTGATCCTGGGCTCCATTCCCAGATGTCCGCCGATAAGACGCTTGATAAGGCCGGGCTCGCCGAAGTGGTTTGCGCCGCCTTCTGCCTTGTCGCCGCATGCGGCGACATGAAAGAGGGTGAGATCCCTGGGAGATTTTGTATCCAGATATCTTTTCTGGATAGCTCTTAAACATGTTTCGGGTATGCCATAGGTGATAAAGCCGCCGATGCCGACTGTCATATTGTCTTTTATGAGTCCGGCAGCTTCCTGTGCAGTAATGAACTGTGCCATTAGATCAACTCCTTAAATAAATTATACTGTCAACTTGCTGCTTCTCGAGATGTTGTGGCTGCAGTACTGCTTGATCAATTTCAACTCTATTCCATAGCAACGGGCATGCCAAAAAAAGAAAATCATTCAAAGTGACAGAAGAAAATCAGATATTTATTGCGTAAAATGCACAAATATTGGGCAGCCATTTGTGACGGACACAGGGATGGATCAGAACATGCCGAGGCGGATCTTTTTGAAAAACAGTGCAGATGACGCAACATATGCTGCCGAAATGCATCAAATCTATAGATGAGATGTCTGCCTCATGCAGCCGGCTGTTTTTTGAAAAGTGCAGGGCAGGGGGAAAATACTGTTGACAAAGGCAGGTTTGTGAGATAGAATACCACCTGTAAAGCAAAAATACTTTACAGGTGGTGATTTTTTGGAAGGACTTCTTGAGACAGCCCTCCTGTACGATTTTTACGGGGAGCTGCTTACCCAGCATCAGAGAGAGATATTCGAAGATTATTCTCTTTCAGATCTTTCCCTGGGTGAGATCGCGCAGAACAGGGGAGTCAGCAGGCAGGCCGTACATGATATCATCCGCAGGTGCCGCAGGCAGCTGGAAGCTTATGAAGAAAAGCTTCATCTGGTAGGAAAGTTTCTGGAGATAAAGGAAGCGCTTACACAGATAGATGCCTGTGCCGGCCAGCTGGCAGCAGATCCCGGCCTGAGTCAGGAATCAGCGGAGAATGTGCTGAAGATCAGGCGGCTGGCAGGCGCCATCACGCAGGAACTTTAGACGGCAAAGGGGGAGACCTTATGGCTTTTGAGAGCTTATCTGAAAAACTGCAGAATGTTTTCAAGAATCTCCGCGGCAAGGGAAGGCTTTCGGAGGCTGACGTCAAGACAGCCATGAAGGAAGTCAAGATGGCCCTTCTGGAAGCGGATGTCAATTTCCGCGTTGTCAAGAAGTTCATAAATGCCGTGACAGAAAGGGCTGTCGGACAGGATGTTATGACGTCCCTCACACCCGGCCAGACTGTTATAAAGATCGTCAACGAAGAGATGGTTAAGCTCATGGGGAGCGAGACCACAGAGCTTAAGCTGCGTCCGTCCAACGAAGTGACAGTCATCATGATGGCCGGCCTTCAGGGTGCCGGCAAGACGACGACGGCAGCCAAGCTTGCGGGCAAGCTCAAGGCCAAGGGAAGGAAACCCCTTCTGGCTGCCTGTGATGTTTACAGACCGGCGGCCATAAAACAGCTGCAGGTCAACGGCGAGAAGCAGGGTGTAGAAGTATTATCCATGGGAGAGAGCGCCGACCCGGTCGATATAGCCAAGGCGGCTGTTGAACATGCCAGGAAAAATGACAACAACATCGTCATCCTGGATACGGCCGGAAGACTTCAGATAGACGAGGACATGATGCAGGAGCTGGTGAATATCCAGAATACCGTACAGGTCGATCAGACCATATTCGTTGTCGACGCCATGACCGGCCAAGACGCCGTGAATGTGGCCAAGACATTTAACGATAAGCTGGAGCTTGACGGCGTCATACTCACAAAGCTTGACGGCGATACAAGAGGCGGCGCGGCTCTGTCTATCCGCGCTGTTACAGGCAAGCCCATCCTCTATGTCGGCATGGGTGAGAAGCTTTCTGATCTGGAGCAGTTCTATCCGGACAGGATGGCTTCCAGGATCCTGGGCATGGGTGATGTGCTTACTCTGATAGAGAAGGCCCAGTCCCAGATAGACGAGGATAAGGCGAAAGAGCTCAATCAGAAGCTCATGAAGTCGACATTTGGATATGACGATCTTCTGGAATCCCTGAACCAGATCCACGGGATGGGAGGCATAAATGATATGCTTGCTCTCATGCCGGGCATGGGGGCCCAGATGAAGAACGTCCAGGTCGATGAGAGCCAGTTCGGCAGAGTGGAAGCGATCATCCTATCCATGACGCCCGAGGAGAGAGCGAATCCTGCCCTGATGAACCCGAGCAGGAAGAAGAGGATAGCCGCAGGCGCCGGCGTGAATATCGCCGAGGTTAACAAGCTGACGAAGATGCTGGATCAGATGAGGAAGATCATGAAGCAGTTCGGCGGAGCCCAGAAGGGCAGGAGAGGCTTTATGGGCATGGGCGGCATGGGAAAGATGAAATTTCCCTTTAAGTTTTGATGTTTAGGCGCATGAATCGGAGCGCACAAGCATAGAGAAAATTTTACAGGAGGTGAATAAGATGGCAGTTAAGATCAGATTAAGGAGAATGGGAGCAAAGAAGGCACCTTTTTACAGGATCATCGTTGCAGACTCCAGATCTCCCAGAGATGGAAGATTTATCGATGAGATCGGAACATACAATCCGAACGTAGAGCCCAGCGATGTTAAGGTTAACGCAGAGCTCGCACAGAAGTGGCTTTCAAACGGAGCTCAGCCCACAGCTACTGTAAGCAGGCTGTTCAAACAGGCAGGAATTACAAAATAATTCTGATGGAGGAATCAGGATGAAAGAATTAGTAGAAGTAATTGCCCAGGCGCTTGTTGATCATCCGGAGGAAGTAGCAGTTACAGAAACCGAGACGGACAGAGCTGTAGTCATCGAACTGAAGGTTGCCCCAGATGATATGGGCAAAGTTATAGGCAAGCAGGGAAGGATCGCCAGAGCGATCAGAACTGTTGTCAAGTCTTCAGCAGCAAAGGATGACAAGAAAATTATCGTAGACATCCTGTAAAATTCATACAGCTGTTGGATCTGAAATCTGGGGCTGCCGATAGAGATTATCGGCAGCCTTTCATAATGTACAGGCGGCGGGATGTGCAGACGATGAGCTGCGAAGCCGTCTGCACGCAGTCATTGAAAAGGAGAATAATGGCAGCTTATCTGAGAGTGGGAGTAATAACTGCACCGCACGGGATACACGGACAGGTAAAGGTCTACCCGACTACGGACGATGTCCGGCGCTTTACGCAGCTGGATCACTGTTATGTGGAGACAAAGTCCGGCAGGAAGACCCTTCATCCGGAGGACGTGCGCTTTTTCAAAAATCTTGTCATCATACAGTTCCGGGAATTTTCCAGCATAGAAGATGCCATGCCCTATAAGGGCGGGGATCTTCTCATAGACAGAGACCAGGCCATTCCTCTGGGGGAAGGCGAGTACTATATTGCCGATCTGATAGATCTTAAGGTGCAGACGGAAGACGGGACAGTGCTCGGCGTCCTTCAGGATGTAATGGAGACCGGGGCTAATGACGTATATATCGTGGGCAGACCAGACGGAAAGGACCTGCTCATCCCGGCTATACCGGATTGCATCCTTGACATAGACCTTCAGGAGGGCGTCATCACGGTGCACCTGCTGGACGGGCTTCTCAATCTCTAGGAGACAGAATATGCATTTTCATGTTATGACATTATTCCCTGATATGATTACGGCAGCCATGTCGCAGAGCATCATTGGGAGAGCGCAGAAACAGGGCATTATCTCTGTCGAAGCTGTGGATATCAGGGATTTTTCAAAGGATAAACACAGGCATGTAGACGACTATCCCTACGGAGGGGGAGCAGGGATGGTCATGCAGCCCGGCCCGATCTATGACTGCTATCAGTCTATAGCGGCCAGGACAGGCAAGGCCAGAGTCATCTATACAACTCCTCAGGGAAGGGTATTTTCCCAGAAGGATGCCAGGGAGCTTGCCCGGGAAGAAGATCTGATCATACTCTGCGGCCACTATGAAGGGGTAGATGAGAGGGTCCTGGAGGAGATCGTCACAGACAATTTTTCCATAGGCGATTATGTCCTGACCGGCGGGGAACTGCCGGCAATGGTCATGATGGACGCTGTCGCCAGGATGGTGCCGGGCGTCCTGACAAATGAGTCTTCAGCAAGCGAGGAAAGCTTTGAGGGAGGCCTCTTGGAGTATCCCCAGTACACGAGGCCGGAAGTCTATCACGGCGTAAGTGTCCCTCCGGTTCTTTTGTCCGGCCACCATGCCAATATTGAGAGATGGCGCCGCCGTCAGTCTCTGGAGAGGACATGCAAAAGGCGGCCGGATCTTCTGCAAAAGGAGATAGAGGCCGGGAGGCTGAGCCCGGAAGATCTTAATATCATCAGTCAGCTTGAGTCAGAATGATCCCGCTGGGGCGATAAGTACAATTATATTTGCATCAATGTATTAATGACAGCACAATTGTCAGGCAGATGCGATAGGTACTTGTATTTAATAGAAAAATATTATAAAATAATAATGTCTGTAAGCACGGATTTTGTGCCACATTTACAAAGTCCGCTGCTCAATAATCGGGCAGTTGATGTTGGCCGGTCATTGGAAGTTGTTAAATGAACCAGGCGGCACTGCCGCTTGCCGGAGATTCCTTAAGTCTCCGGCAGTTCAGATAGTGAAAGGGGTGTAACAATGAGTAATATCACAGATGAATTGTACGAGCGCTTTAAGTCAAATCTTGAAGGCGCCGGAGGCAGCTGTGTGCGCACATCCAAGGCAGATCTTGGCAAGACTGTAGCCGGTCTGTTCAAGGAGTACGGTGCAGATTCTGCTTGCCTTTGCGAGACTCCGCTTATTAAGGAAGCGGGCGTCTGTGCAGCTATGCAGGATGCCGGTATCGAGACTCATACGGATCATATCCGCAAGTACGGGGAGACCGCCATTGGCGGATGTTCTCAGACCGCATTCGGCATTGCAGAGCTGGGAACTCTCGTACAGGCAGATACCGATGTCAGGGCAAGAGAAGTAGCGATCATGCCCGATTATTATATCGGTATCGTTAAGGGATCTACAATTATCCCTACATACGATGAGATGTTCTTTGAGATCGGCAAGTGGAAAGAGATGCCTGCATTCGTAGGATTTATTACCGGACCCAGCCGTACCGCGGATATTGAGTGCGTAGCAACGATTGGTGTCCATGGTCCTCTTAAACTTACCGCAGTTGTAGTGGACGACGAGTAACAGGTGCGGAAGGAGGATATACAATGGCAACTGAACAGTTAAAACAGGAAATTAAGGAAGCGCTGGACAATGCCACATTAGGTAGGACTCTCGGAAACTTCTGCAGAACTTACCCGGGACGAAGACTTACATCTTATGCAGGCGTTGATTTCGAGTCAAACCGTGAAGATCTCAGGAGCGTAAAGGCTGAGGCAGCTGAGCACGTTGATGAGATGATAGAGATGTTCACAAAGAACTGTGAGGCAAGAGGCGGACACGTATTCCATTCTCACAGCTCTAAGGAAGCATCCGATTATATCCGTAATCTCTGCAAGGAGCTTGGAGTAAAGACAGTCGTTAAGTCAAAGTCCATGGCTTCCGAGGAGCTTCATATCAACAAGCTGCTGGGTGAGGACGGCGTACAGTGCGATGAGACGGACCTGGGCGAGTTTATCATCGCTCTTGACGGGAAGACTCCTGTTCATATGGTTATGCCTGCCCTCTATCTGAACAAAGAGCAGGTTGCTGATCTTTTCAATGACAATACAGAATATCAGAGCAAGCCCGAGATCCCGGAAGAGGTAAGGGTAGCCCGCAAGGTAATGCGTCAGAAGTTCCTGCATGCCGATATGGGTATGTCAGGCGCTAACGTAGCGATCGCTGAGACCGGTACGGTATTTACCATGACTAATGAAGGAAACGGCCGTATGGTTGGTACGCTTCCCAAGACTCATGTCTATGTATTCGGTATAGAGAAGTTCCTCAGAAGGATAGAGGATGCACGTTTCATCTTCAAGGCTCTTCCCAGAAACGGCTGCTGCCAGAGGATCACATCCTATATCTCCATGTACACAGGCGCTTCAGAGGTAACTCTGGACAAGGAGACAGACGAGAGAGGACCCAAGAACTTCTATGCTGTTATCCTGGATGATCCCGGCCGCCGTAAGATCCTTGAGGATCCCAACTTCCGTCAGATCTTCAACTGCATCAGATGCGGTGCCTGCCTTGATGTCTGCCCTGCATTTGCACTTGTAGGCGGTCATGTATACGGTTCCAAGATCTACACAGGCGGTATCGGAACTCTGCTTACAAACTTCCTCATCTCCAAAGAGCGTGCAGCTCAGATCCAGAATATCTGCCTGCAGTGCGGAAGATGTAAAGAAGTCTGTGCAGCCGGCCTTGAGATCCCTGAGATGATCATGAAGATCCGTGAGAAGGATCTCCAGGAAAGCCCGGATAAGGTTAAGAAGTTCGCACTCGATGCTGTCAGCGACAGAAAGCTCTTCCATTCCATGCTGAAGATCGCTTCCGCTGCCCAGGGCATCGTTACAAAGGGACAGCCCATGATCAGGCATCTGCCTATGTTCCTGTCCGGACTTACAAAGGGTAGAAGCTTCCCGACGATTGCTACTACAGCATTCAGAGATATCTTCCCGACCATCATCCAGGATGTAAAGGAACCCAAGGGCAAGATCGCGATGTTCGCAGGCTGCCTGCTTGATTTCGTTTATACAGATCTGGCAAGAGATGTCATCCTTGACCTGAATTCTATCGGTTACATCGTAGATTTCCCTATGGGTCAGGCTTGCTGCGGATGCCCCGCGTCTACAATGGGTGATACAGAGAATGCCATTAAGGAAGCTGAACTCAATATAGAGGCTATGCATGCAGAGGATTACGATTACATTGTATCTGCCTGCCCTTCCTGTACGCATCAGCTGCGTCAGTATGAGACATTCTTCGAGGAAGGCACAGATATGTACAAGAGAGCTAAGGAACTCAGCGAGAAGTCTTACGATTTCTGCAAGCTCTTCTACATGCTGGGCGGCCTTGCTGATGAAGGCGACGGTGTGCCGGTTAAGGTTACATACCATGATTCCTGCCATCTGAAGAGAAGTCTCGGTGTATTTGAGGAGCAGAGAGAACTCCTTAAGCACACAAAGGGCGTAGAGTTCGTAGAGATGGACGATCACGATCAGTGCTGCGGTTTCGGCGGTTCCTACTCCGTACTGTATCCTGAGATCTCCGCTCCCATCCTTGAGCAGAAGATAGAGAATGTTCAGGCAACAGGCGCTGACGTAGTAGCTGTTGACTGCCCTGGATGTATGATGCAGATCAGAGGCGGACTTGACGCAAGGAATATCCCTGTCAAGGTTAAGCATACCGCTGAGATCATAGCAGAGAAGAGAGGACTTGTATAAAGACCTTCTGACTCTGCCTGCCCGCCTGCGGGCAGGATGAATAAATAGAAAGAACCCGGATGGAGGTTTATGCTTTCATCCGGGTCTTTTTTTCTTTACAGAGGAGACGAGCCGTTTAGCCGCCCTGCGGGCAAATCCCTAGAGACTGCCGGCGATAAGCTCCAGAGCTCCGGGCAGCCTTTCCATATCCAGGCAGGAATAGCTGAGGATAAAATCATGGGAAGCGGCGCTGCTCTTATCCATGTAGAACTGGGACAGAGCTTTCAGAGAAAGCCCCTTTCTGGCCAGGTCATCAGTCAATTCTCTGTCATCTTTTTTTGTGTCCAGATGCAGGATAAAATGCATGCCGGCATCCTTCTCAATGATCCGGCAGGCGCCCTTCAGCCTGCTGGCGCCGATCAGGTCTATGACCTGGTCCCTTCTTTTTGCGTAAAAACGCCTCATGCGGTTGATATGTTTTTCAAAATCCCCCTCGTCTATAAAGCGGGCAAGGGTGTATTGTTCGAAATTTGATACGGTACAGGAATAAAAGTTCATCTCCCGGTAAAATTTTGCAGCCAGATCAGGCGGCAGCACCATATAGCTGATACGGATTGTCGGCGTCAGGGACATGGAAAATGTGTTCATGTAAATGACCCGCCCGCTCAGATCTATGCTCTGCATGGCAGGTATGGGCCTGCCCCGCAGCCGGAATTCACTGTCGTAATCATCCTCTATGATATATCTGGCATCTTTTTCATTTGCCCATGCCAGGAGCTCATACCTCCTGCCGATCGGCATGGTGATGCCGGTGGGAAAATGGTGGGTAGGGCAGATGTGGACAATGTCCGCCCCGCTCATCGACAGGCTGGGAACAGTGATCCCGTATTCATCCATCTGAGCGTAGGAGCAGGAGATCCCCAGACTTTTGTAGATCATAGCAAGCTTCTGGTAGCCGGGATCCTCTGTGCAGTAAGTCTTATCCATGCCCAGAAGCTGGGCGAGGAGGGTGTAGAGATACTCCGTCCCTGCCCCCAGGATGATCTGGTCCGGCCTGACTTTCATACTCCGAAAAGAAAGCAGGTGGCGGGCGATGGCCTTTCTCAGGGGCGCGATCCCGGCGCCGGGCGAGCGCGTCATCAGGTCCTGATTATTTTCTGAAAGGATCTCTCTTAATAATTTTTTCCATGTGGTGAAGGGGAAATTTTCCGGGTCTATGGCATTTGCCGACAGATCCATCTGGCATGCGGATCCGGGCAGATCTGAGGCCGGCGCATCCTCTGCCGCGGCTGAAGAAAATTCTTCCTCCCCCACGTCCGAAAACGGTCTCTGAGCTGTCAGAGTCAGACCGGACCTGGAAATATCGGCGATGAAATATCCTCTCCGGGGGACAGAATAGACATAGCCCTCGCTGATCAGCTGATCGTAGGCATTCTCCACCGTGATCGTGCTCACTCCCAGATTTTCCGCAAAGTTTCTCTTTGACGGAAGCTTTTCATGAGCCTTCAGATTTCCCTTCTCTATATCATTTTTCAGACATCTGTAGAGATGTTCATAGTAAGAGCCGAAAATGTTCCTGTCAAGTTCATAGGTCAGCATTCTATATTTTTGTGCTCCTTCTTTTTGCACCTGTATTCCAGCCGGCCGGTGAAAGATAAACTGGCATCACCCGGCAATACATCTGGCATAAGAAAAATAATAAATTTGAATATTTTTATATAGTCATGGATACTGTATCATAAGACTGATCCGCTGGCAAGGAAAAGATAAGAGCCGGCGGCAGTTTTATACATACAGAAGGGAGAAAAATGCTATGGATGATAAGCAGTATGAGTTAAATAAAGGACTGGCACAGATGTTAAAGGGCGGCGTTATTATGGACGTTACGACCCCGGACCAGGCCAAGATAGCAGAGGAGGCAGGTGCCTGCGCTGTCATGGCCCTTGAGAGGATACCAGCTGATATCCGGGCGGCGGGCGGTGTTTCCCGGATGAGTGATCCCAAAATGATAAAGGGCATCCAGGAGGCTGTATCCATCCCGGTCATGGCAAAATGCAGGATCGGCCATTTTGCCGAGGCACAGATCCTGCAGGCTATTGACATCGATTATATCGATGAGTCCGAGGTCTTATCTCCGGCTGATGATGTATATCATATTGATAAGTGGAAATTCAAGGTTCCCTTTGTCTGCGGAGCCAGGGATCTGGGCGAAGCCCTGAGAAGGATAGCCGAGGGCGCCTCCATGATCAGGACAAAGGGAGAACCGGGCACAGGCGATATCATTCAGGCCGTTCGTCATATGAGGAAGATAAACGGCCAGATTGCCCAGCTCGCCTCCCTGGGCAGCGATCAGCTCTATGAAGCTGCCAAGCAGCTGGGGGTTCCCTATGATCTTGCCCTCTATGTACACGATCACAAGAAGCTGCCCGTCGTCAATTTCGCGGCAGGCGGCGTAGCAACTCCCGCCGATGCCTCTCTTATGATGCAGCTGGGCGCGGAAGGAGTCTTCGTCGGATCGGGCATATTCAAGTCGGGAAATCCCGCAAAAAGGGCAAATGCTATCGTAAAGGCTGTCACAAATTATGATGACCCGGATGTTCTGGCAAAGCTCTCCGAGGATCTGGGCGAGGCTATGGTCGGCATAAACGCGGATGAGATTCAGATCATCATGGAAGAAAGAGGGAAGTGATAAGTAAGTATGAGTAAGATAAAGGTAGGAATACTTGCCCTGCAGGGGGCCTTCGCGGAACATGCCCGGGCCGTAGAGTCACTGGGCGCTGTGCCCGTCCTGCTGCGGGAGGCATCCGATGTGGAAGGAATAGACGCCCTGATCCTTCCGGGCGGAGAGAGCACGGTTCAGGGGAAATTGCTGCGCCAGCTGAACATGGAAGCTCCGATCAAAAAGGAGATCCTGGCAGGTCTGCCGGTATTGGCAACCTGCGCCGGGGTCATTCTCCTGGCAGATCATATTGAAAATGACAGGGAAAGATATCTTGGCACCCTCCCGGTATCTGTTAGGAGAAATGCTTACGGCAGGCAGCTGGCAAGTTTTATGACGGCTGCTCCTGTAGAAGGATTTGGCAGATTTGACATGACATTTATCCGAGCGCCTCAGATCACAAAGGTATCGGACCAGGTGAATGTGCTGGCAAGGGTAGACGGACATATTTCGGCTGTATCCTATAAAAACCAGGTCGGACTCACATTTCACCCGGAGCTTGGCAGTGACCTGAGATTTCACGGGCAGCTCCTGGAGAGGGCCGGACGCCGGAAGGACGGTCAATTGCGGAAAGCCATCTAAAACTGCGAATTATTATCATTGGCACCGGAGCAGGCTTATGATATAATCTAAAGGAGGCGTTTTCGGTGCCTCAGATAATGATAAGCAAGGAGAGATCAGAATGGATCAGGAAATAGAATTCAGATATGACACTCAGCTTCTGCTGGACAAATATGGACTTGATGATGACGAGTGCGATGATCTGATAGATGAGATGCGTGACCACATTATCCGGACTTTCAAGGGCGACTGCCTTGTCATAGCCGGGAATACAGATGATGACGAATTTGGCGAGAAGGCAACGGTAAAGCTGCATTTTCATACAAACGAACCCTGGCTTGTACTGGAATACTGCAGAGGACTGGGCGAGATCTACGATATCGTAGTTGAGGACATGGTAAGGCAGAGCAAGGGGCTGCACGGCTGATAAGCAATTTTCTCTTGCAATAGCTCAGATATTGTGATAAAATATCTGCTGTGTGTGCCGCAGGATACAGGCAGCACAGGCAGTTATGCCGTAGTAGTACATTGGATGTTCCGCTTTTGCCGTCCGGCATTAAGAACGTCTGGTTATTCTAAGGAGGTTCGCGATGAACGACATTATCAAGAGCATCGAAGATGCGCAGATGAAGGCTGAGGTTCCTGAATTTGCAGTAGGCGATACCGTTAAGGTATATGCCAAGATCAAAGAGGGAAACAGAGAGAGAACACAGGTTTTCGCAGGAACTGTTATCAAGAGACAGAACGGCGGATGCCGTGAGACTTTCACAGTAAGAAAGTCATCAAGCGGCGTTGGCGTTGAGAAGACATGGCCTCTTCATTCTCCTACTGTAGAGAAGATCGAGGTTACAAGACGCGGCAAGGTTAGACGTGCCAAGCTTTTCTACCTGAGAGACAGGATCGGCAAGAAAGCCAAGGTAAAAGAGCTCGTAAAGTGATCAAGGTAAGAGAGCTCCTTGTATTATACTGAGATCAAGAGGGACATGTGCGTTTAGTACTTGTCCCTTTTTTTGAAGGCGGCGAGATGAAAAGCCGCCTGGCATGCCTGCCTGCAGAGACGGCTCTGCGGCAGCCGCATCATTGGAGGTGAGCGTCATGAAGCCTTTGTCCCAGCAGTATTCCTGGACTTCCTCCAGGAAAAGGAAGCAGAGGATAAAGAAGATCATCATGCAGATCGCTGCATATCTGCTCGGACTCTTTATCGTGGTCATGCTGGCCATGTTCCTTGTCAGGGCTTTCGGCAATTCCTGCGTGGTCATTGACCAGTCTATGTCGCCTTCGCTGAAGAGCGAGGACAAGGTCCTGATAAACAAAATGGCCTACCGGGTAGGATCGCCTAAGCGGATGGATGTCATCGCCATGAAGATCGGCTCGTCAGAGAACAGTCCGACTTATATCCGAAGAGTTATCGGCGTTCCCAAAGACAAGGTAAAGATCTCGGACGGGAAGATCTATGTGAATGACAAGGAAATAAAAACAGAATACAACGATAAGAGCATAGAGGACGCAGGCGCGGCAAAAGACGGGATCACGCTTGATGAGGATACTTATTTTGTCCTTTGCGATAATTACAATGGCAGCAAAGAGGACAGCAGGCTCGACAGCATTGGTACCGTGAATTCGGATCAGATATCCGGCAGGGTATGGATGGTCATATCTCCTTTGTCCCGGCTGCACATCGTGAAATAACAGAAGATCCCCTCATGGTGGGATGAGGCAGATGGAGGGTGGAAACAGATGAATATTCAATGGTATCCTGGCCATATGACAAAGGCAAGACGGATGATGCAGGAAAATATAAAGCTCATAGATCTTGTCATAGAGCTGGCAGACGCCAGGCTGCCCCTTTCAAGCCGGAATCCGGATATAGATGACATGGCCAGGGGAAAGGCCCGCATGATCCTTCTTACAAAGGCTGATATGGCTGACCCAAAAGTAAACGATCTGTGGGAAAAGTGGTTCTCGGAGAAGGGATTTTTTGTAAAGCAGATAGACTCCAGAAAGAAGAATGATGTCAAGGCCATCACTCCGGTCATCGTGCAGGCCTGTCAGGAAAAGATAGAGAGAGACAGGCGCAGAGGGATAAAAAACAGGCCGGTCCGGGCTATGATCGCGGGTATCCCCAATGTAGGCAAGTCAACATTTATCAATTCCTATGCCGGCCGGGCCAGTGCAAAAACCGGCAATAAGCCCGGTGTCACAAGGGGCGCTCAGTGGATAAAGGCCGCGAAGAATGTCGAGATGCTGGATACGCCGGGACTTCTCTGGCCTAAGTTTGATGATCAGCTGACGGGCATAAAGCTGGCGGCAGCCGGTTCTATCAGTGATGACGTTCTGGATATCACGGATCTGTCCCTCTGGCTGATAGATTATCTCCACAGAAATTACCCTCAGGCGGCGGCAGACAGGTACGGGGTAGATACAGGCCAGGAGGACAAGGCCCTTTTGCTGGCTGATATCGCCGTCAACAGAAAATGCATCACAAAAGGCGGCGAGCCGGATCTGACCCGGGCGGCCAGGCTTGTCCTTGACGATTTCAGATCCGGAAGACTGGGCCGTATCTCTCTGGAAAGACCGGGAGAAGAATCATAACAAACATTTGTTCGGAAAAATCTTTACTTTTTACGCACCCTATGTTATCATGACACCATGAAAGAGAAAATTTCAGAGATAAAGGAAGAACTAAAGCAGACGGCCCCTGAGGACATGGCGGCTTTTATTGCCCGGCATGAGGCAGATCCGCGCGAAGGCGCAGCCCGTATCGTGCAGTCTGCCAGGAGAAAGCTGGCAGCTTATCAGAAGGAAGAAGACCGCGTGTATTCCATGCTTGCATATGAGAGGAGATATGCCGGGGAAGGCCCGATCTGCGGGATAGATGAGGCCGGCAGAGGGCCGTTGGCGGGTCCTGTGGTAGCGGCTGCTGTGATACTGAAGCCGGAGGATCCCATATTTTATGTGAATGATTCTAAGAAGCTTTCGGCAGCCCGCAGGGAGAAGCTTTTTGAAGAGATCATGGACAGGGCAGCCGGCGTCGGTGTTGGGATAGCGGATGCCGCCCGCATTGATCAGATCAATATTCTGCAGGCGGATTATGAGGCTATGAGGGAGGCGGCAGGCAGTCTTCCCCTTGCGCCGTCACTGGCTCTGAACGATGCTGTGACCATACCGGAACTGGGGATCCGTCAGATCCCCATCATACACGGGGACGCTCTTTCTCTGTCTATCGCGGCCGCCAGCATCATAGCCAAGGTCACGAGGGATAGAATGATGATGGAGTATGACAGAATATATCCCGAGTACGGTTTTGCCTCCCATAAAGGATATGGAACGGCTCAACACATTAAAGCTCTGCAGACGTACGGACCGTGCCCTATACACAGGAGAAGCTTCATCACGCATTTCATCTGATATTTTCTGTGCGTTATCTCAACTGTGAGCAGCCTGCGGGGAGACGGCTAAGCAGGTTTGCGGCAAAGGGGGCGTTGGCCATGGCCAGGAATAGCTACATGACCGGTCAGGCAGGAGAATCGGCGGCAGCCATCTGCCTGCGGGCGGAAGGATGCAGGATCCTCGAACATGATTATCACTATGGACATATAGACATAGACCTGATCGCTGAGGATCAGGGATGCCTTATATTCGCGGAAGTGAAGTACAGAAGGCAGGGCAGCTGCCAGCATCCTCTCCAGGCGGTGGATAAGCGCAAGCAGAGAAGGATGAGCGCCGCAGCCCTTCAGTATATGGTACAGCATGGTTTTGGCCCGCAGACGAACTGCAGATTTGATGTGATCGCGTTTTATGGGAGAGAACCCATACATATTAAGAATGCTTTTGAATTTGCATATTCCGGCATCGCGTATTAGAGGTTGAGGGCAGAATGGGTAGAGAGACAACAAGACTTGTCACACGGGAAGGTGTGACATTTATCACATTTCGTCTGCTGGATGAGACCGGCATCGTCAGGGATGCTTTTTCGACGAGAAAGGGCGGAGTCAGCAGAGGGATATTTGATTCCATGAATCTGAACTTCAACAGGGGCGATGATGAGGCTGCAGTGAAGGAGAATTTTGCCCGGATGGGCCGGGCACTCGGCATAGAACCGGCAGATATGGTCATGTCGCAGCAGACTCATACCTCTAACGTGATCCGCGTTTATGACAGCGAC
Organism: uncultured Eubacteriales bacterium; assembly: GCA_900314845.1. Classification (GTDB taxonomy): domain Bacteria; phylum Bacillota; class Clostridia; order Lachnospirales; family Lachnospiraceae; genus UBA2912. The sequence goes on from OMWV01000011.1 coordinate 84,989, forward strand.
CGGGGGAATGGGATCACCGGACCGCAGAGATACAGGGACGTGGACGGCCTTGTCACGGATATTCCGGGTATAGCCCTTGTGACATCCCACGCAGACTGTGTTCCCCTCTTTTTTGTGGATCCGGTGAGGCGCGCGATCGGCCTGTCCCATTCCGGATGGAAGGGAACAGCTGCCCGTATCGGTGCCGCGACAGTGGAGAAAATGAGGCAGGAGTTCGGCAGCAGGCCGGAGGATATCAGAGCTGCGATCGGTCCTTCCATCTGCAGGAACTGCTATGAGGTCGGGGAAGATGTGGCACAGGAATTTCGCAGGACATTTTCTGCCCGGGAGTGCAGGCAGATTCTTCTTCCGGGGAAGCCGGGCAAGTATATGCTTGATCTGTGGAGGGCGAATCAGATCATTCTCACAGACAGCGGCCTGATCCCGGATCATATTGCAGTGACGGATATCTGTACGTCCTGCGGCGGCGATCTTTTGTGGTCCCACAGGAAGACGAAAGGCAGAAGGGGCGGAATGGCCGCTTTCCTGCAGCTGCTGCCCGCTGATCAGTAATAGAGGAGGCTGTTTGCTTGCGCACACATATCCAGAAGATCTTGAGTGTTGATGAGGGAAGCATAGGGCAGGAGATGGGCCTTGAGCCGGGCGACGTCATTGCGGCCATTAACGGGCACAGGATAGAGGACGTCTTTGACTATCAGTACCTCATAAAGGATGAACATATCGATGTGCTGGTGCAGACGAAAGACGGTCAGGAAGTGCTGCTGGACATAGACAAGGATTTTGATGAGGATCTCGGACTCGAGTTTGAGAGTTCCCTTATGGACGACTACAGATCCTGCAGCAATAAGTGTATATTCTGCTTTATTGATCAGCTGCCGGACGGTCTGAGGGATACTCTTTATTTTAAAGATGACGATTCCCGTCTGTCATTTCTGCAGGGCAATTATATCACGATGACGAACATGTCGGATCAGAGCCTGCAGCGCCTGATCGATTACAGGCTGGAGCCCATTAATATCTCTGTTCATACGACGGATCCCCAGCTGAGGATCGCCATGCTGCATAATCGTTTTGCAGGAAAGATAAACGATCAGCTGAACATGCTCAGGGACGGCGGCATCATCATGAACGGGCAGATCGTTTTGTGCAAGGGGGTCAATGATGGAATACAGCTGGACAAGACGATCCGTGATCTGACTCATTATATTCCCCTGATGGAGAGCCTGTCTGTCGTTCCCGTAGGGCTGTCAGATCACAGAGAGGGTCTTTGCAGACTGGAGCCCTTCACAAAGGAGGACGCCTGCCAGGTGATAGACTGTATAGAGGGATGGCAGGATAAGATATATAAGGAGTTTGGCACTCATTTTGTGCAGGCATCTGACGAGTGGTATCTGCTTGCAGGCAGGAGTATACCCCAGGAAGACCGCTACGACGGTTATCTCCAACTGGAGAATGGGGTGGGTATGCTTAGATTATTTATGGATGAGTTCAGACAGGAACTGTCGGCCAGGGCAGGCGATGACAGGATAAGACATGTCACGGTGGCAACAGGCACCAGCGCGGGGCCGACCCTGATGATGCTGGCAGGGGAGCTGACCAGGAAATTTCCCCATGTCCGGGTCGACGTGAGGGAGATCATTAACAATTTCTTCGGGAGTCATATCACGGTATCCGGTCTGATGACAGGTTCCGATATCATAAGGCAGCTGCGCACATATGACCTGGGGACAAGTCTCCTGATCCCTGTGAATGCCTTAAGAAGCGGAGAGGATGTTCTCCTGGACGATATCAGAGTGCCTGATATTGAAAGTGCTTTACAGATACCTGTTTCGATTGTACAATCAAACGGACAGGATCTGGTGAAGAAGATCCTGGATCAGGAGACAGTCTGAACCCCCTGGGATCAGGAAACCGGGCAGAATAGCTGCCGGCAGGGGTCTTGAGTGTTCCGGATCATATTTGTGAATATTTTTACAGAAAGGTGAAGTTCGTATATGAGCAAACCAATCGTTGCTATAGTTGGCAGACCGAATGTTGGCAAGTCCACACTTTTTAACGCGCTTGCGGGGAGGCAGATCTCCATCGTCAAGGATACGCCCGGAGTGACCCGGGACCGCATTTACGCGGATGTATCCTGGCTGGACAAGGAATTTACCCTGATAGATACCGGAGGCATTGAGCCTAAAACGGACGATCTGATGCTCAGGAGCATGAGGGAGCAGGCGCAGATAGCGATAGAGACGGCCGACGTCATTATATTCCTTACGGATGTAAGACAGGGCCTGGTGGACGCAGATTTTCAGGTGGCGGATATGATCCGCAGAGCCCAGAAGAAGGTCGTTCTTGCTGTCAATAAGGTTGACAGCTTTAAGAAGATGATGCCGGATGTCTACGAATTTTATAACCTGGGAATAGGGGATCCTGTTCCGGTCAGCGGCGGTTCAAAGCTCGGCCTGGGCGATCTCCTGGATGAGGTGATCAGGAATTTCCCGGAAAACGCCGGCAATGAAGAGGAAGACGACAGGCCCAGGATCGCCGTCGTAGGTAAGCCGAATGTGGGTAAGTCGTCTCTTATAAACAGGCTGACAGGTCAGAACCGGGTGATCGTGACGGATATTGCCGGTACGACAAGGGATGCGATCGATACAGTCATCCGCAGCAATGGAAAAGAGTACGTTTTCATCGATACAGCCGGCATCCGCAGAAAGAGCCGGGTCCATGAGGATATTGAGAGATACAGCATTATCCGTACTGTTTCTGCTGTCGAGAGAGCCGATGTCGTTGTTGTCGTGATAGATGCACAGGAGGGTGTCACGGAGCAGGATGCCAAGATAGCCGGGATCGCTCACGAGCAGGGCAAGGGCATGATCATTGCGGTGAATAAGTGGGATGCTGTTGAGAAGAATAACAACACCATGAGCAAGTTTTCCCGTGATATCAGGAATAAGCTTCCTTTTGCCCCCTATGCGCAGATCATCTATATATCTGCCCTGACCGGTCAGAGGATGCACAGGCTTTTTGAGGTGATAGATATTGTCATAGAGAACTGTTCCCAGCGTATAGCGACAGGAGTTCTCAATGAGATCATAAGTGAGGCGGCAGCGCTCAAACAGCCGCCTTCAGATAAGGGACGCAGGCTCAGGCTTCTCTATGCGACGCAGGTGGCCGTGAAACCGCCGGCTTTTGTCATATTCATCAATGATAAGAAGCTGACTCATTTTTCCTATACCAGGTATCTGGAGAATCAGATCAGGGAGACATTTGGATTTCAGGGAACACCGATCCGCATCATGTACAGGGAACGCAAGGAGAAGAGATAGATGCTGGTAAGAATTGTCATCTGTCTTGCCATAGGCTATTGTTTTGGCCTTTTTCAGACCGGGTATGTTTATGGCAGGCTCGTTAAGGGAATAGATATCAGAGATTACGGAAGCCACAGTTCAGGAGCTACAAACACTGTGCGAACCCTGGGAAAGGGCGCCGGATATATTGTTTTTGCCGGGGATGTCCTGAAGATGGTCGCAGCTGTCCATCTGGTGCGTTTTATCATATTTCCTTCCGGCGCCTATGCCTGGGAGCTCTCTATGATCGCCGGGATTGGAGTTATCCTGGGCCATGATTTTCCCTTCTATATGCATTTTAAAGGGGGGAAAGGCATATCAGCGACGGGAGGACTTATGCTGGCCCTCAATCCGCTGATTGCTCTGATAGAGGGGATCCTGTTCGGAATTGTATTTTATTCAACCAGATATGTCTCTGTCGCTTCACTGACAGTTACCGCTGTCTTTCCCTTTATGCTGCTGATATTTTTCCCCGGACATCCGTTTATGGTACTGATCGCTGCCATTATAGCTGCCTTTGACTGGTGGCAGCACAGATCGAATATCAGCCGTCTGAGACATGGGACAGAGAATCGATTCGACAAGAAGAAAAAAGGATAGTTTTTTATATGACACAGGTGACGATCTATACAGACGGCTCTTCCAGGGGCAACCCCGGGAATGGGGGGTACGGCGCAGTTCTTGAATATACAGATCCGCATGGACAGCTGCACACGAAGGAGCTTTCTGCCGGTTACAGGAGGACGACAAACAACAGGATGGAATTGATGGGCGTGATCGCTGCCCTGGAGGCGCTGAACAGACCCTGTTCCATTGAACTGTATTCCGACTCCAAGTATATTATTGATGCATTTAACCAGCATTGGATAGATGGATGGATAAAAAGGGGCTGGAAGAAAAGTGACAGAGAGCCTGTTAAGAATCAGGATCTGTGGAAGAGACTGATAGAGGATGCCGCAGAGCACAGGATCAGCTGGCACTGGGTGAAGGGCCATGACGGGCATACGCAGAATGAGCGGTGCGATGCCCTGGCAACGGAAGCGGCGGATGCCGATCCGGCAGGTCAGCTCGACGATACCGGCTACCTGGAGGAAAACTGAACTTTTCCCGGACCCGTGCCGGATGACAGGAGGCCGGCTGATATTTGGTGAACAGACATGATTAGATTTCCAGATGAATTCAGAGACCGGATGAAGCAGATGCTCGGTCAGGAGTATGAGGACTTTGAGAAGAGCTTTGAAAAGGAATTTCACAATGGGATTCGGGTCAATACTCTCAAGGCTGATGCGAAAAGTTTTTTTTCCGATGAAGAGTTTTCATTAAAGCGAATACCATGGACAGATAACGGGTTCTACATGGGAAGGGAGAAGCGTTTTTATTCTTCTCATCCATACTACCATGCGGGACTTTATTATATTCAGGAGGCCAGCGCTATGGTGCCGGCCAGACTGATGGATGCCAGACCCGGTCAGCGTCTTCTCGATCTTTGTGCCGCGCCGGGAGGCAAGAGTACAGAGCTGGCTGCCAGGATGCGGGGGGAAGGGCTGTTGATCTCAAATGACGTGAGCCGGTCAAGAGCAAAAGCCCTCGTTCATAATATAGAGACAATGGGCTTTACAAACTGCGTAGTGACAAGCGCGGCTCCGGATAAGCTGGCCTCGCTGCTGCCGGAATTTTTTGACGGGATCCTCATAGACGCTCCCTGTTCCGGTGAGGGGATGTTTCACAAGGAAGCCTCTATGATGGAGAGCTGGAAGAGGAGCGGGCCTGATTTCTATCATGATCTGCAGAAAGAGATCTTAGCGAGTGCGGCGGCCATGCTGGCGCCTGGAGGCAGGCTTGTCTACTCAACCTGTACATTTTCTCCTCAGGAGGATGAGGGGTCCATCGCCTGGTTCCTGAAAAATTATCCTGATTTTCATGTGGAGGAGATTGATGCAGATCTGCTCTGCGGCATGCCGGGAATCGACAGGGGGCAGGCAAAGTGGCTCGATTTGTGCCCGGAAGGGGAGAAGTCCGTGGATTACCCGGATGAGATCACTGATCAGCTGGGCAGAACCCTTCGGCTGTGGCCTCAGCATCTGGAAGGCGAGGGACATTTTGCGGCTGTCTTAAGAAAAGACGGTGTGAGGCAGGCTCACCCGGCGGACACCGGGCGGAATGTAAGAGGAAAAGATCTGGACCCTTTCTTTCGATTTCTCCATGAGATGGGCATATCATTTCAGCCGGAGGCGGGAAGACTGAGACTGTCAAACGGCTACGTTCAGTACCTGCCGCAGGGAATGCCGGATCTTCCGGGGGTACATATCCTCAGGAGCGGCTGGTTCCTTGGCCAGATAAAGAAAGACAGATTCGAGCCAAGCGGTGCTTTTGCCAGGGGGCTTAAAAAGAGCCGGTGCAGCAGAGTCATCAGCCTCCCTTCCTCCGGGAAGGATATCAGAAGCTATCTGAAGTGTCAGACTCTCGATGTGGGCTCCGATCTTCCTTCCGGCTGGTATCTGGTGTGCATGGATGACTGGCCGGTCGGCTGGTGCAAGATAGGCGGCGGCAGGTTCAAGAATAAGTATCCTGCCGGCTGGAGGATCCTTTAGGATCCGGGCTCCGAGACAGTTTATGGAAGCGTATGATGAAGAATATGAGACTGGACCGGTACCTTTGCGAGATGTCAGAAGGTACCCGCAAAGAAATAAAGCAGAAGATCAAAAGCGGACTTGTCACGGTGAATGGTCAGACAGCCAGTGATCCGGGCATGCATGTAGATCGCGCGGATCTTGTCCTTCTGGGGGGGAGACCTGTCGTCTACGAGGAATTCGTCTATTTCATGATGAATAAGCCCCAGGGGGTACTGACAGCCACCATGGACAAGAAGCAGCAGACAGTTTTGGATCTGATAGATGAGAAGACGAGGAAAGATCTCTTCCCCGTGGGCAGACTGGATAAGGATACAGAAGGCCTGCTTCTTATCTGCAACGATGGGCAGCTGGCCCACGCGCTCCTGGCCCCGGCCAGACATGTTCAGAAGGTATACAGAGCTGACGTGAAGGGAATAGTCACTCAGAAAGATGTGGAGAGTTTTGCCAGGGGACTTGAGATAGACGATCAGTGGACCGCAAGACCAGCCAGGCTGACGATACTTAAGACGGATCAGACTGCCGGTACAAGCCAGATAGAGATCTCTATTGTCGAGGGCCGCTTTCATCAGATAAAGAGAATGTTCCAGGCTGTGGGGAAAGAGGTCATTTCCCTGAAAAGAATTTCCATGGGGCCTCTTGTGCTTGACGGGCGCCTGGAACCGGGTTCCTTCAGAAGACTTACGGATGAGGAAATAAAAGAACTGAAAAAACTGCAGAATGGGTAAGGAAGACGGGACATGAAAGATTTGGATAAGATGCTGCAGGGAATAGATGCCGTTCTCTTTGATATAGACGGTACGCTGATAGATTCCATGGGAGTATGGGGAGATATAGACAGGATATATCTGAGCCGCTATGGCAAGGAGATGAAGCCGGATCTGCAGAAGGAGCTGGCAGGGATCAGCATTCAGGAGACAGCAGACTATTTCAGAAATGTGATCGGCATAGATGAGCCTGCGGAAAAGATGCTCAGCGATTGGAATGAGCTGGCTTACAAGGAGTACCATGACGTCGTTATGCCAAAGCCGGGAGCCCTGAAGTGGGTGAAGGATCTTGACAGGCGGGGAATAAAGATGGCTGTCGGGACGAGCAATACCAGGAAACTGGCTGAGACTGTTCTTCAGGTCAGAGGATTTATGCCTTATTTTAAGGTTATCCTGACTGGGGAGGACGTGAAAAAAGGAAAGCCGGATCCCTACATTTATCAGGAATGCGCGCTGAGACTGGATACTCCTCCGGACAGATGTCTTGTCTTTGAGGATATATATTCCGGCGTTATGGCAGGAAGGAACGCAGGAATGAAGACATGCGCGGTCTGGGATAAATATGCAGCCTATGAGGATGCCCAGAAGAGAGCATATGCCGATTACTATATCCAGTCATTCAATGATATCTATGACAACAAGGTTGAGTTTCTCAGATAAGGATCGGGAAGCCGGAGGTGATAGGGACCCATGCAGAAGATAAGTGTCGGCGCAGCGGATGCCGGACAGAGGCTTGACAAGTGTTTATTCAGACACCTTTCCCAGGCGCCTTCCGGTTTTGTCTATAAGATGCTGAGAAAAAAGAATATCACGCTCAATGGTCATAAGGCTTCCGGGAAGGAGAAACTGGAGCCGGGAGATGAGATCAGCCTCTGGCTTTCCGATGAGACGATAGAAAAGTTCCGCACTCAGGAAAAAGCTGACATCTCTTTAGTTCTGCCGGATCCTGATATCGTTTTTGAGAACAGCGATATCCTGATCATGAATAAGCCCTCAGGCCAGCTTTCCCAGAAGGCTCAGCCGCAGGACATCTCGGCCAATGAGATCATGATATCCTATCTGCAAAGGAGCGGGCAGATCAGCAGACAGCAGCTCAGAAGTTTCAGACCCTCTGTCTGCAACAGGCTGGACAGGAATACAAGCGGTCTGATCTGTGCAGGGAAGACCATGGCGGGGCTTCAGTTCCTTACCGGATGCTTCAGAGACAGAAGCATTCATAAGTACTATGAATGCATTGCCGCGGGCAGGATCGAGCAGGGAGAGAGGATCAGCGGATACCTGTCCAAGGATCATGAGAGGAACAGGGTCCGTATCAGCACATCGGGCGGACATCACGCAGATTATATCGAAACACAGTATACGCCGGCGGCATGGGGGCAGATCCATGATCTCAGGCACAGACCGGTGGATATCACACTGCTCAGAGTTTTGCTTGTCACGGGCAGGACGCATCAGATCAGGGCCCACCTGGCCAGTATCGGTCATCCTCTGATCGGCGACAATAAGTATGGAGACAGCAGTCTCAATGAATATTTCAGAGCATCTTATAAATTGAAACATCAGCTGCTCCATTCAGCTTATCTGGTCATGCCGGATAAGATACCGGATGCATTTAAAAATTGTCCCGGCATATGCAATCTGGCGGGGAAGAGTTTTCATGCGGCAAGGCCGGCAGTATTTGACAGGATAATCAGCAATGAGGGGATGAGTCATGGCGACATGGAATTCCAGGGGACTGAGAGGTTCTCTTCTTGAGGATATGATAAACCAGACGAATGAAAAATATCGGTCTGAGCACCTTGCCCTCATACAGAAGATACCGACGCCGATCACACCGGTGCGCATGGACAAGGCTTCTCACCAGATCACCCTTGCCTACTTTGACCAGAGGAGTACGGTGGATTATATCGGGGCGGTTCAGGGTATCCCGGTATGTTTTGACGCCAAAGAGTGCAAGACCGGGAATTTTCCCATTCAGAATATCCATGAGCACCAGATCGTCTTTATGCAGGATTTTGAGGATCAGGGCGGGATCGCCTTCCTGGTGATCTATTTTTCAGAGGCCGGAAGATTTTTTTATCTTCCCTACGGGAAACTGGTATATTTTTGGAACAGATCGAAGACAGGACACCAGAAGCATTTTTCCATAGAAGAGCTGGATCCGGCCTATGAGATCCGCTGCAATGGTTTCCTGCTCAGTTATCTGGAGCAGCTTCAGCTGGATATTCTGTCGCGGCCAGAGCCGGGATAAAATATTATCCGCGGATAGAGACTTGACGCAGACTGATTTGCTGTGTTATCATGTTAGCGCACTAAAGCGTCCGCCTCCCCAGACGGCGGATCATAGATCTATACAAAGAGACTATCATAATTTTACATGGGAGACTATTTTCATATGAATAATCTGCTGCATACCCCTGACGGAGTCAGGGATATTTACAATGGAGAGTGCCGAAGGAGGAACATCTTATCCGGCAAGCTGAAAAAAGTGCTGGATCTCTACGGCTATCAGGACATACAAACTCCTACATTCGAGTTTTTTGACATATTTAACAGGGAGAGGGGCACGGTTTCCTCCCGGAATATGTTCAAGTTTATAGACAGGGAGGGGAATACGCTGGTGCTCAGACCGGATATCACTCCCTCTATCGCCCGCGCGGTGGCCAAATATTTCCATGAGGAGAAGATCCCCCTCAGGTTTTCCTACTGCGGGAGCACATTTATCAACCACTCCAGACTTCAGGGAAGACTCAGTGAGACGACGCAGATCGGAGCTGAGCTTGTCATGGATTCCGGCATAGAGGCCGATGCCGAGATGGTATCCCTGGCGGTTCATATGCTGCTGGAAGCCGGTCTGAAGGATTTTCAGATCGACATAGGCCATGTGGGATTTTTCAGGGCTCTGGCTGATGTCTCGGGGCTGAGTGAAGAAGAGACCGGTCAGCTGAAGGATCTGATCAACACAAAGAATTATTTTGCTGTGGAAGCCTTTGTGGAAGAGCACAGGATAGCTGAGGATGTTTCAAAGCTGCTTGTCATGCTGCCGGAGCTTTTCGGCTCTGTCGATGTGATTGCCCGGGCCAGGAACATGACATCCAATGAGAGTGCCCTTAAGGTGCTGGATTATCTGGAAAAGCTCTACAGTCTGATCACCGAGTATGGATTTGAGAAGTATGTTACCATAGACCTGGGCATGCTCTCGGGTTACGAATACTATACAGATATCATATTCAGAGGTTATACTTACGGGACAGGAGATGCCATCATAAAGGGCGGACGTTACGACAACCTGATCGGCCAGTTTGGCAAGGAAGCAGCCAGTGTGGGATTTGTCATTGTCCTGGATGAGCTTATGCTGGCCCTGGAAAGGCAGAAGATACCGGTTCCCTCTTATGATTCTCAGTCACTGGTCCTCTATAGGCCTGACTGTCTGAGCCAGGCGATCCGTACGGCGGCCTCCCTCCGGGCAATAGCCAGGAGCGTGTCCATGATAAAGGAGGATCCGGGCGTAAGCATGGAGGAGTACAAGGATTACTGCAGAAGACTGAATATAGAGAGCATTCTGCACGTTACAGATCAGGAAACCATAGAAAAGATAGATATCGCGGACGGCAGCATCCAGAAGATGCCCGTACCGCAGGCATGAAGATCCGGGAGGGAGATATGAAGTATTTGACATTTGCCCTTGCCAAGGGAAGACTGGCCAATAAGTCGCTGGATCTTTTTGAGAAATGCGGCATCAACATGGAAGAGATGCGCGATCCGGATACCAGGAAACTGATATTTACAAATGAAGAGCTGAAGATCAGGATGTTTCTGGCAAAGCCCTCAGACGTTCCCACTTATGTGGATTACGGGGCTGCCGATATTGGAATAGCCGGCAAGGATACCCTGCTCGAAGAGGGAAGAAAACTTTACGAGGTGCTGGACCTGGGCTTTGGAAAGTGCAGGATGTGTGTCTGCGGTCCCCAGGAGGCTGCCCAGTATCTCAGGCATCATCAGATGATCCGGGTGGCCAGCAAGTATCCCAATATTGCCAAGAATTATTTCTATAATGTCAAACATCAGACAGTTGAGATCATAAAGCTCAACGGGTCAGTGGAGCTGGCCCCGATCGTAGGACTGTCTGAGGTGATCGTAGATATTGTTGAGACAGGCTCTACGCTCAGGGAAAACGGTCTCAAGGTGCTGGAGGAGATATGTCCCCTCTCGGCCAGGGTCGTTGTGAATCCCGTCAGCATGAAGATGGAGAACGAGAGGATCATGAAGCTGATAAAAGAGCTCAAGGAACTTACAAGATGAAGGAGAGATAGATCATGCCGCTTGAGATAACAAAAATTGCGCCGGATACGCTGGACAGTCTTCAGGATAAACTTTTAAAGAGAAGTCCGAACAACTATACGGAATATGAGGAGACCGTTCACGGTATCGTGGACCGGGTGAAAAAAGATGGTGATAAGGCACTGTTTGAGATGACAAAGCAGTTTGACGGGGCCGATATCGATGCCGGCAATATCAGGGTCACGGAGGATGAGATCCAGGAAGCATACAGGCAGGTAGACACAAAAGTTGTTGAGGTCATCCGCAGAGCCCTTGTCAATATAAGATCTTATCATGAAAAGCAGAAGAGGAACAGCTGGTTCGACTATTCTGAGTCCGGCACGATACTTGGGCAGAAGATCACGCCGATGGAGAAGGTCGGTGTCTATGTCCCGGGCGGGAAGGCAGCATATCCTTCATCTGTACTGATGAATATCGTCCCGGCAAAGGTCGCGGGAGTTTCGAGGATCGTCATGACGACGCCTCCCGGTAAGGACGGCAAGGTCAATCCCGGCACTCTGGTGGCAGCCAATGAAGCGGGAGCGGATGAGATATACAAGGTCGGCGGCGCTCAGGCGATCGCGGCTCTTGCCTTTGGCACGGAATCTGTCCCCAAGGTCGATAAGATCGTCGGACCCGGCAATATTTTTGTCGCTCTTGCCAAGAAATCTGTCTATGGATTTGTCAGCATAGATTCCATTGCCGGTCCCAGCGAGATCCTTGTGATAGCTGATGAGACAGCGAACCCTCATTATGTAGCGGCAGACCTTCTGTCCCAGGCAGAGCATGATCAGCTGGCCTGCTCCATTCTTGTCACCACAAGTGAAAAACTTGCCCAGGATGTGAATAAGGAGATAGAGGGGTACCTTAAGGTTCTTTCCAGAAAAGATATCATAGAAAAGTCCCTGGAAAACTATGGACATGCCCTGATCGCTCCCGATATGGACAAGGCGGTGGAGATCGCAAATACCATCGCTCCGGAACACCTGGAGATCGTGACAGCCAATCCCTTTGAAGTCATGACAAGGATCAAGAATGCAGGCGCTATCTTTATAGGTGAGTACAGCAGTGAGCCTCTGGGCGATTATTACGCCGGTCCCAATCATATCCTTCCGACAAACGGAACCGCAAGATTTTTCTCTCCTCTTGGCGTAGATGACTTTGTCAAGAAGTCCAGTATCATCTACTATTCCAGACAGGCACTGGAGAGGGACAAGGACGATATCATGGCATTTGCCCAGGCAGAGTCTCTTACAGCTCACGCGAACTCCATCCGCGTCAGATTTGATGAGGAGAGGTAAGATGTCAGACAGAACAGGCACGGTAAAGAGGAAGACGTCAGAAACTGACATAGAGATCACGATAGATCTTGACGGGAGCGGCAAGTCAGACGTCGACACAGGGATCGGTTTTTTTGACCATATGCTGAAGAGCTTCGCAAAGCATGGCTTTTTCGATCTGACCGTAAAAGTGAAAGGTGATCTTGAGGTCGATTGCCATCACACGATAGAGGATACGGGAATAGCCCTTGGAGAGGCTGTAAAGAAGGCTCTGGGCGATAAGAAGGGCATAAGAAGATACGGATATTTCATCCTTCCCATGGATGAGACTCTGGCTTTGTGCGCCATAGACCTCTCCGGCAGGCCCTACTTATGTTTTGACGCTGACTTTACGGTTGACCGGGTAGGCGGATTCGATACGGAGATGGTTCGGGAGTTCTTTTATGCTGTATCCTACAGCTGCGGCATGAATCTGCATATCAGACAGCTGGCCGGGTCAAACAATCATCATATCATAGAGGCCATCTATAAGGCATTTGCCAAAGCCCTTGATATGGCAGTCGGTTTTGATCCCAGGATCACAGATGTGCTCTCGACAAAGGGATCTCTTTAGGAGGGCGAAGATGAATTTCGATGATTTCAAGCTGGATGAGCGGGGGCTGATCCCAGTCGTTGTCCAGGACGATGAGAACGACCAGGTGCTTATGCTGGCTTATATGAATAAAGAAGCCTATGAGCGGACACTGGAGGAAGGCCGCATGGTCTACTGGAGCAGGAGCCGGGGGGAACTCTGGAGAAAGGGTGATACCAGCGGGCATGTCCAGTATGTGAGGTCGCTGGATATAGACTGCGACGCGGATACGATCCTGGCAAGAGTGATCCAGGTCGGGGCTGCCTGCCACACAGGGCACAGAAGCTGTTTTTACAGAAGGCTTGTCCAGATGGATGGCAGCGAAAGCAAGAAGTAAATAAGGAATCTGTAAAAAGCCTGCCAGTCAGGCTTTTTGCGCTTGATAAGAAAGAGGATAGAAGGGGGAAGACGGGATGGAGCTTCATTACGGGAAACCTGAGAGCATGGAGGGAAGACTGGAAAGAGAGGTCCGGACATATGATTTTCTGGATCGGCATGGCTTTGAGTACTGGCAGACAGATCACGAAAAGGCGGCAAACACGATGGAAGACTGCAGAGAGATAGACGCTGTGCTTGATGCGACGATCTGCAAGAACCTTTTTCTGTGCAACAAGCAGAAGACGAAATTTTATCTTCTGATGATGCCGGACGATAAGCCTTTTAAGACCAGGGAAATCTCCAAACAGATTGATTCCGCCCGGCTGAGTTTTGCCCCGGAGGAGTATATGCTGGAGTATCTGGATATCAAGCCGGGAGCTGTCAGCATCATGGGATTGATGAATGACCATGATAACCATGTCCAGCTTCTGGTGGATGAAGATATCCTGAAGGGAGAATTCATCGGCTGTCATCCCTGCGTGAATACATCCAGCATGAAGCTGAGGACAGGGGATCTGTTCCCTGGGTTTACGGATGCCGTCCACCATGATTACATCAAGGTCCATCTGACGGGAAAGTAAGAGAAAAGCAGACAGATTGACAAAGATATTTTTTGAAACTATAATGATAAATTGAAAGTAAAAGGGGATTCTGTCAGGGCAGATCTGCCAGGATCTCTTGTTTTTTGATGCATTCTGGATCATTGCATTTTGTATATCTTGGAGGGAATTATTAATGTCTACGAAACCGTACGGCCTGAATGAACTCAGGAAGATGTTCCTTGACTTTTTTGAGAGCAAGGGCCATCTTGTTATGCCCAGCTTTTCACTTGTACCGCACAACGACAAGAGTCTCCTGCTGATCAACGCGGGAATGGCGCCCTTAAAGCCTTATTTTACCGGGGAAGAGATCCCGCCCAGGCGCAGGGTAGCTACCTGTCAGAAGTGCATACGTACAGGCGATCTTGAGAATGTCGGCAAGACAGCAAGGCACGGTACATTTTTTGAGATGCTCGGCAATTTTTCATTTGGCGATTACTTTAAGACGGAAGCAATCACGTGGACATGGGAGTTTTTGACTCAGGTCGTCGGCCTCGATCCGGATCGTCTCTATCCTTCCATATATAAAGATGATGATGAGGCATTTGATATCTGGAATAAGAAGGTCGGTATTCCGGCTGAGAGGATCTTCCGCTTCGGCAAGGAAGATAATTTCTGGGAGCACGGCTCCGGCCCCTGCGGCCCCTGCTCTGAGGTATATTACGACAGAGGTGAGAAGTATGGCTGCGGCAAGCCCGGCTGTACGGTCGGCTGTGACTGTGACAGGTATATGGAAGTGTGGAACAACGTCTTCACCCAGTTCAACAATGACGGCCACAACAATTATACAGAGCTGTCCCAGAAGAATATCGATACCGGTATGGGACTTGAGAGACTGGCAGTAGTTGTGCAGAATGTCGACTCCATCTTTGACGTCGATACCATAAAGTCCCTCAGGGATCTGATCTGCCAGCTGGCGGGGAATATCGGCTACGAGCAGGAGGGAACACAGGATAGCGACGTATCCGTAAGGATCGTCACAGATCACGTGCGTGCCATGACATTTATGATATCCGACGGCATCATGCCTTCCAATAACGGAAGAGGATATGTCCTGCGCCGGATCATCCGCCGTGCTGTCCGCCATGGCCGCAAGATAAACATTCAGGGATCTTTCCTCCCGACACTTGCTATGAATGTGATCGAAGGCTCCAAGGACGGTTATCCGGAACTCGAGGAGAAGAAGGATTTTATCCTCAATGTGATCCGTGCCGAGGAAGAGAAATTTGAGAAGACATATGAACAGGGAATGGAGATCCTCTCCCAGATGGAAGAGACGCTCGCGTCCCAAGGCAAAACTCAGCTTTCCGGGGAGGATGCCTTCAAGCTCTACGATACCTATGGCTTCCCTATTGACAATACGAAGGATATCCTGGAGGAGAAGGGATATACTGTAGATGAGGAAGGCTTTGAGGCTGCTATGAACAGACAGAAGGAGACAGCCCGCGCAGACCGCAGAAAGTCCGGTAAGAATGACGAGTATATGGGAGCGGAAGCGACTGTATACAATGATATGGATCCCGCTCTTAACTCTGCCTTCACCGGTTATGACAGAACGCAGGATCAGTCACAGATCATTGCCATGGCTGCCCTTTATCCGGAGGGTTCTGATGAAGAGAATGAGGTAGTTGAAGCTCTCACAGACGGCATGACCGGCGCGATCATTACAGAGAAGACGCCCTTTTACGGCACGATGGGCGGCCAGGTAGGAGATAAAGGCCTCATTACTACAGATGGCGGTGAATTTGTCGTTGAGAGCACAGAGCATGTTGCCGGTTCCAAGATCGCTCATATTGGCCGGGTCACAAAGGGCATGTTCAAGAAGGGTGACCAGGTCGATCTGAAGGTAGATGAGACAAACAGGAAGGCCATCTGCAGGAACCATTCCGCGACCCATCTGCTCCAGAAGGCTCTCAGAGATGTTCTGGGAACGCACGTTGAGCAGGCAGGCTCCTATCAGGACGGGGCGAGGACAAGATTTGACTTTTCGCATTTCCAGGCTATGACGCCCGATGAGATCAAGAAGGTCGAAGACCTTGTGAATGAAAAGATCGCCGAGGATCTTCCGGTCAACACAGACATCATGAGCCTGGACGAGGCCAAGAAGACAGGGGCTATGGCTCTCTTCGGCGAGAAGTACGGCGAGAAGGTCAGGGTCGTTAAGATGGGAGACTTCTCCACAGAGCTGTGCGGCGGCACCCATGTTCCGGATACCGGCAAGATCGGTCAGTTCAAGATCCTGTCCGAGAACGGCGTAGCAGCAGGCGTCAGGCGTATAGAGGCTATAACGGGCGATAATGTGAGAGCCTACTATGACAGGCTGGAGAAGGAGATAGATGAGGCGGCGGCCCTTGTCAAGGCATCTCCTTCCGATCTTGCTGATCATATCCGAAAGCTCCAGGAAGAGATAAAGGCTCTCAAGGCTGAGAATGAGTCCCTCAAGGCCAAGGAAGCCAGAGATGCCCTGGGCGATGTCATGAATAACGTTGAAGATGTCAACGGAGTAAAGTTCCTGGCAGCCTCACTCAAGGATGTGGATATGAACGCCCTCAGAGACCTGGGAGATCAGCTCAAGGAAAAGCTGGGCGACGGCGTTGTCCTTCTCGTATCGGATAAGGGCGGCAAGGTTTCTCTCATGGCCATGGCGACAGACGGAGCTGTGAAGGCAGGAGCACATGCCGGCAATATCATCAGGAAAGCAGCGGGCGCAGTCGGCGGAGGCGGCGGCGGCCGTCCAAATATGGCTCAGGCAGGCGGAAAGAATGCTCAGGCGATCCCGCAGGCGATAGAGGCAGCGAAGGAAGAACTTAAGAGCCAGATCCACTGATCAAATAAATAAGCGGCCCTGAAAGGATTGCGGATGAAGGAACTCAAAAAGCTTTTGTTTGTGGTGCTTGCAGCAGCATTTTTCATAGGATTGTTCATATTGTGCGATAAGTATTCAGCTGATATACTGGATGAACACTCTTCAAACATAAACCCGTCTGTCATAGGCAGCCAGTCGAAAGGCAAAGCGGATTCCACCGACTCAATAGAAGATATCAGCGTGGAGAAGGGGATCCTGCGGATGGTCGAGTCGGACTACACGGTCGACATCAAGCTTGTGGCGACGGGGGAGATCATGTGCCAGAACCAGCAGCTGGAGCAGGCATATGATTCGTTGACGGGGAAGTTCAGCTTTGCAGACGGATTAAAATATCTTAAGACAGATGTGAGCAGCGGTGATTACGCCATCACGTCACTGGGAACGACCTTGGCAGGCAAGGATAAGGGATATAAGTCAACAGTCTACGGCTACTGTGCCGAGGACGGCAGATACAACTCCCCGGAAGCCCTGGCAGGAGACCTGAAGGATGCCGGGTATACGCTGCTCTCCACTGCGACGAACCACGCACTCGACAGCGATGTGAGCGGGGTGAGCGCCACGATCGATAATCTCAGCGCTGCCGGCATAGAACATGTCGGCACGGCCAAGAGCCAGTCGGATAAGGAAGATTATATACTCAAGAGCAATTATGTAAAGATCGCTGTCACCGGCTATACCCAGGATACGGATGAGCAGGATCTGCCGGAAGACAAATCTTACGCCGTGAATACGCTGGATGGTCTGAACCAGACCAAGGTCAATGATATGGTCTCTCATATCAAGAAGCTCCAGAAGGATAACGATTATGTAATTGTCATGCTCAACTTCGGCGCGACGGATTCAGACGAGGCAGATTCTGATCAGAAGGATCTGGCTCAGAAGCTCGCCGGAGCGGGAGCTGATCTTATTATCGGAACAGGGTCCAGGGCGGTAAAGCCTATGGAGATCGTCAAGGCTTCAGAAGAAGACGGCACGCAGCGCTCCTGTACGGTATTCTATGGCCTGGGTTCCATCTATTCATCCGATTATTATTCAGAATACGAAAATCTCGATACAGATATTTCTTTGATCTTGTCCCTGAATCTGAGCAATTCTATCTCAGGAAATGTAAAATTGACGTCCATGGAAGTAAAACCGGTCTACCTGAACTGGTACAACGGGCTGGTACAGCCCCTGCCTGTCTGCGAGGCCAAGGATTCCGATCATTTTTCATCTGTTCTCGACGAGGACGATATGACCCGGATCAATGCTTCCTATAAGAATACCATGACACATTTTCTCAAGGGAACAGACCTTAAATCAGAATATGATAAGAAAACATTTTCCTACACGGTGCCCCTGACCTGACAGGCGGACAGAGGAATTTGTATAAAATATCGGTAAATTTCCAATATTTGCATACCGTGCCGGTAAATTTCTGTTGACGAAACAAAAAATTATGTTATAATTCTTTTAGTGCAAATACCTACAGTTGTATCAGCACAATACACAACTGGAGGGGGGTAAGGTGTGAGCTATGTCAAACGTAGTTGTTAAGGAAAATGAAAGCCTGGACAGCGCATTACGCAGATTCAAGAGAAGCTGTGCGAAGGCAGGAATCCAGCAGGAGATCCGCAAAAGAGAACATTATGAAAAGCCCAGCGTAAGACGCAAGAAGAAGTCAGAAGCGGCAAGAAAGCGTAAGTACAGATAGGACTTATTTTCAGATTTTTACAGGGACTATGACGGATGAAACGTTATAGTCCTTTTTTCTCGTATCATGACCTCTTTCCTGTTTGACTTGCAATATGATTGAATCGTGGTAGAATTATTGTATTATGGCATGCTCTGCGTAGAAAGACGCGAGGCACATTGATATTTCTTATCCGGAGGGTTGCAGATGAGTATTTCTGAACAGGTTCTTGACGTCCCATCTGAATATGTCAGGAATGTTTTTGGCGAATTTGACAGTCACATAAAGACAATAGAGAGATCGCTGAACGTTACGATTATTGCCAGGGGCGGGAGTCTTAAGATCATCGGTGCGGAAAAGCAATGCGCAAGGGCGGGCAGGGTGCTGACTCAGCTGCTGTCCCTGGCTGTTTCCGGGGAAGAGATCACGGATCAGAATGTTTCCTATACCATAGCCATGACCATGGACGACAAGGAGGAGACAGTTGCTGATCTTTATAAGGATCTGATCTGCCATACGGTCAGCGGCAAGCCGGTCAAACCAAAGACAGCCGGTCAGAAGCATTATGTTGATATGATCAGGGATAAGATGATCGTCTTCGGCGTGGGACCGGCGGGAACCGGCAAGACATATCTGGCTATGGCTATGGCGATCACGGCGTTCAGGAACGATGAGGTGGGGAGAATCATTCTTACCAGACCGGCTATCGAGGCCGGAGAGAAACTGGGATTTCTTCCCGGAGATCTGCAGAGCAAGATAGATCCCTATCTCAGACCGCTTTATGACGCTCTCTATGAGATCATGGGAGCGGAATCATTTCAGAAGAATATGGAGAAGGGCCTGATAGAGGTCGCTCCTCTGGCCTATATGAGGGGGCGGACCCTGGACAATTGCTTCATTGTGCTGGATGAAGCTCAGAATACCACCCCGGCTCAGATGAAGATGTTTCTCACGAGAATTGGCTATGGGTCGAAGGTGATCATCACCGGCGATCAGAGCCAGAAGGATCTAGCCCCGGGCCAGGTGTCCGGCCTGGATCACGCACTCAGGGTATTATCGGGAATAGATGATATAGGAATATGCATGCTGACGAGCACGGACGTTGTGAGACATCCCCTTGTGCAGAAGATCGTCAGGGCATATGATGAGTATGAGAAGAAGCATCAGGGAAAAGCCGCCGCCAGAGGCGGCAAGAAGACAGTGCATGCATCTGTCAGGACAAGAAGGAGCTAATACATGTCAGTCAGCATAGAATATGAATCAGACACAAAACTTGATATAGATTACGAGAAGATCATCCGCGATGTGATCGCGGCGGCGCTTGAATTCGAGGACTGTCCCTATGAGGCCCAGGTCAACGTAGTACTCACAGATAATGACGAGATCGCTCTCATCAACAGGGACTACAGAGATATAGACAGGCCGACGGATGTCCTTTCATTTCCCATGATAGAGTACAGTCAGCCGGGCGATTTCTCTGTTGTGGAGGATGCTCCGGCGGAAGACTTCTTTGACCCGGATTCAGGGGAGCTCATGCTGGGGGATATCGTGATCTCTGTCGACAAAGTGATCTCCCAGGCCGAGGCTTACGGGCATTCCAGACAGAGAGAGCTGGGCTTTTTGACAGCTCACAGTATGCTGCATCTCTTCGGCTATGACCACATTCAGGACGCGGACCGGATGATCATGGAAGAGAAACAGCGGGATATCCTCGACATGCTCAGGCTTACAAGGTAGATTGTCCGGGCGGGAGCGTGTCCGGTCAAGATAAAGCTGCAATATTTTGCGGCAATTTCCTATACTCAAGGAGGTAGACTATGAAAAAGAGAATGTTGATGGCGGCAGGGCTTGCGCTTGCGCTTGTTCTCTCTGCTGCAGGGTGCGGAAAGAAGAAAGAGGAGCCCAAGACTCAGCCCATGACGGTCGAGTCGACGGTGGAAACTTCTTCTGAGACGTCGGAGGTTCTTCCGGAGGGCAAGATGAGATCTTATCTGACGGGAGAGGTGATCAGCTCGAAGGTAGGCCTCAAGAGACCCTATGCCATCATGATAAACAATATAAAAGACAGCCTCCCTCAGTCAGGCATCAGCGATGCGGAGATGATCTACGAGTGCAAGGTAGAAGGCGGGATCACAAGACTGATGGCAGTATTTCAGGATGTATACAAGGCAAAGAAGATCGGTTCCATCCGAAGCGCCCGCCACTATTACATAGACCTGGCAAATGACAACGATGCCATCTATGTTCACTTCGGCCAGTCAAAGTACGCCAAGGCCCGCATTGAGAAAGAGAAGATCAAGACGATCAGCGGCCTCTCTTCCTACGGCGGCAAGGTCTTCTACAGGACAAAAGACAGAGTAGCGCCCCATAACGTATTTACAAATGCGAAGATGCTGAAGGAAGGCCTGAAGGCAACAGGGATCAGCAGGAAATATCCCGAGGGCTATACGGCAAGATTTAAGTTCAACAAGGAAGATACACCTCTGGCCCAGGGAAAGACGGCAGAGAAGGTCAATATTCCCTTCGATTCCAATCCCTATTTTGTATACGACAAGTCGACCGGACTCTACAACCGTTTCCAGTACGGCCAGAAGCACATCGATACCGAGAATAACAAGCAGATCGCTGTAAAGAATATTTTCGTCCAGTATGTCAGGGAGAAGAAGATCAGTTCCCATGATCATCAGGACCTGAAGTTGAAGGGGACCGGCAGCGGCCTTTATATCACGGACGGCAAGGCCATAAAGGTAAAGTGGGTCAAGGAAAAGGAAAGCGACAGGACACTTTTCTACGATGAGTCGGGCAGCGAAGTCGTCCTCAACCCGGGCAAGACCTTCTTTGAGGAGGTGCCCAAGAAGTCTGTCGTCACATTCGGCGATGAGGCTCCTATAAAGGACAAGACGAAGACAGCAAGCGAAACAGTCAAAAAGTAATTTGTTGAGGTAAGAGATGGGAACAAGTTCAGAAAATACAGGCACCAGCAGGGAGATCATCGTACAGGGCACCATACTGGCTGCAGCTCAGTTCATCGTAAGAGTGATCGGTCTCTTCTACCGCATACCTCTGCAGAGGATCTGCGGTGATGTAGCGATGGGCTATTACGGCTATGCATATGATATCTATACTGTTCTCCTTCTGCTCTCATCCAACGGCGTGCCGGTGGCAGTGAGCAAGCTTGTTTCCACATATCATGCCAAGAGAGATTTTAAGAACGAGTACAAGATGATGAAGAGCGCCCTCTGGTGGACGCTCATCGTGGGAACTGCCATAGGAGGCCTGACATTTGTCTTTGCAAGGCAGATCACCAGGTTTCTCTTCGGACCTGAGATGATGGGGGTCGTACCTGCTCTGAGAGTTCTGGCACCGACACTTTTCATCTGCTGCGTCATGAGTACATTTCGGGGATATTTCCAGGGGATCAATACCATGATGCCGACGGCTGTTTCCCAGATATTTGAGCAGCTTTTCAATGCTGTCGTCAGTGTAGCCGCTGCCGTCATTCTGGCTCCCCAGGGGGCGGCCATGGCGGCTATGGGCGGAACACTGGGAACATTTGCCGGCGCCCTGGTCAGCATGATATTCTTGATATTCATATTTGTCCTCTACAGGCCGCAGCTGATGAGAAGGGTAGAGAGAGATACCTACCACAAGGAGCTGCCCTACGGGGAAACATACAGGCTTCTCACACTGACTATGGGGCCTGTGATCGTAAGCTCCGTGATCTATCAGGTGAGCGGTATCATAGATTCTTCCATCTACAGCAATATCTCCACCCAGCTGGGTTACGATCCGGAACTGATCTCGACCCTCTACGGCATCTACAGCAGTAAATATAAACTCTTGATCAATGTCCCTCTGGCCATGGCCACAGCCCTGCAGGCAGCCGTTGTGCCGGGAGTTGCCGCGGCATATATCCGGGGAGACAAGCAGGAAGTCTACAGCAAGATAGGGACGGCCGTAAAGTTCTGCATGGTTATAGCCATACCGGCCTGCGTCGGCCTGTCCCTGCTGAGCAGTCCCATCCTGCAGCTCCTCTTCGGGGACGCGACGAAGCTCAGCAGCCATCTGCTCATGATAGGAACGCCCTTCCTCTTCTTCTTCTCGCTGGCGACGGTAAGCATAGGCGCCCTGCAGGGGATAGACAAGATGAACACTCCTATCATAAACTCCTGCATCGCCCTGGCCGTACATGTCGTATTTATCGTTATCCTGCTCAGGTTCTGCAACATGAATGTGTATGCCATCCTCTACAGCAATATCCTCTTTGGATTTATAGCCACTGTGCTGAACAATATGGCTCTGAAAAAGTATGTCGGATATGAGCAGGAGATCGTTCATACCTTCCTGCTGCCGGGGCTGGCTTCCGCCGTCATGGGACTCGTCGTTTACCTGCTCTACCACGGGCTTATGCGGATATTCCCTCACAATTCCATCAATACGATCATCAGCGTGCTCGCGGCGATCGTCGTATACTCTGTGGCTCTGATAAAGACCAGGGCGCTGAGCGAGGATGAGATCTACCAGATGCCAAAGGGAGCCAAGATCGTCCGTCTGGCAAAACGCTTCCATCTGCTTTAAGGAGTGAAGATATGATCTATGACATCTGCGTTGCGGGAGGCGGGGCTTCCGGCATGGCAGCAGCAATTTCAGCAGCCCGGGAAGGTGCCGGCGTACTGGTCCTTGAGAAGATGGACAGGTTGGGAAGGAAGATCCTTGCTACGGGCAATGGCAGGTGCAATCTGACAAACAATAATATAAAGAAGTCGGCAGGGAACCTTCCCTACCGCTGCAGCCAGCAGGATTTTCCTGGGAAAATAAGTGCATCCTTCGATTCGGGGGATGCTCTGGTTTTTTTCAGGTCACTGGGAATTCTTACCTGCCAAAGAGGAGAATATGTCTACCCCATGTCCCTGCAGGCATCAGCGGTCAGAGATGCCCTGGAAAGAGAGATCTCATCCCTGAAGAACATTCGGGTCAGGACAGGCAGTGCGGTAAAAAGTGTGAAGAAGGATAAGGCTTTCTTTTCCATAGAGACAGAAGACGGGAAGATATTTCGCAGCAGGAAGCTCATAATCTCCTGCGGCGGCAGATCTTCTTCAAAGCTGGGGTCGGACGGCTCGGGCTATGGTCTGTGCAAGAGCCTGGGGCACAGGATCATAGAGCCGGTCCCTGCCCTGTGTGCCTTAAAATGCAAAGAGAAGTTTTTCCACTCACTGGCGGGTGTGAGGACTCAAGCCTCTGTCCAGATCCTGGACGGCACACAAGTCCTCTCCTGTGACAGCGGGGAACTTCAGCTGACAAATTACGGGATATCAGGGATCCCTGTCTTTCAGGTCAGCAGGTTTGCTGCCCGCGCCCTCTATGAGGGCAGAAAGGTCCGGGCCAGGCTGGATCTTTTGCCCCAGATGGATGAGGATCAGATCCGCAGCTTTATTTCCCGCACCTGCCAGAGGCATAAGACCTATACCATGGAGGAGATCCTGACGGGGATCCTGAATGATAAGCTCACAGCAGTTCTCACAGACCTGGCCCTGGGACAGGGAAAGAGACAGGGTGGAGGCAATGCCGGGAAACAGCCCCGCATATATGGATCACAGTGGGGAAAGAAGGATGTTTTCCGGCTGATCAAGCTGATTAAGGGTCTTACAGTGAATATAACAGACACAAACGGCTTTGACCAGTCACAGGTCAGCGCCGGCGGAGCGGATACATCACAATTTCTGCCGGATTCTCTTGAATCCCGGCTGGTAAAAGGACTCTATGTGACGGGCGAACTTCTGGACGTCGACGGGATCTGCGGGGGCTATAACCTTCAGTGGGCCTGGGCGACCGGCTGTATAGCCGGACAGAGTGCCGGGAAGGACTTCTATGATAAGGATTAATCAGATCAGGCTTAGACTGGGATACACACAGGAGGAAGCAGGCCGGGCGATCATAAAGAAGGCAAGGCTGAAAGAAGGACAGCTTCTCTCCTGGGATATTCTCAAAGAATCGATAGACGCCAGAAAATCGAGGGACGGAGAAGTCTTTTGCAGTCTTTCTGTATGCGCCAGGATATCCGGGGAAGAAAAATTCCTGCGCAGGAACAGAAGCAGGGATATCCAGCATTATGAACCCAAAATATATCGGTTCCCCTATCAGAACAAGAAGAACCTTGAGCACAGACCGGTCGTGATCGGCACAGGTCCCGCGGGGCTCTTTTGTGCTCTTATGCTGGCCAGGGCAGGTTTTTGCCCTCTTGTTCTGGAAAGAGGATGCGATGTAAGAAAAAGGCTTGAGATCGTGCATTCCTTCTGGGAAGGGGGAAGACTGGATCCTCAGACAAATGTCCAGTTTGGCGAGGGAGGGGCGGGAACTTTCTCTGACGGAAAGCTCAACACCCTTGTAAAAGATCCATCCGGTCTGCACAGAAGGGTGCTGGAAGAGTTTGTCCATGCGGGCGCCCCCGGGGATATCCTTTACAAGTATAAGCCCCATCTGGGAACGGATGCCCTGACCGGCATCGTGGAAAATATGCGCAGGGAGATCATCTCTCTCGGCGGTCAGGTAGAATTTGAAAGCTGTGTGACAGGCTTTAACCTGGACAGCCAGGGCCATATCGCTTCTGTCACGGTCAATGATTCGTTTCAAACAGATGCCAGATATGTTATACTTGCCGTAGGTCACAGCGCAAGGGATACCTATGGCGCTCTCTATCAGCTGGGAATGCAGATGGAGCCCAAAAGTTTTGCCATAGGCGTCAGGATAGAGCATCCGCAGGATATGGTAGATAAGGCCCAGTACGGGGCAGCTGCCCAAAAGCTCCCCCCTGCCGATTACAAGCTGACATACAGAGCAGGAGACGGCAGAAGCGTCTATACATTCTGTATGTGCCCCGGCGGCTGGGTCGTGGATTCCTCCTCGGAAGAAAATGGCCTCGTGGTGAACGGCATGAGCTACAAAGGAAGAGACAGTCAGACAGCCAACAGCGCCGTGATCGTCAGTGTGAGACCCCAGGACTTTGAGGGAGAGGATCCACTCGCAGGAGTGCGCTTCCAGAGAAAATGGGAGAGACTTGCCTGGCAGGAAGGCCGCGGAAGCGTACCGGTCCAGCTGCTGGGAGATTTTAAAAAGGGTCAGATATCTGCTGCCTTTGGAGAGGTTATCCCCAGGCATAAGGGAAAGATAAGCTTCGGCAATATACGGAACTGTCTCCCGGATTATGTCTGCCGGGACCTTGTGGAGGGCATTGATGGATTCTCCCGCAGGCTTGCTGATTTTAACAGAGAGGATGCTGTCCTTTCCGGCGTGGAGACAAGAACATCTTCCCCCCTCAGGATGCTGAGAGGAAAAGATCTGCAGAGCAATATAAAAGGCATTTTTCCCTGCGGGGAGGGAGCCGGATATGCCGGCGGGATCACGAGCGCTGCCATGGACGGGATCCGGGCAGCTCAGGCAGCGGCAGAATATATCCTCAGGGATACAGGTCAGATCGGCGAATAGATGGATACAGGCTGAAAGGATGGAAAATGGGAATCACAAAAGAAGAGATCGCAAGGATAAATGAACTCTATCATAAGAGCAAGGCAGAAGGGCTCACAGAGGCTGAGAAGGAAGAACAGAGACAGCTGCGGGGCAGGTATATCGCCTCCGTGCGCGAGAACCTGCGGGGTCAGCTGAACAATGTGGATATCCAGAACCCTGACGGTTCCGTGGAGCATCTGAAGGATAGGCTGAAGAATAAGAAACATTACGGGAATTGATGATCATGGATAAGAAAACGTTAAGAAAGATAATGGAAGAGAAACGGCAGGCCCTGACACAGGAGCAGGCAAGGGAAGCGGCCCATGTCCTTTCTGAGAGACTTTTTACCTCGGATCTTTATGCCGGAGCAAAGAACATCCTGATATTTGTCTCATTTGGCAAGGAGATGGATACATCCGCCATCATTGAGAGAGCGCTCTCTGACGGAAAGAATGTCGCCTGCCCCAGGATAAGCGGCAAAAGGCAGATGGATTTTATCGGCATCAGGAGCCGGGATGATCTCAAAGCCGGAAGCTTCGGCATCCTGGAGCCTGAAGAAGGCGGCGGGCCGGTCTATACGAAAGGCCTTGTGCTGGCGCCGGGCCTGGCATTTGACAGAGAGTTTAACAGACTGGGATACGGCGGCGGCTACTATGATGTCTGGATGGAGAAGCATGGGAAGGGCTGTTTAAAATACGCTCTTTCCTATGATTTTCAGCTGATAGATGATGTTCCTCACAATGAGAAGGATGTGCAGCTTGACGGGATCATCACACCGTCGGCAATTTTGACAAAAAGATGAGACAGGGAGGTCGTTTGAAATGGACATGATAGAACTTGGAAGACGCGCAAAAAAGGCTTCATTTGAACTGGGACACATGTCGACAACCCAGAAGAATGCCTGCCTGGAGACGGCAGCAAGATATCTTGTGGAAAACAGCGAAAAGATCCTTAAGGAGAACAGGCTGGATATAGAGGCGGCAAGGAAAAACGGGACGCCGGAGCCTATGATAGACAGGCTGTCTTTAGATGAAAAGAGGATCGGGCAGATGGCGGACGGGCTGATGCAGGTCAGATCCCTTGCGGATCCCATAGGAGAGATCATTTATTCTACCGTGCGGCCTAACGGCCTGGAGATCTGCCAGAAGAGAGTTCCCTTCGGCGTCATAGGCATCATCTATGAGTCCCGCCCCAATGTCACGGCGGATTCCTTCGGCCTCTGCTTTAAGACGGGCAATGCCGCCATATTGCGCGGGGGCAGCGATGCTTTTCATTCCAATATCGTTATCGGGGAAGTTTTGAGGAAGGCGGCGGCAGACACCGGATGCCCTGAGGACGCGATCCAGATCGTAAGGTCCACGGATCATGAGAGCGTGAACCAGATGATGAAGATGAACCGCTATATCGACCTGCTCATTCCCAGGGGCGGTCAGGGTCTCATCCGCAATGTCGTAGAGAACAGCACCGTGCCGGTGATAGAGACAGGTACGGGCAACTGCCATGTCTATGTAGATGCCTCTGCTGACATCGACATGGCCGTCAGGATCATCATAAATGCCAAGACCCAGAGAACGGGAGTCTGCAACGCCTGTGAATCTCTTGTCATCCACAGGGATATCGCTGATAAAGCTCTGCCGGCTATCGGCAGGGCTCTGAGAGAGAAAAACTGCGAACTTCGCGGCGATGAAAGAGCGAGAAACATTTTCGGTGATATGAAGGAAGCAAGTGAGGATGACTGGGGAAGAGAGTATCTGGACCTTATTGCTTCCGTCAGGGTCGTCGACAGCATAGATGAGGCCATAGACCACATAAACAGGTATCATACCGGTCATTCTGACACCATCGTGACAAACGATTATAATAACGCAAGGCGCTTTCTGGATCAGATCGATTCCGCCGCGGTCTATGTGAACGCGTCGACCAGGTTTACGGACGGAAATGAGTTCGGCTTTGGCGCTGAGATAGGCATCAGCACCCAGAAACTTCACGCGAGAGGCCCCATGGGTCTTAAGGAACTTACCACGACAAAGTATGTGATCTACGGAAACGGACAGATCAGAGAGTGATATTTTTATCTGAAAAAAGAAAAGCCCTTCCGGCATGGCGCCGGAGGGGCTTGCTGTTTCTGATAATTTTATCGGTCGTTCCTTGTGTACTTCTCCTCACAGTACTTGCACCGGTAGATCTCCTTTTCCGGGTCTGCCAGGAAGAAGATGTGGGGAAGTTCCTGCTCTATGGAAGTGATGCAGCGGGGGTTCTTGCACTTTATGACGTTTGTCAGGGTCTTGGGCAGGCTCAGAGACCTCTTCTCAACGACCTTGCCGTGATCTATGATATTGACGGTGATATCCTTGTCCAGGAAGCCGATCGCGTCAAAATTCGACTCGTCAAGCTCACCGGATATCTTTATGATATCTTTGCGGCCCATCTTCTGGCTGACAGCATTCTTGATGATGGCGACCTGGCAGTCGAATTTGTCAAGATTCAGATACTTGTAAAGTTCCATGCTCATGCCGGCGGGAATATGATCAAGCACAACGCCGTTCTCGAGTCCTGTGATATTCAACATTACTGCACCTCCAGACCAAGCAGTGTAAGGATAAGAGCCATGCGGATATACATGCCGTACTGGGCCTGCTTGAAATAGCATGCTCTGGGATCGTCATCGACCTCTGTTGAGATCTCATTGACACGCGGCAGGGGGTGAAGGACCAGCATGTCTTCCCTGGCCAGTTCCATCTTTGCCTTATTGAGAATGTAGAAATCCTTCATTCGGATGTAGTCGTCCTCATTGAAGAAACGTTCTCTCTGGACACGTGTCATGTAGAGGATATCAAGCTCGGGGATCGCTTCCTCCAGGCTCTGCACCTCTTTGTAGGGGATGCCCTTCTTGCCCAGCGTCTCCAGAACGTATTCGGGAACCCTCAGCTCCGGAGGGGAGATCAGGACAAAGCGTACACCCTTGTAGCGGGAGAGAGCTTCTATCAGGGAATGGACGGTGCGGCCGAACTTGAGGTCTCCGCACAGGCCTAATGTCATGTCGCCCAGCCTGCCCTTGAGAGACCGGATGGTAAGAAGATCCGTGAGCGTCTGCGTGGGGTGCTGATGGCCTCCGTCGCCGGCATTTATCACAGGGATTCCGGACTTTAAGGCAGCAACGAGGGGAGCGCCCTCCTTGGGGTGGCGCATGGCGCAGATATCAGCATAGCAGGAAATGACCCGGATTGTATCAGAGACACTCTCGCCCTTGGCAGCCGAGCTGGAATCGGCAGAAGAAAAACCAAGGACATGTCCCCCGAGATGGTACATAGCTCCTTCAAAGCTCAGCCGGGTTCGTGTGCTTGGCTCATAGAAACATGTCGCAAGAACTTTTCCTTCGCAGGCATGTGCATATTTGGCGGGATGTTTCTCAATATCAACAGCAAGATCCATCAGTTTGTCGAGTTCTTCAACGGAAAAATCCAAAGGGTTTAGTAAATGTCGCAGCATATATGACCTCCATTCGTATTCCTTAACCTATTATACATGGATAACTACGCTTGTCAAACAAAACTTGACTTTATCAGGCGATCGAATATACTTAAAGTGAAATATTATGATTATTTTCATTTTGGATCCGACAACTGTATATCATATCATAGATTCAGAAGGAGTATTTTGATGGGATTGTTCGGCAGGAGCAAGAGCGACAAGGATAGGGAAGACAGGGAAATAGAGAAAGAAACAGGTGCCGGTCAGGTGCCTGAACAAAAGGAAGAAAAAGAGGGCGGCGCTCAGCTGGATGACGCACAGGCCTATTATTTTCTGGGCACGGAGAGCCTGGACAGAGGCGATGACGCGGCGGCCCAGAGCTACTTTACCCAGGCTGCCGGACTTGGATATGCGCCGGCTCAGTTTCAACTGGGTCTCATTTATGAGAATGGCACTCAGACCCAGATCCCAGACCGCGAGGAGGCGGCCAGATGGTACAAGATGGCCGCTGAGAGCGGCGACGCGGCTTCTCAGTTCAACCTTGGCTATCTCTATTATAATGACCAGGAAACAGACAGGAAGGAAGAAGGCCTTGGCTGGATAAAGAAAGCAGCCGAGGGAGGGGATGAGGCAGCCCAGGAATTCCTTGAATCGGTAAAGCATGTCATAGAGCAGAAAGTACAGGAAGCTCAGGAAAGGGCAAAGAGAAAGATCCTTGTGCAGAGAGTCCTGGACAGGGATGAGCTTTTCTTCACCCTCTCCCCGACTACCCAGCATCCTTATGTCGAGACGGCAGAGAATGGGGAGGATAAGAGGGTTTATCTTTTTGTCAGCGAGGAAGCGGCTCATGATAAGGCAAAGGCCCTGGATCAGAGCGGCATGCCCGCCACGACGGTCAGATATTATAAGAAAAACTATCTGGATATCATCGGCGAGCTCTATACGCTGGGCGTCAACTCCATAAGGATCAATGAGGACGGCAGCGATTACGACGTATACCTTTACGATATTGCAAAGCGGAGAGATTTTTCAGAGCTTCCCGAGGACAAAAGGCCGGTAAGCAACCCTGCCCTCCAGTATTCCATGCTGATCTATATGCAGGAATTCAGGCGTAAGGTGGACAAGCCGGATGATGAGTACAGGCAGAAGATAGACCGGCAGATGGTAAGGAATATGATAGAAGGCCGGTATCTGATGCCTTTCAGGGATTCTGAGGAAAAGGACAGCTCCCAGAAGCAGTTTGTTGTGCTCAACAACAGCCGGAACAAGTTGAATTTTATCCCCATATTCACGGACAATATAGAATTTCAGAGATTCAGGATGCAGTTTAAGGAAGGGAAGGAACTGAAGCTCATGGC
The DNA here is from genome assembly GCA_900314845.1 of uncultured Eubacteriales bacterium. Classification (GTDB taxonomy): domain Bacteria; phylum Bacillota; class Clostridia; order Lachnospirales; family Lachnospiraceae; genus UBA2912. The sequence goes on from OMWV01000011.1 coordinate 115,805, forward strand.
CGCCGGTTTTTCAAATCTGGCTGACATGAAGCTGCCGGAAAAGGTAGAAGGATTTGTGATAAATCCGTTCACCACGGCGGTGCCTCTCCCCCAGGCTTATATAAAGAAGGTTGACGGTCAGAGAAAAGCATGAAAAAACTGGCGCTTACGGACGACATATTGCTGAGTGTGGAAAAACCCGCCCGCTATCTGGGAAATGAGATCAATGTGGTTATGAAGGATCTTGCCGACGTGAAGATCCGTTTTGCCATGTGCTTCCCGGATGTTTATGAGATCGGTATGTCCTATCTGGGCATACAGATCATCTATGACCTGTTAAACGCCAGGGAAGATGTCTGGTGCGAGAGAGTCTATTCTCCCTGGACGGACCTGGACGCAGTCATGAGGGAGAGAAAGATCCCTCTTTTTGCCCTGGAATCGCAGGATCCGGTCCAAGACTTTGATTTTCTGGGCATCACCATCCAGTATGAGATGTGCTATACCAACATCCTTCAGGTGCTCGATCTGTCGGGCATCCCGCTTCTGGCCCGGGACAGGAAAGACGGGGATACCATAGTCATAGGCGGAGGCCCCTGCACATACAACCCGGAACCCATAGCAGACTTTTTTGATATTTTCTACATAGGGGAAGGGGAGACCCAGTATTACAGACTGATGGACCTTTACAATGAGAGCAGAGAGCAGGGACTTTCAAGGAAGGAATTCCTGATCCGGGCAGCGTCTATTCCGGGTCTTTATGTTCCCTCGCTCTATGAGCCCACCTACAAGGAGGATGGGACCATAGCCTGTGTCCGCCCTCTGGTCCCCGGCATACCGGAGAAGATCAGCAGGCAGGTGGTGACAGACTTAAATGACGTCACATATCCCGAGAAGCCCTTGATCCCTTTTATCAAGGTGACCCAGGACAGGATCGTGCTTGAGATCATGAGGGGCTGCATCAGGGGCTGCCGTTTTTGCCAGGCAGGCATGGTCTACAGGCCGGACAGGCAGAGAGACCTTTCCTTCCTGATAGACAAGGCGCAGAAGATGATAGAGGCGACGGGGCACGACGAGATATCGCTCAGTTCCCTCAGCTCCAGTGATTATGCCTGCCTTCCGGAGCTGACCCAGTATCTGATCGACGAGTGCCAGAAGAAGAATATCAATATTTCTCTGCCCTCCCTGAGAATAGACGCCTTTTCCCTGGATGTCATGTCAAAGGTACAGGACGTGAGAAAGAGCAGTCTGACATTTGCCCCCGAGGCCGGGACGCAGAGAATGAGGAATGTGATAAATAAAGGCCTGACCGAGGAGGATATCCTGGGCGGGGCCATGCAGGCCTTTATCGGCGGCTGGTCCAGGATAAAGCTCTACTTCATGCTGGGACTTCCGACGGAGACAGACGAGGATGTGGAGGGGATCGCTCTTCTGGCTGATAAGATCGCCAGTGAATTCTACAGTATTCCCAAGGAGGAACGCCCGAACAGCAAGAGAGTAGAGATCGTATCCAGTACTTCCTTCTTCGTCCCCAAACCCTTCACGCCATTTCAGTGGTGCCGCCAGGCGACAAAGGATGAGTTCGTGGAAAAGCAGAAGCTCTTGAGCCGCAAGATGCACAGCGTGCTCAACCACCGGAGCCTCAAGTATAACTGGCATGAATTTGATCTGTCCCTGCTGGAGGGAGTATTTGCCAGGGGAGACAGGAGGCTGTGCAGCGTGATCCTGACCGCCTACCAAAACGGCTGCATCTATGATGCCTGGTCAGAGTATTTCAAGGTGGATGTCTGGAGAGAGGCTTTTGAAAAATGCTCTGTAGATCCGGCCTTTTATATCCACAGGGAGAGGCCTCTGGATGAAATTTTTCCCTGGGATCACATAGATATCGGCGTCAGCAGAAGGTTCCTGGAAAGAGAGTACAAAAGGGCCAGACAGGGCCTGATCACTCCAAATTGCAGGCAGAGCTGTTCTGGCTGCGGCTGTGGACAGTATAAGACAGGGGTGTGCTATGAAACTCAGGATTAAGTTCAGTAAGAAGGGTGAGATGAAGTTTATCGGCCACCTGGATATCATGAGATATTTTCAGAAGGCCCTGCGCAGAGCCGGTTACGATATGGTATACTCCAAAGGTTTTCACCCCCATCCCGTCATGTCATTTGCCTCGCCCCTGGGCCTCGGCCTGGAGAGCCTGGGCGAGTATATGGATATAGAGACGGCATCTGCTCTTCCTATGGATCAGATGCAGGAGAACCTGGATGAGCAGATGGCAGAGGGAATGAAGATCCTTAAGGTCGTCCGGCTGGATGATGGGGCAAAGAATTCCATGTCAATATTTGCCGGGGCAGATTACAGGGTCTCATTCCGCCAGGGCTTTCGGGAGGCAGACCAGCCGGAATCTGAGCCCAGGCTTTTTAGCCGGGATCAGGTCAGCACATTTTTGGCTGCGGATTCTATCCTTGTGAGGAAGAAGACAAAGAAAAGCGAGATAGACCTTGATATCCGGCCTCTGATCTTTGATATGGTGCTGGAAGATGGGGGCACGCTTTTTATGAGCCTTTCGGCCGGCAGCGCGGCAAACTTAAAGCCGGAGCTTGTCATAAGCGCCATGTGCAGCACCTTTTCCCTTGCCTACGATCCCTATCAGCTCCTGATCACAAGATTGGAGATGTACGCGGACCAGGGGAAAGACGGAAGACGGGATCTTGTGCCCCTGGACAGATATCAGATCTGGCAGGGGGAGAAGCAGGAGGATCCATGAAGACAGAAATCGTCATCACGTCTAAGGGCACAAGTATCCTGAGCTGTCAGTATGAAGATGACAAACTCTATGAGATCTGGCTGGAGCCCGCCGGTCCTCACATCCGCCTGGGAGATATCTATCTGGGCAAGGTCAAGAATATCGTAAAAAATCTGAATGCCGCCTTTGTCGAGATCCGGCCCTCCGTTATGGGTTATTACTCTCTGCGGGACAATAAGTCTCACCACTTTGCCAATGTAAAGAAAAATGACAGGCTCTGTGAGGGAGACGAGATCCTTGTGCAGGTGGACGGGGAGAATATAAAGGCCAAGGAATGGCAGCTGACAGGCAAGATCAGCATACAGGGCAGCAGCTGCGTATATTTTCCCGGCGGCAGCGGGGTGCGCGTATCCCGCAAGATAAAGGATCCCGTGCTGAGAGACCACTTAAAAGAGCTGGCCTTGGCTGAAGATCTTCCGGGTGGAGTGACCATACGGACAGCAGCCTCCTCGGCGGATGACAGGAACATTGCCATTGAGCTGAGGGAACTGGCCCATGAGGGGGAGAATGTCATGGCCTCCTACAAGACCAGAACATGCGGGTCCCTTTTGCGGGCGGGAGAGAGCATTTTCATGCAGATGATAAAGAGGCATATCTGCGACCCCGACTGTGTGATCACGACAGATCTGCCCCGGGTCTATGAGCAGGTCTCATCCTATATCAGCAGCATGAGGCTGGATGCAGGCAGCCCGGCTCCTCAGGTCAGGCTCTATGAGGATGAGAACTTTTCTCTCACAAATCTCAAGGGCATAAATGATCAGATAGAAAAAGCCTGCTCAAGGAGAGTCTGGCTCAGGTCCGGAGGCTATCTGATCATAGACAATACGGAAGCCATGTCTGTCATAGACGTCAACACCGGGAAAAATATCAGGCGCGCTGACACGGAAAAGCTCTTTTTCGAGACAAATATGGAGGCAGCCTGTGAGGTCATGCGGCAGATCCGCCTGCGAAATCTCTCAGGTATGATCCTGGTTGATTTTATCAATATGCGCAGCGAGGAGCATAAAAGCCAGCTATTTGTAAAGGCCAGAGAGCTGGCCCAGGCTGATCCCATCCAGACGTCGGTCATAGACCTTACGGCCCTGCAGATCCTTGAGATCACCAGGAGAAGGTCCAGACACTCCCTGCAGGAGATGCTGGGGGCGGAAGGAAATAAGCCGAAAACTGTTGACTAGAGCACGCAGGTATGCTAAAATACTACGGATGCCGCACAGCGAGGTCTAAATTCACAATAGCGTGATGCCGAAGCTGGCGAGTAATGATAAGGAGGGTGCCTTACATGTACGCAATTATTGCAACAGGCGGAAAGCAGTACAAGGTTGCCGAAGGCGATTACGTAAGAGTTGAGAAGCTCGGCGTTGAGCCCGGCGCACAGGTTGTATTCGATCAGGTTCTTGTTGTGGGCGGAGACGATGTAAAGGTCGGCAATCCCACGGTTGCCGGCGCTACTGTAACAGCTACAGCTGTTGTTAACGGCAAGGCTAAGAAGGTCATCGTTTACAAGTACAAGCCGAAGACCGGCTACCACAAGAAGAATGGCCACAGACAGGCTTTTACGCAGGTCAGGATCGACAAGATCAACGCTTAATATCTGAAGAATGATCAACGTAACTATTTACAGAGACAAGGACGGCCGTTATAAGGGATTTGTCAGCAGAGGACATGCGGACTATGCGGACGAGGGCCTTGATATCGTCTGCAGCGCTGTGTCAGTTCTGGTCATAGGGACAGCAAACTCTATAGAGAAGCTTACAGATGACAGGATCGTCAGCGATGACAGTCAGGATGGTCTTATAAAAGTGGATTTTCCGGATGGGCTTGACCACGACGGAGACCTGCTGATGAAGGCCATGCAGATGAACCTGCAGTCCATAGAGGAATCTTACAGCGGTCATATAAAGCTAAACATTGAGGAGGTGTAACTCATGTTGAAGATGAACCTTCAGTTCTTCGCTCATAAAAAGGGTGTCGGCTCCACAAAGAACGGACGTGACTCTGAGGCCAAGAGACTTGGCGCCAAGAGGGCAGACGGACAGTTTGTCAAGGCAGGCAACATTCTCTACAGACAGCGCGGAACAAAGATACATCCCGGACTTAACGTAGGCAGAGGCGGAGACGATACACTTTTTGCATGCGCGGACGGAATCGTAAGATTTGAACGTCTTGGCAGATCAAAGAAGCAGGTATCTGTTTATCCCGTTGAGGCTCCTGCAGCACCTGCTGCTCAGCAGTAAGTGCCGGTGAGACGGTTTTTGATCTTATAATATAACAAAGATTTTTTACGGCTTCAGATTCATATTTGAAGCCGTTTTCTGACTGAAAAAGGAGGCAGGATCCGGATGTTTGCAGACCGTGTTGACATATATTTACGCTCGGGCAAGGGCGGAGACGGTCACGTCAGCTTCAGGCGGGAGCTCTATGTCCCCGCGGGCGGTCCCAACGGCGGAGACGGCGGCCGGGGCGGAGACGTTATCATTCAGGTGGATAAGGGCATGAACACCCTGGGCGATTTCAGACACAATAAGAAGTACTGTGCCGGGAACGGCAAGGAAGGCGGCAAGAATCGCTGCCACGGAGCCGACGGGGAAGATCTTGTCATCAAGGTGCCCGAGGGCACGGTGATCCGGGATACGAAGACCGGACTTGTCATCACAGACATGTCCATGGGCAACGACAGGTTCGTCATCCTGAAAGGCGGCCGGGGCGGCAAGGGCAATATGCACTATGCCACGTCCACGATGCAGGCGCCCAAGTATGCCCAGCCGGGACAGCCTGCCCAGGAACTGTACGTAAGCCTGGAACTGAAGCTCATAGCTGATGTCGGTCTCGTCGGCTTCCCCAACGTAGGCAAATCGACCCTCATATCCCGGGTGACAAACGCAAGGCCCAAGATCGCGGATTACCATTTTACGACTCTTGTGCCGAACCTGGGCGTCGTCGACTTTGGTGACGGCGGAAAGGGATTTATCATAGCGGATATTCCGGGTATCATAGAGGGAGCCTCCCAGGGCGCCGGGCTGGGCCTGGAGTTCCTCAGGCATATAGACAGGACCCGGGTCATCATCCACATCGTTGACGCGGCGGGAGTCGAGGGCAGAGATCCTGTGGAGGATATCCGCAGCATCAATGCGGAGCTGGCAGCCTACAAGCCGGAACTGGCCCGCAGACCGCAGGTCATAGCGGCCAATAAGATAGATGCCCTGGCAGATGGGGCCCAGTCTGAGAATGTGCAGAGGATAATAGACCAGTTTGAGCCGGAAGGGATAAAGGTATTTCCCATATCTGCCGTAAGCGGGCAGGGCGTAAAAGAGCTCCTTTATCATGTGAGGAATATGCTGGATGAGCTTGGCGGGGAACCCTTTGTGTATCAGCAGGAGTATTTTCCCCAGGACCACCAGGAGAGGGAACAGGAACCTTATACCGTCAGCGTCGATAAGGACGGCGTCTTTGTTGTCGAGGGTCCCCGCATAGAAAGGATGCTCGGCTATACAAATCTCGAGTCGGAGAAGGGATTCGAATTCTTCCAGAACTTCATGAAGGAGAATGACGTTCTGAAGAAACTGGAGGAACTTGGAATAGAGGACGGCGACACCGTAAGGATCTACGGACACGAATTTGACTATTATAAATAGATCGGAAAAGGAAGAATATGATAAGAAACAGCAAGCAGCGTGCGTATCTTAAGAGTCTTGCCATGGATATGACTCCCATCCTGCAGATAGGCAAGGACGGGGTCAGCCCTGATTTTATAAATTCAGTCAGCCAGGCCCTGGAAGCCAGGGAACTGATAAAGATCTCTGTGCTCAAGAGCTGTGATGACGATGTGAAGGAACTCGTGCAGACAGTTTCTGAGAGAACTCACAGCGAAGTTGTCCAGTCTATCGGGAGAAAGATCGTTCTCTATAAGGAGGGCAAGGAGGACAAGCGCAGGATCATCCTCCCCTGAAGGCAAGAGAGATATGACAAGAAAAAAGACAGGTATACTCGGCGGGACATTCAATCCGGTCCATATGGTGCATATGATCCTGGCGGAGAATGCCTACCGGGATTTTTCTCTGGATGAGATCATTCTGCTCCCCAGCGGTTCGCCTCCCCACAAGGCCGGCAGAAATATCGCACCGGCGGCGGACCGGCTCAATATGCTGAAGATAGCAGCCAGGGATATCCCCTATTTCAGGGTATCGGATCTGGAGATCCGGCGGCAGGGCTACAGCTACACGGCGGATACGCTTGATAAGCTGCGGGTGGATCAGCCAGATACGGATTTTTACTTTATCATGGGCGGAGATTCTCTTTTCCAGCTGGAGAGCTGGCATGAGCCGGAGAGGGTCATGAGAGACTGCACGATCCTGGCGGCTGTCAGGAACAATGTAAAGGCAGACGCTTTTATTGCCCGGGCTTCTTATCTGAGGGAAAAGTACGGCGCTCATATCAGGCTCATGGATCTGCCGGATATTGAACTGTCTTCCAGCGAGATTAGAGACAGGTGCGGCAGGGGGCGGTCTGTCCGCTTTATGGTGCCCGCCGGCGTGGAGGATTATATCAGGGAAAAGGGCCTGTACCGCGGGTAGAGCCGGTTTTTGGCCGGAATAGGGTTAGAGGGTGATAGTATGTCATTTAAGGATTTAGATGAGATAGAGAAAGAACTGAAGAAGATTCAGAATGAAAAAAGATTCAGACATACGACCGGCGTCGAGTACACGTCAGCCTGCCTGGCTATGCGCTGGGGAGCGGATCTTCACAAGGCTCTGCTGGCAGGCCTTCTCCATGACTGTGCCAAGCATATGAAGCCCCAGGATCTGCTGAAAGAATGCATTGAGAAGAAGATCCCCTATACAAAAGCTCAGGAGCGCAGCCCCTTCCTTCTCCACGGCCCTGTCGGAGCCTACTTTGCCAGAAACAAGTACGGGGTAAAGGATCAGGAAGTCCTGGGTGCCATCACATGGCATACGACAGGAAGGCCCGGCATGACTCTGCTGGAGAAAATTGTTTTTACAGCGGATTACATAGAGCCCGGCAGGGATCAGGCGCCGGACCTTGAGAGACTGAGGCAGATGGCCTTTACGGACCTGGACGGAGCCGTGGTCCTTATACTCAGGCAGACTCTGGATTATCTGGAAGAGAGCGGGGCCCAGATAGATCCCATGACCAGAGACACATATGAATATTATAGAAAAATGAAACGGGAAGTCTGATCATCTCTTCCGACTCTCAGATGAAAAAAGCGTCACAGATCGTATGACGCTTTTTTCATTCCATACAGGTTATTATTTTAACGAACTGATCTTATAGGGACTCTTCCAGAAGGCTGATGACACGGCCTATGGCCTTGTCGAAGAGACCGTTCTTTACCCGTCTCTGGAACCAGTTCTCGCCGCAGAAATATCCCTCTCTCATGAGGGCGGTCAGGATAGCGCAGGCAAGATCGTAATCCGCGCCGTCCAGCCTCGCGAGTTCTTCATCTATGTTGATAGAAGAATCAGAACTCATGTACTTCTCATAATCTTCCTTGTAGACTCCTGTCTTTTTCAGGATCTGGGTGACGCCGTATACGTGCTGGACCTGGGGTTTTATCCTCCTGAGCTCGCTGATAATCTCTTTCTTATCCATAAGGAACCTCCTTGTTTATATGTTTAAAATACATATTTCTCCTACGGCTATCATAGCACAGTTTCTAACAAAATGAGAAATTGTTGTAAAATATCGCATATATACAGCGGATTTTTTCACTTGCTTAATCAAAAAAAGTAGTGTATGCTAGTAAACTGTATAATTAATCAAGACAAAGACGTTTTTCTGCGTTTATTTTTATATAAGGATATCCTGAAGGAGGAAAGCCGGCGTGGCTAGCAGTAATTTAGTGATAGTAGAGTCTCCCGCAAAGGCGAAGACGATAAAGAGATTTCTTGGACGAAATTACAGCGTGGAAGCCTCTTACGGTCATGTAAGAGATCTTCCAAGAAGTCAGCTGGGCATAGATGTCGAGAATGATTTCGAGCCCAGGTATATAACCATCCGGGGAAAGGGCAGTATTCTGGCCCAGCTTCGCAAGGAAGCAAAGAAGGCAGATAAGATCTATCTGGCAACGGACCCGGACCGTGAGGGAGAAGCTATCTCCTGGCATCTGGCAGCGGCACTGAAGCTTGATGAGAGTCAGATCCACAGAATTACATTTAACGAGATCACAAAGAAGGCAGTCAAGGAAGCGATAAAGCATCCCAGGGACATAGACATGAACCTGGTGAATGCCCAGCAGGCTAGGAGGATCCTTGACAGGCTGGTAGGCTATCTGATCAGCCCCATACTCTGGAAGAAGGTGAAGAGGGGCCTGTCTGCCGGCAGGGTCCAGTCTGTCGCTCTAAAACTGATCTGCGACAGGGAGAAGGAGATAGATGCTTTCATTCCGGATGAGTACTGGTCCCTGGATGTGCTGCTTGATGTGGCAGGGGAGAAGAAGCCTCTTACCGCCAGATATTACGGAAAGAATAATCAGAAGATAGAACTCCATTCCAGGGAAGAAGTAGAGCAGGTTCAGAAGGAGTTGGAGGGGGCTGCCTACGAGGTATGCGAGGTGAAGAAAGGAAAGAGGACCAGAAAGTGCCCTGTTCCCTTCACAACGAGCACATTGCAGCAGGAAGCCTCAAAGAGACTGAATTTCTCTACCCAGAAGACAATGAGCATCGCCCAGCAGCTCTATGAAGGTGTTGATATAAAGGGAGCCGGGACCGTCGGTCTTATTACATATCTGAGAACAGACTCGACCAGGATCTCCGATGAGGCAGACGCGGCTGTCAGAGAATTTATCAAGGATGAATTCGGCCAGGATTATGTATCGGAGAAGGCCAGAGCTGTTGAGAAAGGACGGAATGTGCAGGATGCCCACGAAGCCATCCGGCCCACATCCATGGAGATGACCCCCATAAGGGTCAAGGAATCCCTTTCCCGGGATCAGTTCAGGCTCTATCAGCTGATCTGGAACAGGTTTACTGCCAGCAGGATGAACGATGCCGTCTATGAGACGACGAATGTAAAGATCGGCGCCGGTGATCATATATTTACCGTATCCGCGTCCAAGGTCTCTTTTGAAGGGTTTATGGCGGTCTATAAGCCGGACGATGAGAAGAAAAGCGGCAACGTCATATCGAAAAGCCTTTCCCGGGACAGCCGGATAAGCTTTAACTCCTTTGACGCAAAGCAGCATTTTACTCAGCCGCCCGCTCATTTTACAGAGGCATCCCTTGTCCATACACTGGAAGCTCTGGGCATAGGAAGGCCCAGTACCTACGCGCCGACTATCACGACCATTATGGCCAGGCATTATGTGACAAAGGAGAACAAGAACCTTTATGTGACGGAGATCGGCCAGGTCGTCAACGATATGATCACAGCGGGATTTCCCAGCATCGTGAATGTTGATTTTACAGCTATGCTGGAATCTCTGCTTGATAAGGTCAGCGAGGGAACTATAGATTACAAGGTCGTCATCAGGAATTTCTATCCGGATCTGAAGGAAGCTGTCGATAAGGCGGAGAAGGAACTGGAGGAGATCACGATAGAGGACGAAGTGTCTGACGTTGTCTGCGATAAGTGCGGAAGGCTTATGGTCATAAAGTACGGCCCTCACGGCAAGTTTCTGGCCTGTCCCGGATTTCCTGAGTGCAGGAACACAAAGACCTATTACGAGAAGATAGGCGTGAGCTGTCCCAAGTGCGGAGGGGATGTCGTGATCCGCAAGACCCGCAAGGGCAGGACATACTATGGCTGCATAAACAATCCGGAATGCGATTTTATGACATGGCAGAGGCCTTCGAATAAGAGATGTCCCCGGTGCGGCGGCATCATGCTTCAGAAGGGCAGCAAGCTTGTCTGCATGGATAAGGAGTGCGGCTGCATTATTGATAGGGAAAATGAAGAAGATTAATTGGCGGCAGGCTTTCTGCCGCCTTCTTTATGAATTGTACACAATTTTTCGTCGGGAAAATGGGCATTTTGACGAGCTTTTTCCGCCGACACTCGTTATTATCGAAAATATTTAGAAATTTCAAACATTAACTTGTTTTTTCTAACAACAAATGATAAAATAAAAAATATGTAAGGAAAACTGTGCGATTTCAGGTTTCTTGTCCCAAAAATCAGATACAAAGAAGGGATCTGCAGATGAGTGTACAATTACTAGATAAGACAAGAAAGATCAACAAACTGCTTCACAACAATGATTCACAGACTGTCGTTTTTAATGATATCTGTAATGTTCTCAGCGAGGTGCTTGATTCCAATGCCCTTGTGATCAGCAGAAAGGGTAAGGTTCTGGGCATCTGCAACAGCGAAAAAGTTCCTGTCCTGCAAAAGCTCCTGGTCGATGAGGTGGGGCAGCACATAGAACCCGAACTGAATGAGAGACTTCTCATCATTCTCTCCACAAAGGAGAATGTGAATCTCCTGACGCTGGGTTTTGACGGGGAAGAAATCGAGGGCTATCAGGCTATCATCACTCCCATCGAGATTGCAAGGGAGAGGCTTGGCACGCTCTTTATCTACAGGAAGGGCAGCCCTTATGAGATCGACGATATCATTCTCAGCGAGTATGGCACAACGGTGGTCAGCCTTGAGATGCTCCGCTCGGAGAATGATGAGTCAGCTGAGGAGAAGCGCAAGATTCAGATCGTCAGGTCTGCGATCGGCACGCTTTCATTCTCGGAACTTGAAGCTATTACACACATATTCGAGGAGCTCGACGGCAGCGAGGGCATACTGGTCGCGAGCAAGATAGCAGACAGGGTCGGAATCACCCGGTCCGTCATAGTCAACGCCCTAAGGAAGTTTGAGAGCGCGGGCGTCATAGAATCCAGGTCATCAGGCATGAAGGGAACCTATATAAAGGTTCTCAATGACAGGGTCTTCGATGAACTGAAGAAGCTCAGCGAAAAGTGAGAGCTTATATCTGATTTGCGGGAATGCACAGAGCAGAAGAAATCTTGCAGGAAACGGATGATCTTGCAGCATGAGGTGTGAAGGGAGCGGCCTGACACAGCAGACTGTCCTTCTGATGAAAAGCGTATAGAAAAGGGCTGGAGCATAAGGAAAAGTGCTTGTCAGCCCTCTTTTTTTATGGTATAATCTTTTTCGGCTTTACAATACACGCAGCGCTGATCCGGCAATGGTCCCGCAATAAAGCAGGTTTCACCGGAGTTGAGGCGCGCGGAAGATACAACCATGGAGGTAAATTATGAGTGTAATTTCTATGAAGCAGCTGCTCGAGGCCGGTGTACATTTCGGCCACCAGACAAGAAGATGGAACCCTAAGATGGCTCCCTACATCTACACAGAGAGAAACGGAATCTATATCATTGATCTTCAGCAGACCGTTCATATGGTAGATGACGCTTACAACGCTGTAAAGGACATCGCGGCTCAGGGCGGCACGATCCTCTTTGTAGGCACAAAGAAGCAGGCACAGGATTCTATCAAGGCTGAGGCAGAGCGCTGCGGCATGTTCTATGTTAACCAGAGATGGCTCGGCGGCATGCTCACGAACTTCAAGACTATCCAGAGCAGGATCAAGAGGCTCAAGGAGATAGAGCAGATGTCCGAGGACGGAACATTTGACGTACTTCCCAAGAAGGAAGTTATCCAGATAAAGAAGGAGTGGGACAAGCTCGAGAAGAACATCGGCGGCATAAAGGATATGGACAGACTTCCCGATGCTATATTCATCATTGATCCCAAGAAGGAAAGGATCTGTGTTCAGGAAGCTCTTACCCTTGGCATTCCCCTCATCGGTATCGTTGATACAAACTGCGATCCTGATGACGTTGATTACGTTATCCCTGCAAACGATGACGCTATCCGTGCGGTAAAACTCATCACAAGCAGA